>NZ_WWVR01000009.1 GCF_009883055.1 Blautia sp. BIOML-A1 | reverse complement strand
ACATAAAAAGATCTCCACGCCTTATCCAGCTGCTTACAGGTCTCCTGTGCGGTCTGTGACGGAAGCTGTTTATACCACAGATTTCCTTTATGTGCTTTTTTCTGATAATACCAGTCAGGATACTTTTCCAGTCCCAGTTCTTTATAATGACGCCGTTCATAGTTGCAGATATTCCAGAGTTTGGATGCTGCATAACACATATGCCCTATGATATTGGAATATTCCTGACTGATCTTTATGGATGTTTTATGTGACAGCAGCATCTCCATTCTCCTTTTGGTTCATAATTTCTACTATGGTTATAGCATAGCACAAAATGCTCTTGCTTTTCAATATAAATCTGGTCTGCTTTCTTTTGAAAACAAATACAAGAATCAGGAGATATAAGAAATCAATCTTTGTTGTTATATTTTTTGTGCGGATACGCACAATCCTGTGCTTTCATCTCGGTAATTGAATTGCAGAGGATTCCCACCTATTGTCCTAAATAGCTTGAGACTGTTTTTTTACTATGTTATACTGGATGTATTGAGAGAATCAACGGGGTTTTTATTAAAAAGAGGAGGCTTTTCTATATGAGAGAGGTAAAAGCAGTAAAAATTAACGCGGCAGATTTTGCACCGTATGGAACATTCTACAGCATGACAGAACCGGAGGGACATCCGCTGGAAGGTGAAATCCATAAATTTTATCCAGATCGTATTTCTGGTGCCTGTGTNGTCTTTTTCAGGACATAAAAAGATCTCCACGCCTTATCCAGCTGCTTACAGGTCTCCTGTGCGGTCTGTGACGGAAGCTGTTTATACCACAGATTTCCTTTATGTGCTTTTTTCTGATAATACCAGTCAGGATACTTTTCCAGTCCCAGTTCTTTATAATGACGCCGTTCATAGTTGCAGATATTCCAGAGTTTGGATGCTGCATAACACATATGCCCTATGATATTGGAATATTCCTGACTGATCTTTATGGATGTTTTATGTGACAGCAACATTTCCATTCTCCTTCTGATTGATAGTTTTTATTATGTTTATATCATAGCACAAAATGCTCTTGCTTTTCAACGCATATCTGACCTACTTTCTTTTGAAAACAAATACAAGAATCAGGAGATATAAGAAATCAATTTTTTGTTGTTATATTTTTTGTGCGGATACGCACAATCCTGCGCTTTCATCTCGGTAATTGAATTGCCGAGGATTCCCGCTTATTATCCTAAAAGAGCTGTTGAACCTCCAGCAGAAAGGAGGTGCGTTTCGTGGAAGAAATACTCGTCACATTTCTTGTCTCCGTGATAGCAAACGTAGTTAGCTACTACATATGCAAATGGCTGAGCGGCAGACGATAAACAGCAGCAGCCTAAATGAAACAGCTCACCATAACGAGCAAGAAAGCCCCCAGAGCTGCAACTCTGAGGGCTTTTGTTTTGCTTCATGGAATCTCGTCACATTCCTTAGCTGTTATTAGCATATGCTATTATCACAAAAAAGTCAACTCTAAATTTTCTATCAGATTCCAAGTTTTTCTTTCATGTAATCTACCGGAGTATCTTTTCCAGTGTAAAGTTTGATAGCGATCAGTGCCTGGAACAGCATCATGCTCATACCATTGTAAACTTTTTCACAGCCGGCTTCTTTTGCCTGTTTCATCATAACAGTTTCGCGTGGTGCATAAACAGTATCTGTTACGATCAGGTCTTTCTTGAAGTAGGATGGATCCGGAATGTTGGAAAGGTCTTCCAGCGGATGCATTCCCACACCTGTTGCATCACAAAAAATATCTGCTGCATGCATTTTTTCTTTGAGAAGTTCAAGATCTCCCAGATCATTCATGGTAGCCTTGCAGTTTGTATTTTTGTTGATCAGATCTACGATCTCTTCTCCACGGCTGTAGAATTTATCTTTAATGTTGAAGATTTCCATCTCGGCAATTCCATCAAGAGCTCCACGTACAGCGATTGCAGTTGCAGCTCCGCCGGTTCCGATCAGAACCATTTTCATTCCTTTGAAATCAATGCCTTCTTCTGTAAGCCCCTGCCAGTATCCCATACCATCAGTATTGTAACCTTTGAGCTTACCGGTAACCTGTCCGTTTTCATCACGCATATTTACAACTGTGTTGATAGCACCGCATAATTTGGCAGCTTCATCAACTTCGTCCAGATATTTGTGAACAACTGTTTTGTTCGGCATGGAGATGTTGGATCCAAGCATTTTGAGAGCACGAATACTCTGAACAGCATCTTTAAGAGAATCGTTATCTACTTCGAATGCAAGCTGGATAACATCGTCACCGTTTTTATCGTATGCAAGGTTATGAGTTGTCGGTGACTGTGTATGACGGATCGGGTAAGCCATTAATCCTACTAATTCTGTATGTCCTGTAATGTTCGGCATGATTTTTCCTCTTTTCTTAAATGAATTCTATTTACTTTGTCAGTTATTCAAGTGGTTCCAGGTGCAGAAAGCCCTGAGATTCCAGTACGTTCAGCACAGCACGGCCTTCCATGGTACCTTCCATGATACGGCGGGCACGCACAGAATCACCGATGGTGTATACATAAGTATCTGTATCCTTGAATGCCTCTTCGATCTGCGGAAGTACCGGGTTGTTGGAGCGCATTCCAAGACAGTTGAATCCGAAGTCGAATTCCAGATCCTTGATCTGTCCATCCGGAAGTTTTACTGTGAATGCGTTTTCCTTAACTTCCTGAAGTGCTGTATTCACATACTCTCTGACACCATATTTGTCGTGTGTCTCGCGCATGGAACATTTGGTGATCGGATCCGCAAGCATACCAATCTGCGGCAGCATATCTACGATCGTACACTCTGCTCCACGAGGTGCAAAATATTCGATCACGTCAAGTCCTACGGAGCCTCCGCCGACTACAACGACCTTCTTGCCCTGACAGGCTTCATCCGGATATTTTCCGGCATTCAGGTTATTGATCATATCAAAAATGGTAGCTACATTTCCGGTCTCAATATTTTCTTTAAGACCCTTGATCGGTGGAACAAGCGGCACAGAACCAGTTGCATTTACAACGATATCCGGTTTGAACTGCCTGATCTTTTCAACAGTTGCATCTGTGTTCAGGAAGATATAAAGATTCTTCAGTCTTGCAGCACGGGCTTCCAGATATTTCGGGAAGTCTTTCATTCTGGTCTTGCTCGGAAGATCTGAAATAAAGGTAGAAAGACCTCCAAGATGATCCTTTTTCTCCAGAACAAAAACATTACAGCCCACTTCTGCTGCTGTACATGCAGCTTCCATTCCTGCTGTACCACCACCAACAACGACAACATTACAGTTCTTGTTGACTTTGAGTGCTTTATAAATATCACCTTCCGGTACTGCCGGGTTTACAGTACAACGGATCGGACGGTTGACACCGATACGGTTTCCGGCACATCCGACGTTGCAGGAGATACATTTACGAAGGAAATCTTCCTCTCCGTTCTCAACCTTCTTAACCCAGTTCGGCTCTGCAATAAGGCCACGTCCCATTCCGACGATATCTACGTCACCACTCTCAAGTACTTTCTCTACTACCTTCGGGTCACGGTAGTTACCTGCATTAATAACCGGTTTTCCAAACTTGTCTTTCACAGCTCTTGACATATAGGATCTCCATCCATCCGGAAGGAAATTGGAGTCGATCTGATACTGAAGAGATGGGTTCAGTCCACAGGAAACATCATACATATCTACAAATTCATCGAGATATTCCAGATATTCCAGTGTGTCCTCCAGAGTGTTTCCACCTGGTACTCTCTCTTCTGCTGAGATACGAACGATGATCGGGAACCACGGTCCTACGTTCTTACGAACTTCTTCGAGTACCATACGCGGGAAACGAAGACGGTTTTCTACAGATCCTCCGAACTCGTCTGTTCTCTTATTATAGTAAGGGGAGATAAACTGACTCATCAGATAAGAATGTCCGCAGTGGATCTCGATCGCATCGAAACCAATCGCCTGAACACGCTTTGCAGCCTCTCCGTATTTCTTAACAGTTGTAAGGATTTCTTCCTTTGTCATCGGACGCGGAACTTCTCCGCCGACCTTTGTCGGAATGTTGGAAGAAGAAACAGTTTCCATTCCGGTTCTTGCAGAAGAAGCAGAAGCTCCGGCATGGTTGATCTGAATTGCTACAGTAGCGCCATTCTTATGAAGGTTCTCTACCAGCTGATAATAACGCGGCATAAAGCTGTCGTGATCGATACGGATCTGACTTGTACCGTTGGAACCTGCCGGATATTCAATGTTGGCATTCTCCAGAATGATAAGGCCTGTACCTCCCTTTGCACGAAGAGAGTAATAATTCATATGACGGTTACTCATCTCGCCGCTTGTCTCACCGTAGTTGGTTCCCATAGGAGTCATAGCAATACGGTTTTTGATTGTTGTTCTTTTAATTGTTATGGGTTCAAAAATCTTTGGGTATTCACTCTTCATGAAATAATCTCCTTATTTATTAACATCATATTCATAACACGAGTGGCCATCCTTTGTTTGTGACACCTTTATCATAACTCTTTGTATTAAAAATTAACAATATCTTTCAGATAAATTTTTGATACGTTTTCGGTATCATTTGCATTCTCTGCCTGCTGTTCTTTCATATATGTGATAAATCGTTCCACTGCCGGAAGACGGTATCGGTCCTTCATCCAGAACATAAATACCTGACGGTAAATATCAAGCCCTGTTATCCTGTGTATCTTGATCCCCTCTGCACTCATAAGGATATCTGTCTGCGGCATCAGTGCGATACCGAAGTTTTCCCTTACCAGAGATACAATTGAATATTCATCCGGACATTCCACGATCGTATTTGGATTTACCTGATATTTCCTGTACAGATATTTCACATAGGTTCCCATCCAGGATGCCTGTTCATAACCGATCACAGGATAATGTCCCAGTTCTGCAAGCGGGATATCCTCCCTTCCGGAGATCGGATGTTCCTTTGGTGTTATGATTACCAGTTCCTGCGCACTGAGCGGAAAAAACTCCATGTCTTCCATCCTGAGATAGCCGCCGAAACCAACGTCCAGTTCACCTGTTCTGACCTTCTCTGCAATGGCCGGCGTGTGATTCTGCCAGAAATTAAAGACAACATTTTTGTTCTCTTTTTTATTCAGAAATTTACGGACGTTATGAGGAATATAATGCCCCGCAAGTGGAAAAATATAACCAATATCTATCTTGCCGCCATCAGAAGAAATTTCCTGCATCTTACCAACTGCCACATCGCAGTCCCCCGCGATCCGGTCTGCATGTTCCAGAAAAAGCTTGCCTGCCTTTGTAAGCGTTACTCCTCTGCCTTTTTTTTCAAACAGGGCAACCCCCAGTTCGCTTTCAAGAGACGCCATGGAGCGGCTCAGGGACGGCTGTGAAATATACAGTTCTTCCGCTGCCTGATGATAATTTTCCAGCCGTGCAACCTTCCTGAAATACAGAATCTGATTTAATGTCATGATTTCCTTCCTCTCTGCCAGATAGTTTTCTGCATCTTTATTATAAAGAAACATACTATTCCGGCTAACTTCACTTACATTATCTATGCGTTCATTAAATGTCCATAGTATACCACATTAATGCATTCAATGCATTGGTTTTTCGCTTTAAAAGCATTAGACTGTACGGATTGTACCTGTTAAAATACAGATAAATGTTATTTTTTTAACAGGCTTTTGATAAAAACCTGGCTTCAAAAAAGGCATTCATTGTTTGTGACAAAACAAAAAACAAAACACAAATATTTACAGGAAAAGGAGAGAACCATGAACAAAAAGTATCTGCCAAGTGCATTGATTCTGTACTTGAACTATTTTATCCACGGTGTTGGATGTTCTATCTTAGGACAGGCGGTTATTAAGGAAGCTCTGGCAACCGCATGGGGTGTGGAAGCCATGGCAATCACCGCAATCTCAGCAGCATTAGGTCTTGGACGACTGATCGCCCTTCCTTTTGCAGGACCTCTTTCAGACAAATTAGGACGCCGTATTTCCACAGCGATCGGAAGTGCTTCCTATGCAATTTATCTGATTGGTCTTGCCCTCGCATTTAACGCCGGAACAAACGGCGGCTACACCATTGCATATGTATGTGCTGTCATCGGCGGTATCGCAAACTCATTCCTCGACACTGGTATTTATCCGGCTGTTTCCGAGATCATCTACAAAGCTCCTGGCGTTGCCACAATGGGAATTAAATTCTTTATTGCAATCGCACAGATGCTTCTTCCATTTGTACTCGGTGCTTCTGTAGCTACAACTGCTGCCGGACTTACCTCCTACAACCGTTTATTCTACGGCTGCGGAATCATCTACCTTGTACTTTTTGTACTGGTATTCCTGTTCCCGCTTCCGGATGCTGACCAGAAAGCAGCCGGCAAGAAAGAAGGACTGATCGACAGTCTGAAACATACTCATTTCTCTTTTGAATCCGTCGCTATGATCCTGATCGGATTCACCTGCACAGGTACCTTCCAGTTATGGCTGAACTGTGCACAGAACTTTGCAAAAGAAAATGTAGGCTGGGCTGACCCGTCTATCATGCAGACCTACTACTCAGCAGGAACCCTGATCGCACTCGTTGTGACAGCACTGCTTACAAGAAAAATTAAAGATGTACGTTTCATCGTAGCTTATCCGGTTATCTGTCTTGCAACTCTGATCGTTGTACTTATGGGACAGAATCAGACCCTTATGATCGCAGGTGCCTTCATCATCGGATGGGCAGGTGCAGGTGGACTTCTGCAGATTGCTACCTCCGTATGCAATATGCTCTTCCCTAAGATCAAAGGAACTGTAACCGCACTCGTTATGATCGCATCTTCCCTTTGCAACTATACCATCCTGACAGCCGCATCCAAAATGCAGCCGGCTCAGGTTATGACTATGAACATCGTTCTTACAGCAATCGGCGTTGCACTCGGACTCTTTGTAAACATCCGTTACAAAAAAATGGTTGAACTTGCTGAAGCTGAGAATTAAAATGAGAACCAAAGGCGAAAAGTCCAAACATAAAACAGAAAGGATACCATCATGAATACAGTTAAAATCCGTGATATCGAAATCGGTGCAGGTTCACCGAAGATCATCGTTCCCATCGTTGGTGTTACAAAAACAGACATTATCGAAGAAGCCAAAACCTTTGATTCTATTCCTGTTGATGTTGTTGAATGGCGTGTAGACTGGTTTGAAGGTGTTTTTGATTTTGCACAGGTAGAAGATACTCTCAAAGATCTTCGTGCTGCTCTTGGCAATACTCCGATCCTTATGACATTCCGTACTTCCAAAGAAGGCGGTGAAAAAGCAATCGAGCCTGAAGCATACGCCGAACTTAACATCAAAGCAGCCCAGACCGGATATGTGGATATGATCGATGTAGAAATCTTCACAGGCGATGAGATTGTTAAGAAAATCATCGACGGTGCCCATGCCGCAGGAGTTAAGGTTGTTGCCTCCAACCATGACTTCTTCAAAACCCCTGCCAAAGCAGACATCATCTATCGTCTCCGCAAGATGCAGGATATGAATGCCGACATTCCAAAGATCGCAGTTATGCCTCAGAATAAGAAAGATGTCCTGACTCTTCTGGCCGCAACAGAAGAAATGACCACCAATTACGCTGACAGACCGATCATCACCATGTCCATGGCAGGCACTGGCGTTATCAGCCGTCTTTGCGGTGAAGTATTTGGCTCCTCCATGACTTTTGGTGCTGCAAAAAAAGCATCCGCACCGGGACAGATGGGAGTAAATGATCTGAATACAGTCCTCGGACTTCTTCACAACGCTATGTAATGACACCGCGGATTTATCCGCAGGTATCTTACTATCATACCTATATTTGCTTCTTGAACCCATCGGTATTTTTATTTAAAATAGAAATGCCGATGTTTTCATTTTACAGCAAATATCCATCAAATTTTTACTTAAGGGAGGTCATCCATGAGAAAAACACTTCACTGGCTGGACGAGAACCTCGAAGAATTTATCCTGGTCATCTTTCTGATCGCCATGACTCTGATCATGGGGATTCAGGTATTATGCAGATATGTTCTTGGAATGTCTCTGTCCTGGTCCGAGGAACTTACCAGATATCTGTTTATCTGGTGCGGCTTTTTGAGCGTCAGCTACTGCAGCAAGAAATGTCTTTCCATCAAAATCGAGCAGTTTGTTGCAATTTTTCCCCGCAGAGGTAAAGCACTCTTCAAGGTTGTAAACCACACCTTTGAGCTTATCTTCTTTATTTATATGATCCCGTTTGCCTGGTCCTATATGATGTCTTCTGTACACAGCGGACAGCTTTCTCCGGCATGCGGCATCCCTATGTACTACATCCAGGCAGCTCCATTTGTTTCTTTTATCCTGGTTGCTTTCCGCGTCCTGCAGCGCTGGACCATTGAATTCCGCGTGGCAAAAGGTGAAAATGTGTACGATCCGGCTCATCCGGAGCGGAATACACCGGAATCCTTTATCCAGGCAAATGCAGAAACTTCTGAGGGGCATGCTGTTGAAGCAGGTATTGACAACCGCATCAATACCATCAAACATTCAAATGAGGAGGAGCACTAATGCCAGTCGTTGTTTTATTTATCATCTTTATTCTGCTGCTGGTCATCGCTGTTCCGGTATCGATCACTCTCGGAATAACATCTGTTCTTCCATCTGTGTGTGATCCTTCCTTCACAGTAGGTGCCAAATATCTGATCCGTGCCATGTTCGGCGGTCTGGATTCCTTCCCGCTGCTCGCCGTTCCAATGTTCGTATTGTCCGGCATCATCATGGCAAAAGGTGGAATCTCCAAGAAATTATTCGATGTCTTCGCTTATTTTCTCGGTAAATTCACCGCTGGAATGCCATGCGCTGTTATCGTGACCTGCCTGTTCTACGGTGCGATCTCCGGATCTGCTCCTGCGACTGTTGCAGCCGTAGGAAGTATGACCATTCCGATCCTTAGTAATCTGGGATATGACCTGACGTTTTCCACTGCGATCGTAGCTGTTGCCGGAGGACTTGGCGTTATCATCCCTCCAAGTATTCCGTTCATCATGTACGGCATGGCGTCCGGAGCATCTGTCAGTGATCTGTTTCTGGCTGGGATCATTCCAGGACTTATGATCGGTATACTGCTTATGATCTACGCCATCTATCACTGCCGACGCTACGGTGAGGACAAGGCCAAGATCCACGCGGAGGTTCAGGAGCTTCACAATAAAGGACTTCTCAAAGTCCTCAGAGAAAGCTTTTTTGCTATTTTAAGTCCTGTCATCATCCTGGGCTGTATCTACAGTGGTGTTGCCTCTCCGACAGAGACCGCTGTTATTTCTGTATTTTATGCGCTGATCATCAGCCTTTTTGTTTACAGGAGCATCCACATCCGTGATATCTGGGGGATTCTGGTGGAAGCCATCCGCACTTTCACACCAATCCTGTTCATTCTGGCTGCCTCCACTGCTTTTTCCAGAGTCCTGACTCTGATGCAGGTTCCACAGACAGTCAGTGAATTTATCCTGAACAACTTCCACAGTCCGGTTGCGATCCTGCTGATCATCAATCTGTTCCTTCTGATCGTCGGAATGGTTATGGACACCACCCCGGCAATCCTGATTCTGACACCGATCCTGCTTCCAATCGTTCAGGCAATCGGAATGGATCCAATCCAGTTCGGTGTGATCATGGTTGTAAACCTTGCTATTGGATTTGTTACTCCTCCTATCGGAGTCAATCTCTTTGTTGCAAGTTCACTGACCGATGTTCCAGTCATGGCTATCGCCAAAAAAGCCATGCCAATGATCATCTTTTTCCTGGCCGCACTTCTTCTGATCACCTTTATTCCGGCAATCTCTATTGGAATCTTATAGGAGGAAAGACATGAAAAATTTTACTACTTACCATACAAACAGAAAAAACCGTCGTATCCTCCGCATGATTCCCATGCTGGCTGCAGCCGGTCTTTTAAGTACCGCACTTACCGGCTGCGATTCTTCCAATGAGGAAGTCCAGCGTTACTCCTGGCCATTGGCAACCGCAAGCCCGGAAGATACCGTGACTCAGATATTTGCTGAGAAATTTGCAGAAGAGGTTTCCGACCTGAGCAATGGCAAAATGAAGATACAGGTTTATGCAAACTCTACCCTCGGCGGTGACCGCGATTTACTTGAAACCTGTGCTGACGGAGACATTCCTTTTGTTGTACAGAACACAGCTCCTCAGGTTTCCTTCATGAGCGACCTTGCTGTATTTGACCTTCCATGCGTATTTGATTCTCTCGATGACTGCCGCAAAAAAATCGATGATCCACAATTTAACAGCCTGATCAGTGACGTCTATACGGAAGGCGGTTATCATCTGCTCGGCATGGCTGACCAGGGCTTCCGTGTGATGAGTACAAACAAACCGGTCAACAGCCTTGCAGACTTTAAAGGCCAGAAGATCCGTACCATGGAAAACAGCTACCACCTTGCTTTCTGGAAAGCGCTTGGCGCAAACCCAACCCCGATGAGTTTCAGCGAAGTGTACATCGGCCTGCAGCAGCACACCATCGATGCACAGGAAAACCCATACGAGGTCATCGTTTCCAACAATCTCTATGAACAGCAGGATTATGTTGTAGAAACCAACCATCTTCCGCATCTGATCTCCCTGATCGTCAATGACGATTTCTTCAAGGATCTTCCGGAGGATGAACAGGAGATCATGACAGAGGCTGCCCAGCTTGCCACAGAATACGCAAGAGAACAGTCCGATGAACGAATTGCAGACAAAGTCGCCGTGATCGAGGACAGCGGAACACAGATCATCAAACTTTCTGATGAGACACGCAAAGAGATCCGCGAGGCTTCTCAGGGCGTTTACGATTCCATCAGGGAAAAGATCAATCCCGATATCTATAATTCCTATATGGAAGGGATCGAGCAGTAACTTTCTGCCGGTCATCTAAATCAAAGCATTCAAAAAGGAACCCCGCACAGCCTGTTCCAAAGCGCTGTACGAGGTTCCTTTTCTTATTACATCTCTTTTATTCTTTTACATTCAGATATACATCTTCTTTTGAATGGAATCCTCCATCCACGATGACTTCGTCCATGTTTTCTGCAGTCACTGCGATCGGTGTGATCTTGTAATATGGGATCTCGCCGGAACCATCATCTGTGGTCTCTGTGGCCGGGATCTCACAGTCTTTTGAGGTAATGTCTGTACCGTTTCCGAGTGCCACTGCGAGGATCGCCGCTGTGCTTGCCTCCTGCTCGATCGGTTTGTAGACTGTCATGGTCTGTGTTCCCTCTACAATCCGCTGGCAGGCTGCCAGGTCTGCATCCTGCGCAACCAGTGCCACCTGTCCTGCGAGACGGTTTTCTGCCAGGACTTTGACTGCCTGGCTTGCCAGATCATCATTGCCGCACATCACGCCCACAATGTCGTCTGTCACCTCAAGGCCTTTGTTTACATGCGTTGCTGCCATCTCAGCGAGCCAGTTATCACAGTATCCTGTATAGACGATCTTGAGTTTGCTTCCTTTCAGAGCCTTACGGAAACCAAGTTCTACCTCCTCTACATTTTTGTCCGTAGGAGAACCGTTGATCGCGAAGATATTTCCACCGTCCGGGCATGCCTCGACCAAAGCCTCTCCCATCAGGGTTCCTACCATCTCATTGTCGATCGTGATATAGAGGTCTGCATCCACATTTGCGATCATCCGGTCATAGCAGACTACTTTGATCCCCTTGTCCTTCGCTTCTTTTACCACATCATACAGAGCATCTCCGTCGATCGGGATGATCACGATCACGTCCATTTCCTTCTGGATAAAGTATTCGATCTGTGAGATCTGTTCATCCACATCACCGCCTGCCACCTGGACATTTACTTCTGCCCCAAGCCCCTGTGCCGTAGATACGAACATATCCCGGTCGCGAAGCCATCTCTCGATCACAAAGGAATCAAAACTGAGTCCGATCTGGAGTTTCTTTTCTTCTGTTGTTTCTTTTTTTGTTGTCTCAATCTTCTGTGTTCCGCATCCTGTCACGCAAAGAACAAACATCAGGGCAGTTATAAGAAGAACTATCCCTCTTTTCTTTTTCATTTTCCGTACCTCGTCTTGAATTCACTTGGAGTCATGTCTGTCTGCTTCTTAAAGATCCTGCTGAAATAGTTCGGGTCTGTATAGCCGCTCTTTACGCCGGCTTCTTTGACGCTGACTTCCGGCTGTTTCAGGAATTCTTTCGCTTTTTCTATTCGGATCCTGGTGAGATATTCAATGAAGTTCTCGCCCGTTTCCTCCTTGAAGATCTTGCTGAAATAATAAGGGCTGATATTTACCTGACCGGAAACTTCATCCAGTGAAATGTCCTTGCTGAAATTTTCCTGGATGTAGAGCATTGCCTTTTTGACAGCGGAATTCGACTGTTCCTCTTTCTGATCACGGATGGAACGACAGATGTTGACCATCTTATCCAGAAACCAGCTTCTGAGTTCTTCGTAACCGCTGCATGCCATCGCTACATCCAGATAATCCCGCCTGTAGCTGAATCCATAGTTGACAGCACCTGCCTCAAAAGCGATCTTTTCGCCCCAGATAATGTATTCCAGAACCTTCAGACGGATGTTGTTCATATCCTCCGCGTAATGTTCCAGCATCCAGTCAAAGAACGTATTCAGCTCCTGTACACATTTCTTTTCGTCCCCATCACCAAGATAACGGAAGATCCGTTTCTCCATATCGACAGGAAACTCCTCATCATAAACACCGTTCTGCGAAAGGTCCTCGATATGGATCACTCTGCTCTTGCTTCCGTTCAGCGCGCGGAGTGCTTCACGGTAAGAGCGCTCCAATTCCCGCATAGGCCTGATCCTGCCAAGTCCGATACGAAATCTGGCATCGATCCTGTTTTCCAGCCTTGACACAAGATTTCTCGCCTGTTCCACGAGGTCGATCCTTTCTTCATATGGATTCTCAGGCAGGCTGCACGGCACGATCACCGGAATACGGTTTGACATCACCGATCCCACTGCACAGGAAAAAGAGGATTTCACCACATCCCTCAGCTCATCATAAAAACTCTGTGCTTTCACATTCATTCCGACAGGGCTTATCAGCCTACCATTTTCATACGACTGGCCAAACTGGATGACCATGACATAGCCCTGTTTTTCCTCGATATCCAGAAGCTGCCGGTAGTAGTCTGCTGTCTGTTCCTCCTGCTGGAACAAAAGGCTTCCTACAAAGCTGTTTTCCACAACAGGGATGACCGTTTCCAGTTTTTCCTGGATCTTCAACAGGTTGCTTCTCTGATTTCTCTTCTTATCCACCTTCTCGATGGCTTCTTCCACCGCGGAGATGATCTTTGCCTTGGAGATCGGCTTTGTCAGATAACGCTCCACGCCAAGATCGATCGCCTCTTTTGCATAATCAAACTTGTCATAAGCAGATACTACATAAAAAAGTGCTGTCGTATTGAATTTTCGTATTTCCCGCATTGCCTGGATCCCGTTGATTCCCGGCATATGAATGTCCATAAAGACAATGTCCGGATGAAAAGTTTCTGCTTTTTCTGTCACTGCTCTTCCTGTCTTGGCAGTTTCTGTGATACAGCTGTCCCCAAATGTACTGGATATCACACTTTTGAAAGCTTCCAGCATAATTCCCTCGTCATCTGCTACCAATATACGATACATTGTTTTGTTTCCCCTCCACTTTCTTATGCTACTCCAGTTCCTCTTTTTCCATCGGAATGACAATATGAACTTTCGTTCCGGTTCCAGGTCCGTCACTCTCGATCGTCATAAGTCCTTCCTGTTTGTAATACAGCTTCAGTCTTTCTATGACATTATGTACCGCGATTCCTGTAGAATAGCGGTTTTCTTCATCCTGCACTGCTCTTCCTTCCATAACCTTCGCGATCATTTCTTCCGTCATTCCCGCACCATTGTCGCTGACCGTGATATCGATCATATCCTGGTTTCTGTGGATAGACATCACAATGCGTCCCGTCTCCATGCAGTCATGGATTCCATGCTGGACGGCATTTTCTACCAGCGGCTGAAGGATCATGCTTGGAATGCGGATGTTTTCGATGTCTTCATCTATTTCCCGGATATATACAATATCTCCGGCAAAGCGCACATTCAGGATGTAGATATAATTATCTACCGCCTCGATCTCCTCCCAGAGCATCGCATCTTCTTCCATCTTGCGCACATTATACCGGAAAAAATCCGCCATTTTTTCCAGAAATATACCTGTCTTGTCCGCATCTCCCATCATCGCAAGCTGTGCACCTGCATTCAGGGAATTGAACAGAAAATGCGGATTGATCTGCGCCTGAAGGAACTTCAGCTGTGCTTCCTTAAGGTGTGCCTCCATCATAAGCTCTCGTTCCTTCATCTGCGCCTGCCGCTCCATGCTTTCCTTGAGCTGGTCGATGTTCTCGCGGATGCTCTCCAGCATCTGGTTAAAACTTCTCGTCACGACTCCAACTTCATCATCCATAACAATAGGAAGCTGCGGAACATCGAGATTTCCTTTTGCAACCTCATGTGCCGTATTGGAAAGAGCGGTCAGCGGGCGGATCATATTCCGCACCAGAAGGACCGTCACTGCAAGCCCAACCACATAGACGACGATCAGTACGATCAGGCAGAGTCTGTACAGCACATTCATCGATGACAGTAATAACTGATAATTTGCTGAGTTTGTCTTAAAGCGCAAATTATTTAATTTGTATATGTAAGTGTTGATATATTCATAGAGCTGATTTTCTGTTTCGTAGGAAGTCTTGTATTTCTCTACATTTCTTCCTCGCTTCGCCTGAACTGTCTCATTTGTCTGATCCAGATAACTCTCGGACATCCTGCGGATGTTTTTTTCGAGCATCTTTACTTCGCTGTCCATGTTTTTGTCGTTGAGATCTTCGATCAGATTTTTGTAATTCTGGTCATAACGGTAATAGTTTTCCAGTGTCTCGGTACTTTTTGTATTCAGGTATTCATAGACTGTGTTCTCAACAAGTTCCAGTGCTTCCGAAAGCTCATTCACATCGACATTGCTGGAAAAGACCGCATCGATCCTGGTAACGGCATTCTGGATCTGACTGAAAATAAAGAAATTGATCCCGAGTGCAAAGACAAGCACCATGAGCATGACTCCGCTCAGTCTGGTCTGTATGGAATTATTTACGGAAGGGGTGTCCTTTTTTTCTGTCATTTTTCGCCCTCCGTTCTGTACTCATCGGTGTTATCCTTTGTGATCACATGCTGATTTACACTGTAATATCCGTTGCTGTGCCCAAGAGATAAATACTCTTCCAATGCGTTGACGCTGTATTTTCCTACTTCATCCATATCCATCGCGATCGTGGAGGACAGGATTCCCTTGTCGATTGCATTCAGGATCACATCGGAATAATAGTAACCGATCACCTTGACATTTCCAACCTGGTTATAATCGACCAGGGCCTGATATACGCATTCCGTCACGACTTCATCCATGCATACCAGGACATCCGGCAGACTTTCCTCATTTACAAACATATCCCGGACAAATTCTTCCGTGTCAAAATCTGCACTGCTATCCACACAGTACTCTGACAGATTGACAGACTGGTCTGTTTTTTTCCTGGATTCCAGTTCTTTTTTTACCTGGTAGTAAACGAGATTGGTCTCCTGTGTCTTGGAACTAGAAGTCGAAAGAAACAGGATCTGTGTAGTCCCTTTTTCATTCAGCATTCCTGCTATCTGGTCAGTATAAGCACTTCCCATCTCATAACTGTTCAGACCGACAAAGCTGATCCTGCGGCATGCAGAATCGTCTGTAAGGATCGTGACAACCGGGATTCCCTCGCGGGCAGCCTCTTCGATCAGTTTCTGCTCGGCCTTGCTTCCGTCTGCTTCAAGAATGATCCCGTCAACGTGAGATGCGATCCCGATCCGCAGACAGTCTTCCTGTGTGTAATTCTTCATCTGTTCCGGTGAAAGAAGTTCGACGTAGGCATCGGCTTCTTTGGCAGTTTCGCTGGCGCTTTGGTAGATGGACTGCCACATCAGGGTATCTTTGTCATTGGAGATCATCAGATAGTGCTTCTGATAACTCGCTGCATATTCTCCTTCGCCCAGATCCACCTTATCCATGGATTTCTGAAAGTAGACCCAGATCCCTGACAGAAAAAAGATGCATCCTGCCAGTATGCAAAAAACTGTCAGTGTAAATTTTTTCATAATTCATCATAATTCCTTTGTATTTTTTCATATTGTAACACAATTATGACAGCATTGCAAAAGGAGCCATTGCTTTTGCACAATGACTCCTCTTGTTAATCTGATCAGATCGATCAGCCGTTCTTTCTGTTGGATAATACATCAAATACAACTGCGATAAGAAGTACGGCACCTTTTACTACGTACTGCCAGGAATCACCGATACCCATGATGGACATACCCATGTTGATGACACCGAGGAGAAGAGCACCGATCACTACACCGCCTACAGTACCGCTGCCGCCGTATGCGGAAGCACCACCGATGAAACAGGAACCGATCGCATCCATCTCGAAGGATGTACCTGTACTACCGTTTACAGAACCTACACGTGCTGCACAAAGAAGACCTGCAAGACCTGCAAGAAGTCCCATGTTTGCATATGCGATGAAGTAAACTTTGTTTGTATCAATACCGGAAAGCTGTGTAGCTTTCTCGTTACCGCCGATTGCGTAGAAGTAACGTCCAAATGCTGTTCTGGATGTGATGAAGTTGTAGATCAGGCAGATTGCAACAACCCATACGAACATGATGGAGATACCTTTGTACTGGAACAGTTTGTAGCAGTACCAGAGGATAACTGCTGCGATGATGACTGCTTTGCTGTAATCAGAAAATGCTGTGTTCTGGCGATATCCTCTTTTTGCTTTGTTTGCTCTGGAACGAACTACGTTGAAGATCACATAAACTGCAACTACGATACCAACGATCAGTGCAGAATAGTTTGCTGTGTCGTCAAGTCCAGGAATGTTGATGTAGGATGTAAATACATTCAGGAAACCTTTGTCCTGGATAGAAACAGTCTTGTTGTCCAGGATCAGACGTCCAAATCCACGGAAGATGAACATACCTGCAAGTGTTGTGATAAATGGAGGGATACGTTTGTAACCGATCCAGTAACCCTGCCATACACCTACCAGAAGACCTACAACGAGGCAGATGATAATGGTAAGATATGGGTTCATTCCTTTGTTACCGATCATGACGGCTGCAAGACCGCCGACCATACAGATAACAGCACCTACAGAAAGGTCGATGTTACCACCTGTCAGGATACATAACAACATACCACATGCAAGAACCAGAACGTAACCATTCTGAAGCATCAGGTTTGACATATTCTGTGCATACAGAAGTCTTCCATCTGTCAGGCCACAGAACAGGATAAATACAACTACCAGTGCAATGACCATTGTATATTTTCTTAAGAAATCTTTTACATTAAACTTCATTTTTTTACCCCTTTCCCGGTAGAATCGAATTCACGTTTCGACCTTATTTCTTATTCTGCTCCTGCATGATCGAAGCCATAATACGTTCCTGTGTTGCCTCTTCGGCACTGAGTTCGCCTGCCAGACGGCCCTCACTCATAACGTAGATACGGTCACACATACCAAGAAGCTCCGGCATTTCGGATGAGATCATGATAACTGATTTTCCATCTTCTACCATTTTGTTGATCAGGCAATAGATATCGTATTTTGCACCTACATCGATGCCTCGTGTCGGCTCATCCAGAATCAGGATATCCGGTTCTGTAAACATCCATTTGCCGAGAAGTGCTTTCTGCTGGTTACCACCGGAAAGGTTGCCGATCTTCTGCTCATTGGAAGGAGTCTTGGTTCCCATTTCCTTTGTCATCTCATCAGCCAGGTGCACTTCCAGATCTGTGTTGATCACGCCCTTTTCACAGACTTTGGAAAGTCGTGCAAGCGTTGTATTAAATCGAATAGATTCTCCGAGGATCACACCGTTTGTCTTACGGTCTTCTGTTACATAGGCAAGACCATGACGGATCGCATCACGCGGATTCTTGAGGTTTACTTTTTCTCCCTTGATATAGAGTTCACCACTGATGTTGCTTCCGTAGCTCTTTCCGAATACGGACATTGCAAACTCAGTACGTCCTGCACCCTGCAGTCCGGAGAAACCAATAACCTCGCCTTTATGTACTTTACAGGAAATATTGTCATCTACGACTTTTTCCGGATAAAGCGGATGATGTACGGTCCAGTTCTTTACTTCCAGCATGACATCTTTGCTGATGTTATGCTTTCTGGCCGGATAACGGTCATCCATGGAACGGCCAACCATACCTTTGATGATACGGTCTTCGCTTAAGTCATCTACGCCTTTTGTCAGTGTTTCGATCGTTGTACCATCTCGGATGATCGTACAGCGGTCTGCACAATAGATGATCTCATTCAGTTTATGTGTGATGATGATAGAGGTAAGACCGTTTTTCTTGAATTCCATCAGAAGATCCAGAAGCATCTTGGCATCTTCATCATTCAGAGAAGAGGTAGGCTCATCCAGGATCAGAAGTTTAACCTTCTTGGAAAATGCCTTGGCGATCTCTACCAGCTGCTGTTTACCTGTTCCGATATCTTTGATCAGTGTCTGTGCAGATTCATGGAGCCCAACCTGAGCCATGTGTTTTTCTGCTTCACTGTATGTTTTGTCCCAGTCAATGCTACCTCTTTTATTCTTAATCTCGTTTCCGAGAAACATATTCTCTCCGATAGAAAGCAACGGAATCAGTGCAAGTTCCTGATGAATAATGACGATACCTTTCGCTTCACTGTCGTTCAGGTTTTTAAACTTACATTCCTCGCCTTCATAGGTAACGGTACCTGTATAACTTCCATATGGATACTGACCACTTAATACGTTCATCAGTGTGGATTTTCCCGCACCGTTTTCACCGATCAGCGCGTGAATCTCTCCTCGCTGGACCTCAAGATTTACATTGTCCAGAGCTTTGACACCGGGGAACTCCTTCGTAATGTGATCCATTACTAAAATATTGTCTGCCAAAATGGCGCCCCCTTTCCAAAAAGCAGGCGGGGCATTCACCCCGCCCATTTAATTCAAGTTCTATGTTTTTTGTTGATAGTTACTGGCTCTGCTTCGTCAATCAGCCTGCTGGATGAAGGTATCCGTCATCGTCCTGTGTGTAGTATCCTGTGTCAACAAGTTCTTCTTTCATGTTGTCTTTGGTTACAACTGTAGGAACAAGCAGGAAGGATGGGCATTTGTTTCCATCAGATGTTTCATAGGATTCTGTATCATATGCACAATCGAAATCCCAGCCAGAGTTTGTGATCAGAGATTCATCAATTGTGTCACCTTTCAGCATTGCTTCTGCAAGGTCAAGTGTTACGACTGCTTCGTTTGCAACTGCTTTGTAAACGGTCATGGACTGTTTTCCGTCAACGATGTTTGCAAGGTTTGCTTCGTCACCGTCCTGTCCTGTGATCAGAACGTCATTTTTGCCTGCATAGTCAGACTCGATCGCCTGTGTAACACCAAGTGCTGTAGAGTCATTGGAGCAAAGAGCTACATCAAGCTGTGTTCCGTCTGCATAGTAGGAAGCGAGGATGTTCTGCATTCTTTCGAGAGCTGTCTGTGTATCCCACTGAGCTGTTGCAACAGAGTCGAAATCTGTCTGTCCGGAAACTACGTTTAATGTTCCTGCATCCAGATAAGGTTTCAGAGTATCGTAAGCACCGTTGAAGAAGTATCCAGCGTTGTTATCTGCCGGGTCACCTGCTGTGAACTCGATGTTGTAAGTTTTGTCACCTGCATTGTCAAGATCCAGAGTATCGATTACGTACTGTCCCTGAAGAGTACCTACTGTGTAGTTATCGAAGGAAATATAGTAGGAAACTGCATCGGATTTGATCAGACGGTCATAAGAAATAACCGGGATTCCAGCATCTTTAGCTTCATCCATAACTGTGTTAAGTGCTTCACCATCGATAGCTGCAACTACCAGAAGGTCAACTCCGTCGGAGATCAGGTTCTGGATATCATTTACCTGACGGTCTGTTTCGTTGTCGGAGTATGTCAACTCTACATCATAGCCAGCTGCTTTGAACTGTTCTTCCAGATAAGAACCATCTCTGTTCCAACGCTCCAGAGACTGTGTCGGCATGGAAATTCCGATCTTTCCGCCGCCTGCTGCATCATCAGAAGCAAATGCAGGAACTGCACAGGATGTGATTGCCATTGCTGCTGCCATCGCTAAAACTAATTTTTTCTTCATAAGAAACCTCCCATTTTTTATTCGTTCTTATTAGCTATTTCGTATAGCTTTTTGATGAGATTATAATACCATATGGATATATTAAACAAAATGGACTGTTTTTTGATGCACCTTTCAATTTTTGCGAAAAAAATATCCAGATGGGACTCATCTGGATATTTTAGTAAAATCTTTATAAATGATAGTAAAATTATGCTATTGACAGGGAGTTGTATGCTATTTTGCTGCCTTATTTACTCTCTGCATCCAGGGCGCGGAGGCTGTGTACGAGTTCTTCGCAGATCTCCAGCTTGTCCTTGCCGTCTGTCTCGATAACAATATCAGAGGCAGCCTCATATTTCTCGCGTCTTTTCTCCATCAGCTCTGCGATAAAATCGACATTCTTATTGCCTTCCAGAAGCGGTCTGTCATGATTGTCCTTGACACGGTTCAGAATGGTCTCCGGTTTAGCGGTGAGAAGAACTACACGTCCGTTTTTCTTCATCTCGACAACATTGCGCTCTCTCATCGGAACACCGCCGCCGCAGGAAATAACCACGTTTTTCCTGGACTGCATCTCGATCAGCAGCTCTGTCTCCAGATTACGGAAGTACTCCTCTCCATAAGTCTCAAAGATATCAGAGATGGACATTCCCTCTCTCTCTGCAATGATCTGATCCATCTCTACCACGTCCATGGCAAAAACAGTCTTCAGAAAATCAGAGATTGTGGATTTGCCCGCTCCCATAAATCCGATCAGTACGATATTATAATCAAACAGCTTGCGTGCCTGAATCTTCTTACTGTTTCTGGTGATTTCCTCAAAAACAGCATCTACTTCGTTTCTGTGGCGCTTTCCTTCCATTCTTCTGGCAAGCCATTCCTTCTGCTTTGCCTCCTGCTCTGGCTGAAGAATCGGAATATCATTGGCCTCTTTGTATACCATAATATCCTCTACAATTCTGTTACGCATAAGCAGTGCATCCAGAAGGATCTCATCGCACTGTCCCAGACTCTCTCTCAGTATATCCAGCTGACTCATATCGTTTCCTCTTTTCCGTTCACCTCTGTTATATTTATATCTGTAACTGTTCAGTACCCTCACAGTTACTTATATCTCATATTGATAGAATTCTTTACTGTGAACAATTTCGTGTTCTTATTATAACAGCTATTTAACGCTTTAACAATATAAAGTGTGGATTTTATTCTACATTTTTGAGAGCTTCCCCCATAGGTACCCTGCAGATTTTTCTGTATTCCAGCAATGCGATCACTGCATAGGTCAGAATTCCCGCACCAAACATCTCTGCATAAATCTTCGGATCTATCCAGAGTGTGATCCAGCCCGAAATACTCGCGAGCATCATTTCCCGGAAAAGAACTTCCATGATCGCAGTTTCTATCGGAAGACTCAACAGCAGCCAGAGAATGACCACCAGAGAGGTCGACAGGATATAAAGTCTACTGATCTCTCCATTTGTATAACCGAGAATCTTGGTCATGGAAATAGACTGGGCGTTTTTTTCTATGATGATCTTGGACAGCAGATAAATGAGGATCATATAGATCACAACTGCAAAAACATTGATCATTCCCATCATGCTTCCCATAGAAACATCCAGCTGACGGCTGATCTTTGTCAGCGCGTCCAGATCGATGACAGAGCCGATATACCCTGTGTCAATATCTGTGATCTCGGTATTGCTGAAATATCCGCTGAAATAATCATCCCCCAGATCAAACATACGGTTTAATTTCTCCTGCTCCATAAAGATGCATAGCGAACCTGTATAATCATAAATTCCTGAAACCAAGAAGGAATACTCATCATCCTCGTATTTTTCTTTCAAGGTAATGGTATCTCCCGGATCTATCCTGAATTTCTCCGCATAAGCTTCTGAAATATAAACACCCTCCGAAAAATCTGCCTGGATATATCTGCTGTTCTCTTTCACTCCATAGAGAACTATTTCTTCACTTTTATATTTCCCCGGAAGTGTGTTCAGTGAATAGGCACTGAATTCTTCCGCATCCTCATTATCCGTCTGTGTGTCGTGCGAAAAAAGCAGCATATCCACCAGACTGTCCAGTTTATTTCCGCCTCCGAGGATACTCACCGGCATTGACAGCATATACTGATATTTTGCCAGCATATTATTCTGGATCTCCAGCTGATAATGATCCAGAGCCGACGGAAGCAACAATCCGAACATTAACAACAGGTTTGCAAAAAGAATCCCTACAAACAGGACAAGATAATTACTGATATTCTGAAAGATCACACGAAATCTGAATCTGGTAAAAATCTTCATCCTCGGACTTAAAGAAACTGCACGCTTCTGTTTTTTTCCGGAAAGATCTCTTCTCAGAAATTTCAGTGGGGAAAGCCGCATTTTGTGATGAAGGATTCCATAATTCACCAGTACCATGATTACGATCGGTATCACTGTCGTCATAAGAAAGGCTTCCGCATTCCATACCGTCACATAGGTCGGAAGGCTGTAGCTTCCATAGTACATTCCCGCACATACGTCTTTGAACACAGTATATCCAAGCACATTTCCAGCCAGTGCACCCGCCAGCGTGACCAGCACCGGAAGGGTCATATAGTGTCGGATCAGCTCGTTTCCTGTATAACCGGAAGCTCTGAGAGTACCGATCACACCCGCTTCCTTTGTAATCGTATTGCCAGTCGTAATACCAAAGACAAATGCCATGATCGCAATAACAATATAAAGAAGCATGACCATCATCGCCTTGTCTCCGCCCATGTCATCCCCGGTAAAAATAATCGCCTGGTTCTGGTACCTCGGGACAAAATTTTCCAGAGTGACAACCTTCCCCATCTCTTTCATAAGATCCTCTGATACTTCTTTTTCTTCTTTCTCGTCTTTCGGCTTCTTATCATAGATCCAGGAATAGTTATACTGCAGTTTTTCCTGATCCAGAGAATCAAATTCCTCCGGCGTGACAACAGAAACTCCAAATTTAACTGCGTCAAACATCGAATCATTATTATTCTGAAAGAGGGCACTGTAGTCTGACAGTGCTATCAGCCCTGCAATTTTCCAGGTTTTATCGCCACTGCTCAGGGTGTCTCCGATTTTGAGGCTGTTATTGTCGGCATACATACGATCAATCGCAATTTCTCCAGTTGTTTTCGGTAATCTTCCTTCCATGATGCATACTTTGTCGACTTCATCTCTGTTCTTGAAAAACCGCATCGTGCTTCCGTTTGTCAAAGCCTCTTCTATATAATAATTTTCATAGATTTTAATTCCCTGCTCTTCCATTGCTTCTCTCTGCCCACGGTATACCTTTTCTCCCGTGCGGAAGTTTCCATCTTCAATATTGTATTTTTCAAAGCTTTCATTATATGCCTTGATCATACTTCCATCCGCCACCAGAAAACCGGATACCATACCGATGGTTCCGAGCATGAGCAGAAAAATCACTAGGTATTTTCCAATCTCGCTTTTGAGTTCTCTCGGAATACGCTTTCTTAATGGATTTTTCATCATCCGCACCTCCCTTACCAGTCCAGATCTACCACCGGGATCTTGTGCTCGTTCAGATAGTTTTTGCGGATCATTCCATCACGGAGTTTTACGACACGGTCTGCCATATCTTTGATCGCATCATTGTGTGTAACCATGACAACTGTATTTCCGTATTTCAGGTTAACCGTCTCAATCAGCTTCAGTATTTCCTTGGAGGTATTGTAGTCAAGGGCTCCCGTAGGTTCATCACAGAGAAGAATATCCGGATTCTTGACGATTGCACGGCCAATTGCAGTCCTCTGCTGCTGGCCACCCGATAACTGGTTCGGGAGCTTTTTCTGATGATCTGTAAGTCCCAGAATCTGCAGAAGCTCATCCACATCCAGCGCATGGTCACTTAAATATGCCCCGACCTCTATATTTTCGCGTACTGTCAGGTTCGGGATCAGATTGTACATCTGAAAAATATATCCCAGATGTTTCCGCCTGTACTGTGATAATTTCTTTTCCGTCATATCAGCCAGATATTCACCCTCTATGGAAATGCTCCCTTCATCTGCACTCTCGATGCCGCCGATAATATTCAGAAGTGTGGATTTGCCGGAGCCTGATGGTCCCAGCAATACGCAGAATTCCCCCTTCCCGATTTCCATATCCAGGCCTTTCAGTACCTCTATCCGACTTTCTCCCGTTCCGAAGGACTTATGGATATCTTTTATTTCCAAAAACATAATAGTCTCCTTTTCATATCCTGTTAGCTCAGTGTAACCTTATGACTATTATGTTAGTTTAAACTATCTTTATTGTCAATGCCGCAGTTTCTTACTTGAAAAACTTTATCAACAAATTCTTATTACACAGTATAAAGAAAACCCCTCCGACAATCTTTTATTGATCATCAGAGGGGTTTGATTTGTTTGATTATTTAATCTTAAATTCCGAAGCGATTATTTCGCTGCTGCCGGGTCATCAGCAATAATGGAGAACAGGGAAATATCTTCCAGTGCAAATGTAACTGTGTGATTCTCTACGTCGATAGCATCTGCCGGGATCTCAATGATCTCCCATTCACCTTTTACTGTATTGTAAGCAAGAACTTTAAGACCTGTTAAATCTTTTGTGAGGTTCTCAACAGTAAGAGGTACTTTATATTTGCCATCTTCTGTTTTCTTGATCTCTACGCCTAAGTTCTCTTCTTTTTTCAGAGAATAGAAAACAGTAACGAATTCTGTTCCTTCCAGTTTCTCAGCAATTTGTGTCAGATTTTCTTTGGCAGCTTCAGTAAGGTCTGTATTCTGGGCAGCTTCCTTGTTCATGTCAGCAATGAAATCTTTCATTTTGTATTCACCCTTGTTTACAGAAGCAATTGCCTGCGGAAGAATTTTATATATTTTCTGAATTTCCGGGTAAACAGGTGTGTCTTCTTTTGTAACTTCAAGCTTGTAGCCATTTGGTATCTGATTGCCGTTTACTTTGCCATTCTTATCAATACTTCCTGCTGCCATTGCAGTCACTGCTGAAGTAACTACTACTGCTGCTGCAACAACACATGCCATGATACGTTTTCTGAGCTTCATCTTACATCTCTCCTTTTAGATTTTATTTAGATAATAGTACTTACGTGCTAACTATCTTCTCATATTTTATGATAAAACATAGAAAGAATCAATCTATATAGTTCGTCCTCATTCACATGATACTCATCATAATACTTTCCTTCTACGCCCTCACCGGGAACTGTCTGCGTTTCCAACGTGCTGTTTCCCGCTGCATTCAGAAGTTTTACAAAGACATCATTTCCCATATTCGTTACTGTATATGGCTGAATGTCGTCCAGCAGACTTCCTACAAATGAGGAGTTTGTCTGCATTTTCTCCTGAAGCTTTGGTATCAATGCTTTCAGATAAGTTTTCTGACGCTGCTGACGCACCAGTGCACTCTGTGACTTCCCTGTATCTCGATAACGCAGAAATTCTTCTGCATTGTCGCCATTGATAATGACCGTTGCTCCTTCTTTAAAGTAAGGGTCATGTTCCTCCAGGCTGTCATCCGGTACAACGATCTCCACATCTCCCACCAGCTTTCCTACTTCTGAGATACCGCTGATGTTCATAGAATAGTATCCCTGGATCGGCAGTCCGTGAAGGAGGTTCGAAACCGCTGTCTTCATCAGTTCACAGCTTTCTTCCTTACCATCACCGTAGGCATACTGAAGGTTGATATGGTTATCTGTCATTCCAAGACTGGTGCCTGACGGGTTAAAAACCTCGATTTCTGTAATCGTATCTCTCGGAATAGAAAGCACCTGAAGCGTCTCCTCTGCACGATCCAGCGAAACGATAAAGATGGAATCTGCCTGACCTGCATCCATCTGACTCTCCATATTGCTGACTTCTTCCGATGAATCGATCCCCATAAACAGATAATTGCTCAGATGATCATTGTATGTGTATGTACTTCCCTCATACTCCACCGTATTCTGATCCGATGATGAAACCATTTCATTCTCTCCGCCTACTGTACCCGTCTTTACAACTCCCTGTGTCTGTTTCCACAGGAAATATCCGACTGTCAGTGCCGCTGCCAGAACGATCACAGCAACTATGAAGATCACCGGTGTCTTACTTCGTCTGTGCGGCTGCCTTCCTGTAGTTCTCATTTCTTATCACTGTCCCCGGCCTTTGTATCACTCTTGTCAGTACTCTGTGCCTTATCGGCATCTGAAGATTTATCTGTCTCTAAAGGCTTGGCATCCTCTGCAGTTTCATCGGCATCTGAAGATGTCCTGTCGGCTTCTGCCTTCTCTTCCTTTCCGGAAGCGTCTGCTGCATCCTCGTCTTCTTCATCAGCCTCTTCTTTCAATTCAGATGCATGCTCCTTCACAGCTTCATAATCCTCAATCCCTGTCTCCTGTTTCTGAGAGAGGTTCTCCAGACGTTCTGATTCCTGTTTTACTTCTTTGCGATTTGTCAGCAGTAAGCTTCCCAAGATCACAATCAGCACAATACAGATGATCACCAGAATAATATTCGTAAACTTGTTATTTTTTCTACTGTTCCAGCTCACGTTCAACCTGCTTTCTTTTATTTTGTGTTCTCAGTCTGTTCTGCCGTTGCCAGTTTCTGATAGTAACTGCCATAGTGTTTATAGTAAGAAGAATAATATTTATCCCTCTTGGTATCCACCTTGTTCATTACTGCACCAATAACGCGGCATCCACTCTTCTCTATCTGACGGATACATTTCTGTGCAAGCTTATAACTTACGACTCCCGGTTCGATAACAAAGATTCCTCCGTCACAGTATCTTGCGATCACTGCTGCATCAATGACACTTCCAACCGGAGGAGTATCTACCACAATATAATCATAGTAATTTCTAATCTCCTTCATGAAGGTTCGGAACAGATCTTCACTGAGAAGACCCGATGGATTCGGTGCAACCGGACCACCGAATATGATATGAAGATTCGGATAATTGGTAGAACAGATCAGATCCTTGATTTCTGCCTGTCCACTGAGGAACTGAGAAAGACCAATTACTTCCTGCTCTATGCCAAGTCGAATCACAAAATCTGATTTACGGATATCACCATCGATAAGAAGAACTTTCTTACCGATACTGCTCAATTCCTGTACCAGGCTGAGTGCAACATCACTCTTTCCCTCATTGGGAAAACAGCTTGTCACCAGAATTGTCTTAATGCTTTTACCGGAAAGCTGAATGTTTGTACGGAGCGTCTTGATAGCTTCACTGTAGAAATAATCCTGCTTTCTGATATCTTTTATCGCAACTTTCCTCATTTAAGGTTCCTCCATCTGAATCAATGTCTCTTTTTCTTACGCTTCTTTCCTTTATAGTTAACATAATCTTTTCTGTCCGGAACTACCGCAAGAACAGAAACCCCGAGATATTTCGCGATATCGTCTTCTGATTTCAGAGTGTCATCCATGATCGTAACTACGACTATGATTGCTGCTGCTGCAACGATACCAAGAATAAATCCCATCATTACATTCTTCTTCATGCTTGGTGAAGACTGAACTGTCGGAATCTTGCCTATCTCAATGATCTTAGGTGGAATAACCTCCATCTTGTCTCCGATATAAGCAGATGCCACATTGGCAATCTCATCTACAATCTTCTTAGCCATTTCCGGATCTGTATTCTGCACGGAAATTTCCAGAATACGGCTGTCTGACGGATTCACTATAGAGATACTGTTTCTCAGAACATCTGAGTTCATATCCAGCTTCAGATTCTTAATCACCTGCTCAAGAACAGGAGTGCACTTGATCAATACGGTGTAATCACTTGTCAGACTGGTTCCCAGCTGAATATCCGCCAGAGAAGTGAGTGTCGTTTCTTTTGACAGAACCAGTATGCTTGATGTCGAGGTGTATACCGGAGTCATTGCAACCTTTGTAAAGACTCCGCAGAGACATCCCACAAGCAGTCCCACTGTCAGAAGAATCAAAAATTTAGATTTCAGTACAAAAAAAATCTCAAGCAGATCAATCTCTACCTCATCATCCTGTCTGTTTCCGTCTACCGGATCATCAAGATATGAATTCAAATTCTCTAACATCGTATAATTCCCTTCCTCTGTTTATTAGGCATATTTCCAGATGCCTCGGCACAATACCCTATATATGCAGCTACCATAGTAACATACACACATTGAGAGTGTCAATCAACAAAACTTCCACATATTATGCAGAATGTGTCTTTTTTGCTGTACATTTCTTCTTTTACATCATAAATCCCATAATCCGCTCTGTCACAAACACTGCCGCACAGGCAAATAGTGCTACTGTGAGAAGACTTTTCTCTTTGTATGCCGCGATCAAAGCTATCATAAGTCCTGCCAGCCCGGACAGGATCCCTCCTGCTGTTGCTGTAAGAATGGCCGGAAAGGTCATTGCTGCCAGACAGGCATATGGTACATAATATAGGAACGATTTCACAAACGGACTTGTGATCTCTTTCTTAAAAAGAGCCAGGGGAAGCATACGGATCAGATATGTGACGCCTGCCATGACCAGAATATAGATATATATGTTTGGCTTCATCTCTCTACGCCTCCTCTTCCAAAACCGGACAGAAATACGCTGCCACTCCTGCTGCCAGTACCGTTGTAATGATGATCACAAAGCCAGCCGATACATTTCTTAATACCGGTACAACCGCAAAAACTGTGCTGACTGTCATTGCTCCGATCACAACTCCAAGGACTGCCCTGTTTTTCTTTGCCGGTGGTATGATCACAGCAAGGAACATGCCGTAGATTGCCACGCTTAAAGCACTGACCAGAAAGTCCGGCAGAAGGTTCCCGGATACTGCCCCGACCAGAGTTCCCAGCGTCCATCCCGGAATTGCCACTGCCATGACACCATAATTATACCAGGGACTGACACGTCCCTCCTGGCTTGCACTTACACCAAAAATCTCATCCGTAACTCCGAAAGCAACCAGAAGCCTGTGCCCCGTGGAAGTACCCCGTTCCAGCTTCTGGGAAAGTGAAAAAGACATCAGACAATATCTCAGATTGATCACAAGCTGTGTCAGTGCCATCTCCCACAATGAACCGGACGCAAAAATAATCTCGATTCCTGCAAACTGACCTGCGGAGGTAAGATTTGTGAGTGAGATCAGTACGGCAGCTCCCGCGGAAATCCCACCCGCCGCTGCCATCATGCCAAAAGTAAAGGATACTGCAAAATATCCAAGTCCAATAGGAACACCGTCATGCAGTCCCCGCTTAAATGCTGCACTGTTCATGATATTTCTCAGCCCTCCAGACTATTCAGCACATGGAAGCCATTGTTATGCAGCACACTCTCTGTAACAAAGACATCATCTGTCTGAAGGATCATGATTGGAAGGCTGTTTCCTCTGTGGTAGGAAGTATAGATGTAATCAAGATTTACGTTACACTCTCCCAGTACCTTAAGTACTGTATTCAGACCTCCAACCTCATCTTTGATGTCAACTGCGATCACCTCTGTCACACGATTCATATAGCCATTTTCTGTGAGGACTCTTTCTGCTTCCTCTGCTTTATCTGTTACCATACGGAACAATGCAAACTCCGGTGCGTCAAAGCATGCAAACCCATAGATATCAATTCCTGCTTCTTTAAGAAGTTCTGTTACTTTCTGGAGACTTCCTGCCTTGTTTTCGATAAATACGATATTCTGTCTGATCATTTGTTCTCTCTCCTCATCCTGTATATATATCTTTCAGCTTTTACCATTATACTCCCTTTCTGATAAAAGTAAACCGCCAGAAACATTTAATGTTCCTGACGGTTTGTATTATTATTTACTCCATTTACAGTAATCCTATGAATCCAGTTCTTCATCTACATATCTCTGGATATTGGATGCATTCACATATTTCTTAAGATGCTCTCCATCTGTAATGACCAGCGTTGGGGCCTGCATGATTCCAAACTGACGTGCCATATCCGGATTCTTCTCTGCATCAATGATCTCCAGTTCTTCACCTTCCAGCATCTTCTTTGCCATGCGGCAGTTCGGGCAGGTGCTGGTTGTAAAAAGATATTTATGTGTTTCCACCGGTTCTACTCTGACATCATCCTCTGTCATTGTAACCATGCTGGTGTGGACTTTCTTGAGAGTGGAATGTGTCACATCATATAACGTACGATTCTTATATTCCTGAGCCTTGCCGTCATTCCAGTTCTGTACTGGGCGATAGTATCCTGTGATACGGCTGTAAACTTCAGCCTTCTTGCCACACTTCGGACAGGTGAAATGTTCGCCGCTTAAGTAACCATGCTCCTTGCATACAGAATAGGTTGGTGAGATCGTATAATACGGCAGTCTGTAATTCTCTGCAATCTTGCGGACCAGGGATGCCGCTGCCTTCCAGTCCGGAAGCTTCTCTCCGAGGAAACCATGAAATACAGTTCCTGAAGTATACAGTGTCTGAAGCTCATCCTGGATATCCAGTGCATCAAAAATATCTGAACTGAATTCAACCGGAAGATGAGAACTATTGGTGTAATACGGTGTATCTCCCTTACTTCCTGCTGTGCGAATGTCCGGCCAGCGTTTGCGGTCATGCTTTGCCAGGCGATACGAGGTTGACTCTGCCGGAGTTGCCTCCAGATTAAAGAGTTCTCCCGGATATTCCTCCTGATAGTCAGACAGACGATTCCTCATATGCGTCAGAACTTCTTTTGTGAATTTCTGGGTACGTACATCAGTCATATCACAGCCAAGCCATCTGGCGTTTAATCCTGCCTCGTTCATTCCTATCAGGCCAATCGTTGAAAAATGATTGTCAAAGCTTCCAAGATATCTCTTTGTATATGGGTACAGTCCTTCATTCAGAAGCTTCGTGATCACCTCCCTCTTAATATGAAGTGACCTTGCAGAAATATCCATCAGCCGATCCAGCCTGCGATAAAATTCCTCCGGTGTGGAAGACTGATATGCGATCCTTGGCATATTGATCGTTACAACGCCCACAGAACCTGTACTCTCCCCTGAGCCAAAGAATCCACCGCTCTTCTTGCGAAGTTCCCGCAGATCCAGACGGAGTCTGCAGCACATGCTGCGGATATCGCTCGGTTTCATATCGCTGTTGATGTAGTTGGAAAAATACGGAGTACCGTATTTTGCTGTCATTTCAAATAAAAGACGGTTGTTTTCTGTATCGGACCAGTCAAACTCTCTCGTAATAGAATAGGTCGGAATCGGATACTGGAACCCTCTTCCATTGGCATCACCTTCAATCATCGTCTCGATAAATGCCTTATTCACCATGTCCATTTCTTTCTTGCAGTCCTTGTACTTGAAGTCCATTTCCTTACCGCCTACGATGGCAGGAAGCTCTGCCAGATCATCCGGAACTGTCCAGTCCAGTGTGATATTTGAAAACGGAGCCTGTGTTCCCCAGCGGCTTGGGGTATTCACACCATAAATGAAGGATTCAATACATTTCTTGACCTCCGGATAAGTAAGTCCGTCTGCCTTGACAAATGGAGCAAGATAAGTATCAAAGGAAGAAAACGCCTGTGCTCCCGCCCATTCATTCTGCATGATCCCGAGGAAATTAACCATCTGATTACAGAGTACGCTCAAATGCTTCGCAGGAGCAGAAGTGATCTTGCCTTCAATTCCACCAAGTCCCTCCTGGATCAGCTGCTTCAGTGACCATCCTGCACAGTATCCTGTCAGCATTGACAGGTCGTGAATATGAATATCTGCATTTCTGTGTGCCTCTGCGATTTCATTATCATATATCTCAGAAAGCCAGTAATTGGCTGTCACTGCGCCGGAGTTGCTTAAGATTAGTCCTCCGACAGAATATGTTACTGTTGAATTTTCTTTTACTCGCCAGTCCTCGACTTTTACATAGCTGTCTACAATTTCTTTGTAATCGAGGATCGTGGATTTCATATTACGGATCTTTTCTCTCTGTTTACGATAGAGGATATATGCCTTCGCTACATCACTGTAACCGGCTTGGATCAGCACATCCTCTACGCTATCCTGAATATCCTCAACGGTTACTTTATTATCCTGGATCTTATTCTGAAAATCTGCAGTAACCCGAAGCCCCAGAAGATCGATTATATCCTTGCTGTAAATTTTTTCTTTTGCGTCAAATGCTTTGTCAATGGCTGAAGTGATCTTGGACATCTGAAAGTCAGCGATCTCTCCGTCACGTTTAACTACCTGAAACATGCTGCACCATACCTCCCTGTCTTGCGCTGTAGACCTATTGTATCAGACTATATCCTTTGCGTCAATACGCAAAAACACTATATATTGTGTCGTCTTTCACGCTTCACAACTATATAGTGTTTGTTTTTAACATATATAAAAAGCCCTTTTTCCTTGTTTTCCGTACCTTTTCAGGCTTTTGGCATCACGGAAACAAAGAGTTCTGCTGGCACACGGGCCTTCACAAAAATTCCATCCTCACGATATTCTTCTGAGAGAAGACTTCCGAATTCACGGATTTTCTGAATCTTGCCGGCTTCGCTGTAAGGATATAATTCCTCCAGATAGATCTGCTCTTCCGCCAGAAGCTTAGCCAGAACTTCTTTGAACTCATCCAGACCTTCGCCTGTACGCGCAGAGCACTTTACCGTATAGTCCGCTTTGAGGTCACGAATTCCGGTTTCCGGTGCCTTATCCTGCTTATTCAGAAGTGTAATGATTTTTTTACCTGTTGCCCCCAGTTCTCTCAATGTTTCATAGACTGTAAACATCTGAAGCTCCGCCTGAGGATTAGAAGCATCTACTACATGTATGATATAATCTGCATACTTTGCCTCCTCCAGCGTACTCTTGAAGGCTTCTACCAGATGATGCGGCAGCTTGCGTATAAATCCTACTGTATCCGTAAGCAGAATCTGCTGTCCGTCCTTTAGTTCCAGTACTCTCGTAGTTGGATCCAATGTAGCAAAAAGCTTGTCCTCCGCCAGTATTCCGGCACCTGTGAGTGTATTCAGAAGCGTCGACTTTCCTGCATTGGTATATCCGACGATTGCGGCAGTCTTGAGGCTGCCTCTGGAACGTTTTCCTCGGATCAGTTCTCTGTGTCTCTCCACCTGTGAAAGCTCTGCCTTAAGTGCAGAGATCCTGGTACGGATCAGTCGTCTGTCTGTTTCCAGCTTCTTTTCGCCCGGTCCTCTTGTACCGATTCCACCGCCCAGACGGGAAAGAGATTCCCGAAGGCCGACAAGTCTTGCTGCACGATAACGGAGCTGAGCCAGTTCCACCTGAATCTTACCTTCACTGGATACTGCTCTTCTCGCAAAAATATCAAGGATCAGAAGTGTTCTGTCCATAACCTTGCAGTCCAGCTCCCGTTCCAGATTATTCAGCTGGGACGGAGACAGCTCATCATCACAGATCACGCCATTTGCATCCAGTGCACGCAGAAGAGATGCCACTTCTTCAATCTTCCCCTTACCGATATAAGTGCCGGGATGAACTGCCTCCCTGTTCTGGATTACTTTTGCAACCGTTTCTGCTCCGGCTGTCTATGCAAGTTCATCCAGTTCATCCAGGGAAGCTTCAACATCATCTCCCACGCCTGTCTGTACTCCAATGAGTATCACTCGCTCCTGCGTTTCTTTAAATTCATAAAGCTGCATATTCTCAGTTCTCCTCGGAAGATCCATCTGTAGTAGTATCTGCTGTATTATCCTGTGCTGTGCTTTCCGCAGATGTATCTGTTTCTGTTTCAGATGACTGATTTCCAACTCTCGACTGCAGGAAGATCAGTTCCTTCGCTGCTGCCTGATCATCCTTAAACATATTCACATATTCCTGTGTCTTGGAAAGCGCTGTTGCAAAGTCCATCTTTCTCTCATAAGCTACGATTTCATTAAAGAGAAGATCCTGCATCTCATCTGATTCCGCATCTCCCAGTCCCTTACTGATATTCTCAAGTGCACTGTCATAAGATCCGTCTGCAATATCACAGAGTGCCAGCCCGTTATAGCCCTTTGCCGGATCTTCACCGTCTGCCTCAATATACTGCTGGAAAAAGCTGCGTGCACCGGCAGTGTCTCCCTGTGCCATATATACCATGCCAAGAAGCAGCACAGCTTCTGTACTGTTTTTGTCAGCAGCCGCATTCAGTTCTGTTCTGGCATTATCATAGTCTTCCATATAATAATAGACTTTACCTCGCTCACAGTAATCCTCTGCTGTCTTTGCCTCGGTTTTGAGTGAAGCTTCCAGATATTTCGTTCCGTCAGCCTCCATATCATGTCCCAGATATGCCTCATAAATCTGAATCGCCATCTCATAGGTCGCTTCATCACCATAAGCCTTCGAAAAATTAGAAGAAGCTTCGTCATAGGAATCCATCGCAAGGGCTACACAGCCTGTAAGATAATAATCGTTTGCAGTCAGAGAATAATCCTCTGCCAGGGTCTGGCAGTCAGCCATTGCCTGATCATAGAGTTCTGCCTTCAGTTCTGCCGTAGCACGATATTCCAGAATATCTTTCCTGTCAGATTTCCCTGTTTCTTCATCATTCAATGCGCTGGTAAGATCATCGATTGCTCCCTGATAATCCCCTGTGCGCAATTTCACGATTCCAGAACCTCTGTAGGAATCTGACAGTTTATATCCGGCCGAAATACAGCTCTGGTATTCATTCAGCGCATAGTCATAGTTGCCCTGCTCCAGATCTGTATTTGCCTGCTCATATGTTTTTTTCTGTTCTCCGCCGCAGCCGGTCAGCAAAAATGCTCCAAGACCGACTGACAGTAGCCATATGATTCTTTGATTTCTCATTCTTTCACAATTAATCCTTCTGATTCCATTGCCTGAACCACGTGATTTACATGCTGTGCACAGATGTCTTCTGTACCGGCCTCTACCATTACACGAATCAGCGGCTCTGTACCACTTTCTCTTACAAGAATACGTCCGTCAGTTCCAAGCGCTCTTGCTGCTTCCTCTACCGCCTTCATAACTGCCGGATTTTCTCTTGCTGTTTTTTTGTCTGCCACGCGGACATTTCTGAGTATCTGCGGATATACCTTCATTTCTTTTGCCAGATCACAAAGAGTTGCTTTCTGTTCGATGCAGGCTTCCATGATCATAAGAGAAGTCAGGATTCCGTCTCCCGTTGCAGCATGACGGCTGAAAATAATGTGTCCGGACTGTTCGCCTCCAAGACTGTAATTATTTTCCATCATGTTTTCTGCCACATACTTATCGCCAACCGCAGTCTGCTCATAGTTAATGCCATCTCTTTCAAAGGCTTTGTACAGTCCCATATTAGACATGACTGTAGTGACAACCGTATTTCCCTTGAGCTTGCCCTGGGATTTAAGGAATTTACCACACACATACAGGATCTTGTCCCCGTCAATGATATTTCCCTTATGATCTACTGCGATACAGCGGTCTGCATCTCCATCATAAGCAAATCCGATATCCAGTCCATTGTCTACAACATATTTCTGCAATACCTCAATATGTGTGGAACCACAGTTTCTGTTAATGTTTGTTCCATCAGGTTCATTATTGATCACATAGGTCTTTGCTCTTAATGCATCAAAGACACTCTTCGCAATCGCAGAAGAACTTCCGTTGGAGCAGTCCAGACCAACCTTGACATTCTTGAAATCACAGCTCGGAACTGAGATCAGGTAACCAATATAACGGTTACGTCCGGAAGCAAAATCAACGGTACGTCCGATATCTTCTCTGGTCGCATACGGAAGCTTTTCAAGTCTTCCATCCAGATATGCTTCAATCCGGGCTTCTACCTCTGCCTCAATTTTCTGTCCGTTTCCGTTCAACAGCTTGATTCCATTATCATAAAACGGATTATGACTTGCAGAAATCATGATTCCACAGTCAAAATCCTCTGTGCGGACAACATAAGAAACACTTGGAGTAGTTGTCACGTGAAGAAGATATGCATCCGCACCAGAAGCTGTCAGTCCCGCAACCAGTGCATATTCAAACATATAACTGCTTCTTCTTGTATCTTTACCGATCACGATCTTGGCCTTATGCTCTCTCCCATAATACCATCCCACGTAACGTCCTACCTGAAATGCATGATCTACTGTCAATTGTATATTTGCTTCTCCACGAAAACCATCTGTTCCAAAATATTTACCCATGTTCTGTTGCTCTCCTTCAATCTAAATTCTATTATTTATAAAGCTGTGCCGGATATACTCCGTCCTCTGCGAGTTTCTTGAATGCTGCTGTCACAGAAGCTTTGTCCTCCTGATAGGTCACACCAAACCATGTGTCCTTTGTCTCAAGTACATCTACTTTTGCTTTGCCTTCTTTGATCAGACGGTCGATCATTTCCGGAAGGAGATATTCTTTCTTGATGTCACCTTCTTCTACATTCTCAAGGAACTCAACAAATCCCTTTTCCAGAGTCTCCATAAATACCGGTGTCAGTCCCCACATATTCATGGAAACAAGACTCTTCACATCAAGTTTCTCTGCATTTCCGTTGTCATCTCTTGTCTCAGCACCATCTGCTGTCTTAAAGATATTATGTGTTTCTGTAACACCGACCAGTGCGCCATCTTCAATATGGCATACACCTCTTGTCACACTTCCATTGTCACTTAAGGTGTTTCCAAGGCGGAAACCTGCCATGCAGATATGAAGGATTCCATCTTCCGGCTGCTCCTGAACCAGATAATCATGAACCTTGACATAAGCCTCTTTGCCATAGTAGTCATCTGCATTGATTACCATAAACGGCTCATCAAGAACGGCTTTGGCGGCAAGTACGGCCTGGCCGGTTCCCCACGGTTTTGTACGGTCTGCCGGTTTCTCAAATCCTTCCGGAAGGTCATCCAGAGACTGGAATGCATAAGCAACTTCTGTAATTTTCTCAATTCTCTCTCCGATCACACGGCGGAATTCTTCCTCCAGATCCTTACGGATAATAAATACAACCTTGTTAAATCCAGCCTCCAGTGCATCATGGATAGAATAATCCATAATGATCTCTCCATTCGGTCCTACTGGTGCAAGCTGTTTGATTCCTTTTCCAAAACGGCTTCCGATTCCGGCTGCCATAATTACAAGTGCGGTTTTTTTCATTTGAGGTTCCTCCCTTTTATTCTTCTTCATTTAACGAGCTTAATTTAGCTGCCTGATCTGCTGCAATAAGGCTGTCAATGATCTCATCCAGATCACCGCCCAGAATACTCTCAAGACGATGCAGGGTAAGTTTGATCCTGTGATCTGTTACACGTCCCTGCGGGAAGTTATAAGTACGAATCTTTTCGGAACGGTCACCTGTTCCGATCTGACTTCTTCTCGCCTCCGCCTCAGCGTCATGCTGCTTTGCCAGTTCCATCTCATACAGACGGGAACGAAGTACCTTAAGTGCTTTGTCCTTATTCTTAAGCTGTGACTTCTCATCCTGACAGGAAATAACGATTCCCGTCGGAATATGGGTCAGACGTACAGCAGAGTCTGTGGTATTGACACACTGTCCACCATTACCAGATGCACGGAATACATCAAATTTACAGTCATTCATATCAAGATGGAAATCAATCTCCTCTGCCTCCGGCATAATTGCCACAGTACAGGTTGAAGTATGGATGCGTCCGCCGGATTCTGTTTCCGGTACACGCTGTACACGATGTACACCACTTTCGTATTTAAGTCTGGAATAGGCTCCCTGACCCTGGATCATAAATGTAACTTCCTTAAATCCACCGATGCCATTCTCATTGAGACTCATCATCTCTGTCTTCCATCTTCTGGATTCTGCATACTTCACATACATACGGTAGATCTCAGCAGCAAAAAGTGCCGCCTCATCACCGCCTGCACCTGCACGGATCTCCACGATAACATTCTTACTGTCATTCGGATCCTTCGGCAGAAGCAGGATCTTGAGTTCCTGTTCCAGTTCTTCCACACGCTTCTTTGCATCGGAAAGCTCTTCCTTGAGCATTTCACGCATATCTTCATCCTTCTCCTCCTCCAGAAGAGAAAGACTGTCCTGGATAGTCTCTTTGTTTTTCTTATATTCTGTATAAGTGTCCACGATAGGCTGCAGATCACTCTGCTCCTTCATCAGCTTCTGAAAACGTTCCTGGTTGTCTGTCACGCCCGGTTCACCCAGCTCGTTCAGTACTTCCTCGAAACGAATCAGCAAGTCGTCCAATTTATCAAACATGCTGTTCCTCCTGCATTTGTTTCTTTCCAATTACAACTCTGTCCAGCCCGGCCAGATCTTTCTTCACGGTCACCTCAGTAAATCCTTCTCCCTGCATGATCGCAGATACGTCTGCCCCCTGCTCACAGCCAATCTCATACATGAGCCAGCCGCCGGGTTTCAGGTATTTACCTGCCTGCTCCGTGATCCTGCGATAAAAATACAGTCCGTCCTCCCGTCCGTCCAGTGCCAGTACCGGGTCATGAAAACGTACTTCCTCCATCAGTTTCCCAATATCCTCTGTCGGTATATAAGGCGGATTTGAAATAAGCATATCATATTCCAGGGATATATTTCCACTGTTTTTCTGAAAATAATCTCCTGAAAATGTATCACTTTGTACCAAAACTGCCCGCTTCTCCAGTTCCAGATTCTTTCGATTTCTCTCTGCCACTGCAAGTGCAGCCTCTGAAATATCCACACCTGTCCCGATCGCATCCGGAAATTCCATGAGAAGGCTCAAAAGCAGGCAGCCGGATCCCGTGCACATATCCAGGATTCTCGGATTCCTTATATTCCTTAACTGATGCAGTGCCTCCTCAGCCAGAACCTCTGTATCCTGTCTCGGCACAAGGACTCTTTCATCCACATAAAAATCATATCCCATAAAGCAGGCCTGATGAGTCAGGTGCTGCAGTGGAATATGCTCTGCTCTTTTCTGACATAAACTAAGATATTCCGACACGATCTCTTCATTCACTTCTGACTCAGGATGAGCATAATACCAGGCGCGGCTGATATCTGCTGTATATTCCAGAAGGAGCCAGGCATCCAACCTGGCTTCTTCAATTCCTGCATTCATCAGAAGCTGTATCCCTTGTGTCAGCAATTCATGAAATGTCTGCATGGTTTTCCTCATTCTCGTTACTGTTCTCTCACGAACAGTTACTCCTTTTCTTCGTCCGGCTCCCAGCCGAATTCATCTTTCAGATATTGTTTCCAGTCAAAGACAGCCTCTACTGCCTTTATCGCCACCTCAACCATATCAGGTGTAGGTTCTTTGGTTGTGAGTTTCTGCATTGCCAGACCTGGTTTGCTGAAAAAATCTGCCAGCTTACTGTCTGTTCTTCCTGCCCACTGGATCATCTCAAAGGAAATCCCGGCAACGACCGGCACCATCAGAAGTCTGCCGAAAAGCCGCACCCAGTAGACCGGCACCAGTACAAAAACAAAATGCAGACAGATACTCACCAGCATGACAAGAAACAGAAAGCTGGTTCCACATCGTCTGTGCTGTCTGGAACTTGCCATTACATTCTCTACTGTCAGCGGCATTCCATGTTCCACACAGTTAATACATTTATGCTCTGCCCCATGATACATAAACGTCCTCTGAATGTCCTTCATCCTGGAAATCAGAAGCATGTATCCAAGAAACAGTATAAGTTTTACAAAGGCTTCTGCCACAGTAACTCCAAACTCAGAAGCTCCTACTTTACGAAGAAGACTTGCCAGTGCATACGGCAGCAGCATAAATGCTGCAACAGATATCACGATGGAAAAGGCAACGGTTATGTACAGAAGCCACTGGAACTGCTTTGCTTCTTTCTGTTTCTTGGCAGAAAGTTCTTCCTCAGTAAGCTTCGCATTCTTTGCTGCTTCTTCCTCGTCCTCCTCATCTCCGGCTATCTCAGCCGAATACATAAGACATTTGGTTCCGACTACAAGACCGTCCACAAAGCTGACTACTCCCCGGATGATCGGCTTTTTCCAGAATGCCGCCTTCCCGAAGGTACACTTGTAATCCTCAACCTTCAGTTCTATTTCCTTATCCGGACGGCGTACCGCAACTGCATATTTGTCCTTATGACGCATCATGATGCCTTCCATTACCGCCTGTCCGCCAATATTCGATGGTTTCATATGTCACTCCATTGTCCCAAGAAGCAAAGAAAGGTTGAGATTTCCCAACCTCAACCTGTTCTCTCGTTATAATTATTTGTTTAAGCCGTATTTTCTGTTGAACTTATCAATACGTCCGCGAGCCTGAGCCGCTTTCTGCTGTCCTGTATAGAATGGATGGCATTTGGAACAGATTTCTACGTGGATATCTTTCTTTGTAGATCCTGTTACGAATGTGTTTCCACAGTTGCAGGTTACAGTTGCCTGATAGTAGTTCGGATGGATTCCTTCACGCATGATTTTCACCTCTCTATGTTTGTTCTATTTTCTATTCGTATTAATTTACTGAATAATTACGAATTTACTATTTCACAGCTTTCTGATTATAACACAGTGAATATAGAATTGCAAGCTATTTATAAAAATTTCTGTTTTTTGGCCATCTGGACAAATTCTTCATTTGTCTTTGTCTTTGAGAACATATTCAGAATCTGTTCTACCGCATCTTCCGCCTTAAGACTGTTCAAGGCTCTGCGCATATTGTAGACCGTTTCCTGTTCTTCTTTTGTAAGAAGAAGATCCTCTCGTCTGGTACCAGATTTCTGAATATCAATTGCAGGGAATACACGTTTCTCCTGAAGCTTACGATCCAGAACAAGTTCCATATTACCCGTTCCCTTGAACTCCTCATAAATCACATCATCCATCTTACTTCCGGTATCTACAAGAGCTGTGGCAAGGATCGTGAGGCTTCCGCCCTCTCTCATATTACGCGCCGCACCAAAAAACCGCTTTGGCATATGAAGTGCCGCTGGATCCAGACCACCGGAAAGTGTCCTTCCGCTCGGAGTCACACAGAGATTATAAGCCCTTGCAAGCCTCGTGATGGAATCAAGGAGGATTGTAACGTCCTGCTTATGCTCTACAAGGCGGCGTGCACGCTCCACAACCATCTCTGAAACACGCTTATGATGTTCCGGGAGCTCATCAAACGTAGAATAAATAACTTCTACATTATCACCCTGGATTTCTTCTTTAATATCCGTTACCTCCTCCGGACGTTCATCGATCAGAAGAATAAGAAGATGCATGGATGGGCTGTTCTGCAGGATAGATTTTGCCACATCCTTAAGAAGCGTGGTCTTACCTGCTTTCGGCGGAGATACGATCATACCTCTCTGCCCTTTTCCGATCGGACTCAAAAGATCCATGATACGCATCGCGACCGTTCCCCCCGGACGCTCCATCCGAAGCTTTTCGTTCGGAAAAATCGGTGTCATATCTTCGAAATTATATCGCTTCGGTCCCTCACTTGGATGAAATCCATTAATAGAATCCACATAGAGAAGTGCACTGAATTTCTCACCCTGCGTCTTGATCCGGATATTTCCTTTCAGAATATCACCTGTTTTCAGATTAAATCGACGGATCTGAGACGGTGAAACATAGATATCATTTTCGCCCGGCAGATAATTCTCACAGCGGATAAAACCATATCCATCCGGAAGTACTTCCAGAATACCGTTTGCCTTCTCTCCACTGTCAAGCTGTGCCGTCTCTCTGTTTTCACGTGCCCGAAATTCCTGACGTACCGGTCTTTCACCTGGATTGTCAAAATTTCTTTGCTCTCTCACCGGTTCCTCAGACTTTTCTGTCTGCACGCTTTCCTGTGTCTTAGGGGATGTTTCTTTTTGGACCGCTGCTTCTCTTTCATCTTCCTGCAGCATACGGTCGATCAGTTCCGGCTTTCTCAGAGTGGAAATCCCCTTTAAACCTCTTGCCTTTGCTAAATCTTTTAATGTCGCCAATGACAATGATTCATATTTTTCTCTCATAAAAAACCTCTGTTTCTCAATTTCAAAAATCGTAACTGTTCCGTTTAATGTACCAGATTTCCAACAACACCATAAGAGACAACACACATAATAACAGTTGCCATGATAAGACCGCAGAAAATTGCGATTGAAGACTTTTTGATATCAACTTCCAGAAGAGATGCGATCAGAGACCCTGTCCATGCACCTGTTCCGGGAAGGGGTACCCCTACAAACAACAAAAGTCCCAGAAATTCATATCTCTTGATCTGATCACTCTTGCCCATTGCACGATTTTCCAGCTTTATGATAAAGCCACGGAAGAGCTTTGTTTTTTTGAGCCATTTAAAAATCTGTTTGATAAACAGAAGGATAAACGGGATCGGAATAATATTTCCTATGATACAGATAGGAATTGCCTTCATCATAGAGACATTAAGAAGTGATGCCGCAAGAAGTCCTCCCCTTAATTCCAGGATCGGGATCATTGAAATGATAAAAATCACCACTTCTCTTGATACATGCTGTCCGAGAGTGTCTGTAAACCAGTTTACTAAAACTTCCAATATAAATTCTCCTTATTTATTTAAATATTCTCCGAGAAAATCCAGGAAGGTTTCCATCTCTTCTCTCGTTCCTACAGTGATGCGAAGATGATTTCCAGTCCGGCCGCCCGGGAAATATCTTACATAAATATGACGCTCACGCAACGCCTTAAAGAGTTCCTCTGCCGAACAGCTCTCATGCGTTGCAAAAATAAAGTTTGCCCTGGAATCCTCGAAAGAAAATCCCAGTTTCACCAGTTCCTTCTTTGTCCATTCTCTTGTCTCTATAATTTTATGACAGGTTTCACAAAAATACTCCTGATCTTTCACCGCTGCCACACCTGCTGCCAGAGCAGTTCTGTCCATTGTATAAGAATTAAATGAATATTTTACATCATTCAGATATTTGATCAGTTTCGGTGAGCCCATAGCAAATCCGATTCTCATACCTGCCATAGATCTTGACTTGGAAAAGGTCTGAACGATCAGAAGGTTCTCATATTTCTCGATTAACGGAAGTGCTGACTGTGTGCCAAAGTCCACATAGGCTTCATCCACGATCACGATCACATCCTGATTGTGTGCCACGATATCTTCAATATCAGAAAGCGGCATTACAACACCGGTAGGTGCATTTGGATTCGGGAATATAATTCCCCCGTTTTCTCTGAAATAGTCTTCTTTTCGAATGTGAAAATGCTCATCCAGTGCAGGTCTCTCATATGGAATTCTGAAAAGGTCTGCCCACACATCATAAAAAGAATATGTAATGTCCGGAAACAGAATCGGTTTCTCACTGTTAAAGAACGTAAGAAAACTCATTGCAAGTACATCGTCAGATCCTACCCCTACAAATACCTGATCATCCTGAAGCCCGTAATTATCAGCAATCGCATGTACAAGATCTAATGCAGCCGGGTCCGGGTAAAGTCGTAAGGTGTCTGTATCCATGCCACGAAGCACTTCTCTTACTCCCGGTGCCGGTGGATATGGATTTTCATTTGTGTTCAGTTTGATCATATCCGGCTGGTCAGGTTGTTCTCCCGGAGTATACGGAACAACTCTGCGGATATTATTTTCCCAGTTTACCATGTCATAGTCCCCTTTCACATATTTGCTATTGTACATATTCTTCCTATGTTTGTCAAAGATTTCTTTGCGTCCTGATTATGTTATTATACCCGGAATGAACAGTTTTCTATGGAACAGACCCTTTTTGTGCATAAAACAAGACACTCCCCGGCATACTGCGGACGTTTCCTTGAAGTAAAATCTATTGCTGTCACACGTCCTTGCTGTCCCTATTATAAGTTATGCCGGGGAGAATTGTCCATCTTGATTATTAAATTGTATGTCTCGGGATTTTGGCAAACAACATGCCAAAACGCCTCGCGGGATACTACCTTCTGAATAGTTACTGTATATCTTTTAAATACGGGCTACGCCGGTTCTCTTTGCTGCCTCAGCAACCGCTTTGGCTACCGCCGGTCCCACTCTCTTATCAAATGCCTTCGGAATGATATATTCCGGAGAAAGTTCCTCATCTGTAATCAGATTTGCAAGTGCTTCAGACGCTGCTATCTTCATTTCATCATTGATATCACTTGCTCTTACATCAAAAGCACCTCTGAATACACCAGGGAATGCAAGCACATTGTTGATCTGGTTCGGGAAGTCACTTCTTCCTGTTGAGATAACTTTGGCTCCGCCTGCTTTGGCATCATCCGGGAAGATTTCCGGAGTCGGGTTTGCACATGCAAAGATGATCGCATCTTTGTTCATGGTCTTAACCATCTCTGTTGTAACTGCTCCCGGTGCGGATACACCGATAAATACATCTGCGCCAACCAGCATATCTGCCAGAGAACCTGCTTTCTTATCCAGATTGGTCACTTTGCTCATTTCATCTTTGACTGGGTTCATTCCTTCCGGACGTCCCTCATAGATTGCACCCTTTCTGTCACAGAGTGTGATGTTCTTAAATCCGGCTGTAAGAAGCAGACGTGCGATAGAGATTGCTGCTGCTCCGGCTCCGTTCATTACAATACGGACATCCTCTTTCTTCTTGCCGACAACTTTAAGTGCATTGGTAAGACCTGCCAGTGTGATGATTGCAGTACCATGCTGGTCATCATGGAAGATCGGAATATCACATTTTTCTTTCAGTTTCTTCTCGATTTCAAAACATCTCGGTGCGGAGATATCTTCCAGGTTTACTCCACCAAAGGAACCGGAGATCATGTAGATTGTATTTACAATCTCATCCACATCGTTGCTCTTAATGCAGAGCGGGAATGCATCTACATCACCAAATGCCTTGAAAAGGACACATTTACCTTCCATAACCGGCATTCCGGCTTCCGGTCCGATGTTTCCAAGTCCAAGAACAGCAGAACCGTCGGTAACTACCAGACACATGTTCCATCTTCTTGTGAGTTCGTAGGATTTGTTTACATCCTTCTGGATTTCCAGACAAGGCTGTGCAACTCCAGGTGTATAAGCAAGTGACAGATCATCCTTATTTTCTACAGGTACTCTTGTTACAACTTCAATCTTACCTTTCCATTCTCCATGCAGTCTTAAAGATTCTTTTGCATAATCCATTTCTGTTGTCCTCCCCGGTATCTTAAATTTTGTGAAGCCGTATGATTCCGGCTGTCTTCTGCTGTTACTGTTCACTCCGTTCACAGCAACCATCTATTTTATTCTAATCTATTAATAATTTCCTGTAAAGAATTTACTGTCTTTTGGAAGCTCATATCCTTCAAAATATTTACCAAAGTCAAGTTTGAGATATCCACACAGATTTGCAAGTTCAACCATCGTATTGTCGTTTACCGGAATTCCATGCTCTCTTCTTTCTTTTTCTGCAAAGACTTCTTTTTCACCATGTGTATAAATACGGTCTTTGCCTTCTGCCTTCGGGCTTTCTCTCAGAGCTTCCAGATATTCTGAAAAATGTCTGCAGATTGCCTGAGGATCACCAAATACAGCCGGATCGATTGCCATAAATCCATGACAGATTCCTGTTTTATCCGGGAATGTACAGCAGTGATCTGAAGTAACACCCATGGAAAGAATGGAACTGAACAGTTCACACAGCATACCATATCCATATCCCTTGTGACTTCCTGTAACTTCTTCATTTCCACCGAGAGGCATGATTCCGCCGCCCTTCTTTGCGACAATATTGGCAAGGACATCCGGTGCGTCTGTACTTGCATGACCATCCTTGTCCAGTGCCCATCCATCAGGAAGCGGTTTCTCCATCTTGTTGTACATCTCGAGTTTTCCTCTTGTAACTACTGTGGTAGAGCAGTCAAAGAAGAACGGATACGGGTCTGCCGGCATAGCTACTGCGATCGGATTTGATCCAAGCATGGCTTTTTTGCCAAACGTAGGAACCATAATAGCCTCTGAATTGGTGCAGGCCATTCCCAGAAGTCCCTCATCGCACGCCATCTTTGCATAATATCCGGCGATACCGAAATGATTTGACTCACGGACAGTTACAATTCCAACGCCGGTTTTTTTGGCTTTTTCGATGGCTTTTTTCATTGCATAAACAGAAATAAGCTGTCCCATTCCATTATGACCGTCAATCACTGCAGATATCGGTGTTTCAAATACAACTTCAGGCTTTGCCTGCGGATGGATCGTTCCCTTTTCGATTCCCTTATGATAACGCACCATTCTCTGCATACCATGACTTTCTATCCCATAAAGGTCAGCAGTAAGAAGCACATCCTTGATCTGATTGCTTTCTTCCTCTGTAAAACCAAACGCCTTGAATACGTCTCCGCAAAAATGATTCAGTGTCTCATATGACCATTTCACATATCCCATTGTTTCGTCCCTCTTTCCGGTAGTGCCGATTTTATTTATTGGCATTACCAATTTGTATTTTAATTATACCACTGGCATTACCAAAATACAATAGAGGTCATATCAATTTATTCTGTAAAAATGCCCAAAATTTCTCAGGATTTTTTTTGCATTTCTTCCATATAACGTTCAATCGTATCCATATGTTCGGACATACATCGTTCCGCCTGTTCTACATCTCCGTTGATGATCGCCTCAACAAGCCGATGATGCTGGTCATCAACCTCTCTGGCAGAATTATTCTTCTTCATAATGTAGTCTCTCGTCCCGGAAACAATATTCTCAGTAAGCTGATCCGCCGCCGCAAGGACACTGTAAACCATCGGGTTGTCTGCGATCTTTGCAATCTTCTGGTGAAGTTCACGATCCAGTTCACCTCGTATCTTTTCATCTTCTGCCGCGTCCAGACGTGCAAGAATCATCCATAATTCTGCTGCATCCAGCGGTGTACACTTTCTTGCTGCAAGAATTGCCGCTTCTCTTTCCAGAGCCGCACGGAACTGCTGATTCTGACGCAGATATCCATTATTTAATTTGAAAAGTATGGATAATGGTCCGATCAGCCAGGTATCCAGATCCTCCGTAATATAATTCCCGCCTCCCGGCACCGACTTGACTATTCCCAGCAGTTCCAGTGCTCTCAGAACTTCTCTGACTGCCGGTCTGGACACTCCCATGGTCTCCGCCATCGTCCGCTCAGCCGGAAGGGCAGCTCCCGCCTTGAGATTGCCATTCTGAATGTTCTCTATGATCTGATTTAAAATTCCGTTAAAAGCCCGTTCATCCCCAATTTCTTTAAACATACTCTCTATGCCTCCGCATTCCATTTCCGCCTGTATATTTCTTACAGACGGTATCATTTTTTCACCGTCTGTTCCGTACAGTTCATTTTTGGTACAACTGCACAGTATGACAGTTATTTCTTATTATAATATAGCATTTCTGACAGTTTACAGCAAGTATCCTCTGATAGTTTAACTGCATTCTTTTATGTACAAAAAGGATGCAGTCAGAGACCGCACCCTTTTGATATGTTTATTTTGATTTTTTGGCTTTTTCATATTCCTTCAGTTCCCTCAGTGCCTTCTCGCCCTGCGGATACAATATAATAATGTTGAATATCGTCATCAGTCCGATTCCCACGTCCCCAAGATCCCATACGAAGGTATAGGCCGCAAGACCTCCGATAAACAGCATGACCAGTGCAAGTACTTTATAAGCAGTCTGCCATGCCCAGCTGTCTCCGAAAAGATATGCCACGTTACTTCTTGCATAAAACAGAATTCCAAGGAAGGTTGAAAAGCTGAACAAAAATAGCGTCACTGCAATAAAAATGACACCAAATTTTCCCAGATGATGCTCCATCGCAGTCTGCAGAAGATCCATTCCAGAAAGTCCTGCGACCTTTTCTTCAGGAGCCAGAAGCATGATCATTGCTGTACAGCTGCAGATCACGATCGTATCTACAAAAACTCCAAGCGCCTGAACCAGCCCTGCCTTAACCGGCTGATCACATTCCGCTGCTGCTGCCGCGCAGGCTGCAGATCCGGAGCCTGCTTCATTAGAAAAAAGTCCTCTCTTGACTCCATTCATCAGTACCGCACCAAAGCCTCCTGCTGCCGCCTGGCGAAATCCAAAAGCCTCCTGGAAAATTCTTCCAAAAACTCCCGGAAGTCTTCCAAAATTCATTACGATGATCAGTATCGTAATTGCAAAATAGCACACCGCCATCACCGGCACGATCATATCCAGAACCTTCACCGTTGCATTCTTCCTAAGTACGATCACCGCAGCAACCGCAACAAGTATAACGGTTGTACAGATTGGCGGGATTGAAAATGCATTTTTAAAAGAAGAAACAACTGAATTGCTGATCACCTGACTGATACCGCACCAGCAGATCAGACCTGAAATTGCAAACAGCACGGAAACAGCAACCTTTTTTCTTTTTTTCTTCTGTTTTTCCTCCACATAGGCGTGGATATAATATGCCGGCCCGCCTCTGTAGCCTCCATATAAAGGATCCTTTTCTTTGTATATCTGTGCCAGTGTTGCCTCTATAAAAGCAGTGGACGAACCGATCAGTGCAGTCACCCACATCCAGAAAACTGCACCTGCACCTCCTGCTGAAATTGCAGCAACTACCCCGACCAGATTTCCCATCCCAACTCTTGTCGCAGTTGATACGATCAGCGTCTGGAAGGATGAGAGACTGTTTTTTTCCTTTTTCTTCTCAACCAGTGCACCTACCATATCCGGAAACAGACGGATCGGAAGAAATCGCGTCCGAATCGTAAAGTAAATTCCTGTCGGGATCAGCAAAATGATCAGAAGCGAGATGCCGAGTGAGCTTCCTCCCGGAAGCGGAATCTGTACCAGGTCTCCCCACAGGAAACTGTAAATTTTTTCAATCAATGTAACTATCATAACTTTAAATCCTCTCCACTTTCACACGTCCAGGAGAATATTTTCTCTCGGACAGATACCATTTTAGTATAGCTCAGATTGACCTGTAAATACAAGCACTTTTGGGATTTAAAGTCAAAAAATCTTCCGGACAGATTCTGTTAACAGATTCCAAGGGCTTCTTTCGCAAGTTTATCCACCATATCATTGTATTTATCATTGGAGTGGCCTTTGACCTTACGAAATTCAATATTTACCTTCTGTTTTGCCTTCCGGTAGAAATCACGATAGGCGATCGTTCCGGCTTTATTTGCCTTCCAGTCACCGTTACACCAGCTCGCGATTCCCTGATAATCATGGTATATGATAATAGAAGGAATCTTATGATCCAGTGCATACTGCATGGCAGCTTCGCTTCCTTTGATCTCTCCGGCTACGTTTCGCATCTGTGCCAGTTCCGGGTCGGACATTTTCTGTGAAAACTTCTCTTCACGGCCATCGATCAGAACAACCATCCCATAGGAAAACTCTTTCGTTGCCGCATGGTAGCTTCCGTCCACGTAGATTTCCACTGCACCGGATGCCGGGGTTCCTGTCTGTATCCTGCCTGCCACCGCACACTCTGTGCCGGATATTCCGGAATCCAAACCAGCCACTGCACTACCAATTCCCAGATATTCTTTCGCCTCTGCTTCCGTTCCAAAGCTCTTATATATTGCTCCCGGATATCCCATTACCTGCTTCTTGCAATCATCCCAGGTGAGGAACATTCCTGTTTTTCTTCCCTGTTTTACTGCATAAAATTTCTTCTTTGCCATGCTGCCTCCTGACTTGTTTCGTATAAAAAGGAGCCATCCTATAATGAGGACAGCTCCCAAACGGATTTTTCTAACTTATTCAGCAACTGCAATTGCTTCTACTTCGCACAGAACGTTCTTTGGAAGCTGTTTTACAGCGACACAGGAACGAGCCGGTTTGCTGGTGAAGTATTTCTCATAAACTGCATTGAATGCAGCGAAATCTGCCATATCAGCAAGGAAACAGGTTGTCTTTACAACGTTGTCAAATGTAAGGCCAGCCTCCTCAAGGATTGCTCCTACGTTCTTGCAGGACTGCTCTGCCTGAGTTTCGATCTTATCTCCTGCAACTTCGCCTGTTGCCGGGTCTACCGGGATCTGTCCGGATGCGAATACAAAGTTTCCTACCATTTTGGCCTGTGAGTATGGTCCGATTGCTGCTGGTGCATTCTTGGTTTCAAGAGTTTTCATGATAAATTCCTCCGTTCTATATTTTCTTCATCATACCACCAAAAATTTTGTTTAGCAATATATTTTTTTGTATTTCTCGATGTCCTTCAGAAAGATCCTGCCGGAAAAGGCAATATGAGGAAGCTCATAAAACCTGGCGTTCTTAGGGCAAATCGGCCGATACAGTGGATCTGCCAGGATGATTCCGGCATCCTTCAGGAGGTCTTCCATTTCTTCTTCCCCTCTGGCTGTACAGTCGTTTTCGCCAAGAAGTCCCTCCTGTGTTTCCAGCGGGCAGATCACACGAACTGCTCTGTGATATTTTTTTTCGATCGAGGCCGCCAGGGATCCCATTGTCACAGCTTCACCGATGATCGTAATCTCCGGCAGTGACTGCAGGCGTTTTTGCAGATACGGAGTCTTTTGTTTTGTATCTGTCTGTTTTTCCGGCAGTTGTCTGTTTTTGTACTGTATTTTTTCGTTTAATGCCTGTATAAGTTCTTCTGTGAATCCGCCGATTGGTGTTCCTATTACATAGGAGGTGCCGATTTTTTCTTCAAGAACTCTTGCTGTCGGGAGTCCTACAGAGGAAACAACCAGATTCACTTCTGCTTTCCCCGCACGAGATAAATCCTCCAGAGAATCTCCCATGGCCCAGGTAGACAGAACCTCCCAGCCATATTCTTTGAGCCTCTGTTTCATTGCATCTACATTTTGCTGTGGTCCGAAATCCAGAGGAGTTGCCCCAAGGATATTAAGTGTATGAAAATGTATCCGTTCTGTCTCAGCAGATGAAGGACTTCCATCTCTGAAAAAGGATTTTTCTTCCGTGACCACAATTTCCGTCTTTCTGACAAAGCGTTCTGCAATTTCCGCCAATGCAAGTCCTGCCCCGTAGGTGTAATCATGCATTCCATTGGTCGGGATTGCAAAGGACGGGATTCCGGTTTCTGTCTGGATCACCTGTGCAATCGCAGGAAAATCGGTTCCGTTCATAAATGGAATCGGAGAACCTGCAAGTGCAATAAACTCAGGTTTCAGTTCTCTTGCCGCTTCTTCAATGTCATTGATAAATTTTGCATCGTTTCCCATGACTGCATCTATCTCGCTTAGGCCGGAGATATAGATCAGGCTGTCCTTGTCATACCAGCGGATCTCATCATGGGTATTGTATGTGGAATTGCATCCGGACGGATCGTGCATGACTACCATGCCGCCAAGCTCGTACAAAGCAGAGCATACACCGGAAACATCGGCTGTATAGACTGGTATGATTTTATATGACTGTCTCATATGCAGCTTTCGCACCCCCATCCTTTACGAACGATCAGATCCCTGGGATCTTTTTCTTTAAGAAAAGCTTCCGTCATCAGTTCCAGGGTTCTGCGGATTCCGTCAAAGCCCCAAAGTCCACCGCCCTGTACCATATTGACGAAGTTTCGGCTTCCGGAAAACCAGGCTGCTTTCTGCCCGATGGCCAATGTTCTGGTCTCTGACTTTCGCGGAAGGACACGCATTTTGGCCTGGATCGTGGCACGTAATTCGAGGTCGGGATGATATGTTTTAAGCCAGTCAAAAGTAGATTTTTCTTCCGGACTTATGCTGTCGAGATAGACGGCTGTCACCTGGAATTCATGCTCCAGGAGAATTTTTGCAAGGCCCAGTGGTCTTGGATGAAATAAATAATCCAGAACAATCGGTGTATCTCCTATAACAGTTTTTGTATGTCTGAAGGTATCTTCGCAGAGAGTAATTTCGCGTTCAAAAAATGCTTCGAGGTCGTCGGATAAGACATTTTTTTCGATTCTAAGTGCATGGACCAGGCTTTGAATCTCTTCTTTGATTTCTCCATAATCGAAGCTTCCCGGAAGATACAGGTGTTGTCTTTTGAGGCGTTCTGCCAGTATATCTGCACCGTATTTTGCCGGTGGATAGCAGGAAATCAGGAGTTCTCCTGTTCCAAGCTGCTGGTATTCTTCCCATGTCCTGCATCCCGGCAGCTCTTTTAATGTGTATCCTGTGGTTCGCAGAATCCGTCTGATATCGCTGCTTTCATCAAGTGTAAAGTCGCTTCCGATAAGGCTTACTGTTCCGGAGACAGCCTTCTGTTCTGTGAGAGGATCATACATTGCCTTTCGTAGTTTCTGATCTGGTGTAACCCCATGTTTCTGCATGATAGGATCCATAAAGCAACGTACAAAAACAACCTGTGGAAAGCGTGCTTCCAGTTCTTCATATACCCGGTCCAGATCACAGCCCAGGAAATGATGCAGACAGACTGTAAAAAGAAGTACTGCTTTTGGTTTCTGTTCCAGTTTATTCAGTACATCGGTCACACCCTCTATCGTTACATCTTCCAGGTTTCCGTTCAAAAGATTGTCTTCTTCTATGATCACGAAGGAAAATCGTTCTGCCGCATTCATCTCAGCTGCTGTCAGAACCACTCCACGCATGCAGTTATCTGCACAGACATAAATCTGGATTACCTCGGGCATCAGCATTCCGGTGTGTACAATGTTCCAGTTTCCATGTGCGGGTGAATTGAATTCCAGTCCGGCCGGAAAGGGCACGGGAAAGGATGCTTTGCTGATGGTTGTGACTGCGCCTTCCGGATTTATTTCACCGCCAACTCGTTTTAACATAGGGCATCCTTTCTGCAGAGGGTCAGAATCTGCTCTGCCAGTGTACGATATTCTTCTGCCATCTCACTGTCCGGATAGCATTCCATCAGGGTTTTTCCCTGTTCTTCTGCATCTGTGACCAGATCGCTATGGGGAAGTTTTCCGATTATGGTGGTCTGGAAATCTTCTGCAAGTTCCTGGACTTTTTCTTCTTCTCGTTTTACATTACGGCGGTTCAGGATGATTCCTCCGAGGGAGGCATAGCCACGGTTTTTGAAATTCTGTACTGCCATTGCGATGTTGGCTCCAGCGTGGATCGCCATGTTTTCACCGGAAGTGATGATGAATACTTTGTCTGCATAGCCTTTTCGCATTGGCATGGAAAATCCGCCGCAGACAACATCTCCCAGGACATCGTAGAGGACAATGTCAGGCTTATAGATATCATAAGCTCCTGTTTCTTTGAGTTTTTCGAGGGCTGTGATAATGCCTCTGCCGGCACAGCCGAGTCCTGGTGTCGGTCCGCCTGCTTCAACGCAAATCACACCCTGATAGCCGACTGTGGTCATGCCTTCCAGGCGGAGGTTTTGTTTTTTGTCATTGTATAAGTCCAGTACAGTCCGCATTGTTTTTCCGTGGCGGAGCTGGATGGTGGAGTCTGCTTTTGGGTCGCAGCCAATCTGCATAACGGTCAGGCCTTTTTCTGCGAGAGCTGCTGCTATGTTGGAAACGGTGGTGGATTTGCCGATGCCGCCTTTGCCGTATACTGCAATTTTAATCATATTTAGCCTCCGTGTGTGTGATGACATTGGAATAGGCGGTTTTGGTTGATATGCCTTTGAGGCGGCCAATCTTGCCGGATAGTGCACTGATGATGTCCTGGGGTGCATCTATGGCTATGCTGATGATGCTGATTTTTTTTTCGCGATAAGGGATCCCCATTCGGCCGATGATGTGGTCGCGGGCATCGTAGAGGAGCTGGTTGAGGGTTTCAATTGATTCGCTGTCTTCTACGATGATGGAGATTACTGCCACTCTTGTATCCATAGCTGATCCTCCTTGTATTGGTTTGGGATGATGAGTTTCTTCTAATCTGAGATGGAATTCGACTCCTGCCCGGGATGGAATTTGGCTTCTGTCCGAGATAGAATTCGACTCCTGCCGGGATGGAATTTGGCTTCTGTCTGGGATGGAATTCGACCCCTGCCCGGGATGGAATTTGGCTTCTGTCTGAGATAGAATTCGACTCCTGCCTGGGATGGAATTTGGCTTCTGTCCGAGATAGAATTCGACTCCTGCCCGAGTAGAAAACTGGATTGAACTGACGGTAAACGGAGATTTCGTCGAGAGTTACGTGCTAGCTGCTGCCACCGAGTGCACTGTCTGAGGCGAAGCCGAGTTTGCGCGAATGGCAGCAAACAAGCGCACGTAACGAACAGAAATCGCAGTGTGTCAGAAAACCAGTTTTCTATCCCGGGCAGGTTGATTCGAGTTTCTGCTCGGTCAGGTTAATTCTGTTTTCTGCTCAGGCAGGAATATCCTCTGTAATCTGCTATATATCTGTATGATGCTTTGTATTAGCAGATACGTGGCAGTAGTTCTCCTCCTGGCTGTGGAAGAAGTGCCTGTGTTCCAATCTCGGTAGTCATGACTACCTTACCTGGCTGATCGGCGGTGACTTCTCCGATAATGGCTGCATCTTTGGAGTAAGGGCACTGGCGAAGGGTCTCGACAATTTTTTCTGCCTCGGATTTTGGTGCCATGATCACCATTCGTCCCTCGCATGCCAGATAAAGGGGTTCGAGTCCGAGCATTCCGCAGACGCCCTTAACTTCCGGTGCGACCGGAACAGCGGCTGCATCAAGACGGATTCCTACATTACTCTGTCCGGCAATTTCATAAAGGACAGTTCCCACACCGCCGCGGGTAGCATCACGGATCACATGGAGATTATGGGTGGTATTCATCACTGCCTCTACCGTATTCCAAAGTGGTGCGCAGTCGCTTGTGACATCAGCTTCGATGCCAAAATCTTCTCTTGCAAGAAGAATAGTGCATCCATGTCTTCCCACATCGCCGGTCACGATGATTGCATCTCCAGGCTGTGCCAGTGTTCCGCCAACCCTGACTCCTTCTTCGATCTGTCCCATTCCTGTAGTAGTAATAAAGACACCATCTACCTGACCTTTTCCGGCTACTTTGGTATCTCCGGACACGATATGTACGCCGGCCTCCGATGCTGTTTTTTCCATAGTCGCTACGATTTCTTCCAGTTTTTCCATTGAAAATCCTTCTTCAATGACAAACGCGCAGGTCAGGTACAGAGGTTTTGCACCCATGCATGCAAGATCATTGACTGTGCCGCAGATAGAAAGTTTTCCGATATTTCCTCCCGGGAAGAATGCCGGTGAGACGATAAATCCGTCTGTGGAGACTGCCATTTTTCCTGTCGGTGGAGTCAATACTGCTGCATCGTCTGCAGTCAGATCCGGATTGGCAAAGTGTGCCGCAAAGATCCGGTCGATCAGTTCAGAGGTCTGACGGCCTCCTGCTCCATGTGCCATTGTTACTGTTTTATCTTTTAAAGTGCTCATAAGATTATCCTCTTTTCTATCATATCTTTCAACATAGTTATGCCCTGTTTTACTGATTGACCCGACAATTATTTACAATCTCCATACGCATAATAAGCGGAACAGGCACCTTCGTTAGAAACCATGCAGGCTCCTATTGGATGCTGCGGGGTACATCCCTTTCCAAACACTTTACAGTCGGATGGCTTACATTTTCCCTGCAGGACATCACCACATCTGCATGCCGGATTGGCTTTTCCCTGAATCGGTGGAATAGCATATTTCTTTCGTGCATCAAACGTACTCCACTCTTCTTTAAGCTGAACGCCTGACTTTTGTATCACACCAAGACCTCTCCATTCACTGTCGCAGGCTTCTGTCATTTCATCTGTGAGCTGCTGTGCTTCTCTGCTTCCTTCCGGTTTTACCACCCTCGGATAACAGTTTACAAAAAATGGTTTTCCTTCCTGGAATTTCACCAGTGAAACAGCCAGGGCCGTGAGGAGTTCTTTCGCTGTAAAGCCGGCAACTACTCCACTTACTCCCTCATTTACCAGATCTTCACAGAGTTCTGTTCCTGTAATGGCATTGACATGTCCCGGATACAGAAAGACATCCGCACTTCCTTTCAGTGCTTCATAAGCCTGGGGCATCGTCTTGTTTGCCATCAGAAGTGAATAATTAGAAAGGCCATCTTTCTTTGCCTGTTTCACAGAAAGACACTCTGCCGGAGTCGTGGTCTCAAACCCGACAGAGAGGAAAACAACCTGTTCTTCTGGATGTTCCAGGGCATATTTTTCAGCATCTGCCGGAGAATAGACAATGCGGATTTTGGCTCCTTTTTCTCTTGCTCCTGCAAGGCTCATCTTTGTCCCCGGCACGCGTACCAGATCGCCAAATGTGCAGATCGTCACGCCTTTTTCCAGTGCAAGCCACACTGCCTCATCGATAAAACCAACCGGTGTCACACAGACCGGACATCCCGGTCCTGAGATCAGTTCCACCTGCGGCGGCAGAAGCTTACGGATTCCCAGGCGAAAAATCTCATGTGTATGTGTTCCGCAGACTTCCATGATACGGACTGCCGGTCCGTCGTAATTCTCTATGATCTCTCTCGCTGTTCTTTTTTTCTCTTCTCCCATTACAGCAGTTCCTCCATCAGATGATCGGTTTCATCCTCATCTTCATCTGTGATCTTTGCGATTGCCACACCTGCATGAACCATTACATAATCGCCCGGTTCCAGATCCTCAAGAAGCTGGGCAGAAACCTCTCTTTTGGCTCCGCCGGCATCCACAACTGCTGTTCCTTCACTGATTTTTACTACTTTTGCTGATAATCCTACACACATGTAAATACCTCCCTGATTCTGTATACAAACAAGTCCCTCTCTCTGCCTTTCGCAGTTGAAGCAGAGAACTTACCTGCTTTGGTTAACTGGTCATTTGTTCCGTGATTTTCCTTCAAGATATGTCATCGCATACACGGCCTGTCCAAGTGCGATTCCGCCGTCATTTGGCGGAATAAGCTGGTGTTTCAGAACCTCAAATCCCCTGTCTCTCAGCATATGATCCGTAAGTTCCAGAAGCAGTCGGTTCTGGAAAACACCGCCGCTCAATGCAGCCTTATTGCAGCCTCTCTTCTCCCTGATCCGCACACAGATTTCTGTAATCTGACGGGCAAGTTCTTCATGAAAAAAGTATGCCAGCCTTCCCACTTCTTCTCCGTTTAGTCTTTGATCCAGGATAGTTCTGATCAGTCCTTCTGTATTAAGAAGCATCCTGTCATCTGTATCTGTTACTCTGTCGTCTTTTCTCTTCTGATATTGCGTTTCCTGCATACCAGATCGCATAGCATCCAACAAAAACTTCTCATTTTTCTGTATTTCAGGCAGTTTTTTTGCTCTGTATTCTTCCGCGGCAAATTCCAGTGCCATAGAAGCCTCCCCTTCAAAGGTAGATTTTCTGCGGATTCCAAGTATCGCACTCACTCCGTCAAAAAGTCTTCCTGCACTGGTGGATATCACTGTATTGATCCTGCGGTCTGCCATGATAAACTGTACATTCGCTTCCTGCTTCGTACAAAGTTCCAGCTTTTCTATGATCTCAGCCGCTTTTTCTCTGTCACCCATCAGGCCATAGATCAGCGATACCGCGATCCTCCAGCCTTCTTTGGAGGAAGCATCTCCACCAGGCTGAAGAAATGGCATCACGCTTCCCAGTCGCTCAAATCCATTCCTGTCTGACAGAAGGATTTCTCCTCCCCAGATTGTTCCGTCAGTTCCATATCCGGTGCCGTCAAAGGATACTCCAATCACCTGATCTGCACAATCATTCTCTACCATACAGGACAGAATGTGTGCATAGTGATGCTGCACTTTGAGCACCGGAACCCCCAGTTCTTCTGCAACCATCACTGAATTATACCGCGGGTGCATGTCACAGCAGACAATCTCCGGCTCCACCTCCAGAAGTGTTTCCAGCCGCCCGATGGTTTCTCTGAGTGCTTTGACTGTACGCAGATCTTCCAGATCTCCCACATAAGGTGATGGATAAAAGCGGTTATCCACCCCAATACAGAAAGAGTTTTTGAGTTCTCCACCGATGGCCAGCACCTGCCCCTGATATGGTGTGGAAACCATAAACGGAAGCGGTGCATACCCTCTGGAACGGCGGATCATATATGGTTTCTTTTCATAAAAATCCATCACGGAATCATCTGCCCGGATACGGATCTTACGGTCATGAGACAGCATACAGTCACAAAAACCAGAAAGCTCCGCCTCTGCCTCCTGGTCATCACGGCAGATCGGTGCACCAGAGGTATTTCCACTGGTCATCACTAGAAATTCCGGCATTTCGATTCCATCATCGTACTGAAAAAGCAGAAGCTGTACCGGTGCATACGGCAGCATCACGCCAACCTTTGGGTTCCCCGGTGCCACAGAGGGACAGAGGATTTCTGCATCTTTTCTTTTGTTCAGAAGCAGGATCGGTTTCTGATGACCATCCAGGATTTTCTCCTGTTCTTCTGTCATTTCGCATGCTTTTGTGACTGCTTTCAGATCCTTTGCCATCACCGCAAATGGCTTCATTGGCCTTCGTTTCAGCTGGCGAAGCCGACTGACTGCTGCTTCATTGGAAGCATCACAGCAGAGATGAAAACCTCCGATTCCCTTGACTGCAGCAATGCCACCCTCAGAAATCGTCTTTCTGACACAGGTAATTGCCTCTCTGCCACGCTCATCCCTGCCGATCAGATAAACTTCTGGTCCACATTCATTGCAGCATACCGGCTGTGCATCGTATCTTCTGGTCTTTGGATCGTGGTATTCTTCTGCACAGTCCGGACACATTGGAAACTCTTTCATGCTGGTCCGTTCACGGTCATACGGAAGCGAATCCAGGATTGTAAGTCTCGGTCCGCAGCAGGTACAGTTAATAAAAGGATGCAGATATCTCCGGTTCTTCGGATCAAACATCTCCTCCTTACATTCCTCACAAATTGCAATATCCGGCGAGACAAAGATCTCACCCTTTGTCTTTTCACTTTCGATAATATCAAACTGTGCATAGCTCTCCGGATTTTTTACGTTTTCCACATTTATCTTCAGGATTGCCGCCCTTTTTGGTGGACGATTCCGGATATCTGAGAGAAAACCCTCCACCGCTTCCTTTGGTCCCTGTGCATAGATTTCTACATAAGGACCTTTGTTGCAGACATTTCCGCGAACCTTTCTCTCTGCTGCATGGCGGCTGACTGTAGGCCGGAATCCTACCCCCTGCACAATCCCGTAAACACGGATCCGTCTGGTGATCTCACTTATCATATGCTCACTCCCACCTGATATATTTTTACCTTCCGATCAGTTTTCCGGAAACTGCAAAATGTCTCATATTCACAAACATTCCATCAAAATCCGCTGTCATCTGCTTCATACATTCATCTGCAAAAATAATATCAAAATCTCCGCTTCGCACCAGTTCTATATAGTCATCCTCATCTCGAAGTGCTATATCCCCCGCCTTGAGAAGTTCCTTTTTCATCATGAACCAGCCTGCTGTCTGAACACTTTCTGCCCCTCTGTTCTGCAGCTCCCTGCAGACAGAATCTGCGATCACCTGCTGATGTACGACCAGGATTTTTTTATTTGTATAATCCATCTCCGGAAGCAGTTCCTCCACCAGCGGATAAGCGATCTCATACGGCGTTCCGAATATTTTTTCCAGATATTGTGCCGTCGCGATCGCGGCCGGAGAGACAACGATATTTTTGCTCACTGAGGAGGCTTTTTTTACTTCTTCAAGACCGTCCCCCATACAATAACAGACTGCCTGCATATCCTGTTTCTGACGGAACAGGTCACGTATTTTATCTGCTGCCGCAAGATCACTTACATCCTGCGGTGTCATTCCGAGAATCCCAACCCTCTTCTCATCCACGGGATATTTTCGTACCGCAAAGGTCTTAAAAAGCTCCAGAAAAGCCTTCTCCTCACCTTTGTCATAAAGCTCCATTCCATCTGTATCTACAGTAAGAACCGGAATGTTTATCTTCCTTTCTGTCATGCGTTTAAGTGCAAGATAATCGGTTGCGATCACTGCCGGAACCGGTGTCCCGATCACTGCTGCAAACGTCGCATCTACTTTCTGCGCGGCATCTTCAAGCTTCGCAACCAGACGGTCATCTCTGCCCAGAATGGCATCCATATCCCGAAGTCCTGCACTGAAAATAGCACTTTTCTGTTCAAACCACCGCGGCTCATCAAAGCCGCAGACATTACCGGTGCATCCTCCAGCATCACAGATCACCACAATGCCTCCCAATTCAAAAAGCACTGATACTGCACCTGACTGATCCGGTGCAAACGGTGTCAGATATTTACGAAGTCCTCTCATTGTATTTCCCCCAATTTAAATCATTTCGAACAAGTCCCCGCAGAACAATCTTTACTCTTCCCAGAAGTTTATAATACGCTATAAAGCAAAAAGACTCCTCCACCGTCAGGGTAGAGAAGTCCTCTAATAATCATGATAACAACTATTCCTGCTTGGAGCTGCAATGACCTGTCCGGTCCTGTACATTTATCTTTCCTCGCCATCAGAGTCTGTTCTTTAGTATTTATAAAATTTGAACGTATCTGTGAATTCGCATTCAGGTAGAAAAATTCATCCTGTCTGCTGATATGTCTATTTTACTCCACAATGAAGCAGTCAGTCAACGCTAACAGCCATAAAAAACACCCCTACTCCAGATCCAGCTTCTCCAGACTTTCCAGTCGGGACTGATATTTTGAATCGGATGCTTCCTCAAATGCCGCTTCTTTTTTCATCTTATCCAGAGCTGCAGAAGCTTTTTTGATGGTCTGAATCGTACCGGCTCCAGCTACACAGCCGCCCGGGCAGGCCATTCCTTCCAGAAGATAGCCATTGTACTTGCCAAGCTTGGCCATCTGGAGCATTTTTTTGCAGTTCTGAAGTCCCTCTGCATTCACAACCTTCACTTCACGGTCAGGATCAATTCTCTTTACAGCATGAACAACTGCCTGTGCCACACCACCGCTTACTGCAAATCCACGACCATCCGCACTTGCACGGAAAAGCGGTTCTCCTTCTGGAATGTCCTTCCAGTCTACGCCTTTCGCATCAAACATTCCCGCAACCTCCTCAAAGGTCAGCACAAAATCCACATAACTGCGGATTGTCTTTCGGCTTGCCTCCAGCTTCTTGGCAGCACACGGTCCCACAAAAACAATCTTGCAGTCAGGCTCTTTCTGCTTGATCAGTCTCGCAGTCAGAACCATCGGAGTCAGTGCCATGGAGATGCACTTCGCCTGCTCCGGGAAAAGCTTCTTCGCCATCATAGACCAGGAAGGACAGCAGGATGTTGCCATAAACGGAAGCTCCTCCGGAACCTCTTTCAGGAAATCCTTGGCCTCCTCGATCGTACAGAGATCCGCTCCGATCGCTACTTCTCTGACATCTGTAAATCCAAGTGCCTGAAAAGCACCACGGATCTTTGTGTTTTCCAGACCCTCAAACTGACCTGCGATTGCCGGTGCAAGGATTGCATAAACCGGAGACTCACTCTTGAGTGCCATGATCGTCTGGAATATCTGTCCCTTATCAACGATCGCACTGAATGGACAGCTTACGAGACACTGTCCGCAGGATACACATTTGTCCTGGTCGATCTCGGCTCTTCCATACTCATCAGAACCGATGGCATTCATTCCACAGGCTTTTGTACACGGACGTTCCTGCTTGATGATCGCATTATATGGACAGGCTTCTACACATTTCCCACACTTGATGCACAGGGACTCATCAATATGAGAATGTCCATTTTCCATGTGCACGGCTTTCTTCGGACAGACCTCAACACATGGATGTTCCAGACAGCCCTGGCATCCTTCTGTGACCATTACCTTCTTTTCCGCACAGGCATTACATGCAAATTTGATCACATTGATAAGCGGCGGCTCATAATATTTCTCTTCGATCACACTCGCCTCTACGCCTTTGGAAAGTGGTGCATGCTCTGTGACTGGTCTTAATGACATTCCCATTGCCACGCGAAGTCTCTCGCCTACTACTGCTCTTTCCAGAAAAATACTGTCACGGTAAGAAGCTACCTCTCCCGGAATGATCTTATATGGAAGTTCCTCGATCATCTTCGGATTGTTGCCCTCATATGCCATTCTGGCAATCTCTGTAAAAATTTTGTGTCTGATTTCTGTTTTGGATGAATACAGTCCTCTCATCATTACCTCCTGATTTTTTATGACATAACTATTTACCGCGATCATAGCTATAGTGTTTTGCATTATTGTTCCCTCTTAAGAAGATAATATCATTAAGTAAATCGAAACTCAACAAAGTATCTCAAAAGAAACAATTTTAAAACTTCCAACTGGAGAAATGGAACTGATTCTGATAAAATAATCATATCAAGGAGATTAGGGAGGTTATGAGTAGCAAGAATGCAACTCACGGTTATTCAACGCACCCCTTAAGAGCCTCAAACAGCCGTCTCACTCCCGCAAATCCATAAGGCTGTTCATCCTGGTTCCACATCAGCCCCGGACAGTCCTGATGATAATAAAGGGCATCCTTTCCTATTGTGATATTCACTCCACTCTGTGCCGGATCGTAGTAGATCATGGTCGGTTCCATATTGGAAAATACTCTCGTATCAGGACTCAAAAGTGCCAGCTGTTTCATATAAACAAAGTTCTCCACCGTGATCGTTCCATAGATCTCCGGAACCTTAAATCCATACTTCAGAAGTGCCAGCGCCAATTCAAACGGATCTCCGTTCATACATTCTCCGACGGCAAAGGATGCATCCGGACATACTTTACGGAAATCTTCTACCGCCTGCTCGGCTGTCCTTCGATATTCCTCTGTATCAAACTTCACTCCAAGTACTGACGCCAGTGCCTGATACTGATTCTGTATCTTATCTGTCTGATACAGCCGCCGAAGTTCAATGAACGGAATGTTTAATCTGTCATTAAAATCCTCTGCTGCGAAGCGTGATTCCTGGTGAAGCACCAGGTTAAAATTCGCCTCCGACATGGTCTTGTATTCTTCAAAATCTCTGCATCTGGATATCTCATGGATTGTCTTAATCCCCGCGCCATGAAGCAGTTCATACAGCTCACAGTCGTCCACAAGCGGCGAAAAAAATCCCAGGAGATTGACCACATTTCCTTTCTTTTTTGCCGGTTCAAGAAGGGAATATAAAGACTGTCTTACATGCACCATCGGCGGTTTTCTTCCCTCTCTGGTCAGTGCATACATATAGCACGGACGCACCGGAAGTCCTACTTTTTCCTCCGCCTTGCGGCAGACACGTTCCATATCTGTACCGAGAAGTGCATCCACACAGGTGATACAGATCATCACAACGGAGGGCTTCTTCTCAAGACCTTCGCAGATTTCCACCACTGCTTTGGGGATCTTTTTGAGATGACGTCCTGTCACAATATCTGTCTCATCCATCATCAGATAAAAGAAACGGTTGTCATATTCACGCATGGAACTGATCAGTGATGTATTTCGCCCGCAGCATCCCGGTGCCACGATCAGCATGATCGAATCCGGAACGGCAAGTCCGGCTCTCTTCACACCAAATCCTTCTGCTCCCGGAGAGTTGAAGGCAAGGGTTGCCGGAGAGCTGTAGATCAGATGCATATTGGATTTAAACTGATCCGGGATATTGTCTTTTCCACGCTCATTCAGTTCTTTTACGGTACAATAATAGGCTCTGCTCATTCTTCTTCCTCAGCTTTCAAAAGCATTTCTGCCAGGTCAAAAAATCTCCTGCTGATCTCGGACTCTGAATCTCCCTCGATCACTGTTTTGCCCTGATCTTCCCAGCGGATGATCTCATCGCTTCTCGGTATCTCCCCTACGATCGGGATGCCGGCCTCCTTTGCAAATGCCTGTACTTTTTCTGTTTCATTTTCTACATTCCGGTGATTCAGTACGATACCGAAAATCCTTGCATAGCTTCTGTCTTCAAAGTTCCGCACCGCGCTGGAAATGTTGTTTGCCGCATACAGGGCCATCTTTTCTCCTGAGGTCACGATGAGGACTTTTTCCGCATACCCCTCACGGATCGGGGCCGCAAATCCACCGCAGACCACATCTCCCAGCACATCGTAGAGTACGACATCCGGCTTATATGTTTCAAATAACCGCAGGTCCTCTAGCAACTGAAAGGTTGCTATGATCCCTCTTCCGGCACAGCCAAGTCCGGGTGTGGGACCTCCGGTTTCAATACAGAGAACACCGCCGAATCCCTCTCTGGAAATGTCCTCCAGTGTCTCCGGTTCCTCATCTTCTTCCCGCATATAATTCATTACCGGGCGAAGCGGTTCTCCGCCAAGCAGGTTGATCGTGGAATCTGCCTTCGGGTCACAGCCGATCTGGATAACCTTCTTGCCCATGGACGCAAAAGCCGCTGCCAGGTTGGAAGTCACCGTTGATTTTCCGATACCGCCCTTTCCATAGATTGCTACTTTCAACATTTGTAAACTCCTCCCCATATGTCAAAACAGCCTCTGAATATTGGCCGCTCGAATTGTGTGTATTATCTTTTATAACAATCCCGCAAACAACCGCATGAACAGCTGTCCCAGGCGCAGATATGCACTGCGTCCCACGCGGTATTTCTCAGTGACCTCACGACACTCTTTCATCGTCGCCTCCAGGTCATTCCGGATATCCAGAACCGCATCACAGTCTGTCATAAAGCATCCGTTTTCAAAGTGGTGATACAGGCTTCGATAATCCAGATTGATGGTTCCGCAGGTCGCCATACAGTCATCTGCAACGCTCATCTTGGCGTGACAGAATCCCGGTGTCCATTCATAAATACGGACTCCGTCCTTGACCAGTCCGTGATAGAAGGATCGTGTTATATTGTAGATCTGTTTTTTGTCCGGAATACCCGGAGTAATGATCCTGACGTCTACGCCACGCTTGGCTGCAAGTGTCAGCGCATGTGTCATTTCATCCGTAATGATCAGGTACGGTGTCATGAACCAGCAGTATTTTTCCGCCTTATTCACCATGCTGATGTAAACTTCCTCTCCCACCTGTTCGTTGTCCAGAGGACTGTCGGCATATGGCTGTATAAATCCAGTCTGCTGTGCTTCATATGGATATTTCGGAAGAAATTGTTCAAAATCCGTATCATTTTCATCTTTGTCACTGACTGCATTCCACATCTCAAGAAAGATCACTGTCAGGGAACGTACCGCATCACCCTCCAGACGGATACCCGTATCCTTCCACTGTCCGTAAGGGTGTGTCAGATTGAAATACTCATTTGCAAGGTTATATCCGCCTGTAAATCCGACTTTGCCGTCGATCACGGTGATCTTTCGGTGGTCACGGTTGTTCAGAAACAGATTCAGACCTGGCATAAACGGGTTAAACACACGACAGCGGATTCCGACTGCTTCCATCTTTTTTGTAAAGTCTGTATTGATAAAGCCAATCGAGCCCATATCGTCATAGAATACCCTTACCTCCACGCCGGCCTTTACCCGGTCTTCCAGCACCTGCTGAATCCGGTGCCAGGCCTCGGCATCCTCAATTGCATGGTATTCCATAAAGATAAACTGCTCTGCTTTTGCCAGATCCTGAAGCTGTGCTTCCAGTCCCTTTGCCGCCTCATCAAAATAGGTCACATCTGTATTCTGATACACCGGATACGCAGCATTTCTGTGGATATAGGAAGAAATATTTCCGGCTTTTGGAATTTTCTGCTGAAGTTTTTCCTGAATCTTTCTGTTCTCCGGGAGCAGCGGCAAAAGCTGTTCGTCGATTTTCTGATAACGTCTCCTCATCTTTTCGGTACCACCGTTCAGACCGACCAGAAGATACAGTCCAAGTCCCATGATCGGGAACATGAGGATCAGAAGGATCCAGGGAACTTTGATCGTCGAGGTAACCGGTGATGCATACATATTCAAAATAACGATCACGCCCACAACTCTCGTGAGAAGATTGACTGCCTCTGCATATCTGTTGAGTTTTGTAAACATTAAAATAATAAAGATTACTTCCAGCAGGATACATATCACCGAAAAAACAAGCCTGGTGACTCCATTCTTCGTCTTTGCCCTGCCTTCTACCGTAGTAGATTTCATAAAATCCCACCCCTTCTTTCCTGCGGCCAAAGTGAACCTGCAGTATGATAGTGAAACACATCATAGCACTTTATGTCGAATCCGTAAATACATCTTTTGCACTGTAGATTTAAAAAAGGAGCGATGCTCCTATCAACATCGCTCCCTGTAATTACTCTTTTACACTCAGACGCACCAGTGCTCTCTGAAGCTTGGCAGATGCCATCTTGTATTCCTGGTCGGTGAGACCGCCCTTGGCAATCATCTCCTCGGCCCGTTTTCTGGCTGCCTGTGCACGTTCTTCATTGATATCTTCTTTCCACTCCCAGGTGGTTGCAAGAAGACGACAGGTCCCGTTCATCACAGAAAGCATCCCACCGATGCAGGCTGCAGTCCGTCTGATCCCGTCCTCCATAACTACACTGGCTTCACCCATGCCAAGAGCGGTACAGAAGTTGCAGTGTCTTGCAAGAATGGCGATATCTCCGCCGATGCTTCTGCAGACCACCCGCTCCACATTGCCTTCAAAAAGCAGTCCGTCCGGTGTTCCGATCCGTAAAGGGAAGGTACTCATAAGCCACCTCCTTTACTGTTTCTTGGCTTTTTCAAATACTTCATCGATGGTTCCTGCAAACAGGAAGTAGCTCTCCGGGATGTCATCGCATTCGCCGTCAAGGATCATCCTGAAGCCTCTTAAGGTTTCCTTCAGAGGAACATATTTACCAGGCATACCTGTGAACTGTTCTGCTACAGAGAAGCTCTGTGACAGATATCTCTGAACTTTACGTGCACGGTTTACCGTACGCTTATCTTCCTCAGAAAGCTCATCCATACCCATGATGGCAATGATATCCTGAAGTTCTTTGTAACGCTGAAGCACACGCTGTACAGATCTCGCGATCTCATAATGCTCTTTTCCGACAATCTCAGGCGAAAGGATACGGCTTGTGGAATCCAGCGGATCTACTGCCGGGTAGATACCCTGACTGGAGATCTCACGGGAAAGTACCGTCGTAGCATCCAGATGTGAGAATGTCGTTGCCGGAGCCGGGTCCGTAAGGTCATCGGCAGGCACATAAACAGCCTGTACGGATGTGATGGAACCCTTTCTTGTGGATGTGATACGCTCCTGTAAATTACCCATTTCTGTTGCCAGTGTCGGCTGATATCCTACAGCTGACGGCATACGTCCGAGAAGTGCGGATACCTCAGAACCGGCCTGTGTGAAACGGAAAATATTGTCAATGAAAAGAAGCACATCCTGGTTCTTCTCATCACGGAAATATTCCGCCATGGTAAGACCGGAAAGACCGACTCTCATACGTGCTCCAGGCGGCTCATTCATCTGACCGTAAACCAGAGCAGTTTTGTCGATAACTCCACTTTCTTTCATTTCATTATAAAGGTCATTTCCCTCACGGGTACGCTCTCCAACACCTGTAAATACAGACAGACCACCGTGAGCAGTAGCTACATTGTGGATCAGCTCCATGATAAGAACTGTTTTTCCTACGCCTGCACCACCGAACAGACCGATCTTACCACCCTTTGCATATGGGCAGATCAGATCAACGACCTTGATACCTGTCTCCAGGATCTCTGTTGCCGGCATCTGTTCTTCATAGGAAGGAGCCGGACGATGGATGGACCAGCGTTCCTTCGCCTCCGGAGCCGGCTGGTTATCTACCGGGTCTCCAAGAAGATTGAATACTCGTCCCAGGCAGGCATCTCCTACCGGAACTGTGATCGGGCCGCCGGTATCTACCGCCTTCGTGCCCCGGACAAGACCATCGGTAGAGTTCATGGCAATACATCTTACGACATCATCACCAATCTGCTGCGCTACCTCGGCTGTCAGCTTTGCGCCGTCTGATTCTATTTCTATGGCATTGAGAAGAGCCGGAAGTTCATCGTGCGCAAAGCGGATATCCAGAACCGGACCGATGACCTGTACTACTTCGCCAATGTGTTTTTCACTCATGTTTTAAGTCTCCTATGCTAAATTAAGCCCCTTTAAAGCCCTTCCGCACCTGCAACAATCTCCGTGATCTCCTGCGTGATGCTGGCCTGTCGTGCTCTGTTGTAATACAGATTCAATTTATCGATCATCTCTTCTGCATTACTTGTCGCAGCATCCATAGCCATACGTCTGGCCGCAAGTTCACTTGCTGTACTCTCACATACACCACCGTAAACAAGTCCCGCCAGATATTCCGGAACAATAGCGTCAAACACAACCTCTGCATTCGGCTCATAGAGGATCAGATTTTTCGTATCTACTCTGCCGCCGCTTTCTTCTCTGATATCTGTCATCGGAAGTATGGAAAATACATCCGGCTGCTGAGAAAGCATCGATGCAAAAACGGTATAACATAATTCGACATGCCCAAATGTTCCCTTGCGGAATTCTTCACAAAGCAGATTCGCTATTTCAAAACAGTCCGCCACCGAAATACCTGCGATCTCCGCAAAACGGTCTGTCAGGCATTCCACACCTCTCTGTCTGAAATATTCTACTGCCTTCTTTCCAATCGGCAGAACCACATAGTCCTTACCTTCAGCTGCCGCCTCCAGACATTTAAAAAGATTGGCATTATATCCTCCCGCCAGACCTCTGTCACCGGCGATCACCACATAACAGCAACGGGGATTCGATGACTCTCTGGCATATACGGAGGAAAAATCCGTGTTTTCTCTTGCAATGTCCTTCAGTGTATCATGCAGTTCTGTAAAGTACGGACGACAGGTTTCTGCACGTTCCTTTGCCTTACGCAGTTTGGAGGATGCAACAAGCTCCATGGCCTTGGTAATCTGCATCGTACTTTGTACGCTTTTGATACGCAGCTTTACCGCTTTCATATTTCCAGCCATATGATTATACCCTCCTAATCACATTATTTGTCAGGTCTTGTATTCAGGAAATTCTCTGTATACGCTTCCAGTACATGACGCAGTTTTTCTTCTGTTTCCGGCTCCAGTTTGCCTGTAGAGCTGATAAGCTGCATCACTTCCAGACCAGCTGCATCTGCATCAAGATAGGTGTACAGTCCTGATTCATATTCACTTACGTCTTCAACGTTGACTTTTTTGAGGATGCCCTTGGTTACCGCATAAAGGATCGCTACCTGCTTCTCTACCGGAACCGGTGCATTCTGGCTCTGTTTCAGAACTTCTACGATACGTGCACCCTGTTCCAGACGAGCCTTGGTATCCGCATCCAGATCGGAACCGAACTGGGCAAAGCTCTGCAGTTCACGATACTGAGAATAGATCAGCTTCAGAGTTCCGGCAACCTTCTTCATAGCCTTGATCTGCGCATCTCCACCAACTCGTGATACAGAAATACCAGGGTTTACCGCCGGCATGATACCGGAGTGGAAAAGCTCTGTTTCCAGGAAGATCTGTCCGTCTGTAATAGAAATTACGTTTGTCGGAATATAGGCAGATACATCACCTGCCTGTGTTTCGATGATCGGCAGCGCTGTCAAAGAACCGCCGCCATGCTCGTCGTCAAGCTTCGCTGCGCGCTCAAGCAGTCTGGAATGCAGATAAAAAACATCTCCAGGATATGCCTCACGTCCAGGCGGACGACGGATCAGAAGGGAAAGTGCACGGTACGCAACCGCATGCTTACTCAGATCATCATAAATGATCAATACATCTTTTCCCTGGTTCATAAAGTATTCACCCATTGCACAGCCTGAATACGGTGCAATGTACTGCAGCGGGCTGGACTCAGAAGCTGTCGCAGCCACTACGATCGTATAGTCCATAGCACCGTTTCTGGTAAGATTCTCTACCAGAGATGCTACTGTAGATCTTTTCTGTCCGATTGCAACATATATACAGATTACATCCTTACCCTTCTGGTTGATGATCGTATCTGTTGCAATGGTTGTCTTTCCTGTCTGACGGTCACCGATGATCAGCTCACGCTGGCCGCGTCCGATCGGGATCATAGAGTCGATCGCCTTGATACCTGTCTGAAGAGGCTGATATACAGATCGTCTCTCACAGATTCCAGGGGCTTTGCTCTCTACCGGTCGAAATTCTTTTGTATCGATCGGGCCTGCACCATCAATAGGCTGACCAAGTGCATTCACTACTCGTCCGATCATAGCCTCGCCGACCGGCACAGACACAACCTTGCCTGTACGCTTTACGGTCTGGCCTTCACCGATATTCTCATCGGAGCCAAATATTACAATAGAAACACTGTTTTCTTCCAGGTTCTGTGCCATACCGAAATTTCCATCCTCAAATTCCAGCAGCTCACCTGCCATACAGTTTACGAGTCCGCTGGCACGTGCGATTCCGTCGCCAACCATAAGGATCGTACCTGTTTCATTCTGCTGTATCGCATTCTCATAATATTTTATCTGGCTTCGGATGACTTTGGATATTTCTTCAGGTTTTAATTGCATGCGTCCATTCCATCCTTTAACATTTTATATGTTACTGTTTCTTTCGCACACAGTAACGTTTGTTTTTGTAATACTACAACTGTGTAGTTTCCAGTCGTTTTGAGATATCCGAAATACGTCCCTGTACCGTTCCGTCAAGCTGTACGCCTTCCATCTCCACGCGGAGTCCTGCGAGTACGGTCGGGTCTGTCTTCTGTACCAGATGGATTTTTTTGCCGTTAAGCTTCTCAAGTTTTGCCCTGAGTGCCTCCATCTGTTCTTCCTTAAGTCTGATGGCACTTGTCACTACCGCTTCTACAATACCGTGATCAGCATTGTATCTTCTGGTAAATTCCTCGCAGCAGCCTGCAAACTCACGTAAAAGCTTTTTCTCGCATAAAAGCTTGAGAAAATTGAGAAGATACGGCTCTGCCTGTCCGCCAAAGGCTTCATCGAGAAGTTTCATCCTCTCGTCCTGCGGAATAGCCGGCTCTCCCAGTAATTTCAGATATCCTGGATTCTCCCGGAAAATCTGCCTGATTTCATTCATCTGCTCCATGATCTGTCCATCGAGCTTTTCTTCGGCAGCAAGATCATACAAGCTGCCCCCATAGACTCTGGCAGCCTGTGTCATGATGCCTCACCTACATTCTCAATAAAATCATTAATCAGTTTTGTGTGATCCTCTTCATTAAGTTCGCGCTCGATTACCTTACCGGCGATCTCGACAGCCATGCCGCCAATCTCTCCTTTGATCTCATTGACAGCCTTGCGTCTCTCCTGTGCGATGTCCTTCTCTGCCTTTTCCTTCATGGCAGTTACCTGGCTGGAAGCTTCCCTGATCATTTCCTCACTCTGGACAGCAGCTGTTTTCTGCGCTGTCTTGACGATCTCATTTGCCTTATCTCTGGCTTCCTGCATGTTTTTCTCGTACTCGGATTTCATTGCCTGTGCTTCTTCCTTCGCCTTCACTGCATCCTGGATCTCCGCATCGGCTTTGGCCCTGCGCTTCTCCAGCATTTCATTGACCGGCTTAAAAAGAAATCGTTTGATGAGATACACCTGAATAAAAAGGTTGCAAATCGTCGCTATAAAATTCCACGGCACAATTCCTACTAATTCCTGTACCTGCATGTTTGTAACCTCCTGTTGTCACTGCCCGCTTATGCTGGCAGTTATCTCCTGTCCTGCTGTGATGCGTTCTTATCTGACACATCCGTTACTGTTTTCCTGATCAGCCCAGGAAGTTCATAAACATACCAGGTGCTACGAAGATAAGGAGCAGACCGGTTACGAAACCATAAATACCGGTTGTCTCTGCGATAGCACAACCAAGAAGCATGGTAGATGTAACATCACCCTTGCATTCTGGCTGACGTCCGATTGCTTCCAATGCACTTGCAACTGCATTACCTTCACCGATACCAGGGCCAATACCTGCGATCAGCGCACATCCTGCTCCAATTGCACAACCTGCTAATGCGATACCTTTTGCTAATAACTGAAAATCCATAATAAAAACCTCCTGTAATAAAATTGTCTCCGGATATTCCCATATACCCGGGATCCCTTATCTGCTGCTGTTCATCTCCTAACAACAGTTTTTATTCCTCTGCTGCATTTGCGATATACATAACCGTCAGCATACAGAAAATAAATGCCTGCATAATTCCTGAGAACCAGTCGAAATATACAGATAAAATAGCCGGTACACCTACATCAAGAATAGGTATCTGTGACAACACATCGCCCACAAGTCCCGGGATCAGTCCCAGGAGTGCGGAACTTGCCACTGCCAGCGCCCCATAAATCAGACCATTGATAACGACACCTGATAAAATGTTTCCGAAATGACGGCACGCCATACTTACCGGTGTTGCCAGTTCAGAAAGAACATTAAATGGTGTCATAACCGGAATCGGCTGTGTAAATCCCTTTAAGTAGCCGCCGAATCCACTAGTCTTGATCTTCTGCGCGGTGATCATGATAAATACCACAACCGCCCACGCTGCCTCTGTAGACAGATCCGATGTCGGACTTCGAAGTCCCACAAGGCTGATCAGGTTCGATACCACACTTGTCGCAAAAAGTGCCGCGACAAACGGAATCATGTACCTGAACTTCTCACCCATGTTTCCGACAACAAATTTATTCGCCGTCTCCACCAGAAGTTCTGCTACAGCCTGCCGTTTGGAAATATTTTCCTCCTTAAGATCATGCGTCAGCCAGATACACACTCCTGTGATCAGCAGCATAACGATCCAGCTTACTACCATGGTCTCACTGATTCTTAAAGGTCCCAGAACCGGCAGGTCAATGGGTAAAGTAAAAAGTATCTTCGCCCCATTAATATCCAGTTCCATACATTCACTCACCTCCTGTCTTGTTCAGATTTTCCCCTCCTAGTTTTTGTTATGAAATATCCCCACGATCTTGATTCCCGTTCCCGGAAATAAGAGTGGAGCAATTCCCGCTACAAAATGGAAGCACGGTGCAACGATCGCTGCGATCACCCACAACATCATCATCAAAAAACGCTGTGAATAACTTGCTTTGAGTTTCATTCTCGCAGTTCCCTCATCTGTCGCTGAAGCTGCCTTCTGAACAGCCAGTCCCATCAGAAAGAAATTCATGACTGCGATCAGTCCTCCTCCGATGCCTCCCAGAAATACGGTATAATCCAACGGCACTTTGTCCGGCATTGCAAAGTGAAGTCCTGCAAAAAGGATCCACATCAGAACCAGACCGACTGCCGTGATCATGGCTACTCTCCTTGTTTCTTTTTTTACTGCCGGCTGCACCTTATCGAATATACTGCTCATAATTTCTTTATTCCTTTCATTTATTCTGTCCGTCATATCGCTGTTTATGAATGTCTGTTGAAATATATTTTATTTTTTTTGTGCTTTTTCTTCTCCTGTTTGTTTACAGAAAGATAAAACTTATATGCCACAGTCGCCGATCCGCCCATCCCAAAGAAAAATCCCGGAATATAGACCCAGCCTCCGACACCGGTCCTGGAAGTAATAAACCAGCAGAGTGCCAGGCACAGCAGAAGCGGTGTGATAAATGACAGTCCCAGCTGGGACAGCATTGTGACATTACGCAGGATTTCTGACCACTGTTTCAATAGCATTCTCCTTTTTTACTAATTTTTTGTCAGTTTTTCTTTTACACATAGTCAAATTTTACCACATTAATGTAAAAATCTCAATCCATTTGTACAAATTATTCAAATAATTTTGTTATCCTAACAAAGTTTTTGTTATCATTATATCATTCCCGTCTTTTTGCTGTCATGTAACAAAAAAGAGGTTCTGTCCCAAAATGAGACAAAACCTCCTCGGTGTAATACAGGGTTGTTAATGCACTTCAACTTTGGCACCGATGGAAGATGCCAAAATTGAAATTGTCTTTCCAACTTTTGTTTTTTGTGCTATGCTACTTGATACGACAATATTAAATTCTGAAATACATCTGATATATACTATCCAACTACAAAACTCACGGAGATAATCATTATGAAAACACAAACCAACACCCCCAATATGGAGACGGGAAGTATCCCCAGACTCCTTGCGCAGCTGGCGGTTCCGGCAGTTGTCGCACAGATCATCAACCTGCTTTATAACATTGTAGACCGTATTTACATCGGTCACATTCCGGAGATCGGAGCTGCCGCACTGACCGGCGTCGGACTTTTTGCCCCGATTCTGATGCTGCTGAATGCATTCGCCATGCTCGTCGGTTCCGGCGGTGCCCCGCGTGCAGCCATCGCAATGGGAAAGAAGGATAACGATCTGGCAGAGAAAATCCTCGGAAACTGTTTTACTTTATTAGTCGGTCTGTCAATTATACTGACTATCGTATTTTATGTAAGTGCACCGACGCTGCTCAGACTCTTCGGTGCCAGCGATGTCACCTTAACCTACGCATCTGACTATGCCAGAATCTATATTCTGGGAAGCTTTTTTGTCCTGATCGTACTGGGCATGAATACCTTCATTACCACTCAGGGCTTTGCCAGAATCAGTATGATGACTACAGTCATTGGTGCTGTTATCAATATCATCCTGGATCCAATTTTTATTTTTGTTCTTGGCATGGGCGTAAAGGGTGCAGCACTTGCCACTGTTCTCAGCCAGTCCGTAGGAGCTGTGTGGATCCTCCGCTTTCTGACCGGAAAGAAAACGATCCTTCGCCTGAAACGAAGCAATATGCATCTGGAACTCAAGGTTTTTGGTCCCTGCCTTGCTCTTGGCATTTCTACCTTTGTCATGCTGTCAACAGAAAGTCTTCTGTCGATCAGCTTTACCAGCAGTCTTTCCAGATTCGGCGGTGATGTGGCTGTCGGGGCAATGACGATCATTACCAGTATCAGCCAGCTTGTCTCTCTTCCGCTTCAGGGAATCTGCCAGGGCGGACAGCCGATCATCAGCTACAACTTTGGTGCCAATAAGCCAGACCGTGTAAAGAAAGCATTTTTCACACAGTTCTGTACCTGCATCATCTACACATCTGCCTTCTGTCTTGTCGTGATGATTTTTCCAAAGGCATTTGCAGCAATCTTTACTTCAGATAAGGAACTTGTAACATACGCTTCCTGGGCACTCCGCATCTACATGGCCGGAATCTTCTCTATTGGCTTCCAGGTAAGCTGCCAGCAGAGCTTTATGGCCCTCGGCCAGGCGAAAGTCAGTCTGCTTCTTGCCTGCCTGCGTAAGATCATCCTGCTGATACCTCTGATTTTCATACTGCCGAATTTCTTCGACAATAAAGTTTTTGCTGTATTTCTTGCAGAACCGGTAAGCGATATTATAGCTGCTACTGTGACAACGATCACCTTCTTTACACTGTTTAATTCCATTCTTAAGAAAGATAAAAGATAACTATTCACAATAATGATAAAAGAAACCCGGGGCCTGCCGCCTCGGGTTTTGCTTACTGCAATTTTTTTATTTATTGAATTTTATAATACATACATCCCATGCTGACAGGTGAATTTCACGCTTAGTACTATCAGCACTTCCAAGTATCACTTCAAAATTATCCGCTGCTTCAACTCTTTGCTCTTCCCAGGAATAATTCAGATAGAAACGAATCTTTTCGCCCTTTGCATTGATTCCCTCACGCACGATCACCGGGAATTTCTCCGGAGCTGCTGCATTTATACCAGACTGAGCCAGAATCTTTATCAACATCTGCTGCAGGTAATGTTCTTCAAACATACATCCGATATACCAGGCATTTCCTCTTTCATATGTATGATGTGTAACTGCGGCATACTTTTTCCAGTTCGGATGCTGATATGCAGAAATGATTTCTGCACCATCAGGAATCAGGAGTTCCATGAAGGTCTCTGCCTCTGGTTCACTGCCCTCAAACCCTGTCAGAGTGACATTCTCCGGGAACGTAAACTGCTGATAATACATACCAAAGACTTCACTTAAGATATGTGGCTGTCTGTCAGGATACACTTTTACATTTTCGTTGGCAAAAGCGGTCTTGAACGTCGCAATCAATGTACCGCCCTGAGCAGTATACTCTTTCAGATGTGTGAGGATTTTTTCATCTGCGGTGTACATGGCCGGAAGGATGATTGCCTGGTATTTCTCAATGTTTTCGCTCTCTTCCCATATAATGTCACACTCGATATTTACTTTGTAAAGTGCATCGTAGATCCAGCGGACAACATCATTATAACCAATTCCATTATCTCCTGCTGCACTGGCTTCGATTCCAAACCATTTAAGTGCAGTCAGAGCCTCATTGTTCACCATGATCGCAACTTTGTTATCTTTCTTAAAGCCTGATAAGACAGGTGAAAGTTTCTTAAACTCGCTGCCTATGATACACGTCTCTCGATATACGGCATTTTCTTCCATATCATGGCTCAGAAGACCTTTCCAATAAGTCTCAAAAGAGTTATGGATTGAATGCCAGTGCCAGTACATCACACCAAGAGCACCGGAGGCCAGATGGCTGTATGCCTGCAGGCGAAGCTGTCCATCATATGGTGTCCATCCCGGATAGCCCTGTGCTTCTGTTTCCAGAACCAGGTAGTTGTCATTTTTGAGACAGCGGATCAGATCACCACCAAATGCGATCTCTGCACCACTCAGGTGATCCTGGGTCGGATGATAAATATCCGTTCCTGCCATAGTCAGATGTTTTGCACATTTAAAATGGTTTACATCCGGCTGCACGCCGTAGGAATATCCTCTCCACTCAAAATCCAGATTGTGAGTGATAAACTGGTCTTCTCTCTTATATTCTGAAACAATCTCTGCCTGCCAGCCAAGGAATTCTTCCACCAGACTTCTCTGGTATTTTGCAAACTCTGCCCCCAGACTTCCATTGATCGTACCGCGCACATCCGGAAAATCTTCCCAGGCATTGATGCGATTGCTCCAGTAATCCAGACCGAATTCATGATTCATGGCATCCAGATCATTATGAAATTTCTCCCGGAGATATTTCACAAAACCAAGCTGCACATTCTTGCCTGCAGTTCCATAATATTTCGTTTCATTATCAAGCTGGAATCCGATCACACATTTGCGGTGTGCTGAAACTTCCATCAATTTACGGATGACTCTTTCCGCATAATAACGATAGACCGGATGAGTGATGTCCATGATCTGTCTCTCACCATAGATTCCTCTGCCTTTGACCGTCTCCGCCAGCACACCCGGATATGCCTTCACCATCCAGGTCGGTACTGCATAAGTCGGAGTCCCTATGATTACGTTAATTTCCGCCTCTTCCATCGCATCCATTACACGGATCACATGTGAAAAGTCAAAAACTCCTTCCTGCGGTTCGCAGGTGCTCCATGTGGATTCTGCGATCCGAACCGTATTGATCCCGGCTTTTTTCATCATGGCAACATCTTTTGCCAGCCGTTCATACGGCATATACTCATCGTAATACGCTGCCCCATAGAGTAATTCCCTCATACACAATACCCCTCTCATTCGATTTTTCACATATATATCTTTCACATCTTTCTACATCAATAATAAACTGTTTTATCCCTTCTATGCAACTCTTTTATTGTTACTGTTCAAAAATATGTTAATGTTCACTCCAACGGCCCTGGCAATCAGTCCTCTCTCTGATTATCTGCTTGGATTGGATGATCCTCTTCCGTATATTTCTCTATTTCTGTCGTTGTTACCCGTTTGATATGTTGTTTTTTCAGGTGCAGATATACGTATTCCCGAAAAATAGTATAAAATACCGACAGCAGTGGGATGAAAACAAGCATGCCTACAATCCCCATAAGATTTCCACCGATTGTAACTGCTGCCAGCACCCAGATTGATGGAAGCCCTACAGATTCACCAACAACATGCGGATAGATCAGATTTCCTTCAATCTGCTGCAGCACCAGAAATACTATTATAAATAAAATTGCCTGCTTCGGGCTTACCATAAAGATCAAAAAGCCTCCTACTGCACATCCGATGAAAGCCCCGAAAATAGGAATCAATGCTGTAAATGCAATTAACACTCCAATCAAAAGTGCATATGGCATCCTCAAAATACTCAGTGTGATAACAAACATACATCCGAGAATCACAGCTTCCAGGCACTGACCTGTAAGAAAGTTTGCAAATGTCCGATATGTCAGAGAACAGACTTTAAGAAAAGCATCTGCTTTTTGTTGTGGAAGAAATGCGAAAAATACTTTTCTGATCTGTAAGTGCAGCTTTTCTTTCTGAAAAAGGACATAACAGGCAAAAGAAAAGGCAATAAAAAAAGTCGCTAATCCACTGACTATGGAACCCACAGCTGACATCGTCGTATTCATCATATTTCCGGCACCGTTGCCAAGAAGACTTATTCCCCACCTGATTGCCTGATCCGGATCAAACTGTATCTGATCTACCAGTTTCATAATTTCCTGGTTATTATGGAAAAATTCTCGAATCCAGCTTTGCATCTGCGGAATAAAGTCAGAAATGCTCATCATCAAAGTTCCCATTGTTCGCGTAAGCTGCGGAATCACTCCGAACATCACCAATGCGATCACACCAACTATTAATACAATAGTAAGAAGCAGACTTGTTGGTCTTGCCAGTTTTCCTGCTATCTTATTTTCCTTTTTTACATTTTTAAAAATTGTCTTTTCCAAAAAGCTCATTGGCACATTCGTCAGAAATGCGATTGCTCCACCAAGTATAAACGGAAATATAATCCCCCATATTGCTTTCAACACACCGAGCACCACATCAAACTTCCACAGGGCAACCACAAGAAATGCCGTAAACACAATCAGCTCCCTGATTTTTTTTATAGATATTTTGCTTAAATCCACTATTTTCTCCTTTTTTTAATCTTTATCTGTTACTCAAAGCTTATTGACTGCTATGTAAAGTCACGACTGTTATTCTATCCTATCATTGAAAATGCCATAACCACAACTCCCAATATCACCAGAATTACTCCCGTCGCACGGTTCAATGTCTTTGGAGTTGCTTTGTTGGCAAATACCGCTGCGATTCTGGCCCAAAGAAATGTAAAGATTACACACAAAATCCATACCGACCAGTCTGGTGTACCGCCGATGGCGAAATGAGAGACTGCTCCGGTAAAAGCCGTGAAGGTCATAATAAATACGCTTGTTCCCACAGCTGTCTTCAATTCGTAACCAAGAACCGATGTCAGGATCAGAAGCATCATCATACCACCGCCGGCACCGATAAAACCACAGATAAAGCCTATCAAAATACCACAGATGACAGACTGCATGGCACGTTTTTTTGCAGATATCTGTGTCATGGCTTCCTTCGTAGTCATGACCGGACGAACGATAAATTTAATACCAAGAAGGAAGGTCATAAAAACAGAGAAGTTTCCCATTGTTGTGGATGGTACCAGGCTTGATACATAGCTTCCAAATATCGTAAACAACAGCACGGTAACCATCATGATCAGACCATTTTTCACATCCAGATTCTTATTTTTTCCATAGGTATATGCAGACACGGCACTCGCCAGTACATCCGAAGACAGGGCGATTCCCACTGCCATGTATGGATCCATTCCCAAAAAGGTAATCAGCATAGGACTGATAACCGCTGCCGCACTCATACCGGCGAATCCGGTACCAAGACCAGCACCCATACCAGCAAAAAATGTAACAATAACTGTTAATAAAATACTCATTTCTTTTTATTCTCCCTTTGATACATATTCAGATTTTTCTCTGTCTGTTCCATCACCCGTTCGAAGATTTTTCGTGACTCCTCAGGCACCCCGGAAAATAACATTTCGAAAAATACCCTCTGTATTTCACATCCCTGCTTCCATACGTGTGCTGCTTTCTCTGTACAGGTCAGTTCTGTCTTTCTCCGGTCTCCCGGCACCTCCCGGCGTTCGAGATATCCTTCCTGCACCAGTCGTTCCACATGGACAGATACCAGATTTGCCTTGATTCCACGAAACTTTACAATATCTGTAGCATTTTTGTACTGTGGATTATTTTTCAGAAACATCAGTATATCCATCGAAGTCTGCGGGATGCCAGTCTGCTGACACAGCGGACTGCACAGCTGGTTATAGAATTCTAGCAATTTGTGTACATATTCTATACTTACCATTTTGTCTTTTTCCTTTCTTATGTTTTTGAATTATTCATTTTTAGAATGTTCATTTTTGAAGTATTTTAGCACAAAGTTTTTCCCCATACAAGCTTAGATGTTCACTGGATTAAAAAAGCACATCTATGCCCTCAACAGGCATAAATGTGCTTTTCTTATGCATATCTCTTACAGATACTGGCTGAATTCTACTTTTTCTTTATTTGGTCCTTCGATTGTAAAGAATTTCACTCCATTTTCCCAAAATGGCAGGAAATGGATCGTATCCTTTGTAGTGTTTAACCCTTCCTGGTTGATAAGTTCATAAGTCTTCTCGATATCTTTCACATCAAGTGCAATGTGATCGACTGCCCCTGATTTCATGGCTGCGTCCTTGCTCTCATACGTCTCGATCACAAGAGAAGCAAATTTTAAAAAGACCACTCTGTCACCATCGTTTACAGTCTCAAATGCCGTTTCAAATCCAAGTTTCTCGTAAAATGCAATTGTTTCTTCCATGTTTTTGGTAGGCACTCCAATGTGCTGGAGTCCGTTTATCTGCTCTTTTAAACTCATGTAGCTATACCATCCTTTCTATTTCTCATACTCTCTGTTTCTGGGATAATTCACCCAATCCAGATGTTTTACTACTATTTATTTTAATACAGTTTTTCCAGATTCACAATTATTATTTTATGCAAACAAACTTAGTACGATCGCACAGATCAGTCCTGTAAATCCGATGATCGATTCCATCATAGTCCATGATTTCAGCGTTGTTTTTTCATCTATCTCAAGCAATGAACCTACCAGCCAGAATCCAGAATCATTCACATGGCTGAATGCGGTTGCACCACCATTGATCGCACACACCATTGCTGCCAGATATACAGGAGATAATTCAGCCACTCCCGGCATAGCTGCCATGATTCCTGCTGCCATTGTCATCGCAACTACTGCCGCTCCGACCGATGCACGAATCAGCGCCGCAATCAGAAAAGCTACAATCACCAGCGGCAGTCCACTTTTCATTAGCTTCATCTGCCTCTCTGACTTCCGAAACGTTGGCAGGAAGTCCTACATTGATTTTACTGCCAATAAATTTTGACCACAGAATTCCGGCAAAAAGCAGCGATAAGATACCTACCGGGACACCAACTGCAATCATGATTCCAAGATCCACATTCAGCATATTTGCCACCAGTACTGATCCTGCTGATGGCGGGATAAATGCAAATCCTGTAGCCAGACCTGCCAGCAATGGGATCACATAATACAACGTGGATTTCTTTGTTTTCTTTGCAAGTCCAAATGCAAGCGGAATCAGGATCACAACACCCGCTTCAAAGAATACAGTTGTTCCAACTACCAGTCCTGTAATTCCAAGAGCTATCCCCGCTTTTTTCTCTCCAAATTTATTTACAAGGGTCTATGCAACGCACTGTGCACCTCCGGATACTTCCAGAATTCCTCCAAACAAAGATCCAAGACCGATCAGCAGCACGATTCCCTGCAAGGTCTCTCCTGCTCCTTTTTCTACCGTACTTATCAGAGTCGGAACCGGCATTCCGGCTCCAAGTCCGATAAGCAGTGCAGAAATCAGCAGTGATAATACAGGATGGATCTTAATTTTAATGATCAGCAGCAATAACAGGATAATTCCCACTGCCGCTGCGATCAGCAGCCTTGTCGGCTCTGCCGCAAATACCGCTTCTGTCATTTTCCTTTTCCTCTATATCTGTCCAAGATTATATTCTTTTTAATATCAGTGTACATATTTGTGAATTGTTGCTTTTACAGCTCCCAGTCCTGCGATCATCTCGCGGAACATATCTTCAATCTTTTCTCCGACACCATCTTTGTAAAGATCTGTAAAGAATAAACGTTCGTTCGAAAGAATTGGTTTCAGCTGATCCTTAAATGTTTCCGGCTGTCCCACAACGATATCCTTAAACTGTTCCTGAAGTTCTTCGTTCATCGGATCCGGTGCAAGTTCAAATCTATTCCCCTCATCATCGACACCAAGCATATATCTGAGCCATCCTGCGATTCCCAGCGGAATTGCTGTCAGTCTGGAAGCATCGCCGTACTTCTTAACGTATGCTTTTACAGTTTCGCCAAAACGAATACCAACCATCTGTGATACATCAACTGCCAGACGAAGATTGGTATCTCCCAGATATTCATTTGGGAAACGATCATTAAACAGTTCATCTACAAATGCCTGTGGGGAAAGGATTCCAGGATCTGCTACAACCGGAAGACCTTCATCATAAGCCACCATACGTGCCATCTTCATCATATCTTCATTGGTATTCAACATATGTGCAAACAGATCATAACCAAGTACAACCCCAAGCGGACCAGTAGCAGAATGTACCGGGTTCAGACAAACAGTAACTTTCATTCGTTCAGACAGATTTACGGTATTTCTGTCAGCCATGTATACACCGAATCCTTTTTCCAGAGCCGGACGTCCATTTGGAAAACTGTCTTCAATTACAAGATACTGTGGTTTCTCTGCATTTACAAATGGTGCGATATATGTTTTTTTACTTGTGATGACCGGCTGCATATCTTCCACACCCAGTTTTTCCAGATCTGCTGCAATTTGCTCACTCGGGCGAGGTGTGATCTTGTCGATCATAGTCCATGGAAAAGCAACTACTTTTTCATCGCTTATATAGTTTACAAATCCATCATCTACAAAGCCTGCCTTCTTCCATTCTTCTGTCATCTTCAGTACGGATTCCCGAAGTCTGGCTCCATTCTGTGAACAGTTGTCCATGGAAACCAGGGCAATGGGAAATCTGCCTGCCTTGTATCTCTCAAACAGCATAGCTACCAGAACCGCCATGGCTCCTGTTGCTTTGTCCGGACCATTCTGAATATCAGCCTGTACAAACGGGAAATATGTGCCGTCAGCTTTCTGGAGTGCGTAGCCTTTCTCGGTGATTGTAAAGGACACCATCTGCAGAGAACTGCTTTTAAAAATTTCTTTGAGGCGGTCCCACTGCTCAGCATCAGAAGCCTGCGCTTTAACAGCTTCTGCAAGTGATCCGAGTACTTTATAATCTCGTCTTCCATCACCGTGAAGAATAACACTCAGACCAAGATTATCATATGGTTTGTATATTTTATCAACAACATCATAATCGAAAGTTTCCACACAGGTAAGTCCTCGATCAAGCACTCCTTCCTCAAGAAGTCCATCCGCAATACCACCAATAAACACCCGGAAAATATTTCCGATTCCAAAATGTACCCATACCGGTGCTTCTTTTGCTTTTGCACTCACGCCTTCCACATCATAACCCGGAAGCATGATTCCTGCTTTTTCCCATACTTCGTGATCCTTAATTCCATTAACTGATAATTTCATGTTACATCCTCCTTGTTTTCCTCTTATATCTTGAGTTAATCTTTATGCTCTTGACTTGCGTCTTTAACTTACGTTTATATCTTACGCGTAAGTTTAGTATATATCTTCATATTTCAAAAATCTATTGACAATAATTATAATATTTAAATATATTTTTTATGCACTTTTGCTATATTCTATTATTTATTGCTTTTTCTTCTGTGTTATACTACAATAAATGTTGAACTTATTTATAACTGTAAGGGTACTGAACAGTTACCTTCATTTTATCTTGCAATACTATCAGGAGAATCTTATGAGTGAAAAAGGATTAACAACTATCAGTCTGAAAAAAATCAATAAATCGAAAGTTTATCAATACATCTACAAGAGTAAGGTAACCTCCAAGCTGCAGATTGTTTCGGATCTTCAGATGGGCTTATCCACGGTCAGTCAGAATCTAAATCTGCTGGAGCAGGAGGGATTGATTGAAAGAAACGGATATTTTGATTCAACAGGCGGAAGAAAAGCCCAGGCGATTCAGATCGTGCCTGATTTTAAAATCTCCATTGGCATCGGCATCTTAAAAAACATGTTTCATCTCACTGCGGTAGATCTTTACGGAAATGCTATTTTTACAGATACGTTTTCTGTTCCATATTCTAATACACCCGCTTACTATGAGCAGATTGCCGGAACTGTCCGGGAATTCATATCGTCAAACCAGTATGAAGATGAGAAAATACTTGGAATTTCAATTGCCACACAGGGGGTCACTTCTCCGGATCATACTACTGTAACCTATGGAACTATTATGAATAATACCGGAATGAAGCTGGAAGAATTTTCGCACCGTCTTCCTTATCCTTGCTACCTGGAACATGATTCAAAATCAGCCGCTTTCCTGGAATTATGGAAGCATCCGGAGCTTGACAGTGCCGTTGTTTTTCTGCTGAACAGAAATCTTGGCGGTGCGATCATAACAAATCATCAGATTCATCAGGGAAATTCCATGCACAGCGGAACCCTCGAGCATATGTGCATTAATCCGGACGGTCCCCTCTGTTATTGTGGAAACCGCGGCTGTCTGGAAACCTACTGTTCCGTGGATTCTCTGGAGCAGGCTGCCGGTATGACGATAAAAGAATTTTTCCCTCTTTTACGCGAAAAAAAATCCTCCCAGCTTGTACAAGTCTGGAAAGATTATCTCAATCATCTGGCTTTTGCTATGAAAAATTTAAATTTAATTATTGATGCCCCGGTCATTATCAGCGGCTATCTGGCACCTTATTTTACTGATGAGGATCTCTCGTATCTGACAGAGCATATCAATTTGCCTGCACCTTTTAAACTCGGTAAAGATCAGATTCTTGTTGGTACAAACGGTCAGTACACTCCGGCTATCGGAGCCGCCCTGCACTATGTAGATCAATTTATCCATACTGTATAGACAGCTGCAGAGCGACCGCAGCACAGAGTGTTTTTCGGTTCAAATGCTGATATGCACGATATAAAACAGGTGCCTGCCTTTGGTTCTTCTCCAAAGACAGACACCTGTTATTTTTATTTCAAATCTTACATATTTTAGAGCTCAGCCAGTTTCAGAAGCTCCGGAATCTTGGATTCCCAGCCAAGTGCCATGATATGTACACCCTGGCAATATGGCTTGCACTCTTTGATGATACGTGCAGCGATCTCAACACCTGTGATACCTGCTTTTGTCTTTTCTTTATCGGCTTTCAGTTCCTCGATCATTTCATCCGGAACATGGATGCCGGCAACGTTGTTGTTCATGAATCTTACCATTCCAACAGACTTCGGAATGATGATACCAACCTGTACCGGTTTGCCGAACTGTTTTGCTTTTTCCATGAATTTGATGAATTTCTCCGGCTCAAATACAGCCTGGGTCTGGAAGTAATCTGCACCTGCTGCAACTTTTCTTTCCATCTTGGCAAGCTGTGCGTCAACGGAATCGCTGCACGGAGATACAACAGCACCCTTGGAGAATTTCGGCGGCTCACCAACGAGCTCATTGCCGCCAAGATCCACACCAGACTCCAGAAGCTTCACTGTGTGAAGAAGGGATACGGAATCAAGGTCGAATACCGGTTTTGCCTGCGGATGATCTCCCATCTTTGTGTGGTCACCTGTCAGGCAGAGAATGTTCTCAATACCAAACATTGCAGCACTTAAGAGGTCAGACTCCAGTGCGATACGGTTTCTGTCACGGCATGCAAGCTGGAAGATTGGATCCATACCTGCATCCTTGAGAACCTTACACATAGCAAGAGAACCAAGACGCATAACAGAAGACTGGTTGTCAGTTACGTTCACTGCATGAACATCCTTAAGATATGTTTTGGCTTCTTCTACAAGCTCATCTACATGGATTCCCTTCGGCGGTCCTACTTCAGCAGAAACTACGAATTCACCACGGTCGAATAATTCTTTCATTTTCATTGTACATTGCTCCAATCATTATAATATTATAATTTATCAGGCTTCTTATTTCACTTCATCGTCTGTTGCAAAGTTGTGAACCTGTGTCGGACATTTCAGCAGATCCAGACGTCCGATCTCTTCAAGGCGTCTGTAGATACGCTCCCATCCACACTCCATCTCACTGTCAACTTCGCATTTACCGTTCTTGGAACCACCGCACTGACCATTTACAAGACTCTTGGAACATGCTGTGATCGGACAGATTCCACCTGTCAGGTTCAGATAACACTCACCGCACTGGTCACATTTGTACTCTAACGGTGTTACACCCTGGAAACCAGGTACCGGGTATGTATCGCAGGCTGCACAGACCATCTTGTCATCCAGATACTCCGCAACGGTCTGTACTCCGACACCGCAGGAGAATACCAGAACCAGATCTGCTTCCTGGATCTTGCTCATATGTTTCTTAAGACGTAATTCCATATTTTCCGGATTACAGATATAATCAGTGGTCATAATTCCTGTTACTTTTCCTTCAGCAGAAAGTTCCTTCTGAAGTTCAACAGCCTCTTTTTCCGGAAAACGAACTTCTTTACATCCATGACAGTTAATAATGAAAACTTTCTTTCCGGCTGTCAGTGATGCGATCGTTTCTTTTGCTTTTAACTGGGTAATCAACATATCACTTCATCCCCCTTATTGCATTTTTTCCGGCTTTGATACTGTTAATGATCGGAATCTTGGAAGAACAGATATACTGACAGCATCTGCACTCAACACAATCCATAACGTTCATGTCTTTCATTCCCTGCCAGTTCTCTTCCTTCGCATATTTTACAAAATACAGAGGAGAAAGTTCCATCGGACATACATCCACACAGCGTCCGCACTTGATACATGGCTGCTCTTTGGTCTCATCTGTATCAATGGCAATAATACCATTGGATCCCTTCATCATAGGTACATCCAGTGTGTTCAGAGGGAATCCCATCATTGGACCGCCCATCTTGACCAGAACATCCTCGTCTGTGAATCCGCCACAGTAATCGATCAGTTCTCTTACACTTGTACCAATCTTGATGATAAAGTTGCCAGGATTCTTGATCTTTTCGCCTGTAACGGTTGCAACACGCTCGATCAAAGGCATACCTGTCTGGATCGCATCAGCAATTGCTTTTACTGTACTGATATTATCTACAATAACACCAACATCTGCCGGAAGTCCGCCGCTTGGAACGATTCTTCCCAGAACACGCTTGATGAGAGTTTTCTCAGCGCCCTGCGGGTATTTGGTTCTTGCAACAAACACTTCCATATTTCCGATATCGGCAACTTTTTCCTTCATTAATTCAATAGCATCCGGCTTGTTATCCTCGATAACAATAATACCTTTCTCGGCACTTGTTGTCTTGAGGATTGCTTTCAGACCAAAGATAATCTCATCTGCATATGCAAGAAGAACCTTGTGGTCTGCTGTCAGATACGGTTCACATTCGCATCCATTGAGAAGGATCGTATCAACCGGTTTCGCTGGTTTCAGTTTAACACAGGTCGGGAAACCTGCACCACCCATACCAACAATTCCTGCTTCTTTTACGATTTCGATGATCTCATCCGCGGTAAGATCATCTAATGGTTTATGAGGCTGTACGGATTCGTGCAGAGTATTTTTTCCGTCTGATTCGATGACAACTGCCATCACTTCACCGCCTCTTGTTCCATGCATGCGAGGTTCAACAGCAACTACTGTTCCGCTTACACTGGAATGTACCGGTGCGCTGATAAATCCGGCAGCTTCGCCGATCTTCTGTCCGACCTTTACGGTATCTCCTACCTGAACGATCGGATTAGCCGGAGCGCCCAGATGCTGTGACATAGAGATCACAACTGTCTTAGGATCCGGGAATTTCTTCAGATCGATATGCTCGCTGAATTCCTTATGTTCTGACGGATGAACACCGCCATAATATCCATTCAGTCTGTCTTCCCTTATTGCTTTAACGTAGTCGTTGATTACTTTGAAATTCACCTTTGAGAAGTCACGGACCTGTACAGGCTGATTGAGGAATTCCTCAAGTCGTCCCTGTTTTGCAAGTCTCTGATAAATCTTCTCCCATGCACAGTCTTTATTCGGATCTACTTCGCACTTACCGTTCTTGGCACCTCCACACTGCCCATTTACAAGGCTCTTGGAGCAATCAACGATCGGACAGACACCACCGGTTATGTTCAGATAACACTGAGCACAGGCATCACAGCTCTTCTTGGTAAGAGCCATGCCATGATGGCCTCTGTAGTTAAGAGAATTACTTGCTGCATAAACTGGTTTTCCTGCCAGTTCTGCAACTGTCTGAATACCAAGGCCGCAGGAAATTACGATAACATTCTCTGTTCCTTCCGGAAACAGATCCTGTAATTTTCTTTCTGTGTGCATCTTGTTACACAAAAAGTCTACCTTTGTACTGCCAGTGACTGTCTTGCCCTGTTCTGCGGCAAATTTCAGAAATTCATCGCAGTCCGGCTCGTCAATGGTGTCAAATTCCTTGAAGCACTTGTTACAGGCAATGACATACAGGTTGTCTTTGCCCTCAAGCAATGATGCAAGTTCTTCATTGCTTTTCAGCTGATACTTAGTATAGTTCTCCAATTGCTCACCTTCCTTATGAAATATTTGAACTTATATGCTTATCAGCTTCTATCCTTCTTTCCCCTCTGCACTGTTAAGAAAAAAACAATAAAAATCCGATAAACTGGTTCTATAATTACTATCCTATATAAATGTAGCACAAATCGTTTATTTTATCCAGTTCTTATTGTATGTTTTCATCAAAAATAAGCTCTTTTTTTATAAAAAAGCGGTTCTGCACGCTGAAAAAATCTGTTATTTTTTTATCATTATTGTTATTTTTTTATCATAATGGTGGGATGGATTTTTTTTGCCTCAAACTTTCATAGCAGACATCCTGACATACCATTTTTTGTTCTTATACTGTCGGATTTGTGTTATACTGTAACTATTCAGTACCCTCACAGTTACGCTATGCTTTACTATATTTATGAAATATGGGAGGGAATCAACTATGCAAAATCCAGTTTCTGACGAAAGATATTCTGTGGCAGACGAAGCCATTCTGGGTGCTTTTTTTAAACTCATAAAGCAAAAAGCTCCTGACCGGATCACCGTATCCGATATCACCAAAACAGCTGGTATCGCGAGAAGTACTTTTTATAATCATTATCAGGATATCCCCTCTCTTGTATCTGCTGTTGAGGAAAAGACGATCCATGATGTTTTTTCTATAATGGAAAAATTTCATCCGGAAAATGACCGCGATATCTGTCAGTCCTATTTTCTGACGATCTGTCGCTATACAATGGAAAATCCCTTCCTTGCCGGTCTTCTGAGCACCCCTCACGGGAATGATCTGTTTGAAAAAATGCTGACCATGCTTCATCACTATGTCACCGCTACCACCTCCAGTGCCAGCCCCGACAAACACACAAAAGAAGAAATATCTTACGTGATCACCTGCGCGATCGGCAGCACGATCGGTGTGCTTCACAAATGGACCCGGGATAATTTTAATCTTGCACCAGAAGTCATTGCAGAAATTCTGACTCAGATTTTCCTGGCAGGCATGCTGCCTCTTTTGTCCTGACTGCCCCGCATACAGGCATAATAAAAACCCGTCTGAGCGAAAATACTCAGACGGGTTTTTATTATGCCTGCGGCTCGTCGATCAGGACATCCTGTCTCCTGATCTTCTTTGTCGTATTGCGGATAAATGGATTTTTCCGGATCACCAGACCTGTAATGCGACGGTAAGTCGGCTGATTTTTGTTGTATTCATCCAAAAATGCCTGAAGCTGTGACCGGATCATCTCAGCATCCAGTTCCTTCGCCTCCACAACTGCCTGTTCCGGATAAATACGGGCTGTAAGACCGTTGTCTTCGCCTGTTACAATAGCTTCACCCACCAGCGGATTCAATGCAAGCTTATTTTCGATTTCCTCCGGGGATACATTTTCGCCATTGGAAAGAATAATCAGATTTTTCACACGGCCATTGATGAAAAGATAACCATCTTCATCCATATATCCCTTATCTCCGGTATGCAGCCAGCCATCTTTCAGCGTTTCCTCTGTCTCATGAGGCATCTGATAATATCCCTTCATGACGCTTGTACCTTTTACCAGAATCTCTCCATCCTCAAATCTGATTTCCACATTCTCAAGAGGTCTTCCGATGGAACCCGGCTTATTGTTTTCCTGTGTATTATTGCTGATGACCGGAGAGCATTCCGACATACCGTAGCCTTCCAGTATCTGTATACCGTACTCTGCAAAACAGTCAATATAGTAAGGATCCAGATGTGCCCCACCAGTAAAAATCGTGTGCAGTTTTCCGCCAAATACTTTTTCTGCAAGAACTGCCTTCGGAATTGCCGGATCAGCGGCTGCCAGTCTCTTATAAATCGTCTCAATCATCATTGGAACCATGAGCATGATATCCGGTTTAAAGATGCTCATATTTCTGATCATATGAAGCAGGGAGTCATTGATACAGAGGGTTGCCCCCTGAGAAAAGCCCTTCATCCAGTCCATGACAAGACAGAATGCATGATGGATCGGAAGTACACTGAGCATGGCTGTTCCGGGTTCTGCCGTGATTTTGACTGCCTCAACATTGGAAGCCAGATTATTCTGTGTCAGCATAACTCCTTTGCTCTTTCCTGTCGTTCCGGAAGTAAAGATAATAGTCGCAATATCTTCTGCATCCGGGCAGGAAGCATCTCCTTTTGCATTCTTTCCTGAATTTCTGAGTTCGCTGATACTATATGTATCTGCCGGTACATCCTCCACCTCTTCCTGGAGCATCCATACTTTCTGAAGTTTCGGACAGTTTGCAAGAAATGCTTCCAGATACGGTCTGTGTTTCAGACTTAAAAAGAGTGCTTCGGAATCGGACCGGTTTATTAGATCGATCAGTTCTTCACAAGGGAGTGCTGCATCCAGCGGCACCGCTGTAGTACATCCTGTAATAATTCCCAGATAGCTTTCAATCCATTCTATAGAGCTGGTTCCGATCAATGCAATATGCTTTCCCTCAAAACCTTCTGCAAGAAGTCCTTTTCTGGTGGAAATCACATTTTTCATCATTTCACTGTAACTTCTCTCCAGAACCTCTTTTCGGTTAAGCCATTTTACTGCCTTGACTTCGCCAAATTTCTGTACACTTTCTTCTAATATATTCCTGATCAGCATATCTTTCTCCTCCCTCTCTGTTCTGTGGACTGATATTCTGTTAATTCTGTTCGCTCCGTTCACACACAACTTAATTCTTACTGAAGCTCCTCAAGAAGCTTAAGTGCCTCCTCAAGAGTTGTAATTTTTGTCACTTCAGTTTCCTCAAGTTCAATGTCAAAGGTATCCTCAAGCTCACCCAGAAAAGACATGAAATCCAGAGAAGTAAATCCCAGATCCTCACGGAATCTCATCTCACCTGTCATCTCTTCCGGTTTCACTTTGCTGTACTGCGCTACAATATTTTTAAATTCCATTTCCTGATTCATTCCATTTCCTCCTGATTTTTGATTTTTATACCTGTTCCATGATCTCGCCGATGCTCATATCCGGCTCTGCAATTCCCTTAAACAGAATACGCATCATATAATAATAAAGCAGTTCCATGTCATGTTCCTCAAGATGAGCAGTCTGATAATGATATGAGAAGTTCATGCCGCCATCCTCAGTGTGAGATACGGTCAGATACATTTTTTTGGTTGCGGCACCGTTTGCAAACCATTTGGCATGCTGGCGAACGGTTCCAAGCATTTCATTCTCCACCTTCACCGGCATTGGCTGATAGGTAAGATAGCAGCTTTCATAGCTGGTATGCTCCGGTGTATGATATCTCTTTCTCATCTCATCCACGATAAGTGCCGGATCGTAATTGCTGTGCATATAAATTCGATTCTGCATATTCTGGATTTCATAAGCTGCCGAGAGAAAATCTGTCTCCGGTGAGATCACTGTTCTGCACGGAAACATAATAGTTCTGCTTCCCCCGGAAGTCCATTCATCATGGGTAGAACGTCTGGATATAAAATTCTGAATCGTAATATCTTCTTGTCCGTTATTTACTTTTGACAGATAAGTACGGATACCAAGCAGAAGCAGATTCGTCATGGAAAGCTGATGATTCATACAGAAATCCATCAGGTTCTGTGTCGCATACGGTTCCAGATGATAATCCTTTACTGCAACAAACAGCTCGTTCATCTCAATATCAGAAGCACGAAGCTTCGGATCCCCATGACGCTTTCTTGCTTCCTCCAGTACGGACGGTCCCTGAATATCAGAATATAACGGCTCGCCCAGTTCATCCAGCTGGTCATCCCAGAATTTTTTATCTTTTGCAAAACGCTTTTCATTGCCCGCTTTTGCAAGATCTTTTTTCAGAACCGTCTCAAAATCAACCAGTTCCTGTGGGCAGGCCGTTCCATATCTGTAATGCGTATATAACTGGAACAGATCTCCGATCATAACTACAAGCCCACAGGAATCGATCAGTCTGTGATCCATATGTAAAAAGAAACCATTGTATCCTTCCGGAAGCTTCAGCATGGTAAATTCGCACATCGGGATATTATCTCCGTCAAATGTTTCATATGCCCACTGCTGCATCAGCTCATCTGCCTTTGCCAGACTTTCCATTCCAGACAGATCCTTCAGTTCGATATCACGCGGATCCTGTTTTTCTATATATTGTTTTACATTTCCATCTTTATCCGGCTTCGTAAAACGGACTCTGGTACAGTCTGAACGCTCCATTTCCATCTGAATACATTTTTTTAATAATCCAAAATCCAGTTCTGCCTGTACAGAAGCCACAACACTGACGCCAGATACCTGCTGTGTACCATAATCCACGATCCAGTTGTGATGCATTTTCTGAGCTGCCGTCAAAGGATAATAATTTCTCATATAATAGATAACCTCCATTGTCCCGTTTTTCTTCTTTATCCGAGACAGAAAACATTGTATATATTCTTCAGGTGAAAAAATATCATACCTTCTCAGGAAATACCAGTACCCCCAGAACTTAATGAACACTTTACAAAAAATTGACCGGGACTTATCATGCATTTAACATAACAGTTCCAAGGTGTATTCCCTGTTATGTACCATGTCTGATAAATCCCGGTCAGGATTCTTTATGTCCGTTTAATCGTATTTCTCAAAAAATTCCATCATCTTGTGCTGATACAGTTCCGGATCTGCATAGGCACTGCACAGATGCCGTGCTCCCGGTATGATGACCAGTTCCTTCTCTGCCCTGCAGAGCATATAATTCTGAAAAGAGTTAGTCGGATACACATAGGTGTCCTTCTCTCCATGGAAAAAGAGAACCGGTCTTGTATTTTTTTTCATGGCTTCGGTAGTGTCTGCATCTTTCATATGAAATCCTGCCAGAAGAGAACAGAACCAGTCCAGTTCCATCAGAAGCAGTGGAATATGATGCAGGTGGAACCAGTTAGCTGCCATATCACGCATCTGCCCTTCCATAGACTGAAAACCACAGTCCGCGATCAGGCCTTTTACCTCCGCTGGGAGGATATGTCCTGATGCCATCAGTACAGCAGCCGCACCCATGGACTGTCCGTACAGATAAATCGGAAGCTTCTCTTTGTTTCGTTCAGATACATACACTGCCCATTGCTGCACATCCCATTGTTCCTTTGCTCCAAAGGTAATATATTTTCCCTCGCTGTCACCGCAGCAGCGATGTTCTATAAACAGAACATCACACTGATGCTCATGCAGATATTTCGCCATAAACGACAGGGTGCCAAACCGGCTGCCACGATATCCATGGCTTAATATAACGATCCGTTTTGCATCTTCTGCCGGCAGATATAATGCATGCAGCTTTAGTCCATCGATACTTTTGATATAACAGTCCTGCATCTTCTGCTCAAAGCACCATGCCTTACTCTCATTGTATTCCCTGGCATAACCGTTCTGGGGATGATTCTCCCTGATATGAGACAGCTCAAACCATTTCTTTCTTTCCTTTTTGTACTCTCCTCTTTTACAGCAGACCACCATGTTAAAAAAGCGCCATCCCATCTCCAGCACTCCCAAAAAGACAAACGACAATATTGCAAACAGCTTAATAAATTTTTTCTTCATCATGATTTCCCCACAGTTCATATTTTAGAATAAGAATCTTGCCCAGCCACATTGTATATCCATCTTCCAGTGCCTGTCTGCCGCATCAAGAAGTGCTCCCATGATCAGTTTTCCGCTTTCATCGCATTCTGTATCAGTCGGATTCTCTGCAAAAGGGCATCCGTATAGTATTATACTCTCCAGAGCCAGCATATACAATCCAATTTCTTCTGTGTGTCTGCAGGATTTTAAATGCACCTACTGCATCTGCGTTAAATCTTACCCCGCCAGTTATATACATGCCTCTTTCTTTTCGGTTTGATGATTCTGCATATATTTTGGGCGACAAAAAACAGCCTGTATTTCTACAGGCTGTTCTTTGTCTATCTCACACTGTTTCCGTACTTTTCCTCAGCATGGACATTTTATTTACTGTCCGTCAGGATTCCAGGAATCATTGTCCAGTTTATTCAGCATCTCCTTCAGATCAACAGTATATGCCACCTTTACATCGCTGTCTTTTTTGACGATAAATTCAGAGAGTCCATATTCTGAGCCGTTGTCTGCCCAGTCATATGTATATCCCAGTCTCGTCCATGGATATTTCCCGTCAAAATAACTGGAGATAATATTTGAATCAAACCATTCTTTATAGTCCTCATCGACTTCATCCGAAAATGCATCTGTCATTTCTGTTGTTCCGATATCTGAAACATACGCCGGGCGGAAAACGTCTTCCGGTTTTACCCACATAGCCGTAAAATACTCCGATTCGTTATCCGGACGCAGACCGATGAGTTCTTTTATTCTTGCCTGCCAGTCTGTCACACCCTCTTTATTCTTCTGATACCATTCTTCCAGTTCTCCACCTGTAAATGTCCATACATTTCCCCATTCCAGTTTTACATCTGCACCATCTGGATAACTGTCCGGATATTTATGGAAGGTATAAAGAAGGATCCTGCCCTCTTGATCGTAAACAGCATATGGCTGTCCCTCCTCCAGACTTACTACGGGAAGGATTTCATCCTTGTCAATGATCATTGCATCTTCAACCGCATCGTCAAAGAGGGTCTGCTGATCCGTTTCACTTTCTGCTGAAATATCTGTTTCTTCTGCCTGAACGCTTACCGTTGTTGTACCTGACAATGTAATTGCAGAAATCAGGATACTGTTCACGATCATTATTTTCCATAATTTATTTTTCATATATTATCTTTCCTTTCTGTATAAATGTGGAAATATTTAGTTCACGTTTGATGGATCAATCTCTGTAATGGTCGGTGCCGTCCACGTATCCAGGGCATCCATATCAGGCGTATAGATACGCATATACAGATGGAAGCCGCCATCACCTACAGGAAGCCAGTTTGCGGTGTCCTTTGGGGCATCTTCAGACAGAATAATATCAACCGAACCATCATCATTCGCTCTCAGACCGGAACGGTCATTTATGCAGTAACGATCAATAGGATTATCAATCAGGAAATCATCGTCTCCATATGCAGTCACAGACCAGAATCCCCCTTCAAGAACCTGCGGATAGCTTTCGAAATGGAGCAGATATGATTTTTCTCCTGTGAGAGGATTTCCATCCGCATCCTGCTCTATCTTTGGATACAGTGCAACTTCAACTGTATTGGCGCCAAGCCCTGCAAGTGCTACCAGTGCACGATAAGCATATGCTGTATTGAAATCTCCGATCGGTTCACCAAAATAGTCCCACTGACCAAGCTTTTTTGAGAATTTCTGGCCCTCTTTGATGATCTTTATCCGAATTTCTGTCAGCATTGTCTTCCAGTTTTCTGTAACATCACCGGTAAGAACAGAAGTGTCAAATTCCATACCAGGACCTACATTTGCAGCTGCTATTTTTTCAAGCATTTCCTTATCTGCAGCTGCCGGAGAATTCTTTACCATCAACTCATTGGCCTTAGTGACATGCTCCCACCACTTAAATCTCTGATTTTGAAGTGGGGGCTTCTTGCTCAATGGCTCTACTGAGCCAAGTATCTACAAGCTATCCTCGCGTGCCCCGCGATTTTTTGCCCGGACACGGGCATATTTCTTACTTATTGTCTTGTCCGGATACGGACAGTTTATGCTGCCA
>NZ_WWVR01000008.1 GCF_009883055.1 Blautia sp. BIOML-A1 | reverse complement strand
GGTGGAAGTACGGTAACGTATGGAGCTGACTGCTACTAATAGGGTGAGGGCTTGACCAACAAGCTTGGTTATGATATAATTGCTTAGTCAACATGTATGTAGTTTTGAAGATGTGATAATCTTCTATAGCAAAGAAATTTGCAAGGCCCAGTGGCTCAGTTGGTTAGAGCGCCGCCCTGTCACGGCGGAGGTCGTGAGTTCGAGTCTCATCTGGGTCGTTTTTTAAGGGATCTTAGCTCAGCTGGGAGAGCATCTGCCTTACAAGCAGAGGGTCATAGGTTCGAGCCCTATAGGTCCCATATACATTAAGGGTGGATTCCCGAGTGGTCAAAGGGGGCAGACTGTAAATCTGTTGGCACCGCCTTCGAAGGTTCGAATCCTTCTCCACCCACTAAGCCTTATCATTGGCTAAGCCGATGTGGCTCAATTGGCAGAGCAGCTGATTTGTAATCAGCAGGTTATCGGTTCGAGTCCGATCATCGGCTTTTAACTTCATAATTACCGCGGGGTGGAGCAGTCTGGAAGCTCGTCGGGCTCATAACCCGAAGGTCACAGGTTCAAATCCTGTTCCCGCTATTTTGCCCAGATAGCTCAGTTGGTAGAGCAGAGGACTGAAAATCCTCGTGTCGCTGGTTCGATTCCGGCTCTGGGCATTTGCTTTGCAAGATAGTTGCAAGGCAACAAAAATTGTATATGGGATATTAGCTCAGTTGGTAGAGCACTTGACTTTTAATCAAGTTGTCCGGGGTTCGAATCCCCGATGTCTCATGATTAAGGATACTGTTTAAGACAGTATCTTTTTTTTGTTCTTTTTAAGTCTGACTGCGCATATATTATAGTACATGCGTAGTAGTGGGAAGTGCGCAGTCCCAATTCCTCTGCATGGAAGAAAAGGAGGGCCTTATGAAGAAAATAAGAGAAAGTTTTCATAGGATTGCTGCTGCTGTGTTTTGCCTTATTATGAGCATGAAGGCAGGATTATTTCCAGGTATGGGACAGGCTGTGATGGCAGGCACAGAAAATAAAAAGTATGTGTCGGGAATGCCTTATTATGCGGCGGGAAATATAACTGCTTCTTCTATGTATAGAATATTATTCAGGGGAAATTACGTTATAAAGAAAGTCTTTTTCTGGATTAAAGGGCCGGGTGACAGAAGTGGAGCATTATTAAAAATACCGCTTCTCTGTTAAATAACAGCAAAGCGGTATAAAGGCTGATGTCAGGAATTTGAAAAGATTAGATTGATTGTACAGATTTCACTGTCGGTGCCAACTCTCATGGCTGGTCCCCAGACACCGGATCCGGAAGTTACAATGTTATGCATAGATCCTTTTTGGAGATATCCACAGGGATTTTCCCAGAGAAATTTAACCGTAAAGTTTCCTGGAAATGTCTGTCCATCATGAGTATGTCCGCAGAGATCAAGGTCAACACCTGCATCAGCAATATCCTGAAGTTCTTTTGGCTGATGATCAATAACTATAATTGTCTTATCCTTGTCCAGCTTTTGAGTAAGCTGGGCAGGGGTTTTTCTTTTTTCTTCTATTTTTTCGATCAGAGAGGCATCTTTTCGTCCGACTACATAAAAGCTGTTGTCGATAAGGACAGCTTCATCTTCCAGAAGTTGAATATTGCTGTTTTGGAGAAAACGTTTCATGCGAGGATCCTTTAGCTGTTTGGAATCTTCTTTTTTATGTTTGAAGGTGAAACCTGCAAGGATAGGCTCATTCAGATCATGATTTCCCCAACATGCGTAAACACCATATTTTGATCTTATGGTACGCAGGATTTCTGATATTTTTTCAGGTTCGCGGACAGCGTCATATTCATTATCAAAAATATCACCTGCGATACATACAAGATCCGGATTTTGTTCATTAATCTTATCAACGATCTCCTGAGCATGTACGGCACCGGAGTTATAGCCAAAATGTGTATCAGCTAACAGGACTATTTGGAGGGAATCCATGTCAGGTGCCGATTTATCGACTGTAATTTTGTACGGCGTTACTTTGATATGTTTGGCATGATAAATTCCTGAAAAACTGATTATAATAACGATACAGATACAACACGCGCCAACTGCAGCAAATACGATCCTGGACTGGATCCAGGAGGCATGTACGGCATACTTCAGAATTAATCTTACGACATCGATGGAAAAAAGCACCATGAGTATATACATAAAAATTCCAAGAAAATAGTTACTGGTAATTTTGAGGATTCTGTGCAGAAAAGCAGGTTTCCGGATAAGAAATCCTGTGAGAGGCGTCAATGCAATCAAAGTATAAATCACTGTCAGTATAATTCGAAAAATTCTGGATTGAAACAGATGATGGCAGTTTCCAATCCACAGATAGCCCCATCGGAGTACATAGATATTGAGCAGAATATAAATCGGTGCAAGAAAAATTGCAAGCATAAGATCCCTCCGTTCGACTTGAATTGATTTATACATTATAGTATGAATGGAATTTCATGTCAAAATGGATAAAACATAAAATATTAAAGAAAACATATATTAGGATAAAACCTTGTTGGATGAATATCATGAAAAGAAAAAGAGTATTTAATCTGTCAAGTATAGGTCTGGTTTTGCTGCTTCCATATGTTTTGGTGGGTATGGTGAATGGTAGTGAAAGAATCCTGATGAACTACAGACCGGATATGGAAATGTACCTGGCAGCAATCCTTTCCTGTCAGATTTCATCAGGATATGAGCTACAGACAATCGAAGCACAGGCTGTTATAGCAAGAAGTAATCTTGCAAGAAAATTTGAGGAGAAAGAAAATATAACAGAATTTTTGAGGGAAACGGGAATGGGGATTAAGAGTCAGTGGAAATGGTGGATAGAGAATGAAATTTATGAGAAGGCTGTGGAAAACACAAAGGGGAAAATTATTCTGGTTGATGGAGATTTAAAATTGGTTCCGTATCATGAGATCAGTGCAGGTGTAACCAGGGATGGGCAGGATGTTTTTGGAAATTCAGAGTATAAATATCTGAAATCCGTGGACAGCAGTGCGGATAAAAATTCGCCGGACTATTTCAGCAGTACATATATTTCAAAGAGTCAGCTTCCGGATGAACTGAAAATAAAAGAAAGAGATTCAGCAGGTTATGTTTTGAGCCTTGAGGCAGACGACAAAATTCTTGAGGGAGAAGCGTTTGCATTGGGAATGGGACTTGCGTCCTCAGATTTTTCTATTCAGAAAACAGGTAAAAAAGTCCGGTTTCTGTGCAGAGGAAAAGGTCATGGACTGGGATTTTCTCAGTATGGCGGAAATGAACTTGCAAAAAATGGAAGTTCATGGAAAGAAATTCTGGAGGAATATTTTCCGGAGATGGATATAAGTACCTGTAATCTGACTGCAGGAGAAAAATAGTATCAGATCTGAATAATATATCATATTTCGGGAATGCTATAATTACAGAAATGATTATTAGCAGAGGTGAATGGAATATGACAAAAAACAGAATCGTAAAGTATGTTGCAAATACTGCTCTTTTAGCTGTTCTTGCAGCGGCTGGTATCGGTGCGTATCAGATTGGTACTTATACGCCGGAAAAGAAACTTCAGGAAGAGATTCCATCGGATACGGAGAAAGATTCCGAAGAGATATCGATGGTAGATGTGGATGCCAGTCTGGTGGACTCAGAAATTTCTGACACAATGCAGAATAAGAATACGGAAGAGGAACTGGGTACATCGGAGAAAGAAGAAAGTCTGGACACTCAAATGGACAGTATGCAGACAAATATGGAAACAAAGGTTTCGGGTACAGAAAAGAATACCGATACTTCTCTGCCGGTGCAGGAAGAGGTCAAAGATGTTTCAGCGGGGGCAGTAAATACAGCAAAACTTAATTTTTCAGAGGATACCTTGATGGAATGGCCGGTACATGGAAATATTCTTCTGGATTATAATATGGATCAGACGGTATATTTTCCGACGCTGGATCAATACAAATTAAGTCCTGCAATTGCAGTTCAGGCTGCAGAAGGAGCACCAGTCACAGCGGCAGCGCGGGGAACCGTGTATTCTATTGAAGAAAATCCACAGACAGGAACTACTCTGACAATGGAGCTTGGAGGCGGATATCAGGCAGTTTACGGACAGCTGAAAGACCTTTGTGTGGAAGAAGGCGACACGATAGAAGAGGGAAGCGTGCTGGGATATATCAATGAAACAACAAAATATTACAGTAAAGAGGGAAGTAATCTTTATTTTGCAATGAAGAAAGATGGTAAACCGATCGATCCGATCGCTTATCTTCCCTGATCTGTTCACAAGAAATAAAATGCAGCGTATAATAAAGCAGGTGGGAATGAAAGTTTGCAGTCGATATTCTCCTACCTGCTTTTTAAATGTCTGTGAAAATATCTTCAGGGTTTTGGTGTTCCGGAAGGATTGTCAGGAGACAAACGGATGAAGTACAGATTTGAATCGGCTGCTTTTTATATAGATTCATAGTAACTGTCTGACAGCACTAAAACAATCAGGATGGCTGGTTGGGTCTGAAGGACAGTTATCCTTACATAAATATTAAGATGAGTTCTATTCATGAATTACGGAAGAGGAGAAGATTATGAATTATACATATATGGTTCAGTGTGCGGATGGGAGCTTGTATACAGGGTGGACAAACTGTCTGTCCAAGCGTCTGAAAGCTCATAATGAGAGTAAGTCAGGAGCAAAATATACCAGAACAAAAAGACCGGTAAAACTGGTTTATTATGAAGGATATGAGACAAAAGAAGAGGCAATGGGAAGAGAATATGCGATCAAGCAGCTGACAAGGAAAGAAAAGCTGCAGCTTATAGAGTTCTGATAGAGATAAAAACCATTAACAGTTCACAGCAACAAAAACTACCCTGCCGTTAAAATGGCAGGGTAGAGACGAAACAATACATGAGAATAAAATGGCAGGCACTTCCAAGCATAATAAAAACATGGAAAACTTCATGAGAGCCAAAATTCTTATGTCTGGAATTAAAAAGCGGAAGCTTTAAACTATAAATGATACCGCCTATTGTATAAATGATGCCTCCGGCGAGAAGCCATCGAAATCCTGCTTTTGGAAGTGAATGGAAGATCGGGACAAATGCCAGTACACAAAGCCATCCCATTCCAATATAAAGGACTGAAGAGAGCCACTTCGGACAGGTGATCCAGAATCCCTTGAACAGAATTCCAAGGATAGCAATGCTCCATACAAGACCACAGAGGATATATCCAAGGCGGTTATGAAGGGCAATGAGGCAGATCGGCGTGTAACTTCCTGCAATCATGACAAAGATCATCATGTGATCCATCTTGCGGAGCCTGCGGTTAACTTTCTCACTGGAATCTACAGAGTGATAAATGGTGCTGGCTGTATAAAGAAGAATCATTGTAAGAATAAAAACTGCCAGAGCAGCAATGTGTAAAGGTGCCTCTGTGCTCTCGCCGGAAGCGGCCTTGAGAAGAAGTGGCGCAGCTCCGGCGATTGCAAGTAATCCTGCAACGCCATGAGTGATCGCACTCCAGGGATCTTTTAATTTAAGCTTCATAATAAACACCTCCGTGTAAATAATCAAAAACCAATAACGTAGTAATCAAAACTACATATCAAGTATATTGAAACTATAGCACAAAAAATCATAAATGTGAAGAGTAAATTATAAAAATTTGCAATTATTCAGAAGGTAATATTCCGCGAGGTGTTTTGCCATGTTTCTGCCAGAATCCCATATGAAGTCTCAGGTGAATTCGACTTAAAGTACATAATTCTCCTGTTTTTCCATATAATAACCATACAGTGAAATAAGGTAAATAAAAAACAGCAGGAGGAACATGACGTATATGAAAGCTACAGGAATCGTTCGCCGCATAGATGATCTTGGAAGAGTAGTGATCCCAAAAGAAATACGACGGACATTGAGGATTAAAGAGGGAACACCCATGGAGATTTTTACCGACAGGGAAGGTGAGATCATTCTGAAGAAATATTCTCCAATCGGTGAACTGAGTATTTTTGCAAAGGAATACGTGGAAGCTCTGGCACAGACTACCGGGATGGTAGCGTGTATTACAGATCATGATCAGGTGGTGGCTGCCTCGGGGCATGGAAGCCGGGAATATGAAGGAAAAACGATCAGCAGTGAACTGGACAGAGTCATCGCGGATCGAGAAGCGAAGTGCTATTATGGAGAAGAAAAAGGAAAGATTTCACTGATCCAGAATCAAAAAGAAAATAAAGCAGGATTGATCGTTCAACCAATCATCTGTGCAGGGGATGCCATTGGATCGGTTGCATTAGTTGGAAAGAATAATGGAGAAAAGCTTGGAAATCCGGAGAGAATGCTTGTACAGACAGCAGCAGGATTTCTGGGACGGCAGATGGAACAATAAAAATACCGGAGATTCTTCGAGTCGAAAAAGAATCTCCGGTGTTTTTTAGCATTTTTCAGCGATTTCGTACAGAAGACGTTCGGTATCCTCCCAGCCAAGGCATGGGTCAGTGATGGAGCATCCAGGAGTCATATGGTCGCTGATTTCCTGGCGGCCTTCAAGAAGATAACTCTCTATCATAGCGCCCTTAACAAGCTTATGAAGTTCCGGACAGCAGTTACGGCTGTGAAGAACTTCGTTTACAATACGAATCTGTTCCTTATATTTTTTGTTGGAATTAGAATGATTTGCATCTATAACAACAGCCGGATTCTTGAGATCTTTCTGGCTGTACAGATTATAGAGACGAATCAGATCCTCATAATGGTAATTCGGGATGGCCTGTCCATACTGATTGACACCTCCACGGAGGATGGTATGTGCCAGATCGTTTCCGGATGTCTCAACATCACAACCGCGATAGATGAAATGATGCGGATGCTGGGCAGCAGTAACGGAATTCAGCATAACAGAGAGATCACCGCTGGTCGGATTCTTCATACCAACCGGTATATCCATTCCGCTGGCGGTAAGACGATGCTGCTGGTTTTCGACAGAACGTGCACCGACTGCTTCATAGGAGAGGATATCATCGAGGTAACTTCTGTTTTCCGGGTAAAGCATTTCATCAGCAGAGGAAAGTCCTGTTTCCTGCATTACGCGCATATGCATCTTGCGAATTGCGATGATTCCGGCAAGAAGATCCGGTGCCTTGTCCGGATCCGGCTGATGAAGCATTCCCTTGTAGCCGTCTCCTGTAGTACGTGGTTTATTGGTATAAACACGAGGAATAATCATTAACTTATCGGAAACCTTGTCAGAAACCTTCTTGAGACGACGAACATATTCACAGACAGTATCTTCATTGTCTGCGGAACAAGGGCCTACAAGAACAACAAACTTATCAGATTCACCGGTAAAGATGCGACGGATTTCCTCATCGCGACGCTGTTTTACGGCCTTTAATTCAGGGCTGAGCGGATATTCGTTTTTAAGAACTTCAGGAAGAGGAAGTTCATGATTGATTTTCATTGACATTATGTAGTTCCTCCAGTATGTATATGACACTCAAAGAGCAAGTGTCTTTTAATCTAGCACAGTATAACACGTTATGAAAAGAAAATCTAGCAAATTAATGCGTTAAACTGCAAAAATCCCATGCAGATTTAAAAAATGAAAAACTGCATGGGTGATGTTGGATATAAGGTATCAGTCAAGAGCCTTTTCGCTCATTTCTTCAAGAAGATTTTTCTTGATATCGTATAATTTCTGGGAAAGATCCACATATACCTTCTGAGGATTTACCAGTCGGCGAGACTCATCCCAGAGAGTATTCTGTTCTTTCTGGCAGTATTCTCGGAGCTCCATAACCTCAGGAGAAGTATAAACACGTTTGCCCTCTCGGATGACCGGGATCAGAAGTTCGCGGAGTTCATAGGTACCACCGAGGACCTTGGTCTTTTTCCAGGTATCAATAGGATCGAAGATGATCATAGTTTCTTCCGGATCAAAAACTTCATCTGCCATACAGATAAGATCTGCTTTGATCTTGCCTGTGGATTTACTGTAGATTCGATAAACAGTTTTATTTCCAGGATTGGTGACTTTTTCTGTATTTTCGGAAAGCTTGATCTTTGGTGTAAAAGTAGAGCTTCCGGAATCTTTTACTGCAGCAAGCTTGTATACACCGCCGAAAGCAGGGTTATCCTTGCTGGTGATCAGGTTGGTTCCCACACCCCAGGAATTGATTTTGGCATCCTGGGTCTTAAGGCTGTCGATCAGGTACTCATCCAGATCACTGGAAGCAGAGATCGTTGCATCGTCAAATCCGGCAGCAGCAAGCATTTTGTAGGCTTCCTTGGAAAGATACGCAAGGTCACCACTGTCAATACGAATTCCGTAGTGGGTCAGTTTCACACCTTCCTCTCGCATCTCTTCAAAGACGCGGATTGCATTTGGGACACCGGATTTGAGGACATCATAGGTGTCGACCAGAAGCGTACAGGAATTTGGATACATTCTGGCATAGGTCTTAAATGCAGTGTATTCATCCGGGAAACTCATGATCCAGCTGTGTGCGTGTGTGCCAAGTACGGGAACGTTGAACATCTGGCCTGTAAGTACATTGGAGGTGCCGGCACATCCGCCGATCACAGCGGCGCGTGCACCATAAATACCGGCATCAGGTCCCTGTGCACGGCGAAGACCAAATTCCATGATTCCATCTCCTCGCGCTGCGTAGCAGACACGGGCTGCCTTGGTAGCAATAAGACTCTGATGATTGATGATGTTCAGGATCGCAGTCTCAACAAGCTGTGCTTCCATGATAGGTGCAATGACCTTAACAAGCGGTTCTCTTGGAAATACGACAGTTCCCTCAGGGATTGCATAAATATCACCGGTAAAATGAAAGCCGCTCAGATATTCCAGAAAATCTTCTTCAAAAATATGAAGACTTCTGAGGTAATCGATGTCTTCCGGGCTGAAATGAAGATTTTCGATATACTCGATCATCTGTTCCAGACCTGCAGTAATTGCGAAACTGCCTCCGCACGGGTTGACACGATAAAACATATCAAAGATAACGGTCTGGTTGGTTGGGTTCTTGAAATAACCCTGCATCATTGTTAACTCATACAGATCAGTAAGCAGGGTCAGATTGGTTGCTCTCATAAAGTTTCTCCTCTTATTTAGACAAATAAATCACAGATGCCGAATGCAAAGGCATCCTGTATCAAAAGGTATTCCTATTATAGCATTATTTTACACGATCAGCACTAAGATTTTACATAAACAGTAATGTCAAAAAAAAAAATAAAAAAAATTAAAAAAAGGGGTTGATTTTTTTGAAACACTGTAATATAATAACATTCGTCGCGAGCGATAAGAAATAAAAAACGCAAGCGAATGAATGAAGGGCTATCGCCAAACGGTAAGGCAACGGACTCTGACTCCGTCATTTCAAGGTTCGAATCCTTGTAGCCCTGCTTCTTAAGCACCTCAGATGAGGTGCTTTTTTTTGTCTTGTTGACGGCAAGATTCAAGAAGTTCTTTGAAGGTAAGAGGCACGGGCTGATCCTTTCGATGTTCACCTATCTGTTTTTCCATCCAGACCATATTATACCAGGTATGAAATTTATATCCGCACTGGTAAAATTCTCCGACCAGACGATATCCCATATGTGTATGAAATTCAATACTGTTGTTGTCCAGATGTGGATCTTCTTTTGAAGTACAGGCGATGCAGGCATTCATGTTGAGAATTCCCTGAGCCTGCAGAGTGTGCTCCAGAGCGTCATGCAGAAGGCGGCCGATTCCCGTATGTCTCTGAGTCTGGTCTACATAGATGGACGTCTCAACAGCCCAGTCGTAAGCAGCACGTTCATGGAATGGACCGGCATAGGCATAACCGAGAATTTTATTCTGCTGTTCAGCGACAAGGTAAGGATATTTTTGGAGAGTGCATCGAATCCTTCCGGCAAACTCTTCTGTTGACGGGACGGTATATTCGAAGGTGATGGCGGTATTGACTATGTAGGGAGCATAGATATTAAGAAGTGCAGGAGCGTCCGATTCTCTGGCTGTACGGATCGTGATTTCAGTATGAGCTGACATAAAAGATACCTCCATGATAAAATTTTTATCATGATTATAGCACTTCAGGCAGAAAATAACAGAAAAAAATGTGTTGTTCTGACAGTTGCAAATGAAATCGGGAAATGGTAAAGTTTACTGAGAAATAGATGATGACAGAAAATCGGATAAGCTGTCCAAAACAGCAGAAGAAGTGAAAGCGGGGTATATATGGCATATAGTTTCAGCGGAAGAGTCCGCTATAGTGAAATTGGAGAAAATGGCTTACTGACTTTGCCTGGAATCCTGAATTATTTTCAGGACTGCAGTACTTTTCAGTCAGAAGAGTCAGGTCTGGGAATAGAAGTTCTTAAGGAATGGAAAAGGTTCTGGGTATTATCAGCATGGCAGGTGATCGTAGAGAGATACCCATGTCTTGGAGAGAATATAAGAACTTCTACATGGGCATATGCTTTCAGGAGTTTTCTTGGAATGCGTAATTTCTGTATGGAAACAGAGGATGGAGAACGTATTGCCTATGCGAATACCTACTGGACTTATATCAATGCGGAAAATGGACTTCCGGTTAAACTGACAGAGCGCGATACAGCAGGCTATGAAATGGAAGAAAAACTGGATATGGATTATGCACCCCGTAAGATTATTCTTCCGGGCGAATATGAGCAGCAGGAAGCTTTTGCAGTACAGAAACATCATCTGGATACCAATCATCATGTAAATAATTGTCAGTATGTTCAGATGGCAATGGATTATCTGCCGGCAGATTTTAAAATCCATCAAATGCGTGCAGAATATAAACAGCAGGCGAGACTTTATGATGTGATCTGTCCGGCAAAAGCCGAAGAGGATATAAGAACAACCATTCTTCTGAATGATCAGAAGGGTGAGCCATATGCAGTTGTCGAATTTAAAAAGTAAAAAATATCGGAGGATTTTATGATCGAATTAGGAAAAAAACAGACACTTCAGGTAGTGAAAACAGTAGATTTTGGTGTGTATCTGGCAGAGGATATGAACGCGGATACAAAGCATCAGGTACTGCTTCCGGCAAAGCAGGTTCCGGCGGGGACCAAAGCTGGTGATAAACTGGAGGTTTTTATTTATAAGGATTCACAGGATCGAATGATCGCTACAACAAATGAGCCACGTCTTACAGTTGGCGAAACGGGGCTTCTCAGAGTAAAACAGGTAACGAAAATCGGTGCATTTCTTGACTGGGGCCTGGAAAAAGATCTGCTTCTGCCATATCATGAGCAGACAACAAGAATTTTTGAAGGACAGGAATGTCTGGTTGCTGTTTATGTAGATAAGAGCAGCAGACTCTGTGCAACAATGAAGGTGTATCCGTACCTTTCAAAGGAGACACCTTATAAAGAAGGTGATCGTGTGAAGGGTAGAGTTTATCAGCTCAGCGATAATTTCGGTGTTTTTGTTGCAGTAGATAATAAATATTCTGCGCTGATCCCGGCGAGAGAGGCAAAGGGAAAATATCGTCCTGGAACAGTTCTGGATCTTCGTGTGACCAAGGTCAAAGAAGATGGCAAAATGGATGTCAGTGACAGAGAGGAAGCTTATATTCAGATCAATGAAGATGCAGAAAGTGTATTCAGCATCATTGAAGAGTTTGCCGGAGTGCTGCCGTTTGATGATAAAGCTTCACCGGAAGTTATCAAAAGAGAGTTTGGACTGAGTAAAAATGCATTTAAACGTGCAGTGGGCCATCTTCTTAAGGAAGGCAAGATTGAAATCAAAGACCGTCGTATCTACATTGTAAAATGATATAGTAAAGGATAAAGGATATGAATTTTACACATCTTCATGTTCATACGGAATACAGTCTTCTGGATGGATCAAATAAGATTCAGGAATATGTGAACAGAGTGAAAGAACTGGGCATGGACAGTGCCGCGATCACGGATCATGGAGTGATGTATGGAGTGATCGATTTTTATCGTGCAGCAAGAGCAGCCGGAATCAATCCTGTTCTTGGATGTGAAGTATATGTGGCACCGGGGTCTCGCTTTGACCGTGAGATAGGAAGCGGGGATGACCGTTATTATCATCTGGTTCTTCTTGCAGAAAATAATCAGGGTTATGCGAATCTGATGAAGATTGTTTCGAAGAGTTTTGTGGAAGGCTTCTATTATAAGCCGCGAGTGGATCTGCAGCTTCTTGAGAAATACCATGAAGGTCTGATCGCATTAAGTGCATGCCTTGCAGGCGAAGTGGCACGTTATCTCACCAGGGGAATGTATGAGGATGCAAAAGCTGCCGCACTGCGATATCAGGATATTTTTGGAAAGGGAAACTTTTTCCTGGAACTGCAGGATCATGGGATACCGGAGCAGCAGAATGTGAACCAGCAGCTTCTCAAAATGCATCGTGAGACAGGCATTGAGCTGGTCGCAACAAATGATGTCCATTATACGCTGGCAGAGGATGCACAGCCGCATGATGTATTGCTATGTCTTCAGACGGGAAAGAAACTGTCTGATGAAAACAGAATGCGTTACGACGGAGGTCAGTATTATGTAAAATCTCCGGAAGAGATGGAGCGGCTTTTTCCTTATGCGACAGAGGCACTGGAGAATACACATAAGATTGCTCAGCGATGTCATGTAGAGATTGAATTTGGTGTCACAAAACTGCCTAAATTTGATGTTCCGCAGGGATACACCTCCTGGGAATATTTGAATGAGCTGTGTTTTAAAGGGTTAGAAGAACGTTATCAGCCGGTTACAGAAGAACTGAAAGAACGTCTGAATTATGAGCTTTCCACGATCAAAAATATGGGATATGTGGACTACTTCCTGATCGTATGGGATTTTATCCGGTATGCACGGGATCATGATATTATGGTAGGTCCGGGACGTGGGTCCGCAGCGGGAAGCCTGGTTGCCTACACGCTTGGAATCACACAGCTGGATCCTATTCGGTATGATCTTCTGTTTGAACGTTTCCTGAATCCGGAACGAGTTTCCATGCCTGATATTGATGTGGATTTCTGTTTTGAAAGAAGACAGGAAGTTATTGATTATGTCAGACGGAAATACGGTGATGACTGTGTGGTTCAGATTGTTACTTTTGGTACGCTGGCAGCTCGTGGTGTTATCCGTGATGTGGGGCGGGTGATGGATCTTCCTTATGCACAGGTAGATACGATCGCCAAGATGATTCCACAGGAGTTGAATATCACGATCGATAAAGCTCTCAAGATGAATCCGGAATTAAAGAAAAGCTATGAAGAGCAGCCGGAAATCCATGATCTGATCGATACAGCCAGAAGACTGGAGGGACTGCCCCGGCATACTTCCATGCATGCTGCCGGTGTTGTGATCAGTCAGAAGGATGTTTCTGAATATGTACCGCTTTCAAGGGCACAGGATGGTTCTATTGTTACGCAGTTTACAATGACAACTCTGGAAGAACTGGGACTTCTCAAGATGGACTTTCTGGGACTTCGTACACTGACAGTCATTCAGAATGCGGTACATCTGATAGAGCAGGATACAGGCGTGCACCTGGATATGCAGAAGATTGATTATAACGACAAAAAGGTTCTTGATTCACTGGGAACCGGTCGTTCGGATGGTGTGTTCCAGCTGGAAAGTACCGGTATGAAGAACTTCATGAAAGAACTGAAGCCACAGAGCCTTGAGGACGTTATTGCGGGAATTTCTCTGTATCGTCCGGGACCGATGGATTTTATCCCGCAGTATATCCGTGGTAAGAACCATCCGGATACGATCCAGTATGACTGTCCGCAGCTGGAGCCGATCCTGAAACCGACGTATGGTTGTATTGTATATCAGGAGCAGGTTATGCAGATTGTCCGAAGCCTTGCAGGTTATACTCTGGGACGAAGCGACCTGGTTCGTCGTGCAATGTCCAAGAAAAAAGCTTCCGTGATGGAAAAAGAGCGTCAGAATTTTGTTTATGGAAATGAGCAGGAGGGAGTACCGGGCTGCATTGCCAACGGAATTGATGAGCAGACTGCAAATAAAATCTATGATGATATGACCGATTTTGCAAAGTATGCGTTTAATAAATCACATGCAGCAGCATATGCGGTGGTTTCTTATCAGACTGCATTTCTGAAATATTATTATCCAGTGGAATTTATGGCAGCACTTATGACCTCTGTTATAGAAATGCCGAACAAGGTGGCTGAGTATATTCAGGTCTGCCGTCAGATGGGAATCAGTATTTTGCCGCCGGATGTAAACTGTGGGATTTATGGATTTTCTGTCGACCATGGTGCGATCCGTTATGGACTTTCTGCGATCAAGAGTGTGGGACGGCCGGTTATCAATGCACTGGTTGAAGAGAGAGAGAAAAATGGAACTTATCGTTCGCTGAAGGATTTTATTGAGAGGCTTACAGGAACGGTAAATAAGCGTGCAATCGAGAACTTTATCAAGGCCGGTGCACTTGATTGTCTGGAAGGGAACCGCCGTCAGAAGATGAACGTTTACGGACAGATCGTGGACAGTATCGCACAGGAAAAGAAGAATTCTTTTGCAGGACAGATGAGTCTTTTTGATCTGGTCAGTGAAGAGGACAAAAAGGAATTTGAGATTCGTATGCCGAATGTCGGCGAATATGATAAAGAAATGCTTCTGGCTTTTGAAAAAGAAGTTCTTGGAATCTATCTGAGTGGACATCCTCTGGAAGGCTACCGCAGTATTATGGATAAGATGATCTCTGCAAAAACAACAGATTTTCAGCCGGATGAAGAAAGTGGACGCCCGAAGGTATATGATGGTCAGAAAGTCATCATAGGTGGAATGATCACGGAGAGAACCATCAAATATACGAGAAATAATAAAGTTATGGCATTTCTGACAGTGGAAGATCTTGTGGGAACGGTAGAAGTGGTTGTTTTTCCGCGTGATTACGAGAAATGGCAGACCCTGATCACGGATGATGCCAGAGTATTTATTCAGGGACGTGTCAATGCAGAAGACGACCGGCCGAGTAAGATGATCCTCGAGAAAGTTCACTCTTTTGAGGATATTCCGAAAGAGGTATGGATACAGTTCAGGGATAAAGCAGAGTACAGTGCGGCAGAAGCGGAACTTCAGAGTTTTCTTAAGGATGTGCCAGGAACTTCGGCAGTTGTCATATATCTCAAAGATGTCAAAGCAATGAAGCGGCTTCCGGCAGGATTCCGTATGCAAATCAATGAAGAATCGCTGGATGAACTAAAGAAAAAATATGGGGAATCCAACGTTAAACTTGTGGAAAGAGTATTGAAAAACTTCTAAAAATGCTTTACACTATACAACGAATATGTGTAGAACAGATAACTAAGATTTCCTATTATATGGAAATCTGGAGATGGAGGAAAGAATCATGGCAGAGAAACAGATAAAAACCATCGGTGTGCTCACAAGCGGAGGTGATGCTCCGGGAATGAACGCTGCGATTCGTGCAGTTGTAAGAAGAGGTCTCAGCAGTGGACTTAATGTCAAAGGTATTTATAAGGGATACAATGGTCTTCTGAACGAAGAAATCGTTGATATGACTGCCAGAGACGTATCTGATACAATCGAACGAGGCGGTACAATTCTTTACACAGCAAGATGTGCGGAGTTCCGTACAGTGGAAGGTCAGGAGAGAGGCGCTGAAATCTGCAGAAAACATGGAATCGACGGACTGGTAGTAATCGGTGGAGACGGTTCTTTTGCAGGTGCGCAGAAACTGGCTAATCTTGGTATTAATACAATTGGTGTTCCTGGTACTATCGACCTGGATATTGCCTGCACAGAGTATACAATTGGATTTGATACAGCAGTAAATACAGCTATGGAAGCAATTGACAAGGTTCGTGATACTTCTACCTCTCATGAGAGATGCAGTATTATTGAGGTTATGGGACGTAACGCAGGATATCTTGCTATGTGGTGTGGTATTGCAAACGGTGCAGAGGATGTTCTGATTCCTGAGAAATATGACTATGATGAGCAGAAGCTGATCAACAATATTATTGCAAGCCGTAAAGCAGGAAAGAAACATCATATCATTGTTAATGCAGAGGGTATTGGACATTCTGAGGCAATGGCAAGACGTATCGAGGCTGCTACAGGTATCGAGACTCGTGCAACAATTCTTGGTCACATGCAGCGTGGCGGTAATCCGACATGTAAAGACCGTGTATATGCGTCCATGATGGGAGCTCTTGCAGTAGATCTTCTGAAAGAAGGAAAATCCTGTCGAGTTGTAGGATATCGTCATGGTGAGTTCATGGACTTCGATATCAATGAAGCTCTGGCTATGCAGAAAGACGTATCTCCATATATGTGGGAGGTATGTAATTCTCTTTCTCACAATTACAATAAATAATAAATGCGTATTTTTAAGCGGAGGCCACCGTCAGGCGGTCTCCGTTTCAGATTAAAGGAGAGCTTATGATTACCAGTGCACAGAATACACAGGTTAAAAACATCATAAAATTAAATCAGAAGGCGAAGGCCAGGAGGGAACAGAAACTTTTTGTGGCGGAAGGCAGAAAGATGTTTCTGGAAGCCCCGGAGAATCTGATCGACAGGATTTATGTGGCAGAGTCTATGCTTGAAGATGAAGAAATCATGCAGAAAGTCCATAGATTTTCGTGGGAAGCGGTAGAGAACAGTGTTTTCAGACAGATGTGTGATACACAGACTCCGCAGGGAATTCTTACAGTTCTCAGACAGCCGTCTTATCAGATGGAGGATCTTCTCAAAGAAAAAAATCCGCTGATCATGGTTCTGGAGGATCTTCAGGATCCCGGCAATGCCGGAACGATCATAAGAACCGGTGAAGGTGCAGGAGTCAGCGGTGTTTTTCTTACAAAGACCTGTGTGGATATCACGAATCCTAAGGTGATCCGTGCAACTATGGGTTCTGTGTACAGAATTCCTTTTTTATATGTGGAAGATGTGGTATCATTAAAGCAGCAGCTTCAGGACAGGGGAATCCGGTTTTTTGCCGCACATTTACAGGGGAAAAATTCTTACGACAGGGAAGACTATAGAGGTGGAACTGCATTTCTTATCGGAAATGAAGGTAAGGGTCTTACCGAACAGGCAGCAGAGGCAGCAGACTGTCTGATCCGGATCCCAATGTGCGGGCAGGTGGAATCTCTCAATGCAGCAATGGCTGCCGGAATCCTGATGTATGAAGCTTCAAGGCAGCGTAGAAATTAAATGTAGAGGCTGTATTGCTTTTATAGCCGGAAGGAGGATATGATGGATCCTTTACTGTGGCTTGTGATTCTGGCAATTTTTCTGATCATAGAGGCAGTGACGGTAGGTCTTGTGACGGTCTGGTTTGCAGGTGGAGCACTGCTTGCGGCAATTGCTTCAGCGGCAGGTGCAGACATCATAGTACAGTGGATATTGTTTCTGATTGTATCACTGATATTATTGATTTTTACCAGGCCGCTTGCTGTCAGGTATATGAAACGGGGAGTTACCAGAACAAATGTGAATAGTCTGATCGGAAAAAGGGCTGTTGTCATCCAGAAGATTGACAATCTGTCTCAGATGGGGCAGGTCCGGATCAACGATATCGAGTGGATGGCAAGGACGGAATCCGATGAGGAGACAATTCCGGAGAAATCAGTAGTAGAAATTGAAGCAGTTCAAGGTGTAAAACTGATTGTAAAAAAATGTAAGGAGGAATTGTAGTATGGGTGGATTTGTTTTTTTGGTTGTTATTATCGCAATCGTCCTTTGGGTACTGGCATCCTGTATCCGTATTGTGCCGCAGGCATATGCGATAGTAGTAGAACGACTGGGCGCCTATAAGGAAACCTGGAATACAGGAATTCACTTTAAGACACCGTTTATCGACCGTGTTGCAAGAAGAGTCAATCTGAAAGAACAGGTAGTGGATTTTCCACCACAGCCGGTTATCACCAAAGATAATGTAACCATGCAGATTGATACCGTAGTGTTTTTCCAGATCACAGATCCGAAATTATTTGCTTATGGTGTGGAGAATCCGATCATGGCGATCGAGAACCTTTCTGCAACAACGCTGCGAAATATCATCGGTGATATGGAACTTGATGAGACACTGACTTCTCGTGAGACCATCAATACCAAAATGCGAGCTTCGCTGGATGTGGCAACAGATCCATGGGGAATTAAGGTAAATCGTGTAGAACTTAAGAATATTATTCCACCGGCAGCAATCCAGGAAGCTATGGAGAAGCAGATGAAAGCGGAACGTGAGAGACGAGAAGCAATCCTTCGTGCAGAAGGAGAGAAGAAATCCACGATCCTTGTTGCTGAGGGACATAAGGAATCTGCAATTCTGGATGCAGAGGCAGAGAAACAGGCTGCGATTCTTCGTGCAGAAGCAGAAAAAGAGAAGATGATCAAGGAAGCAGAAGGTCAGGCAGAAGCAGTTCTTAAGGTTCAGAAAGCAAATGCCGAGGGAATCCGTATGATCCGTGAAGCAGGTGCAGATCAGGCAGTCCTTACTCTGAAGAGTCTGGAGGCCTTTATGAAGGCAGCAGATGGTAAAGCAACCAAGATCATTATTCCGTCTGAAATTCAGGGTATGGCAGGACTTGCATCTTCCCTTAAAGAGATCATTACAGAGGAACCAAAATCTAACGAAGAATAATACCAGAAAGAGGAGGAGAAATTATTATGAATTTAAAAGGACGTAATTTTCTGACACTCAAAGATTTTACACCGGAAGAGATCACATATCTCATCGATCTGGCTGCTGAATTAAAAGCAAAGAAAAAAGCCGGAGAGCTTCATGAGTATTACAAAGGCAAAAATATTGCCCTGATCTTCGAAAAGACAAGTACAAGAACACGCTGTGCATTTGAAGTAGCTGCTCACGATCTTGGAATGGGCAGTACCTATCTGGATCCGACTGGTTCTCAGATCGGTAAGAAGGAGAGCATTGCAGACACAGCAAGAGTTCTCGGAAGAATGTATGAGGGAATCGAATACAGAGGATTTGGACAGGAAATCGTAGAAGACCTTGCAAAATATGCAGGAGTTCCGGTATGGAATGGTCTGACAAATGAATATCATCCGACACAGATGCTGGCTGATATGCTGACCATCCGTGAGCATTTTGGAGATCTTAAGGGACGTCGTCTGGTATACATGGGAGATGCCCGCTACAATATGGGTAATTCCCTGATGATCGCATGCTCCAAACTGGGAATGCACTTTGTTGCCTGCACAACAAAGAAATACTTCCCGAATCAGGAACTTGTAGATCTGTGCAGAACATATGCAGAGGCTTCCGGCGGAAGTATTACTCTTACAGAGGATGTTGAGGCAGGAACCAAAGATGCAGATGTTATTTATACAGACGTATGGGTATCCATGGGTGAGCCGGATGAAGTCTGGGAAGAACGTATCAGAGAACTGACACCATATAAAGTAACGAAGGCAGTTATGAAAAATGCCGGAGAAAAAGCAATCTTCCTTCATTGCCTGCCTGCATTCCATGATCTTAAGACAAAGATCGGCAAGGAAATGGGCGAAAGATTCAATCTGACAGATATGGAAGTTACAGATGAAGTTTTTGAGTCTGAGCAGTCTCATGTGTTCGACGAAGCTGAAAACCGTATGCATACGATCAAAGCAGTTATGGTAGCTACTCTTGGAGAACCGGAGAACAAATGATAGATACTGTATATTCAAAAGAAACAATTTTAAAGGAAATACACACAAAATGGGCGGGCAAAACCGTCCATTTTGCAAAAGAAACGGACTCCACAAATGAATGGTGCAAGCGTCTTTCAAAAGAAGGAGCAGAACATGGCACCCTGGCAGTCACCGAATTTCAGTCTGCAGGCAAGGGACGTCTTGGACGCCGCTGGACGGCTCCGGAGGGAAGTTCCATTATGATGTCTGTTCTTCTGCGTCCTGATTTTGAGCCACAGTATGCATCCATGCTGACACTTGTTATGGGACTGAGTGTGGCACAGGCAGTAAGAGAACTGGATATAGAGGTTTCCATCAAATGGCCGAATGATGTTGTAGTCTCCCGCAAAAAAATCTGTGGGATTTTAACAGAAATGGGTCTCGAAAAAGGAAGAATCCGAGAGGTAGTCATCGGTGATGGAATCAATGTAAATCTGGAAGAATTTCCGGATGAACTTAAGGACAAAGCAACTTCGCTTTATCTGGAAACAGGAAAAAAATATGACAGAAACCGTCTGATCAGTCTGATCATGGAAAAGTTTGAGAGAAACTATGAGAAGTTTACAGAAACCTGTGATCTGTCACCTTTGATCGATGATTATAATGTAATGCTTGCAAACAGAAATCAGCCGGTGCGGATACTGGATAAGATAAATCCATATGAGGGGATTGCAATCGGAATTGACCGTGAGGGAGAGCTTCTGGTGAAGGTTGCAGATGGTGAGATTCGAAAGGTATGTTCCGGTGAGGTATCTGTGAGAGGTCTGTACAGTTACGTGTGATTAAAACTAGATGAAGGAGTTTTTATGTATCAGGAAAATGTTGTACTCTGCGGCGCAAGTGCCTATGAGCAGAAATATTATTTTAACCAGGATTTTGCTTCTCTTCCGGAGACGATCAAACAGGAACTGCAGGTTATGTGCGTACTGTATACGGAAGATGTGGGAGGAATCCTGACACTGGAATTTGATGAGACCGGAAATCTGCAGTTTAAGACAGAAGCAACGGATTCTGATTTCAGATATGATGAGATTGGAAGCGTTCTGAAAATCAAACAGATCCAGGCAGAAAAAAGAGAACTTCTGGAATCCCTGGAAATGTACTACCGTGTATTTTTCCTTGGAGAAGATATGGAAGATTCTGTGGAACATGTGGATAACGAGGAGTAAATTATGAATATGCGGTGGAAAATCGGCCAGGTTGAGATGGAAAATCCATTTATTCTGGCACCAATGGCAGGCGTGACAGACCTGCCATTCCGTTTGTTATGTAAAGAACAGGGAGCAGGACTTCTGTGTACAGAGATGGTCAGTGCCAAGGCAATTTCTTTTCATAACAAAAATACAATTTCTCTTATGCAGATCGATCCGGCGGAGCATCCGGTTTCCATGCAGATTTTTGGAAGTGAACCGGATCTGATGGCAGAGGTTGCCAAGAGCATAGAGGAGCAGCCTTTTGATATTCTGGATATCAATATGGGATGTCCGGTGCCGAAGGTGGTCAACAATGGGGAAGGCTCTGCACTTCTTAAGAATCCCGAACTGATCCGGGAGATTGTGACGAAGGTCTCTCATGCAATAAAGAAGCCGGTGACGGCAAAAATCCGTATTGGATTTGAAGGCTATCCGGTGGATCCGGTGGAGATCGCAAAGATCATCGAAGATTCCGGTGCTGCAGCAGTTGCGGTTCATGGAAGAACAAGACAGCAGTATTATTCCGGAGAGGCAGACTGGGATACAATCCGCAGGATCAAAGAGGCAGTTTCCATTCCTGTGATTGGAAACGGCGATGTGGATTCAGCAAAGAAAGCAGAGGCACTGGTAAAAGCAACCGGATGCGACGGTATTATGATCGGCCGGGCAGTTCGAGGAAATCCCTGGATCTTCCGTGAATTGAATCATTATTTTACTACAGGGGAAGTACTTTCGAAACCATCCTGGGAAGAAACACGAGAGATGATTCTTCGCCATGCGAGAATGCAGATTGAACTGAAGGGTGAATTTACAGGAATTCGAGAAATGCGTAAGCATATTGCATGGTATACGTCCGGAATGAAGCACAGTGCCGGATTGAGAAGAGATTCCAATCTGGTAAGCAGTTATGAGGAGTTGGAGAAGCTGTTGGATTTTGATCTTGCAAACAGGTAAGAAAGGGAAAAACAGAGCTTTGGAATAAGCTGTCAATAACGAGAAAAAACGGCGGAAATCGTTGTAAAATGGGGTGTTTTACGCTTGACAAGGTATATAGATTTCGGTATAATACTGGAATTGTGAATATCCTAGAATAAGTCTGCCCTTTTTGAGGTATGATTGTTCTGGGAGTGTATATCCAATGAATATCCGTTTATTTTGAAAGGGTGTAGGATTATGGAAGAAAAAAAGAATTTATTAACATATGCAGGTCTTAAGAAACTGGAAGATGAACTGCACGATTTAAAGGTTGTAAAGAGAAAAGAAGTAGCAGAGAAAATCAAAGAAGCAAGAGAGCAGGGAGACCTTTCTGAGAACGCTGAGTATGATGCTGCAAAGGATGAGCAGAGAGATATCGAAGCAAGAATCGAAGAGATCGAGAAGATCCTTAAGAATGCAGAAGTTGTTGTAGAAGACGAAGTAGATCTTGACAAGATCAGCGTTGGATGCAAGGTTAAAGTATACGATTATGAATTCGAAGAAGAAATGGAATTAAAGCTCGTTGGTTCTACAGAGGCTAACAGCCTGGAGGGCAAAATCTCCAACGAATCCCCTGTAGGAAAAGCTCTGATCGGTGCTCATACAGGCGATGTTGTTGAAGTAGAGATGCCGATGGGAATTATGAAATACAAAGTTCTGGAAATCCAGAGAAACATCTAATAAATCAGTCTAAGAACAGAAGGAGGCCAAAGAAGTGGCAGAGCAGAAGAAGCAGGATACAAACCAGCTGCTGAAGGTTCGTCGTGAGAAGCTTGCAGATTTACAGGCAAACGGAAAGGACCCGTTTCAGATCACAAAATTTGACCAGACACATCATTCACTTGAGGTGAAGAATCTCTATGAAGCACATGAGGCAGAGATCTTAAAAGACCGCAAGACTCCAGATGTAGAAGGTCTTGATGAAGCACAGGCAAGAGAAGTCCTCAAAAAGGACTATGAAGAGAGAAGAGAAATCATGGATGCGAGCCCGATCCACGTTGCGATCGCCGGCCGTATGATGTTTAAGCGTGTCATGGGAAAAGCTTCTTTCTGTAATATTCAGGACCTGCAGGGAAATATCCAGGTCTATGTGGCAAGAGATGCTATCGGAGAAGAATCTTATGCAGATTTCAAGAAATCCGATATCGGTGATATCTTCGGCCTGGAAGGTTTTGCTTTCAGAACAAGAACAGGCGAGATTTCTATCCACGCTGAAAAAATGACTATGCTGACCAAGAGTTTGCAGATCCTTCCGGAGAAATTTCACGGACTGACAGATACAGATACACGTTATCGTCAGAGATATGTAGACCTTATCATGAATCAGGACAGCAAGAACGTATTTATCAAACGTTCCCAGATCCTCAAGGAGATCCGTAACTTCCTTGCAGGACGTGACTTTATGGAAGTCGAAACTCCAATGCTTGTTTCCAATGCAGGTGGAGCAGCTGCAAGACCGTTTGAAACACATTACAATGCCCTGAACGAAGACGTTAAGCTTCGTATCTCTCTGGAGCTTTATCTGAAGAGACTGATCGTCGGTGGACTTGAGAGAGTTTATGAGATCGGCCGTGTATTCCGTAATGAAGGTGTTGATACACGTCACAATCCGGAATTCACTCTGATGGAGCTTTATCAGGCATACACCGATTATGAGGGAATGATGGAACTTACTGAGTCCATGTTCCGTTATCTGGCAGAAAAAGTCTGCGGTTCCACTAAGATTTCCTATAATGGTGTAGAAATCGATCTTGGTAAGCCGTTTGCACGTCTGACAATGAACGAAGCAATCAAGAAATATGCAGGAATTGACTTTGATGAAGTAGCAGATGATGAGGCAGCCAAGAAACTTGCTGACGAGCATCATATTGAATATGAGGCACATCATAAGAAGGGTGATATCATTAATCTCTTCTTTGAGGAGTACTGTGAGAAAGAACTGATCCAGCCTACATTTATCATGGATCACCCAATTGAGATTTCTCCGCTGACCAAGAAGAAACCTTCTGATCCGAGCAAGGTAGAGCGTTTCGAACTTTTCTGTAATACATGGGAAATGTGTAACGCATATTCCGAGCTGAATGACCCGATCGACCAGAGAGAGCGTTTTAAAGCACAGGATGCTCTTGCTGACGCCGGTGACGAGGAAGCAAACCATACGGATGAGGACTTCCTGAACGCACTGGAGATCGGTATGCCGCCTACAGGTGGTATCGGATACGGAATTGACCGTCTGGTTATGCTTCTTACAGACAGCCAGGCAATCAGAGACGTACTGCTGTTCCCGACAATGAAGTCACAGGGTGCTGCAAAGAACGAAGCAAACAATGCGGCACAGGCAGCACCGGCTGTAAAAGCAGAGGAAAAACCTGCTGAGAAGATTGATTTTTCCAATGTAAAAATCGAACCGCTTTTTGAAGAAAACGTTGACTTTGACACTTTCAGCAAGTCAGATTTTCGAGCCGTAAAGATTGAAGCGTGTGAGGCAGTTCCGAAGAGTAAGAAGCTTTTAAAGTTCACTCTGAATGACGGAACAGACCGTAAACGCACGATTTTAAGCGGTATTCACGAGTATTATGAACCGGAAGAACTGGTAGGAAAAACAGCGATTGCAATCGTAAACCTTCCGCCGAGAAAGATGATGGGCATTGATTCCGAAGGTATGCTGATTTCAGCAGTACACGAGGAAGACGGAAGAGAGGGATTACATTTACTGATGGTAGATGAACATATTCCGGCTGGTGCAAAGCTGTATTAAAAATCCGATAAAGGATTAAAAAATGTAGGCTTTTTGATGTAGAGTACGACAAAGGTACGACAAATAAAACCTCCTTAACGGGCTATAATAAATGATTTTAAATAGTCCATGCAAAATGAAATCAATATTTTTACATTATGAGGACACTTTTCTAAGAGAAATTTTAGAAGAGTGTCTTTTTTGTTACGGTCATGTACAAAAAAACAGGAGGAAATCAAAATGGCAAATAACACAGCGTTAAGAGCAGGTAAAGATACTACTCGCACAATTACTTTCAAAAATAAGGAGCACGAAAAATTTTATTACACCTATCTGCCAAAGTGCAGATATCAGGATGTATACCACAAGGCATTGGTGTATTGTCTCGGAATTGACCGGGATACAAGAGAAAACGCAGAACAGATATACGATTTTAAGACAGGATACGTGAAAACGGAATGCCTGCATGAAGGCTGGCAGACAAGCGGCAGCGTAAGGATTGTACGGCTGGCATTTAACCTGTATTGTGATGGTACTCCTAGTGTTTATGATTATGAGGGAGACAGTGAGCGTCAGGTGAATGAATGCAGAGAATATTCGGTCAGTGATTTATTTTGCTGTGGATATGCAAGGTACTTTTGGGAGGCAGTCAAAATCCGTTATCCGGAGTATTGTTTTTATTGGGATTGGGAGGATTCATATGCTGAAGGTTAGATTACAGGGAACAGTTAAGGATATACAGTGGTTTGGGAAACTTCTGCAACAGCACCCGAAAATCCGGGTGCTTGGAGTATCGAAACCGTTTGCAAATAAAGGAACAAACAAATATTTTCGTGTATACGCAGAAATAGAGAAAAGAGAAAATACCATGCAGTAAAGCATGACAGGAGAAAGGCAGGAAGAAAGTATGTGTAGAGTAATCGCAGTCGCAAACCAAAAAGGTGGTGTCGGAAAGACAACTACCTGTGTGAATTTAGGAATCGGTCTTGCAAGGGAAGGGAAAAAAGTGCTTCTGATTGAGGCAGATGCACAGGGAAGCATGGCGGTCAGTCTTGGGATTCAGGAACCGGACGAGCTGGATGAGACACTGGTCAATATTATGGAAAAACTTATCAATGACAAGGAACCGGAGCCGGGAGAAGGAATTATCCATCATGAGGAAGGGGTGGATTTTATCCCTGCCAATATTGAACTTGCAGGATTGGAGACTTCCCTTGTGAATGTCATGAGCCGGGAAATGGTATTGCGGCAGTATATATGTGGGATAAAAAAACAGTATGATTATATCCTGATTGACTGTATGCCTTCGCTGGGTATGATTACCATTAACGCTTTGGTAGCGGCTGACAGAGTATTAATTCCAGTAGAAGCGGCTTACCTTCCGGTTAAAGGGTTACAGCAGCTTATTAAGACAATAGGGCGGGTACACAGAAAACTGAATCCGGAACTTTCTATCATGGGGATTTTGTTCACAAAAGTAGACCGCAGGACAAATTTTGCAAAGGATATTGCAGCTCAGATTCGAGAGGTGTACGGAAACAAAATACATATTTTTGCAAATTGCATACCGATGTCTGTGAGGGCGGCTGAAACTACCGCAGAGGGAAAAAGCATCTATCTCCATGACCCGAAAGGAATTGTGGCAGAGGGCTATCACTATCTGACAGGGGAGGTGTTGGATGATGAAGAGTAAGAGCGCAGAAAAGATAAAGCTGACTTCTTATGATGATTTATTTGGCAGTAGTGAAGTAACGGCAGGAGAGAAGGTTGTATCCGTTCCGATTCGTCTTTTTCACACCTTCAAAGACCATCCATTCCGGGTATTGGATGATGAAAAAATGCAGGAGACTGTGGAGAGTGTAAAAAGATATGGAATATTGATGCCGGGAATTGTACGTCCGTATGGTGATGGTGAGTATGAGATGGTGGCAGGGCACCGCAGATGGCGGGCGTGTGAACTGGCAGGAATGGAAGAGATGCCAGTGATTATCCGGGAAATGGATGATGATACCGCTACGGTGATAATGGTAGATACGAACATCCAAAGGGAAGATATTCTGCCCAGTGAGAAAGCACATGCCTATAAGATGAAATATGAAGCCATGAAGCATCAGGGAAGCAAGGGAGAGAAGCATACGGCTGATCTGGTAGGAGAAGCTGCTGGCGAAAGCGGAAGGACGGTTCAGCGGTATATCCGTCTATCATTCCTTATTTCCAGATTATTAGACTATGTAGACAATAAAAGACTTTCCATGAAAGCGGGAGAGAAACTTTCTTTTCTGACGGTAGAAGAACAGGAATGGGTGTTAGAGGCAATAGATAATGCAGTTTTGACGGTAACAGATAAACAGGCGGAGTTATTCAAGAATCATAGCAGGGAAAAGACGTTGAATCAGGGAATTATCTATTCTGTTTTATTGCAGAAAAAGGAAGCAGAAATAAAGGTAACTCTTTCGGCAAAGAAGGTACGCTCGTATTTTCCGCCAGCCTATACAAAAGAGCAGGTTGAGGAAGTAATTTATACGCTGTTGGAACAGTGGAGAAAGAAGAAAGGGAAGGAGGAACAGGAAGATGCAGGAGATACAGTTTGATTATTTTCGTGGAATGGAAGCGGAACAGTATACCTTTTACCGGATTCCGAAAATTTTATTTACCGCAGAATGCTTCAAAACTATTTCCTGCGAAGCAAAGGTTTTATACGGTCTGTTGCTGGACCGTATGAGCCTGAGTATTAAAAATCGCTGGTTCGATGAAGAGGACAGGGTATACATTATTTTTACTGTGGAAGAAATTGCGGAGCTTATGAACTGTGGCACACAGAAGGCAGTGCGGTTATTAAAGGAACTGGATAGTGAAAAGGGCATTGGTCTGGTGGAAAAAAGGCGGCTTGGATTGGGGAAACCCAACGTGATTTATGTGAAGAATTTTATGGTCAAACAGCCTGAAAAGGAAGAAAAAGAGCCGGAAAAGCCTGTAAATACACAGAATTGTGAAAATCACAATTCAAGAGTTGTGAAAACCACAATTCAGGAATGTCCAAAATCACAATTCAAGAATGATGAAAATCACAATTCAGGAATGATGAAAACCACAATTCAGGAATGTGCAGAATCACAATTCAAGAATGATGAAAATCACAATTCTGGAATAGTGAAAATCACAACTCTTGAATGTCCAAAATCACAATCTAATAATACTGATATTAACAATACTGATTTTAGTGAAAATGAGTATAACGATACTGAGAGTAGTGAAACTGATTTTAACGAGACAGATAATATCTTATCAAATCCTTCTCATCTATCAGTGAGGAAAACAGCAGGAATGATTGATATGGTGGAAGAGATGGAAGCCTATCGGAAAATTATCAGGGAAAATATTTCGTATGAGTGTTTTGAGGACAGCAGGTATCGACAACAGGAGGAAGTGGATGAACTTGTGGAACTGATGGTAGAGGTTATGGTCATGCCGGATAACAGCACTGTTCGTATTGGCGGAGTGGACAAGCCTGTGGTGATTGTGAAGAACCGCTTTATGAAGGTGGAACATGGGCATATTGAATATGTCGTTGGCTGCCTTGAGAAGAATACCAGCAAGGTAGGAAATATCCGGGCGTATCTTCTGACAACACTCTACAATTCAACCATGACCATAGAAAATTATTACAGAGCAGAAGTGAATCACGATATGTATGGAGGAGGATAAAACGGATGAGAAGAAAAGAATTTTTGGAGAATGTGGCAGTTCCGCTTTTAGGGATAGCTGTGGTAATGCTGATTGTTTATCCGTTTTGTGTGGAAAACGGTGTGTGTGATTACCGGAAATTGTGGATAGTTTCAGGGATTCCATTTGGCGTACAAAAAATGTATTTTTGGATGATTCCAAAAGGATTTGATATAGGAGGTACTGTTGGAATGTTTGCTTTTAATCTGCTGGTAGGAGGATTGATAGGCAGCATGGTTTTGACATGGCGTTTGCTTATGGCAGGAAAATATCTGTTAAAGAGCATTGGATATGGTGGTTTGTGGATAGTAAAAAAAGTATTCAGGACATGATTTCAAAGAGTAAAAACAAAGTATGAAAAATAGAATATAGAGTGTGAAGAGCAGCCAATGCGTAAAAAATATTGGCTGCTTTTTTGCCCTTTTTAAGAAAAACCTTGCGACACGGTGTCGCAAAGTAAAGGAGGAAGCGTGTTGGGTAATCGTGCGGAATCGCAGGATTTGATTGACTTAGGAAACCGTATTCGCAAAAGGCGGCAGGAAATTCACTTATCACAGGAAGTATTAGCAGAAAAAGCAGGTATCAGCCCCAACACGATCAGCAGGATTGAGGGAGGACAGACAGCAATGTCTATTGAGATATTCAGGAAGCTGGCGGTGATTCTGAAAACCGATGCAGGAACACTATTGGGGGAATGTAAGGAAGAAGAAAACCATCGTCTGTATGATTTGATTTGTCGTGCGAAAAAACTGAAACGGAAAGAACAGAAAATTTTGGAAAAGACAATGGAAGTGTTGATTGAGGGATTTGGTACGGAATTGTAGAAATTCAACAGATATGGTGGGAATATTTAGAAATATCCCCATATCTGTTGAGGTAATGGAAAGCCAATGTTGTTAAACTTTAAGTCAGGAAAGAGAACAGATGCGGGCAGAAAGGAGGCAGGATATGACAAGGGAAGAGTGCCTTGCATACAGACAAAGATGCCCATATGATGCAATGGGCGATTTCTCTGTTTTTTCGGAGAAAAAGGAAGATAGCAGGGATAATGAAGTGGCTGCTTCACAGCCGGAATTATCAGAACAAAATAAAGCATAAGAAATTTATGTGGTAGTAAAAGGAGTTTCAGGCTCCCGTTAAAAAAACGGGTGTGCCGGGAGCTGTCTTTTACTGCTTTTTCGTCTGTGATGTTTTTATTTTCTGCCACCCGGAAGAGGTGGTAGTTATGCTGACATTACAGGAATTAAAACAGATCGTAGATGTCCCATATCCGGGCATGAAAATTCCTACTGCAAAAAAATTAAAAGAATATGGAACGGTCATTGCCAAAAAGAGCATGGGTTGTGAGACAGAAATCTTGGCATTTCAAAATGGCTATGCGTTGTATCAGGTCAGTCGGTTCACTACGGTATTTCCGATTTGTTTTTGTGGGGAATATCAATACAATGCGGAACAGGCGGACTGTATTTCGGAAGAGTTTTTTAATCAAAGGGAGTGGTATATCCGTCTGGTATTGGAAGGAGAAGACCGTTTGAGTCGTAATCAGGAATCGAAAGAACAGGGCTGGACAATCTCATACAGTGATGTTTCGGAAGAATGGGGAATGCTTCAGACAGAAGAAAAGTCTCCATTGGAGATGCTGGTTGGCAGAGAGTCTGTAAATGAAATATTTGAGGTTTTGACGGAACTGCAGAAAAGGGTATTTTACGGATGTTTCTTTCATCAAAAAACACAGAATGAACTGTCAAAAGAATTGGGAATTTCTCCGTCTGCGGTGTCCAGAACCCTGTCAAGGGCGATGAACAGGATGCGGAGATATTATGCAGATGTACGGTCAGGTGGCTGTAATCGAAAAGAGATAAGATAGTGGGAGGAAAGAAGATATGCGTGGAAAGAAGCCGAAAGAACGAAAAAATTATATTTTGCGGACAGAAAACGGAACACTTGTGGAAGTAACCAGGGAGGTTTATCTGGAATGGTATCAGTCCCGGAGAAGGGAAAAATACCAGCAGGAACAGAAACAGAAATACGGTGTTTGCAGTCTTGATGTGGTGCAGGAAGGCAGTTTTGCAAAAACTTCTATATCGCAGGAAGGACAGCCGGAGGAGATGGCAGTACGCAGTGAATGCCTGAAAAAATTGAAGGAGAGTTTAGGACAGTTACCGGAACAGGAGGCATATCTGATTTATCTGTTATTTTTTGAAGAGGTTACAGTGAAAGAAGCGGCACAAATTTGTGGATGTAGCCGTAAAACAATACAGAACAGAAAAAAACGAATTTTGAAAACACTTAAAAATATAATGAAAGAACTTGGAATTGAGGGAGGATGTATTTATTTCAATTAAAATAGTGGAAAATTGTTCTAAAATCATATAAATTTAAAGTTATAGTATCAGTATAAGACAACGTATATGAAATGAAAACAGCTTTGTAAATTGGTGGGAAGAGCTGCCAGTTTACAAAGCTGTTTATGTATCCGAAGTTAGCTTCTATAATTATGATATAGAATACAAGCAGAAGAATAGAAAAATCTTTGGTGAGTAGCAGGTGGTTAAATATTTTTTGGCTTTTTTGGTTTAGGTGTCACCAATTATGTATTATATGTGTGATATATATGAGGAGAAAAAAAGATGAAAAGAAATGCTGATCAGATTTTTAATAAATATTGTAAACTGTTGTATAAAATATCAATTATTATGCTGTGTAGCGAAGAGGATGCTTATGATGCAGTGCAGGAATCATTTTTGAAATATTTAAATACAAAAAAGGACTTTAATGACGAAAGCCATGAAAGAGCATGGCTGACAAGAGTTAATATTAATATTTGTAAAAACATACTCCGTTTCAGAAGGATGCATCCAACGGTAAGACAACTCTTTATGGTCATGCGAAAGTAAGTCCTACTGAATGCTGGGTCTATACCAAAAGAGTTATTATGTGCAAATGCTGTGGCGCTGCTCTAAAGAGTCTTTCTGATTGGCAGTTTGCATATTCACATGCACCACATTAGGAGAAAGAAATATGAGAAAAATTAAGCGTTTATGTGGTTTATTCATTTGTTGTTGTGTTGTAGTAACCAGTTCTGTGACTGCATTTGCGGCAGAGAAAGTTAAAGAGCCCTTTGCAAATTTAGAAGTTGTGACTGACAAAGAAACCATTAATGAAATTGTTTCAGAGAATCCCAGAATTCAAAAGTATTTAGACCAAAACGAAGTATTTGCCGATCTTGAAATTATCACAGATCAGAATGAGATTGAAAAAATCTGGGAAGAAAATCCAGATGTGAAGACACTGATGAAGTCAAAAGAATATTACTATCTCGCATATGTAAAAGGAAATGGTGTTCGTTTAAGAAACACACCGAGCACTTCCGGAGTAATTAATGGGTTATTGTATGAAACCAGAAAAGATTGGGTTTTGTTAAATGATAATTATTCTTTGAATGAAAACTATATTTGGTGGCAGGTGTCTGACAGCTCAATCGGTTGTCCGGGATGGATTGTGAATGACTATATCTATTTAAGTGCTGCCAAAAGTGCAGGAAGAGCAGTTACGGTACCAGAGATTGACTTTGATACATTAAAATTTGTTCAGTAGGTTATTTTCTTTGAAAAAGATAAATATACGTATGCTTAATGTAAAGAATAACAACTGATAATTCTACGATTGGAGGTAGCGATAATGTTCAGATTTAATAAAAACCATATAAAGATGGATATGAAAAAAATTAGAAAAGTAATGAGCATATTTTTGGCTTGTTGTTTGTTGTTGTCGATAAATTTTGAAACAGTATTTGCTTCCGACATAGAGACAAATACGAATGCTGATATAATGTCTCTCGATGGACCTTCTACGACATTTGATGGACGTCTGTTTTTGGATGAAAACGGTAACTATTCAGGGCAACTTCGTAGTGGCTTTACAACGGTAACATGTGTCCTGAGTGGAAGAACTGGTGGAATTCCTACCTTATATACGATTTATATTCGTTGGCAAGGTTCTAATGCGGTTCAAGCGTTAAGGGCTGATAACCTATATATTGTAGGTGATTCACAATATTATAGTAAAGGTTTTCTTATTGATGGATTATCTGCAACACAAGGATATCGTTCAATAGGTACTTGCGTGATTCCTGACACTGAAGAAAGTGTATATATTTCAACAAATAATCTCCGATGCTATTTTTACAACGAAGATTATTGGATTAAATTTAATGAAATAGGTGGATGGGTTGATGTGTAAAAAAGTTTTAATAAATCCAGAGACAGAATCGTTTATAAATGACTTAAAACGAGAATATAATAACAGCATTGTAAAACCGTATAAGAAAACAAGAGATGTTCTTGAAATTCTTATGAAAAAATTTGTTTTATATCAAAAAGTATCCATACAAAAGATGGACGCTATAACACGTGCCACGTTGGAAACTTTACCAATTAAAAATTTAAATGTGTCAGATATTTATATAGTTAAAGACAATGAAATAAGCCATAGTTTCTATTTGTATTTTCATAGCAGATATGCATTAGAACCTTTTCTTTGTGTTGTGTATGATAATGATACGGATAGACTATATAGTAATTGTGCCATGCTTGAAATGTATATTACGATTCTTCATGGAATAGATGTTGGTGAAATAGAAACTGATTCTATAAAATACCATAATTATCTTAATACGTTATATTCATATAATGAATGTAAAAAAGAGACTGAATACTAAAGAATGTACATTGGTAGACACATTTAAGGAAAGTAGAGGTATATTGGTTGATTCTACATATCTTGATTGGGCTAATTAAAAATTAATGTGAATAATGATTACGGGAGAGAATTGTTTTTTATGCAGTTCTCTCCCGTTTTTTGTATCAAATACGCTAGTGTTGTTTTAACAATTCTCTTTAATAATGCTGGTGTTTGTTGCGATAGAAAACACACTGACAATTCTTTGAAATCCATATAACAAAAAATTTCTATAAACGGTCAATTTTTACCCTCTCCAGCCTGCGATTAGTGAGAGGGTATTTTCTTATTTCAAAAATCCCTTTATATGTACCTTGATAATTTCATAGCCTGCCTGAATAGATACCCGGCATGGAGTGGGCATTCTGCCCACCCTTTCGGAGAAAACGCTGCGGAAAGAAAACCGGAGCAGGGAACGGGTTCAGGATGAGAACAGGAAAAACGCTCAATAAAAAAACAGTCCGGTTACGGGCTGTATAACAGTAGATACCATGCAGGGAAGTTCCGCTTAGGGAAGTTCCCTGTATTCATGTACTGTTATGGGCAGTACAAGTAAAAAAGGAGGTAAAGAGATATGGGAACTTAGGAAAAATTTTTGAAACAGGACAGTATTAGAATGGCAAAAAACAAAGAAAGAGAGGTACTTAGCGAATGAAAGGGAAATCAAAGAGAATCGTATCGGGATTTCTCTCGGCATTGACAATCATTTCTTCTATTATGCAGCCAGTTACCACTTATGCGGCAGAAGCGGAGCCAGCGGCTTACGAAGCAGAATATCCTGACATGGAAAAAGTAAAGGGTGCCCTTGCTGAAGATGAGATTGTAACGGCGGAAGATTATGAAGTAGAAGCAGGAACGGGTTTTGACGTGAAAAGTGATTTCTCAGGAATGAAGATTCATCCGGAAAAAGTAAAGGTCACGTACCACGAGGCAAAGAACCAGAATGGACAGGCATTTGATGGAAATAAAGCAGATACGTATCATGCAGTGTATTTTGTAGAGCCTGTCAGTGGTCATCCGTCTTATCATGTGCAAAGAAATATTGTGGTAAGAGAGCCGTCAGCGGAAATCCATAAAGAGAAAAATGCACAGGATTCTGACGGAAATGATCAGACCGGGGGAGAGGATGCAGAGGAAGGCGAGACGGACTCGCATAAGAAAAAACTTTCGGAAACAGAACTGAATCAGGCATTAGAAGCATTAAAAGGGCAGGACACTTATGATGAGGAAAGTGGCCTGAAACTTTTAGATGTTATGGAACAGTTTAAAAACCATATGATTGCAGGGAATGTGGACCTTTTGGCATTGGAGGAAGGAGAAACGGTTACTTTTACTGCATACAATCCTAAAATGCTGCGTTCATCACAGGTAGAGGTAAGTTCCGGCGGCTGGTATTATTATGCAGACTATGGTCTGGGTTCCTACCTGACTTGTCCGTTTACCGTAAAGTTTGGAAGCGTGACGGCAACCGCATACTGCATCCAGCCGTCAAAGCCGGGACCGGGCAGCGGAGTATATGAAATTACAAAACTGGGAGACGGCAAAGAATTGTCCAAAGTGTGTTATTATGGGACAAATGCAAGCGGAGAGGATTGTTTTTTTGATAAGAAATATCCCGATTTTTCAGCCGGAAAAAGATTTGTCGTGACACATCTTGCGGCATCCTATGCAGAGGGAAGTGAAGATGCTTTTTATGGGGCGAATGATACCGGAATCGCATTGGCAAAAGAATTATATAGTTATGCGGTCAGCCAGCCGGAAATCCCGGATGCGGCTATGGCATTTTCAGATGACAAAGTAACTGCTTATGTAGATGGAAATATCCAGAGAACAAAAGAAGTAACGTTTCAGGCAGACAGCAGACAGTCCATTACCATGAAACTGCCAAAGGGCGTAAAGTTTCATAACGTATCCACAGGAAAAATCAGCAATGCAGGGGCAGATGTTGTAGTAAAAGGAGGTACAACGTTTTTTCTTTCAGCGCCGTTGACCCAGACGGAAGATGTGGGACAAAACTGGTCTGCAAAGATGAAAGGAAGCATAACAAAGGATTATTCTGCTTATAAAATTACCACAGGTTCCGATACGCAAAATCTGGCACTGGTTTTTGGAGAGGGAATAGAGGAAGAAACTACGGCTTCTTTTCAGGTTACATGGCTGGAACTTGCAAAAGTTCAGGTTGTAAAAGTAGATTCTGAAAAAGAGGATGCGAAACTGTCCGGTGCAGTGTTCGGCATTTATAAAGATAAAAACTGTACACAGCTTATCAAGGAGATGCCAAAGACAGATAAGAACGGTACGGCCTCTGTGGAAATTGTGAAAACACAAGATACGGTATATTTAAAAGAGATTACGGCACCAACCGGGTATCGTATCAATACATCCGCATATAATGTGAAACTTGTAGCAAATCAGTCTACTTCTGTAACTGTTCCGGATAAAGAACAGCTTGGAGAGCTCACTGTATATAAAGAGGGACAGGTATTGACGGGTGCAGATTTAAGCGAGAAAGGCATTGTGTTCCGCTATGAGAAACGCCGACAAAAAGGTGCTGTTTATTCTGTATATGCAGGAGAGGATATAATGACCGCTTATGGGGCACAGGTATATAAGAAAGGCGAGCTGGTAAAAGAGCATCTGATAACGGGAGATAACGGTGCGGCAGTATTAAAAAATCTCCATCTCGGAACTTATATTGTGAAGGAAATGCAGGCACCAGAAAACTTTTATAACGCAAAAGAAGAAAAGACAGTGACGTTATCTTATGCAGGGCAGAATGCAGAAGCGGTATTTTCAGAGACTACTTTTATCAATGACAGACAGAAAGCAAAAGTATCCGTGGTAAAGAAAGATAAGGATACAGAAAAACCTTTGGATGGCGGTATTTTCGGTTTGTATGCCGGAAATGATATTGTAAACGCAGACGGCATTGTGGTTGTGAAGAAAGGTTCTCTGATTGAAAAGGCAGTCACAGGTGAGGATGGGACAGCGATATTTACAGCGGATCTTCCGATTGGAAATTCTTACTATGTAAAAGAAGAACAGGCTCCGTCCGGGTATCAGAGAAATAAAGAAGATATATATTCTTTTAAATTTTCATATACCAATGACAGCGAAGCTGACGTTTCTTTCTCCCATACATTTGTAAATGAACGTGTGACAGCAAAGATTTTCCTGAAGAAAAAAGATGCAGAAACAAACAAAGCAGAACCGCAGGGCGATGCCACATTGGAAAAAGCAGTATATGGTTTGTATGCACGTGAAGATATCGTACATCCGGATGGGGCAACAGGTGTGATTTATAAAGCCGGGGATAAGGTGGCATCACTGACAACCAATGAAAAAGGGGAAGCAGTTGCAGAAAACCTGTATCTCGGTAAATATTTTGTGAAAGAAATTACACCGCCGACAGGTTATCTGACAGATAAAAATGAATATGATCTTGTCTGTGATTATGAAGGGGATTTAGTGGCTGTGGTGGAACGAAGCTGTACATCCTTAGAGCAGGTCAAGAAGCAGCCGTTCCAGATTATTAAGGCTGCAAATAACGGGAATACCGATGCAGCACTTCTTGAAGGCGCAGGATTTACTGCTTATCTGGTATCTTCTTTAACTGTGAAAGAAGATGGAACTTATGACTTTGATTCCGTTACTCCGGTGGTACTTGGAGAAAATGGGGCAACTGAAATCTTTACCGATAAAAAAGGCTATGCAGTATCCATTCCACTTCCATATGGAACTTATGTGGTAAGAGAGACAACGACACCGCATAATTATAAACCAGTGGATGATTTTATTGTAAGAATCACAGAGCATAAGCCGACAGAGCCGCAGGTATGGCGTGTGCTTTTGGATGATGAGTTTTCTGCCAAATTGAAAATCACGAAACAGGACGATGAAACAAAGAAAACAGTGCTGGCTGCTGGAACAGAATTTAAGATTTACGATATGGATAATGAGAAATATGTAGAACAGGTAACGACCTATCCGACTACTATTGTACATAAATCCTATTTTACCGATGCTGATGGATATTTAATCCTTCCGCAGAATTTGAAAATCGGTCATTATCGTATTGAAGAAGTGACAGCGCCCGATGGATATACCATCAACAAGAATTATGCGGAAATTAAAGTAGATAGCGATACTCTGTATCAGATTGAACCGGTTTCAGGAGATGCCATTATCGAAGTGGTTTATGAAAATCATCCGGTAAAAGGGGAACTTACAGTAGTGAAAAAAGGTGAAGTTCTGAAAGACTACGGAAAGGACTTCAAATATGAGATGGAAAACCTTGCCGGAGCAGTCTTTGCAATCTACGCTGCAGAAGATATTTATACTGCAGATTTTCAGAAAGACGATGCCGGAAACCGTATTTTAGAGTATGCCAAAGATACTTTGGTGGCAGAGCTTACAACAGATGAAACAGGAAGTGCCACAATCAAAAATCTTCCACTTGGAAATTACAGGGTTGTAGAAAAAACAGCACCGGATGGTTTTGTACATAAGAAAGCAGAGCAGAATGTGCAGTTTGTCTATGTGGATCAGGATACTCCTGCCGTGGTGGAAAGCGTAGAGTTCATCAATGAGCGTCAGAAAGTGGAAATTTCCGTGGAAAAACAGGATGCGGAAAATGGCAGCACCATCGCCGGAGCAGAGTTTGGTTTATATGCAAAAGAAGACATCAAAGCCGGGGGAAAAGTGATTGTGAAAGCAGATGAGCAGCTTTGTACAGCCGTCACAGGCGAAGATGGAACAGCAATTTTTGAACAGAATTTACCATTTGGAAGCTACTATATCAAAGAATTACAGGCACCGGACGGATTTGTTTCTTCTGATGAGATTATCGAAGTGACTGTTTCTTATCAGGGTCAGGATGTAGAAGTTGTCCGCCTGAAAGAAATCTTTAAGAATCAGCCTACAACGGTTGAGTTTAGAAAATCTGACCTTACCACAGGCGTGGAACTGGATGGTGCAACTCTAACGGTTCTTGATAAAGATGGAAATGAAATTGATAAATGGACTTCCGTAAAAGGGGAACCGCATATCATCAAACGTCTGCATGTCGGGGAAACCTATATCCTGCGTGAAGAATTTGCGCCATATGGCTACTTAAAAGCAGAAGAAGTGGAATTTACAATCACGGATACTGCAGAGATTCAGAAAGTGGAAATGAAGGATGACGTTCCGATTGGACGTATCATCATCAACAAAAAAGGTGAATTCTTAAGTGAAGTGAGCTGGAATGACATGGTTGCAGGAGCAATGGATTCCATCTGGGGTTATGTGACAGGCTCTTTGAAAGACGTTACCTTTGAAATTTATGCCAGAGAAGATATTAAAGCCGCTGACGGAGAAAGTGATGATTATTACAAAAAGGATGAACTGGTAGCAACCATCAAAACCGATGAACTTGGCATTGCAAGAACCGATGACCTGCCGCTTGGAAAATACTATGTGGTAGAAAAAGAAACAGCCGATGGTTTTGTGTTGGACGGAGAGCCGAGAGACATTGATCTGACTTATCGTGATCAGGATACTCCGGTGGTAACTTTCGATTCTGAATGGCAGAACAGCCGTCAGAAAGCAAAAGTGATCGTAACCAAAAAAGAGAAAGATTCTGACCGTGTGCTGGAGGGCGGCGTATTTGCCCTTTGTGCCAAAGAAGATATTAAGAATACTGACGGTGATGTGCTTGTAAAAGCAGATACCATTATGGAGCAGAAAGCGACTGACAAGGATGGAAAAATCTTCTTTACTGCAGATCTTCCGGTAGGTGGCAGCTTCTATGTGAAGGAAGTAAAAGCACCTGCAGGTTTTGTTACGACAGAAGAAGTAAAAGAATTTACTTTCGAGTATGCTGGAGCGGATGTGCCGGAAGTTACTTTTGAGCACACCTTTGAAAATGAGGCAACTATCTTTGAAATCACAAAATCTGACCTTACCACAGGAGAAGAGTTACCGGGTGCAAAACTGGAAGTAACCGATCAGGACGGAACTGTGGTAGATGAGTGGACATCCGGTACGGAGCCGCACATTATCAAAGAACTGGAAGTCGGCAAAGAATATACTCTGACAGAAACACTTCCGGCAGATGGTTATGTGACAGCGGAAAGTATTACGTTCACTGTTGAAAATACTGCAGAAGTTCAGAAAGTGGAAATGAAAGACGATGTGACAAAGGTTGAGATTTCCAAAACGGATATTTCGGGGAAAGAATTGCCGGGGGCAAAAATGACGGTGCTTGATAAAGATGGAAATGCGGTGGAAAGCTGGACTTCTACAGACAAGCCGCATTATATGGAAAAACTTCCGATTGGAGATTATATACTGCGAGAGGAAACAGCACCGGAAGGATATCTGATAGCGGAGGATGTGGAGTTTTCTGTAAAAGATACCGGAGAGATTCAGAAGGTATCCATGAAGGATGAAAAGAAACCTTCGGAAACGCCGCAGACACCGCAGGAACCTTCAAAGCCGACAGACACACCGAAAACAGGTGATGATAGCAATATACGGCTGTGGCTGCTTCTTGCTGGTCTTGCATTGTGCGGAACAGGGGGTTCACTGTTCCTGTTAAAAAAGAAAAAATAAAAAAGAAATATTGGGTGTTTCCGAAGTGCTGGTCATTTTGGAAACACCCTGTTTTTTTGTTGATGGACGAAAGAGGTGTATGGAGATGATTGGAATTATTATCGGCGGAGCTGCAGTGGTCATAGCAGTTAGCCTATATTGCTGTATTCGTGTAGGGGCAGAGGAGGACAGGAGATTGGAAGAATTGGACAGGAGAGCAAAACAGGATGCAGAAGAAAGCGGATAATCAGAAATATGCAGAGGATAAGCCAAAGGACTGCTCTTACTGTTATTTTTGGAATAGCCGGAAGAATGGATGTTCCAAAGAAGAATGCTATTATCGGCTTTTGCCGGAGGAACCTTTTGAAGAGAAAGAGGAGACTTGGTGCTGTGAGGGATGCCCTTATGGAAGATATTCTCCTTGCATCGGGTACTGCCTGCAGAAGATTCTGCTGGAAATAAAACAGAAGAAAGCAGTCAGGGAGAAGGAAGGTGATTGTCTTGCAGGATGAAGTAAATGAAAAGGTGGTGTCTTTGTGTATACGGGGAGGGAAAATTTCTGCACAGATTTTAAAAGCATCGCTGCAGAAGCTGCTCAGGAAGATGGAACAGTCCCAAAAGCGGCAAAAAATTTCTGGAAAGGGGCAGAAAAAAGAAACCGTATATCATGGGAAACAGAGCATGGAAAAACTGAAAGCACACAATCAGGAGCTTTCTAATATTGAGGTTACAGATGGGAATATCCGGTCTTTTGAAAAATATGCCAGAAAATATGATATAGACTACTGCCTGAAGAAAGACAGGTCGGCAGAACCTCCGAAATATTATGTCTTTTTTAAGGCGAAAGAAGTGGATTCCATAACTGCCGCTTTTAAGGAATATACCGGATGGCAGTTAAAGAAAAGCAAAAAAGTATCTGTCCGGAAGAAACTGTATTTGGCAATGGAACGTGTGGCAAAGCACAGGCAGAGGGAAAAGATGAAACAGAAGAATCGGGGGCAGGAACATTGAGCAGGAAGCATAAAAAGAAGCCGGAGTCAGAAGTTATGACAGTTTTGAAAAAAATAGGACAGGACATTGCCGGACAGATGCCTGCGGTGGATAAGAAACGTCTGCTTATGATGAATATTCCCTATGTAATTGTTTTTTACCTGGCAGATAAGCTGGCATGGCTGTATCGGTTCTGTGTTGGGGAATCCGCAATAGAACGTCTGGGGGTGCTGTTTTTGAATTTCCAGATGGCGTTCTCAAATCCAATTCTCAGTCTCCATATCTTTGATATGGCAGTTGGGATGATTACCACTGTAGTGATTAAGGCAATGGTGTACCTGAAAGGGAAAAATGCAAAGAAATTCCGGCAGGGAGAGGAATACGGTTCTGCCCGATGGGGAAACCAGAAAGACATCGCACCTTTTATTGATCCAGTGTTTGAAAATAATATCCTTTTGACACAGACGGAACGGCTTACCATGAACAGCCGCCCGAAACAGCCTAAATATGCAAGAAACAAAAATGTAATCATTATCGGCGGTTCCGGTTCCGGTAAAACAAGGTTCTATGTAAAGCCGAATTTAATGCAGATGCCATCCAATGTTTCCTATGTTGTAACTGATCCGAAGGGGACGATTCTGGTGGAGTGCGGGAAAATGCTCCGCCGTGGTACACCGAAGATGAAAAACGGCAAGCCAGTCAGGGATAAACAGGGAAAGGTTATTTATGAACCATACCGGATTAAAGTGTTGAATACCATAAATTTCAAAAAAAGTATGCATTATAATCCCTTCCGCTATATCCGCAGTGAAAAAGACATCTTAAAGCTGGTCAATACCATCATTGCCAATACCAAAGGCGAAGGAGAAAAATCTTCCGAAGATTTTTGGGTAAAGGCCGAAAGGCTTCTGTATTGTGCCCTGATTGGGTACATCTATTATGAAGCACCGGAGGACGAACAGAATTTTGCCACACTGCTTGAATTTATCAATGCTTCTGAGGCAAGAGAGGATGATGAGGAATTTAAAAATGCGGTGGACGAGCTGTTTGAGGAATTGGAGGCAGAAAACCCGGAACACTTTGCTGTGCGACAGTACAAAAAATACAAACTGGCGGCAGGTGTTGTATGCTCTAAAAGACTTCTTAATCAAGCAGTTGGGAAGTCTCTTAGAACACACAACCTAAAACCGAAGAAAGGAGCGCAAGTTATGAGAAAAAATGAGAAAATCACAGCTCTGTACGAACGACTGAGCCGTGATGACTTTGGCAAAGATGATGACCAACAGCGTGAGAGCAATTCCATTTCCAATCAAAAGGCTATGTTGGAGGAGTTCGCCGCACGGCAGGGCTTTACAAACATTGTCCATTTCACGGACGATGGTATTAGTGGTACTTGCTTTGACCGTCCCGGATTTTTAGCAATGATGAAAGAAGTGGAAGCCGGGAATGTGGAGTATTTGTGCATCAAGGACATGAGCCGCATGGGTCGTGACTATCTGAAAGTCGGTCAGATTATGGAAATCCTGCGTCAGCGTGGCGTTCGCCTTATCGCCATCAATGACGGCGTGGACAGTGCCAGAGGGGACGATGATTTTACCCCTTTCCGCAACATTATGAACGAGTATTACGCCAGAGACACCAGCCGTAAAATCCGTTCCACTTTCCAGTCAAAAGGCAAGTCCGGCAAGCACCTCACAGGCACGGTCATTTACGGCTATCTCTGGAACGAAGCCAGAGACCAATGGTTGGTTGACCCCGAAGCCGCTGATGTGGTCAAGCGCATCTTTGCCATGACGATTGACGGCTACGGTCCGTATCAGATCGCCAGCAAACTGAAATCGGAAAAGGTGCTTATTCCGTCTGCTTACCTTGCCCAACACGGCGAGGGCGTGAACAAAAACAAGACTTTCAAAGATGTGTACGGCTGGAGTTCTTCCACCATCTGCAACCTTCTTGAAAAGCGTGAATATCTGGGACACACCATCAATTTCAAGACCCGAAAGCACTTCAAGGACAAGAAAAGCCATTATGTCCCGGAGGACGAATGGACGATTTTTGAGAATACGCACGAAGCCATTATTGACCAGCAGACCTTTGACCTTGTGCAGAAAATCCGTGGGAATGTCAGACGCTACCCGGACGGCTGGGGCGAAGCAGCTCCCCTCACAGGCTTGCTTTATTGTGCCGATTGCGGCGGCAAGATGTATGTCCACCGCACCAACAACGGCAAGCGCATTTCTCAATATACCTGTTCCCAATACAGCAAAGTCCCAGTTGGAAAGCTCTGCATGACACAGCACCGTATCAATGAAGATGTGGTACTGTCCCTTGTTTCCGAAATGCTCAAAGCTATTGCCGAGTATGCCAAGCATGACCGAGCCGAGTTTGTCCGTGTGGTGCAGGAAGCGCAGTCCAGCCAGCAGACGGCAGAGGTCAGAAAACAGCGCACACGCCTTGCCACAGCAAAGCAGAGAGTTTCCGAGCTGGAAGTCCTGCTCTGCAAAATCTATGAGGACAACATTTTAGGCAAGCTGTCCGACAGCAGATACGCCACTCTGGACGCTCAATACGAAAAGGAACAGTCCGAGCTTACCGCTGAAATCTCTGCTCTGGAAAAGGCTATCAAGAGCTATGAGAAGCACGAAAAGGACGCTGACCGTTTTATCGCTCTGATTGACAAATATGAGAACTTCGACAAGCTGACCATTGCCATGCTCAATGAGTTTATTGAGAAAATCCTTGTGCATGAGCGTGACCGCAAGGGCAGTATTCAGACCACACAGGAGGTCGAGATTTACTTCAATTTCGTGGGTCGTTTCGTTCCCCCTGCGTTTGGCGAAGTGGAGCTTACCCCGGAGGAATTAGAGGAAATCCGCAAGCGTGAGGAACGCAAGGACAGGCTCCACCAGAACTACTTGAAGCGGAAAGCCAGCGGAGCACAGAAGCGATACGAGGACAAAATCAAAAAGCGGAAAAAGGCAGAAATCGAAGCCAAGAAAGCCGCCATTCGTGCGGAGGACATTGCAAAGGGCGTGTTCGTCCCTGTCAGCAGTTTACCGCAGAGAGAGCCGATGAAAGGAGTACAAACAGCATGAATATCACTTACACACAGAACGGCGATTATCTTATCCCAAACATCATTATCCGCAAGACCAAGCCCCTCGGACACTACGGCAGACTTCGCAAGGCGTATCTGGAAATGCACCGTCCGATACTGTTCAATGAGCTGGTGCTATCCGACAAGCTCTTTGAGCATTGCGCCGAGATTGACGAAACAGCACGAAACCGCATGGAGCTGATCGTGCGGTCACTGGCAGAGCAAAACGGCGTGACCGAGCAACTGAAAGCCGAAAACCAAATGGAATGGGTGCGGCAGATGAACGCTTGCAAGGCACAGGCAGAGGAGATTGTGAAAGTGGAATTGATTTATGATTGAGCGAGGAAGTCCGGGCAGAAAACTGTTCGGACTTTTCTCATGTAGTCCAAAGTTGCGGTAGAATTGTTCACGAGTTTTATGGTACAATTTATGCGAATAAAGAAAACGGAAAATTAGAATCTAACAAGAGAATGTGGTTGTATGAAAAAATCCATATTAGTATTTTGGGCAATCGTGTGTCTGTTACCTATTCAAAGGAGGTTTAAGAATTTTAAATGAAACATATAAGAAATATATTGCTGTTGATTACGATTATTTTTGCTTTTGTTATGCAAGCTGAAGTATATCAAAATATGCTCTGGAACTTTAATGGTGCTTATTATTTATCGTCCAGATACACAACTACTAATGACGATATGGATTCATTTTTAGCCAATGCAGAAGATACAGCTGAGAAGCATGGTGTTCATATTTTTTCGACTTTTAATCAGAGAGTTTCTAATTATCAGACAAGACTTTATATTTATGGTGATGATACCGTTGTTCGGGATAGTCTTAAAAGCACAATGGATATTGAGGAAAAAACATATACGGCTTTGATAGGCGGAATCACCGTAATAGAATTTGAAGATTTTAGAGAAGCAAAAAACACAGGCAATGGACAGGAAATAATGGTCAGCTATATCGGTGACGATGATGACATTATTGCCACATATCAAGATTTGGCAAAAGAATATTCTATATCGCAGCCAGAGTTTTGGCAATCAACCGAAACTGATATGATGTTCATTGTTTGGGGCCTGGTTGCCATATTGATGATTGTACTTAATATGATTGAGGTGATACGCAGACAAAAGGAAGTAGTTGTACGAGCTTCTCTGGGCGAAAATGCTGCTGTGATTGCTCTAAAAGCTGTAGTGGCTGATATGATTTCATATGCTGCATTATTCGTCTTAGCAAAGTTGCTTGTTTCTCAATTTATATCGGGAGCGTATGAAGATCATCTCATTTTGGCAGTGTATTGTGCCGGAGCAGTTCTTTCCGTAATTCCTTATGCTGCTTTTGTCCGCTTTGATGTAAAAAAAGCCTTTGCCAATGCTTCAGATAAAAAAGGTATGTTTTATCTTCTGAACGGTCTTAAAGTATTTGCTACTGCTATGACGATTTTTACAATAACTACAAATCTCAGTAGCATTCAAGGTAATTTACTTACAAACACTACTCTTTTAGAAAATCATTATAATGATTACTATTTTGGAGTTATGCAGATTGAACCTCCTTTTGAAGAAAATGAGGAGGAATCCAAAGAGAGCGAATTTTGGAATGACCTTTACGAAAATGAATACAACACTATAAATCCGGTGGTCTGCATAGGCAGCCGGATAAGCGATACGGATAATTATATTTTTGTAAATCATAATGCCAGAGATATGCTGCAAGGGTTTTCTGATATGCTTACTGAAGATGATGAAAAAGAGGATATCGTGGTCTTCGTGCCAAAGGGAAAAAATGCGGAATCATACAAAGATATCGCAAAAGAGGAAATTGACTCTCTTACCCCAAATGCAGAAGAACTGCGTGTTGTTTATAAAGAATATTCTGGCAGAGAGCAATTTTATTATCTCAATTCGAACAGAGAAGAGGCTATTGACGGATTGTCAAGAGCAACAAATCCGATTGTTATTTATCAGGCAAATGAGGCTGTTGCTTTGAATGGAAGTTATATCGAAACAGGAACATATAATGGTGAGGTGATCTACGGATGCGATGAAAGCACAATTCGTAATGCTGCGAAAAAATATGCAGAACAGCTTGGTCCACACTATTTTATGCTGACGAATGTCGGGGAGGATTATACTTATAGTCATAGTTTCCTCGTGAAACTGATTGGCTTTATAAGCTCTCTTTGCGTATTAGTATTGCTGTTAGATATCGCTATCATCATATCTGAAGTGAAAATGGAATTTAGACTTAATGCGATGGAAATCTCCCTCAAAAAGGTTTTGGGCTATCGCTTTTATGAAAGGCACAAAAGATTTATTTCCGTTAATCTCTTAGAAAATATAGCCGTTGTGATATTGATTTGCATTGTTTCGCTTTTTATATCTAACGCAAGTGTCGGGATTGCTTTACTGGTTGGAGCATTGCTCACCATTATTGAAATGGCAATCATTTTCACAAATGTTATGTGGGTTGAAAAAACAAATATCTCAAAGTCCTTGAAAGGTGGATGTTTATGATTATAATTCGTGGCTTAAATAAAGCATTTGGAGAGAAAATAATTTTCTCTAACTTTAATTTAGAAATTCCGGATGGAAGTTTTGTAGTAATCAGCGGCGATAGCGGCAGTGGAAAAAGCACTTTACTCAATATGATTGGTGGTATCGAAAAACCGGATAGCGGCAGTATCATAATCGAAGGGCTGAATATTACCCGGCTTAAAAATAAAAACAGTTTTTTTGCGGATACAGTGGGGTTTCTTTTTCAGAATTTTGCACTGCTTGAAAATAAGACAGTTAAAGAAAATTTAAGTTTGATTAAAAAATCAAGCCGAACTAAAGTATCACTTAAAGAAGCTCTTAATCGTGTGGGGTTATCAAAGGAAGTTAACAAAAAAGTTTATCAGCTTTCCGGTGGTGAACAACAGAGAGTTGCTTTAGCTCGTCTTATGATGAAAAAATGTTCTGTTGTTTTGGCAGATGAACCTACTGGCTCACTTGACAAGAAAAATAGAGATATTGTTATGAGGTTATTGCACGAACTCAATGAAGAAGGTAAAACGGTTATCATTGTTACCCACGATCAGGGTATTATTGAAGATGAACCTTATGTTGTGAAAATCTGAGAGTACCTCTTAGAAATGTCTTGATCTACATTTTATATAATTTGGGTCAGAAGAAAATCCCTTTAGGAACTAAAGGGCGCACTTCTATACTCTCTGTCGAGAGTAGTGCGTCCTGCGGAGCTTCATTCCCGGTCAGCAGAAGAAAACTGCTCGACCGAGAATGTTTCGTCACTTCGTTCCGTCAAGGTGGCTACACCCCCTTGCGCCGCTTATGCGGCTATCCCTTGTGGACTTGCCGTCCGCAAACAACATAACTGTTGTTCGCCGCCAGCAAGTTTGAAAAAACCGAATACCGAAAATTAGACCGTTGACTGGTCGCAATCTGCGAAAAGTTGACGGTCTTTTTTTATCCCAAAAATCAAAAAAGGAGGTCAATCACAATGACAAAACCGAAAACCCTTGAACAGCTCCGAGCCGAAAAGGAACGAGCCGAGACGCAGCTTGCACAGGAGAAGCACAAGCTCAACCGTCTTGAGAACAGAAAGAAATATCTGGAGAAAGGCGAAAGGCAGAAACGCACCCATCGTCTTTGCAATCTGGACGGCACGATTGAGAGCCTTGCCCCGGAGGTCAAAGATCTCACACGCACAGAAATGACAGAGCTGATGGAATACATCTTTTCTCTGGCAGAAGTCCAGCGAGCCGTCCGTCACATGGCGATTACTCACACCAACCAAGCGAACAGAGAAAAGGAGTTGAAAGCCGATGGCACTATTTCATCTGAGCGTCACGCAGACTAAGCGAAGCGCAGGACAGTCCGCTATTGCTTCTGCCGCCTACCGTGCCGGGGAGCGATTGTATAGCGAGTATTACGGCGAGTACAGCGACTACACACGCAAGGGCGGCGTGATCTGCTCCGACATTCTCCTGCCGTCCCATGCACCGCCCGAATACGCAGACCGCCAGACGCTATGGAACGCCGTGGAAAAAGCCGAGCGTGGAAAGAACGCCCAGCTTGCATACAGCTTTGACATTGCCTTGCAGAATGAATTTTCCCTTGAGGAAAACATCGCTCTTGCAAGGCAATTTTTGTTGGAGAACTTTGTGAGCCGTGGCATGGTGGTTGACTTCGCCGTACACCAGCCAGACCGTGAGGACGGCGGCATACCCAATCCACATTTTCATGTGCTTTGCCCCATCCGCCCCATCGAGCAGAACGGCAAATAGAGTGTTCCGCGTGGCCTTTGATACGGATGGTCAACATGACGAAAGTATACTGCAAGAATTAAAGCAAATCACCGCATCACAAGCTAACATTGATATTATTTGATTTATGGGAGGAACAGAATGAACGATAAAAAGAGATTGAACAGCTACGAGGATTTACCGCTGGTTCTGGATGTGGCGGACATTCAGTGGATTATGGGAATTTCAAGAGCGAGCGCCTATGAGCTGGTACACACACCCGGCTTTCCAGCGTTCCGCAGGGGCAGACTTATCAAGGTCAGCAAAATTGCTTTCTTTGAATGGATGGCAAAAGGCTCCGAAACCGTACCGGGAAGCGACAAATAAGCGTGAGGTATCATTCCCTGACTTGCAATACTGCCGCACTTTCCAAAGGGGCATACAGAGGGAAAAAAACTTAAAAATGATACCGAGACGCTACATCAAAACAGCCTATCTGCGTACATCAGATAGAAACGGAGAAAGGAGCCGGTTATGGCAAGAATGAGTAACAAGCGGCGGTTGGAATGGTCTTTCTTCTTAAATGACCGCAGCCGTATCACTTACAACGAACTGTGCCGGAAATGCCAGCACGAATGTAAACAGAGCTTCCGGGCGGTTGTGGTTGACTGCCCGAAGTATCTTTCCAAGCGTTCCAAGAAAAAGGACAAGACTGCCGGAAACGGCAAAATCCCTTAGGAACTAAGGGCGCACTTCTATACATAGTCTAAAGACCATGTATCGTGCGTCCTGCGGAGCTTACCTCTGCCGCTGATAAAATCAGCAATCCGAGGCCTGCGTTCGCTTCGCTCCGACAAGGTGGCTACACCCCCTTGCGCCGCTAAAGCGGCTATCCCCTGTGTACTCGCCGCAAAGAGAAATCCGCTCTGCGGTTTTCCCTTTTCATCGGGTTTTATAGAAGCACTGACACACGGACTGTCTGCGGATGGTCTTTCTTTATCTTATCAGCAAAGGATGTGAGAACATGGAAAAATCTTTGGAACAGTTGAAGCAGGAATATGAAAAAACCACTGTCCTGCTGGAACAGGAAAAACGGAAAATGCAGCGTTTGAAAAACCGGCAGGCGTATCTGGAAAGCGGTTCCCGGAAACAGAGGACGCACCGGCTGATTACCCGTGGGGCAGCTATTGAGAGCATTGCACCACAGACAAAGGAGCTATCCGAAGCGGAATTTTATTCCCTCATGGAAAGCATTTTGAATCTGCCGCAGGCGGAGCATTTCATCCGGTCTGCCACAGAGAACCACGCCCGTATTTCCGGGCAGGAGAAAGGCGGTGACTAAGGATAGCACTTTATCATTTTTCAATCGCACAGATCAAGCGCAGCGCCGGTCAGAGCGCCATTGCCAGCGCAGCCTATCGAGCCGGGGAGCGTCTTTACAGCAGCTACTATGGAGAAGTCAGCGACTACACCAAAAAGGGCGGCGTGATCGCTTCGGAAATCATGCTGCCGCCCCATGCGCCGGAAATATATCTTGACCGGGCGACCCTCTGGAATGCTGTGGAGAACTGCGAGAAACATCCAAAAGCACAGCTTGCCTATTCCTTTGATATTGCCATGCAGAATGAATTGACGCTGGAAGAAAACATGGAGCTGGCGAGGAAGTTCGTACAGGAGCAGTTTGTGACAAAAGGCATGATTGCCGACCTTGCTTTTCACAGCCCGGAGAAAGAGGACGGCGGCATCCCTAACCCGCATTTTCATGTGATGACAACCATGCGCCCTTTGAACCCGGATGGCACATGGGGACAAAAACAGCGTCGGGAATATCTTCTTGATGAAGATGGAAACCGAATCCGGGATAAAAACGGCGATTATATGTTTAACGCTGTCCATACAACAGACTGGCATGAGCCGGAAACGCTGGAACACTGGCGGGAGCAGTGGGCGGCTGCCGTTAATACAAAATTTGAGGAAAAAGGGCTGGATGTGCGTATCGACCACCGTTCCTATGTGCGGCAGGGGCTTGACCTGATACCTACTGTCCACGAGGGAGCTAATGTCCGGCAGATGGAAGCAAAGGGCATCCGCACCGAGAAAGGGGAACTGAACCGCTGGATTAAAGCCACCAACCGGCTCATGCAGGATGTGAGGAAGAAGATCAAAGCCCTGTTTGTCTGGATGGCAGAGGTAAAAGAAGAACTTTCCAAACCGCAGACACCGAGCCTTGCCGACCTGTTGATCGCTTATTACAACCAGCGCAACGCAGGGGCATGGAGCAATAAAGCCAGAACCGGAAACTTAAAGCAGTTTGCCGAAGCCGTCAATTATCTGACGGAAAACAAGCTGCTCACATTAGAGGATTTGCAGGAGCGTCTTTCCTCTGTCAACGAAGAATTTGAAGCGTTAAGCGACTCCATGAAAAAGAAATCTGCCCGGATAAAGGAATTGCAGGAATTGATACGGGAGGGCGAGAATTACCAGCGGCTAAAACCTGTTCATACGGAATTGAACAATATCAAGTTTAAGAAACAGAGGGAGAAATTTGAAACATCCCACGATGCGGAGTTACGGCTGTTTTATGCCGCCCGCCGTATTTTGAAAGAAAAACTGGACGGAAAACCCATTGCCCTGAAAGCATGGAAACAGGAATACGCACAGTTAAAAACAGAGTATGCCGAACTGTCTCCGCAGCACAAGCCACTCCGGGAGGAAGTCATACGGCTACGGCAGGTGCAGAACGCCGTAGATACCGCACTGCGCCGGAGGGAGCAGCCACAGGCAGTACAGAGAAAGAAACATGAGATGGAGCTATGATATAACCGGCAGCTTTACCGCTACCAGTATTTTTATGGAGGGAGCATTTGAATGTATTTGAAGCGGTGAAACAGTCTGTTACCACCCGGCAGGCTGCTTCATTCTATGGAATCCGGGTGGGGAGAAACGGCATGGTCTGCTGTCCATTCCACAATGACCGCACGCCCAGCATGAAAGTGGACAGCCGCTTTTACTGCTTCGGCTGCGGGGCTTCCGGGGATGTGATCGACTTTGCCGCTTTGCTGCATGGATTGGGGAAACGGGAAGCTGCGGTCAGGCTTGCGGAGGACTTCGGCGTTTCCTATGAGAAATCCGGCAATGCGCCGCCAGATAGGAAGCGTCACAACAGGTCACAGCCCCGACAAAAATCAGCGGAGCAGAGATTTCAGGAAACGGAACGGTATTGTTTCCGGGTGCTATGCGATTATCTGCGCCTGCTGGAGCATTGGAAAACAGCACACGCCCCACAGCCGCAGGATGCCATCTGGCATCCTCTTTTTGTGGAAGCGTTGCAGAGGATAAGCTACACAGAATACCTTTTGGATATTTTGTTATACGGAGAAATAGAAGAAAAAGCGGCATTGATCGCCGCACAGGGAAAGGAGGTGTTGCGGCTTGAACAGCGAATTTCAGAGCTTGCCGCCGGAAACGCAGGAAGCGGTCAAAAGGACGATGGACACAATGGAACCGGCGCAGACACCGGAAGAAATCCGGGAAACATTAGAGGGGACGCAGAAAGGCGGCGTGAAGAACAGCATCCGAAACTGCCTGACGGTGTTCCAGCGTGACCCTCTGTTTCGCGGGGCGCTGCGCCTGAACCTTTTGACGGAGCAGATTGACATTGTGAAGCCGCTGGGCTGGGAGCGCACCAGTACCACGCTGACCGACATGGACATGAACTACCTGCTTTTGTATCTGGAAGAAAATTACGGGCTTACCAGCGAGAAAAAGGTGCAGAGCGCCATCAAGATTGTTGCCAATGAAAACCGCTACCATCCAGTCAGGGATTACCTGAACAGCCTGCAATGGGACGGCACAGAGCGCATCCGTTACGCCCTGCATCACTTTCTGGGAGCCGATACGGACGAATACACCTATGAAGCCTTGAAACTGTTCCTGATGGGAGCCATCCGGCGGGTATTCAGACCGGGGAGCAAGTTTGAGGTCATGCTCTGTCTGGTTGGTGGTCAGGGAGCCGGGAAATCTACCTTTTTCCGGCTGCTGGCAGGCAGGGACGAATGGTTTTCAGACGATTTGAAAAAGCTGGACGATGAAAATGTGTACCGCAAGCTGCAAGGGCATTGGATTATCGAGATGTCGGAGATGATTGCCACAGCCAACGCCAAGAGTATTGAGGAAATCAAGTCATTCTTAAGCCGCCAGAAAGAAACCTACAAAGTGCCGTATGAGACACATCCGGCAGACCGGCTGCGGCAATGTGTATTTGGAGGGACGACCAACCGGCAGGACTTTTTGCCCCGTGACCGCACCGGCAACCGGCGCTTTCTCCCCGTGACGGTGTACCCGGAACGGGCGGAGGTTCACATACTGGACGATGAAGCGGCGGCGAGGGCGTATATCGAACAGATGTGGGCGGAAGCCATGACGGTTTATCGCAGTGGGAAGTATAAGCTGTCATTCAGCATGGAAATGAACCGATACCTGAACGCCCACCAGCAGGACTTTATGCAGGAAGACACACAGGCCGGCATGATCTACGCCTATTTGGAGGACTACACCGGCGACAGGGTATGTTCCAAGCAGCTTTATGAGGAAGCGCTGGGGAACTTAAATTCCCCGGCAGACTGGGAGACACGGGCAATCTGCGAGATTATGAATACCGGCATTGCGGGCGGCATCATACAGGGCTGGGTAGCCTACAAAAGCCCGAAGCGGTATAAGAAATACGGTTCTCAAAAAGGCTGGGAGCGTGTCAACCAAGCTCCGCCGGAGGGGGACGGTTTTCAGGAAATCACGGAAGAAGAAGCCCGGCAAATGGAACTTCCATTCTGAAAAGCCACCGGTTGACAGTTTGGTTGACGCTTTGGTTGACAGCCGGTTGACGGGGAAAAGCCTGATATTTGGGGCATTTCTCTCCTTTGTCAACCATGTCAACCAAGAAATCAAAGAAAAAGTAAAAAGTAATAATAGAGCGCCTATGGATTGTTTTCAAAGTCTTTTCTGCCGGTTGACACGGTTTGGTTGACACGGAGACAGTCTGCGGCTGTACACCTGTCTGACATTCCCTTGTCGGGCATATTTCATTTATGGAGGTAACTGCCTATGGCAAAAAGCAAAAACGAGAGCAATAACAAAAACAGCGGCACCCTGCTTACCGAAAAAGACGGCACCCAGTATTTTGTCATGGGGAAAGTCCGTATCAAGGTATCGGAGCATTTCGCACAGGATGGGAAGCCGCTTGACAGCTTGCTGGAAGATGTGATCCAGCACGCTGCCGCCGCTTCCTGAAAAAATACGGAATAACGACTGTCAATCAGCCCACGCTTATGATATACTTGTACCAGCGAGTATTGTATAAGCGTGGGTTGTTTCTTTTAGAAGGAGGATTTTTAACCGTGAAACAACCATACAATACAACGATTTATAACACTGCACTATATTTGAGATTGAGCCGTGACGATGAATTACAGGGGGAAAGCGGCAGTATCCAGACCCAGCGCATGATGCTTAGACAGTATGCCGCAGAGCATGGGCTGACCGTTGTAGACGAGTACATTGACGACGGATGGAGTGGGACAAATTTCGAGCGTCCAAGTTTCCAAAGGATGATTGATGACATCGAAGACGGGAAAATCAACTGCGTTGTCACAAAGGACTTATCCCGTCTGGGAAGAAACTATATCCTGACCGGTCAGTACACGGAAATCTATTTCCCCAGCAAGGGAGTACGCTACATTGCCATCAATGACAATGTGGACACCATCAACGGAGAAAGCGAGCTTGCACCGTTCTTAAACATCCTGAATGAAATGCACGCCCGACAGACCAGCAAAAAGGTCAAGGCTGCCATGCACACAAGATTTGCCAATGGCGCACACTATGGAGCCTATGCACCGCTGGGCTATGTAAAAGACCCGGACAAAAAAGGTCATCTTCTGATCGACCCGGAAACACGCTGGATTGTAGAGAAGATTTTTGACCTTGCTGTACACGGGCGTGGAGCCGCCAGCATTACACGGATTCTGGTGGAGGAAAAAGTACCTACCCCCGGCTGGCTGAACTATGAAAGATACGGGACTTTCGCCAATATCTACGCCGGTGCGCCCGCAGAAAAAGCCTATGCGTGGACGATAGCACAGGTCAAGAGCATTTTGAAAGAGGAAACCTACATCGGTCACAGCATTCACAACAAGCAGAGCAACATTTCATTCAAGAACAAGAAAAAGGTGCGGAAGCCGCAGGAAGAATGGTATCGTGTGGAAAATACCCACGAAGCCATCATTTCTGAAGAAGTGTTCCAAAAAGTTCAGGAGCTGATTGCAAGCAGACGCAGGAAACGCAGAAACGGTACGACACAGATTTTCGCAGGATTGATAAAATGTGCAGACTGCGGATGGTCTTTAGCCTATGGGGAAAACAAGCAGAATAAGAACCCATACGGGTACTACCATTGCAGCAAGCACGGGCAGGGATTACGCCAGTGTTCCATGCACTATATCCGCTATGATGTACTGTATGCCTATGTGCTTGCAAGACTGCAATACTGGTCTATGCTGGCACAGAAAGACGAGGACAATCTGCTGAAACGCCTGCTCAATGCCAGCGACAGGGAAAGAAACTCTGCGAAGAAAAAGCAGGCTGCGGAGCTGAAAAAGGCAGAGAAGCGTAAAGCCGAGGTTGACGGGCTGTTTGCTAAAATGTATGAGGACTGGTCTGCCGGACGCATAACCGAGTATAACTTCAATATGCTGTCCGAGAAGTACCAGAACGAGCAAAAGGAGCTTGAAACAAAAATAAGACAGCTTCACGAAACGATGGAAGCCGCCGTACAGACCGCAGCGGATGCTGAAAAGTGGATTGCCCTGATGAAACAGTATGTCAACCCTGTGGAGCTGACCGCCGAACTTCTGAACACTCTAATTGAAAAAATAACCGTCCACGAAGCTGTCAAGGGCGAGGACGGAAGCCGTGAGCAGGAAGTAGAAATCTACTACCGCTTCATCGGCAAAATCGACTGACCTTTCTTTTTTACCCAACAATATCTTTAATTAAGGGAGACGGGAGCGTGTCTTCCTACAATCGATAACCTGCTGGCACTCAGCCATCTGTACCATGTACAGATGGAAGACCTGCTGGTATACGAAGAGGCCGAGATGGCCTCTTCTTGTTTTATTAGTGAATATCGAGGAGATATCAGTGGTACAGTATCTGGTTATGCATGCACAGCTGCATAACGGGGACTGGTTAAGACGCGGAGCATGTGATCCATCGGGGTAATGTTTCCATCAAATTTGTAGTTGAAGGAGTTGGTTCCGGCACCACTCGCGAGAGCAGTACCCCTGGTGTGAGATCTGACCGGAGTCTGCATCTGCCAGCTGTTGACATTATGAAATACAACAGCTGGCAGATGATAGCCTTTGGCTTCAAATGCAGCTTTTGCGTTGTCATAAATGGTTTTATCCGGATTTTTCATCGCACTGTCAAATTCCATGTCAGAGATGATGAATAAGGTGGAAGGCATTTCTTCCTGAGGTGTGCCAGCATTAACCGCTGTCCGGAGGATCAGATCAAAAACCGCTTCAAGGTTTGTTGAAAATTCCCACTTGCTGCTCTGGATATAGCGAAGCTTCTCCTCAAGTGTCCGGCCATGAATTTCCACCAGTTCAGGTGTCGATGAAAAAGTAATGAATGTATTGTGAAAAGTACCAGTGCAGTGTTCTGCATGATACAGCCCCAATGCCTGTGAGATCAGAGCCGGACTTGGAGTTCCGTAGCGGTGGCAATACATGGAGCCGGAAACATCGATCACAGAAATTGCATTCTGTTCACATACTTTGGAAGTCTGCTGATTCCAGAGAGTTTCCAGAGCAGCATTTGCAGCGTCAGGTTCGCAATGTGGAAGTATACGGCCATGTGACATTAATGGACGCAGGATCTCATATGGATAAAGCGTACCACAGTGGATAGATTTCTGACCGTTATCGACATCTGACAGGAACTTAGAAAAACGCTCGGCATCCTGCTGATGAAAAGATTTGTGATATTTGAGCATTGCTCCTGCCGGAACCGCTTCATAATTGATTTTGTCCAGTTTTTGGCTGGTGAGGTAACGCTCCGTCAGGGCAATATTTGCACGAAGCGTGGAAAGAAGCTTGCGGTACTGACCGGCACCCATCCCAAGTGCAGAGGCGAGAACTTTTGCCTGTCCTCTTTTACGGGCACTTGAGGTATTGATGGAAGGAAGCCATTTGGCAAGAAGTGAAATATGTGCATTGATATTTCCTGCTTTTCGCTCTTTGAGAGCTTCACAGTCCTGGTTTAACTGAGTGCGGATCAGCTCAACAACAGCTTTCTCAGACGGAGTCCCCATCAGACACATGAGGTCATCGAAACGTCCGTATTCAGAAATTAAAGCAATATTTTTTCTGGCAGATTCCGGCCATGTTTTGGCGGTATGCCGGATCAGGTTGCGGAAAAGCTCACGCTCACCAAGGCCCTCCCGGATATCGCGGATATAGAAAAGGAGCTTCATTGCCAGCTCTGGATTTTCGATATAAGCACGATCAAAGAGATGAATCTGGTCACGGTATGAACGATGACGCATACCGCCAGCGACAGCAAACAGATCCAGACAGGCATCGCCGGATGAAGCATGAGTTTTTGCCCCGTTCAATGTCTCTGTAAAGCTTGCTTCTTCTTTAAGATTATCAAGAAATGACATATGCTGCTCCTTTCTGTGAATTAGTCTGGTCATGATTTGCAGAAGCTTCCAGACTTTTTAATAAATTATATCGTAGCTGTTTAGTACCCTCGCGGGATACTGCCTGCTGCTTGACTTATATTATTATGAGCGAGACGCAATGTAAGATTTCATCTGATATATGTATTGTTTTTTTGGCGTAAATACCTTTCTTTATACCACTTCAACGTGGATCACCTCCGATCAGAAGTTATCTGTGTCATGGATAAAAGATTACCTGAGTAACAATAGAAAACTCATAAGCTGATTTGTTTCGCTGCTGTATGCGCCTGATTTTAATATAAGATTTTTTTAAAACGTCTGTGAAGTCTGCCTTCTGCAAAACTTCTTTTGAAGGAATGTGTTCCTTCGATGCATTAAGATTAGCATAGCTTCCAGTGCAAAACAATGAACCTGTGGTTTAGAAAAATCCGAAAAACACTCTTCCCTTGCTTTTATCTTCTCAACAAGCTATACTAATCTGATAGATATAGTATGAATTGGAGGACTTTTTACATGAAAATTGCAGTAACTTATGATAACGGCAATGTTTTCCAGCACTTTGGAAAAACAGAGAATTTCAAGGTTTATGAGGTGGAGGATAATAAGGTTGTTTCCAGTGAAGTGATCGGTTCTAATGGGACAGGACACGGTGCACTTGCAGGACTTCTTGCAGAGCAGGGAATTGATGTCCTGATCTGTGGCGGAATCGGCGGCGGTGCACAGAATGCACTTGCAGAGGCCGGGGTTCAGTTATGCTCAGGTGCTCAGGGAAACACAGACGAGGTGGTAGAGTCTTACCTTAAGGGTGAACTGGTTTCAGCAGGAACAACCTGTGACCATCATCACCATGAGGAAGGTCATTCCTGTGGCGATCATGAAGAGGGACATTCCTGCGGAGGAACCTGCGGTGGTGGATGTGGTTCACACAAGCCGGCATTTACAGGCCCGAACGTAGGCAAAACCTGCCGTACCCATTATAGGGGAACTTTTAACGATGGAACACAGTTTGATTCTTCTTATGATCGTGGAGAACCGCTTGAATTTATCTGCGGAGCAGGACAGATGATCAAAGGATTCGATGCAGCAGTAGCTGGTATGGAAGTCGGAGAGATCAGAGAAATCCATCTGATGCCAGAAGAAGCATATGGCATGCCGGATCCGAATGCAATCTTTACACTTGAGATCGCTCAGCTTCCGGGTTCCGAGGATCTTACAGTAGGACAGCAGGTATATCTGTCTAATCAGTATGGACAGCCATTCCCGGTTAAGGTAACTGCAAAGGAAGAAACTACCATTACTTTCGATGCAAACCATGAGATGGCAGGTAAAGAACTGAACTTCAAGATTGAACTTGTGGAAGTAAAATAAAATTTTATTTGAATGATAAGAAAGCGGCTATAATTCCGACAGACAGGGAGAGTAGCTGCTTTTTTCTTTGCCTGGTATATCGAAGAGGTGCCGGTGGCATGTCTGCTTATTTTCCTAAAAATTTAAAGATCTGCGGAGGTGATGCTTTTGGAGACAGTGTAAGATCAGTGTACATTGAAGATTTGACGCAGTGGCTGAATATGGAGGGGGATCTGTGGCTATACAGCACTGAGGGATTTATAAATTATTATGTTAATGGTAAAGAATTGGAGAATTTAGCAAAAACGTTTTTCGGATTTGTTCTTTTTTTTCTCTGAAAATTTCATTTTTTTATACAAAAATTTGTTTGTACATTCACAAAAAGAGAGATTATAATAAAACCAGAAATTGCAATTACCAGAAGGGGGATATCAGTGTATACAAAGAAAAAGAAAATAGTTATTACAGTGGCAGTAATAGTGATACTTGTTATTACAGTCGTTTATTTTAGTATCGGGGGAATCCTGGTAAATGCGAAAAGACTGGGAGAAATATCAGGCTATTACACAGGAATAAACCTGAGAGAAGATGGAACAGAGATTCGCAAGGACGATGAGGACAGTGACGTTTTTGATTATAACAGTTGTTACGACCTTATAATTAGCTCAGAAAAGAAGCCATATTTGGATGTTTATGATTCCGAAGCAGCAAATCCAGGGGTCAGAGGATGGATCATCGGATTAAATGATAATACAGTAACATTGTGGCTGAATCCACTGGAAACAGATTTTGGATTTGCTCCTTTTACTGGTAATTCAATAATACCAATATATAAATTCGAATATGAATTAAAGCAAAATAAAATTGTTTTATCACATGATGGAAAGGAGATCCCATTCAGAAAAATTTAATATCAGGAGGAACAACGATGGCAATTATCACTTTCAACGAAATCATAGAAGTAAACGGAATACTGGAACAAAAACATCTGAATTTCAAACTCCACCTTCGCGATGCCTGCGGAGCACAGGCTTTGTGGATCGAACCACTGGGAAACTGTGCCTGCGAGGGACGTTATGATGAGATGCATCAGGTGATCGAACAGTATTTCCTGGATAAAGGACTGAATGTAAAATACTGGGACGATGAAAAGTTACAGTTTACCCTGGAGAAAAAATAATCCGACTACAAAAAAGTGAGGCATAAAAATGGCAAAGATCAGAGTAATCAAGAAAAATGACGACTATTCCATGGATTATCAGGTTGGCGATATCCTGGAAGTGACAGGAACCTGGTATGGCGGGATCAATGTAAACAGCAAGACAGGAATCCCACTCTGTCTGGACAAAGATGAATATGAGGAAATCCCTGAGAATACAGATCTTTCTCACGAGGAATACGAAAGAGCTGCAAACTACTGGAAAGAAAAAGATGCACAGTCAAAAAAACTGGATCAGGATGCTCTAAAAAAGACCGTGGAGGAGTATATTCAGGCAAACAACACCTGCGCACTGGCAACCGCGGCAGGAGATTTTGTGCGCTGTACGCCGCTGGAATATACGTATCATGACGACTGCTTCTGGATTTTTTCTGAAGGTGGCGAGAAGTTTTATGCACTGGAAAAGAACAAGAACGTATGCCTGGTCATCTTTGATAAATATGAAGGTTTCGGCAAACTCAAAGGAATGCAGGTCACAGGCCTGGCATCTATTGTAGAGCCATTTTCACAGGAATATGTACAGGCGGCAGATTTCCGAAAGATTCCACTGAAGGCTCTGGAAAAAATGCCGCATCCGATGAACCTTATCAAAATAAAACCAAAGAAAATCGAATTCGTAAATTCTGACTTCAAGAAAGATGGCGCAGATTCCAGACAGACACTTATCTGCGACTGAAAATAATTCTCTAAAAAGAGTAAAGATGCTTGTTTGAAGAATGCAGTTGTATTATAATAAAAAAGAAATGTTTTCTAATAGGGAGAATTGTATAAGCAGCTGAAGACAATTATAATAGTGAGTTAATATACTCAAAGATACCTGAAATCCGAGGTATTCGTTCGTGCTGACGTAACAGCAGCTGGAGTTGTAGGAAAAAAGCCAGTGCAAGTTGAAACAGTCTTGCTAACTAAGGAATAGAATCCCGATGGTAACAGCTGAGCAATGGTATAAGTCCACGAAAACCAAGTGGCAAAATATTAAAAACTAGGAAAGGAAAAGCTATTTCAGATGAAGACAAAACCTATATCTAATCAAGTTATGAATTTATAGGTATGTACCGATGGCTTAGTCGGGAATTTACGACTGTGGAGTGTACATGGATCTGCGAGTAGTAAATCACTTAGTGATTACCAAAGCATACACATTGAAGCAGTAACTATAAATCGCGAGATTATAGCGAATCATCTGGCATATACGTAGTTGTATATGTTTCAAGTAGCAGGAATCTAGTATGATTACCTGGAACAATCTGGATACACTTGCATCTTTTAAAGAACTTGCAGGAGTTAAAAAAGTAGACCTTGCAGAGGTTATGGCAGGAGAGAATGGAGCAGAACGTGTAAAGAATTACAGCGTTTCGATGACAGAGGGACTTTCCTATAACTTTGCAGCCAAAAAGGTAGACGATGAAGTTCTGGAAGGACTTAAGAAACTGGCAGAGGAAGCACAGCTTACTGAGAAATTTGAAGCTCTTTACAATGGAGAAGTGATCAACACAGGAGAGAAACGTCTTGTTCTTCATCATATGACACGCGGTCAGCTTGGAAATGCAGTTGAGGCTGACGGAGCTGACAAGAGAGCTTTCTATACAGAGCAGCAGAAGAGAATTGCAGAATTTGCAGATAAGGTACATGCCGGAGAAATCACAAACGCAGCTGGAGAGAAATTTACAACAGTTGTTCAGATCGGTATCGGTGGAAGTGACCTTGGTCCTCGTGCAATGTATCTTGCACTTGAGAACTGGGCAAAGAAAAACGGTAAATTCAAAATGGAAGCGAAGTTCATCAGCAATGTAGACCCTGATGATGCAGCAGCAGTCCTGAACTCTATCGATGTTGCACATTCCATTTTTGTACTGGTTTCCAAATCAGGAACAACTCTGGAAACTCTGACAAATGAATCCTTTGTAAAAGATGCCCTTAAGAATGCAGGACTGGATGCATCCAGACATATGATCGCAGTTACAAGTGAGACATCACCTCTTGCAAAGAGTGATGACTATCTTGCAGCATTCTTTATGGATGACTATATCGGAGGACGTTATTCTTCCACATCTGCTGTAGGCGGTGCTGTATTATCTCTGGCATTCGGACCGGAAGTCTTCGCACAGTTCCTGGATGGAGCAGCAGCAGAGGATAAACTTGCAACAAACAAAGATGTAATGCAGAACCCGGCTATGCTGGATGCACTGATCGGTGTTTATGAGCGTAACGTACTTGGATATCCAAGCACAGCAGTTCTTCCATATTCTCAGGCACTGAGCCGTTTCCCGGCACACCTTCAGCAGCTTGATATGGAATCCAACGGTAAATCCGTAAACCGTTTTGGTGAGCCTGTAGATTATGTGACAGGACCGGTTATCTTCGGTGAGCCAGGAACCAACGGACAGCATTCCTTCTATCAGCTTCTGCATCAGGGAACTGACATTGTACCGCTTCAGTTCATCGGATTCAAAAACAGTCAGATTGGTACGGATGTAGTGATCCAGGACAGCACAAGCCAGCAGAAACTCTGTGCCAATGTTGCTGCTCAGATCGTAGCATTTGCCTGCGGTAAAGAAGATGAAAACCGCAATAAGAACTTCGAGGGCGGACGTCCGTCAAGCATCATCATCGGTGAGCAGCTGACACCGGAAGCTCTTGGTGCACTTCTTGCACACTTTGAGAATAAGGTTATGTTCCAGGGATTCCTGTGGAATGTAAACAGCTTTGACCAGGAGGGTGTACAGCTTGGTAAAGTCCTTGCAAAACGTGTGCTTGCCCATGAAACAGATGGAGCACTTAGGGTATTCAGTGATCTTCTGAATATCTGAATAGAATATAGGTGACTGTGAGGGTATTGAACAGTTACAAATATAAGTTTATAGAACAGTCCTGCAGCATGATCATCATGCTGTGGGGCTGTTTTTGGCTTTATAGGTGTATTTAGCTAAAATGTACAGATTCTGATGACTTTTTGTGACATCATGCGTATTTACAATTGCAGATGGCAAGTGTATAATAGCGGAAAGTGAAAACGATTACACATACATATGAAATAACCTACATATAATACATGAAATACATATGATAATTAAATGATAATGATACCATAGATATGAAGCCGGATATCAAAATCCGAAAAATAACAGGAGGTCAGAAATGAGTGCATTAACAAGCATACTTGCCGCAGAACTGATTAAAATCGAAGAAACCGCAGCAATGGATCGAGAACTTCAGAAACAGCGTCTTACCCATCATCTGATGCCTCCGACCGGATGGCTGAATGATCCGAATGGATTATGTTATTTTAAAGGAAGATATCATGTGTTTTTTCAGTATTCACCGTTTGATGCAGAGGGAGGACTGAAGCTCTGGGGTCATTATTCCAGTGAAGACCTGGTTTCCTGGAGATATGAGGGAGTACCGTTATATCCGGACAGCAGTTATGACTGTCATGGGGTCTATTCCGGTTCTGCAATAGTGGAGGATGAGAAATTACATCTTTTTTTTACGGGAAACGTCAAAATGGACGGGGACTATGATCACATCAATAACGGGAGGGAAGCCAGTACCCTTCATGTAGAGAGTGAAGATGGGATACATTTTGGCGTAAAAGAAGTAGCGGTCGATTATCAGGATTATCCGGAAACATATACCCGTCATGTGAGGGATCCAAAAGTATGGAAAGATGATGATGCTTATTTTATGGCACTCGGCGGACGCAAAAAGAATGATCAGGGAGCTGTACTGATCTACAGATCAGAGAATCTCAAGAACTGGACTTACGAAAGGGAAATCACTACAGAAGAACCATTTGGATATATGTGGGAATGTCCGGATATGTTTAAGATAGAAGGACAGCAGGTGTTGGCTGTTTCTCCACAGGGGCTGAAGCGCGAAGAATACAGATTTCAGAATGTTTATCAGTCAGGATATTTCCTTTTGAAAGACGGAAAAATGGATGTGAAAGAGTTTCAGGAGTGGGATATGGGATTTGACTTTTATGCGCCTCAGACATTTGAGGACGCAAAGGGAAGGAGAATTCTGATCGGCTGGATGGGACTTCCGGATGTTGAAGGAGAATATACGAATCCGACAGTAGAGAAAGAGGGCTGGCAGCATTGTCTGACTGTTCCAAGAGAGATTCGTCTGTATAATGGAAGATTATATCAATATCCGGTAGAAGAGCTTAAGGTGCTTAGAGGAAGAGACTTCAGAATAGATGAAACGCAGGAAAATATTGAAGTCTTCAGACCGTTTGAGCTGGAAATGAAACTGGATACAAGGATATGCAGAATATCCTTTGGAACGGATCTGATACTGGAGGCAGATGGGCCGAAGGTTTGGTTAAGGCTCTCCAAAGAGGCCGGCGCAGGGCGAAGACAACGCAATGCGATCCTTCCGTCAGGAAGCCTGAAAGAACTTCGTATGCTTGTGGATACAACGGCAGTGGAGATCTATTTGAATCACGGAGAAATTGTTTTTTCTACAAGATATTATCCGGAAAAAATGTCTCAGACCGTAAAACTGGAGGCAGAGAAATTCCAGGGATATATATATGAGTTAAAAGAAATGACCGGAATAAAGTAAGGCCGGAAGAATGGTGAAAATACAGATAAAATACGAAAGGGTGCCATGTGAAGAATGCATGGCACCCTTTCGTATTTTATGGGAGAAGAAGGGACGGAGTAAACAGTAGCTAATTATCTAAAAATTCTGTAAAAAGAGGTTGGAAGAGTAGTAATTGGAAGTTGAGTGTGATAAAATAATCTACAGTGACACTTTGATCAGAGGAGTGTCACAATATTACCTATAAGTTGATATTGAGGTGAGAATAGTTGATGTTAGAACATAAAAAGATTCAAAACCTCAGTGATTTTTTTACAGAGTTGGGGAAGCGCAGGGAAAAGGGAGTATATTTTTATCGTATTAATGGTTATTCCGAAGAAATTGGGAAATTTCTATATGACTATTATGATGCTGCAAGGAAGTGTGGAGTGATCATCGAGGGTAAGATACCGAATCCTACAGAGGGGAATCTGGCTTATTACTATGAAATGATGGGAAATGATTTCCAGCTTGGCATGGGGTTTATCATGTGTAGTCTGAAGAAATGGCTTCCCAGGATGAACCGTTCGCAGAATGAGAATGTGGCAGCTTCCATTTACGATTCACTGGAGGAACTGAGAAGATCAGGAAAAACAGAAAATATGCTCAGGAATGCGTATATCAAGTTTATGTGCTGGCTCTATTACAAGTTTGAGCGGATCGTAAACCAGCTGGGACAGGAACGACTTCCAAAGATCTTATATGTCGGTTCAGTCAGCAATTATGAACTGCTGCTGCTGGGCGTTCTCTCCAATGCAGGATGTGATGTGGTTCTGGTGCAGCCATCAGGAGATGAATCATATCTGAAGCTCGATCCACAGTCGCAGAAATCAGACAGATACGAAGGTGAGAACTTCGGAGAAATTCCGGCAGACTTTTCGCTTGCAAAGCTACGGCAGAATATTGAGAAGACCGTGCAGAATCAGAAGATATTTGGCTCAGAAGGTGGTTTTACCAACTGTACAAATGCATGGATCGAGGGTGGCGGTCTTTCGGATATCCTGAAGGAACCAGCAGCCAGAGGCGATCGGGAGGGATTTTTTTATAACTGTTATCTTCGGATCAATGGTGTGGAAGACAAACTTACTTATGCGAATGAACTGTATCAGTTTTATCTGGAACTAAAGAACCGGAAGCGGCAGATTGTTGTTGTGAATGGCAGTATCCCGAATCCGACAACGGATGAGATCATGAAGATCCGCCGGACTCATTATACAGGGGCAGAGCAGATGATCGCAGATCTCCAGATGAATATTCAGTATCCGGCAAGTAAGATCCTGCAGGCGGTTTTTTGCAGAGCCTTTGCAGAAGTGATGATGCGGGAGGCAACTGAACCGGATATCAGCCTTAACCGACTGATGAATAAAGGAGTGTATCTTCTGTGCTGGATCAAAAGATATCAGGGACAGCTTTTTAAGAACTGGAAGAAAAACGACACAGGTTGTTTTGTTCATATGGGCAGTTGCCGGAGTGTCAATGAAGTGCTTTTTATAAAATTTCTGGCGAGAGTACCGGCAGATGTCCTGATCCTGCACCCGGACCGAAATGAACCGGTCATGCTTGAGGATCCGCTTTTATATGAAATCAATCATGATACATCTATGGTGATGCAACGATTTCCGGAACAGAATGCACAGCTTCATATAGGAACGGCGGCGTATCATGCAGAACGGGAACTGGATACACTGATGTACAATGATTCTGTGATATTTCGAGACAGGCAGTTTGTCCAGGCAAATACCATATCATTGCAGACAATGGATCGGGAGATCAGGCTTCTCTGGAATACGGAGATGAAATATCGTCCTAATTTCAGTACAGTGGACGGCGTTGTAAACCTGCCGGTCATCTTTTCAAAAATATCGGGTGTGAAGGATCAAAAAATAGAAGAATATTGGATTTCTGTCAAGCAGCTGATGACTCCGGAAACAGTGGTGATCGATCAGCCGCCGTTTTTTACCTCCGTATCACCGAATCCGATTAAAATGTATGTGGCAGAATTTTTCAGAAACGGAAAACTGCAGCGAAGGAAGATAAAAACTCATCCGGCATATCCGTATGGATTTCTCAGAGAAGAAATGCAGGATTATATTCTGGATAAGCTGGAGACAATGATAGAACAGCGTCTGATCCGTGGAACGTTTGAAAATGGAACAGAATATACGATCATATCTGTTGCACTGAATCTTCCGAAACAGGTTACGCGTCTGATACAGAATTTTGATTTTACAAAAAAGAATCCGAAACTGATATATATTAATACATCAGAGGTACTGATCACGCTTGAGGATTCTATTTATACGGCTTTTCTGAACCTGCTGGGATTTGATGTGCTTTTCTTTATTCCGACAGGATACAACATAGATAATCATTTTAACCAGAAATTAATGGAAGAACATCAGACAGGAACTTATATGTATGATCTGCAGGTTCCTGACTGGAATACGATTTCATTAACAGCACGCACGTCATGGCGTGACAGAATATTCAGGAAGGGGTAAGCGTTATGGGACTTGATTTCAGTAAGGTAACACCACCTGCATCACCGACAGGAGAGGCGGGGACAGAGATTGAGACTGTAAAGCCATATGATATTGTGGCTGACAGGAAGCAGATGAATGAAACGCTGGTAAATTCTGATGAGGTGGATGCACTTGTAAGCACGATCGAAGTAAATAATCTGGAAACGATTGTTTGTTTTGGAGCAGATGCTGCCGAGGAGGTGGCGAAGGCATCGGATATTGTTCTGAACAGCATGAACATGAGCCAGCTGGATGAGTCCAGTGAAATGCTGACTTCACTGTCAAAGATCATGTCAAAGTTTGATCCGAGTGAACTCAAGGAAAGTACAGGGCTGTTTAACAAACTGTTTGGAAATATGAAGAAACAGCTCGAAAAAATCCTCGATAAATATCATACCATGGGAGAGGAAGTGGACAAAATCTATGTTCAGCTCCGTGAGTATGAGGGTGAGATCAAACAGTCCAACCGCAAGCTGGAGCAGATGTTTGATGCAAATGTTGATTATTATCATCAGCTTGTAAAATATATTCTTGCCGGAGAGCAGGGATGCAGGGAACTGGAAGCCTATATTGCACAGCGTCAGGCTGATTTTGAGGCAACCGGGGACAATTCCATACAGCTGGAACTGGCAGGGCTGAATAATGCTCTGATGATGCTGGAACAGCGTACACAGGATCTGAGGGTGGCAGAGAATATCGCGATACAGTCTATTCCGATGATCAAGACAATGGCATACAGTAATATGAACCTTGTAAGAAAAATCAACTCGGCGTTCATTGTTACGCTTCCGGTGTTTAAGCAGGGACTGGCCCAGGCAGTTATGCTCAAGCGTCAGAAGATCCAGGCGGAGGCACTGTCGGAGCTTGACAAGAAGACAAACGAGATGCTGATCAAGAATGCACGTAATACCGTAGAACAGTCCAAGATGACAGCCAGACTGGCAAGCGGAAGCTCTGTCAAGATCGAGACTCTGGAGACTACCTGGAGAACGATCGTCAACGGTATCGAGGAAACACAGAACATTCAGGAAACAGCCAGAAAACAGAGGATTGACGATGCGGCCCGGCTCGAAAACATCAAGCAGGAATTTCTCAAAACCTATGGTGGAGCAGGCAGATAAAGCATGTTAAAATAATCCAACATCAAAGTATAAAGGAGGAAACGATTATGCCAATCAATTTATCAAAAGGACAGAAAGTAGATCTTACCAAGGGGAATCCGGGATTAAAGAATATCATGGTAGGCCTTGGCTGGGATGTCAATGCATTCGACACAGGTGCAGACTTTGACCTTGATGCAGCAGCATTTATGCTTGGTTCCAATGGTAAATGCCCGACAGACAAGGAATTTGTCTTCTATGGAAACCTGGAACATCCGTCAGGAGCTGTAAAGCATATGGGTGATAACCGCACAGGTGACGGCGAAGGCGATGACGAAGAGATGGAGATCGCACTTGCAGATGTTCCGGCAAATGTTGAAAGAATCGCATTCACTGTTACAATCTATGAGGCAGAGGCCAGAAGACAGAATTTCGGACAGGTTTCCAATGCATATATCCGTATCGTGGACAAGGACACAAACCAGGAACTGATCCACTATGATCTGGGTGAAGATTTTTCTATTGAGACAGCAATTGTGGTAGGAGAACTTTACAAACATAACGGTGAATGGAAGTTTAATGCGATCGGAAGTGGGTTCCAGGGTGGACTCGCAGCACTGTGCGGACATTTTGGAATTGAGGTTGCATAATAATTCCTGAATAAGAGATACTGTGAACGGAGTGAACAGTAACAACTGGCAGTTTGCCGGGAGGAGAAAAATATGTCAATTAGTTTGCAAAAGGGACAGAAGGTCAGTCTTAGTAAAGAAAGTAAAGGTCTGTCAAATGTACTCGTAGGTCTTGGATGGGATGCGGTAGAGCAGAAATCAGGATTATTTGGGCTTTTTAAGGCGGCGGATATTGACTGTGACGCAACAGCAATCCTGCTTAAGAATGGTAAATTTACAGACAAGAATGATGTTGTATATTTTGGAAATCTTACACACAAGTCAGGCACTGTCCGTCATATGGGAGATAACCTGACAGGTGACGGTGACGGAGATGATGAGCAGATCCTCATTGAACTGTCCAGGGTTCCACAGGAATATGACAAAATCGTGATTGTTGTAAATATCTATTCTGCAGTTCAGAGAAAGCAGCATTTTGGAATGATCAGAAATGCATTTATCAGAATCGTAGATGGAAGTACGAATAAAGAGATGTGTAAATATGATCTTACCGAGAATTATTCCGGAATGACGGCGATGATATTTGGAGAGATATACAGACACAACGGCGAATGGAAATTTGGAGCCATTGGCCAGGGTACAAAGGACACATCGATCGGCGATCTTTGCAGACGATATGTGTAATGGAGGTATTCACCGGATGAGTGAGAATCAAAACAAAGCAGTTCTGACGAAGGAACTGCTGAACAGAAAAACCCTTGAACAGGGCTTGACGGAAGAACAGGCTGCACAGAGTAAACAGCAGTATGGAACGAATGCACTTGCCAAGAAAGAAGCGGAATCGCTCTGGTCTATGTTTATCGGTGCTTTTAATGATATCTGGATCAAGGTTCTCTGCCTTGCACTGGTACTTAAGATCGTTTTGGCGATTCTTGGAGTGATCGTTCCGGCACTGGGCGGCGAGAATGATGTTATCGAGATTATCAGTATTGTAATTGCGATTGCACTTGCAACAGGATTCAGCACCCTGTCCGAATACAGAAATACATCAAGAAGCGAGGCTTTGCAGGAAGAGTACAACAAAACCTACGCTAAGGTATTTCGAAACGGAAAACTTGTCAAAATCCTGACAAGTGACATTGTAAAGGGAGACACGATCCTGATCCAGGCAGGTGACAAGGTTCCGGTTGACGGACTTTTGTTTAAAGGAAATGTGAAGGTGTCCCAGGCAGCACTGAATGGAGAGTCACGTGATGAATCCAAGACGGCTGCTGACAGTATGGAAGAGGCAGAATCCACGGATTACTCTTCTGCACACAAGGTATTTATGGGATCTGTTGTAACCAGTGGGGAAGCTTATATGGTGGCAACGGTGATCGGTGATGCATCTGAGCTTGGTAAGATCAATAAAGCTCTTACGGATGACAATGAGGAAGAAGAACGTAAGGATACTTCCAGTCTTAAGCTTGAGGTTGTTGCCGGAGGAATCGGTAAGCTTGGTGTTTCAGCAGCTGTGATCGCAGGTGTGCTTCAGGTGTTCCTTTCCATTATCCGTGCAGATGAAGCAATCACACCTGTATTTGTGATCCTTCTGATCGCAGAGGCAGTTATGCTGATGGCTTCTATCGTTATCATGGCAGTGCCGGAAGGTCTTCCGATGATGAACAGTCTGGTTCAGTCCATGAATACAGAATCCATGTACAAAAAGAATATCCTTGTAAGTCACAAGGCTGCTTTTTCAGATTCTGCTTATATGAATCTTCTGTTCAGTGACAAGACAGGAACTATCACGGAGGGAAATCTTTCTCTGGTAGAGTTTGTGCTGGGAGATGGAAGAATTGTTGATCATATTTCACATAATGATTTTCTGGAAGCGATCACTCTGAATAACCTTGCAAAGATTTCTGAAGGCAGGGCGATCGGAAGCAACAACATGGACCGTGCTCTTCTGACTTATTCCATCACAAAGGGCGGTCCGGAGAAGGTTGATGCATCTAAGGTAAAGGAAATCAGCGGATTTGATTCCGAGAAAAAATGTGCGACTGTAGAATTGAATGATGGAACGGTTTACTGGAAAGGTGCTACGGAGAACATCATCAATGAAGTGACACATTATATGACAGAAGACGGCAGGGTTATAGACTTCACTCCTTCTGAAAAGGCAAAAGTAGAAGAGCAGATGGTTGCACAGGCAAAGAGAACCATGAAGCTTCTTTCTGTAGTGAAGATCACAGGAAGCCAGAAAATCCTCCTTGCAGTTCTCAGCCTGAGAGATAACGTAAGAAAAGATGCGATTGAGACAGTTGAGGTTCTGAACCATGCCGGAATCCAGGTGGTTATGGTTACAGGTGATGCAGAAGAAACAGCTGTTGCAATTGCAAAAGAAGCCGGAATCCTCAAGGATGAGAAGACAGAAGTTGTTCTTACTCATGATGAACTGGAACAGCTTTCCGACGAAGAACTTAAGAAAAAACTTCCGATGCTTCGTGTTGTCAGTCGTGCGAAACCTCTGGATAAGAAACGTCTTGTCACAATTGCACAGCAGCTTGACGATGTCTGTGGTATGACAGGAGACGGTGTCAATGATGCACCGGCACTGAAACAGGCGGATATCGGATTTGCAATGGGAGATGGAACAGCAGTTGCACAGGAGGCAGGAGATGTTGTTATTCTGAACAACAGTCTGACTTCCATCAAGGACTGTGTATTAAACAGCCGAACCATGGCGAAATCTGTCGGCAAGTTCCTGATCTTCCAGCTGACTGTAAATATCAGTACTCTGCTGATGAATATTCTTGCACCGATTCTTGGATGGACAGAGCCGTTTTCCATTGTTCAGATCCTGTGGATCAACCTGATCATGGATACGCTGGCAGCTATGGCATTTGGTGGTGAGCCAATCCTGAATCGTTATATGAATGAACAGCCGGCAAAGAGAAGTGATGATATCCTGACAGGCTACATCAAATCTGCAATTGGGGTGAGTGCGGTATTTATCACACTTGGTTCCATTCTGATTCTGGAGAATATCGGCGGGATCACAACGGCAGTTATGCCGGCAGGATGTGCTGATCCGGAACTTTATGAGAAGACATTTATGTTTGCATTCTTTATCTATTCCATCATCTTTAACAGTCTGAATACCAGATCTGAGAAATTCAATCTGTTTGAGCATATTGGAGAGAATAAGAGATTTGTCCTGGTCATGGGTGCAATCTTTGTCATGCAGACAGTTCTGATCCAGATTGGTGGTGAAGTATTCAGTACAACTCCACTGACACTGAAAGCACTGCTTGTCTCCATGGTACTGGGTGCACTGATCATCCCAGTGGATATGGTACGAAAAGCAATCGTGAAATCCGGTAAATAAAAAGTTACGTTAAACCCAGAAAACCCTCTGTCGAGTGACAGAGGGCTTTCTTTATGTTCTTTATAGTAAAGAAATGTTAATCAATTCCGATGCGGATGCCGCCTCTGCGCTCAGAAGGCTGAATAATGACGGTTACGGGCAGATTGCCGTGCCATTCAAAGGAATAGGATTCACCGGAGGCCTGACCGATAAAGGTCTTCCAGTTTACGTCTGTGGTAATGCGTGGATCACAGGAGCCATCGCCCATCCAGCAGATCACCGCGTCCGGATCGACAGAAATAGTATTGTGTGTCTGTACATTGCTGAGGGCAATCGGGTTTCCATCGGTGAGGATGGCTACATAGGCTTCACTTCCGGTTCCGGTAAGTGTTGTGGTGGCAAAACCTTTCTGAGACAAAACACCGACACCGATAAAGCGTACACTGTATTTGCAGTCCTGCGTAAATGCGAGAAGATTCTCGGATTCAACAGAGATAGTCTCACCCGGTTCCAGCTTATAGATAACAACATGCTGTGCATTTACTGCATAGAAAGTCTCAGAAGGTCCGTTCATAGTAACTTTCATCAGGGGAATATTCTCGCCTGTGACGCGGCGCATCAGAGAGCCGAGAGCCGCCTGTGCAAGACTCTTCTGTGGCCCGAGGAGAACCTTTTCGAAGCGATAGTTTGTATTTCCGCCGCAGTCACCTGCGATAAAAGCACCGGCTTTGGTAAAGATAGTATCATTTCCTGTGCTGGTGACCTTGAGTGTCAGTTCATTTACTGTTTCAAAAGTAAGCATAAAATTACCTCCCGTTAGTTTGTTTCAACACCATACAGCTGGCAGAGTCCGGCAAGATCTCTGGCGACTCCGTTTCCGATGGCATTGAATTTCCATTCTGTGTTATGTAGATAAATCTCTCCGAGCATCATGGAGGTGACGTTGTCATAATAATCTGTCAGCATAAAACTGTAGATTTCCTGACCGGAATCCGGATTGAGAATGCGGATATAAGCGTCCTGGACCATGCTGAAATTCAAATTTCGCTCCAGAGCCTCATTGATTGTGAGGACAAAAACAATCTTGCGGATGGAAGGATCAAGTCTGAAAAAATCAATGTCTGCATATTCACGGTCAGAAGAGGACTCATTGATATGCAGAGTGACGCTTTTGTTCGGGCTTGAAGTCTGTCCATAAAAAACGAACCAGTCATCACCTGGAACTTTGCCCGAAGCATCCAGAAGATAGGCTGAAAGGTCTATGTCACACTGAAGATTGGAGACATTCCAGCCAAGGGCAACCCGCAGCCGCGGGAGCTGCCCGACCATGCCGATCCGGACTTTCTGGCCCTTCTGGATGAGGTTACGAAGCTGTGGAGTGCTGTGCTTTGCGGGGGCAACAGGTGAAGCAAGGCACTGGCTTTTCTGATTGAGCGTCAATATATTTCCGGCATTGTATGCCGGTTTTGTTTTGGTGGGAATTTGAAGCATGATCTACCTCCCTGTGTTAACTGTCAGGTTGTTTTCTGTTTTTATCATATCATGTTATGGGGCAGAGGGAGTAATAATATTTTTATAAAAATTGGATAAACGAGTTTAGCAAATAAATTTGTAATTACATTAATTTTTGTTAATTTTTGACGCAGCAGTTGAAAAAAGGAAAAAATTAGGATATGATAAATTTAACTTTATAAAGGGCAAAACTGTGGTAACGCAGTGACGCAAAGCTATAGGGGCCGTAAACGAGCCAGCCAGTTGCAGAATTACAGGAGGAAGGAATGGCTCGTAAATATACTCGGGAAGAACTGAGAGAAAGGCTTCGGCGTTCAGTGTACAAGGTAGTAACAGAAGATGGAATCGAGGGGGTTACTGTTCGTAAAGTGTCCAAAGGATGTGAACTTTCCGATCCATATATTTACCAGTGTTACAGAGATCTCTTTGATCTGATGGAAACCTCTTTTCTTGAGATAGACAGTGAAATTGCAGGGATGATGAAAGCGCTGATCGAGAAGCAGACAACCGAACAAAGGACCGCACAGGAATCAGAAGAAACGTGCTGGACTTTGTGGAGTGCTTATTGGAAATTTCTCATGAGTGATCCTGAGCGGACAGTGTTTTACTGGAGATTTTATCAGTCTGCACGTTATACCAGGGAGATTTTGAAGGTCCGCCAGCAGGAATATAAAGTGCTTATTGATTATGTAGAAACACTTGGGAAACTGTCTGGAGTATCTGATCTTATGGATGCTGAAGTGATCGTTTCCAATATTGTTGACAGTACAGTGTCTGTAGCTGTTAAGATGCATCTTGGATATATGGACAGTACAGCACTTAAGGAACGAACGATCTATCAGTCCATATTTGCCTTGCTGTTTCATCTACTGCATATTGATGTATGGAATGGGGAAATATAAAAGCAGCGAGAGCTGCTTTTTTTGTACTTTTTTACGAACTTTATGGGACTGAAAAACGTATGAAACCACAAGATATTGATAAAAAACATCCAAATACGTCCAGAAATTGTACTAAATTAAAAGCATACGTTAAAGAATTGACAAGGGCATATGCCATAGTGTACACTAGCGTCGTGAACAAGGGAGTGTTCACTTGAAACTAATAAGATTCCGGTCTTATTTTTCTTTTTGTCAAGAAAGTTAGACTGGACATACGCGGAATAAATTATATTTTAGAGAGGTGCAAAATGAAAAACTTTTCACAGTGGGAAGGTTTCAAAGGAAACCGTTGGAAAGAAAAAATCGACGTCCGTAACTTTATCTCGATGAACTACACACCATATGACGGAGACGCTTCCTTCCTGGAAGGACCAACAGAAGCAACAAATAAACTGTGGGGAAAACTTCAGGAACTGCAGAAAGAAGAACGTGCCAAAGGCGGAGTTCTGGATATGGAAACAGAGGTTGTTACATCTCTGACAGCATATGGCCCAGGATACATCGACGAAGATCTCAAAGATCTTGAAACAGTTGTTGGTCTTCAGACTGACAAACCGCTGAAACGTGCATTTATGCCATACGGTGGAATCAAAATGGCAGAGCAGGCCTGCGAAACTTACGGATACAAGGTAAGTGACAAGATCAAAGACGTATTCCACAACTATGAATTCAAAACACATAACCAGGGTGTATTTGATATCTACACACCAGAGATGAAATTAGCCCGTCACAGCAAGATCCTGACAGGTCTTCCGGATACTTACGGACGTGGACGTATCGTTGGTGACTACAGACGAGTTGCTCTGTATGGTATCGATGCTCTGATCGAAGGAAAACAGAAAGACTTCGCAGCATGCGACCGTCAGGGTATGAGACGTTATGACTTCCAGCTTCGTGAAGAGATCGCAGATCAGATCCGTGCTCTTAAAGGAATGAAAGTTATGGCTGAAGCATACGGATTTGATATTTCCGAGCCGGCTAAAAATGCAAGAGAAGCATTCCAGTGGCTGTACTTTGGATATCTGGCAGCAATCAAGACTCAGAACGGTGCTGCAATGAGTGTTGGACGTATCTCCACATTCCTTGATGTTTATATCGAAAGAGACCTTGCTAACGGAACTCTTACAGAGAAAGAAGCTCAGGAGCTTGTTGACCACATGGTAATGAAATTCCGTATGGTTAAATTCGCCCGTATTCCTTCTTACAACCAGCTGTTCTCCGGTGACCCGGTATGGGCAACTCTGGAAGTAGCAGGTATGGGACAGGACGGACGTTCCATGGTAACAAAGAACGACTTCCGTTTCCTGCATACACTGGAAAACATGGGACCGGCTCCGGAACCGAACCTTACAGTTCTGTATTCTTCAAGACTGCCTGAAAACTTCAAAAAATATACAGCTGACATCTCCGTGCTGACAAGCTCTGTTCAGTATGAGAATGATGATGTTATGCGTCCGGTATGGGGCGATGACTACAGCATCTGCTGCTGTGTATCCGCTACTGAGACAGGTAAGGAAATGCAGTTCTTCGGAGCGCGTGCAAACCTTGCAAAATGCCTTCTGTATGCTATCAACGGTGGTGTTGATGAGAAGACAAAACAGCAGGTAGGACCGAACTATCAGCCGATTACTTCTGAGTATCTTGATTATGACGAAGTAGTTGCTAAATATGACAAGATGATGGACTGGCTGGCTCATCTGTATGTTGGAACACTGAACATGATCCACTACATGCATGACAAATACTACTATGAAGCAGCAGAGATGGCTCTGATCGATACAAAGGTTGACCGTTCTTTCGCAACTGGTATCGCTGGATTCTCTCACGTAGTAGACTCCTTGTCCGCTATCAAATATGCAAAAGTTAAAGCTGTTCGTGACGAAGACGGAATCACAACAGACTTCATTGTAGAAGGTGACTTCCCACGTTATGGTAACGATGATGACAGAGCAGATGAGATCGCAACAACACTGCTTTCTACATTCCTTGAGAAACTGAAACACATCCATACCTATCGTGATTCCAAACCTACTACTTCCATTCTTACCATTACATCCAATGTTGTTTATGGTAAAGCTACAGGATCCCTTCCGGATGGAAGAAAAGCAGGCGAACCGCTTGCACCTGGTGCCAACCCGTCCTACGGAGCAGAGCAGAACGGACTTCTTGCTTCCCTCAACTCTGTTGCAAAACTGGACTATGAAGATGCCCTTGACGGTATCTCCAATACTCAGACCATCAACCCTGATGCTCTGGGACATACAGAAGAAGAACGTACAGAGAACCTTGTTCGTGTACTTGACGGATACTTTGATCAGGGTGCTCATCACCTCAATGTTAACGTATTCGGTAAAGAAAAACTGATCGATGCTATGGAACATCCGGAAAAAGAAGAGTATGCAAACTTCACAATCCGTGTATCCGGATATGCTGTTAAATTCATCGACCTTACAAGAGAGCAGCAGCTGGATGTTATTGCCAGAACCTGCCACGACAGAATGTAATAATGAGTGAAGAAATCAAAGGATATGTCCATTCTCTGGAAAGCTTCGGATCAGTAGACGGACCGGGCGTCAGATATGTGATATTCCTGAGTGGATGTGCAATGCGCTGCCAGTTCTGCCATAATCCGGACACCTGGAAAATGGGAGAGGGGCAGCAGTACACCCCGTCTCAGCTTCTGAAACAGGCTCTTCGCTATAAGAATTACTGGGGTAACAAAGGCGGGATCACTGTGAGTGGAGGAGAACCTCTTCTTCAGATTGATTTCCTGATTGAATTTTTCCGTCAGGCAAAGGCCGCAGGAGTTCATACGACTCTTGATACCAGTGCCAATCCTTACACAGAAAAGGAACCTTTTTATTCCAAATGGCTGGAGCTTATGAAGTATACTGATCTTGTTCTTCTGGATATCAAGCAGATTGACGAAGAAGAACATATCAAGCTTACAGGACAGTCCAACAAAAATATTCTGGCAATGGCACGGAAATTGTCAGATATGGGAAAACCGATGTGGATTCGCCACGTACTGGTTCCGGGAGGCAGTGATAAAGATGAGTATCTCCACAGGCTTGCAGATTTTATCCATACTTTAAAAACAGTGGAGAGAGTCGAAGTGCTTCCGTACCATACACTTGGTGTATTTAAGTGGGAACAGCTAGGAATTCCTTATCCGCTGGAAGGTGTCAGACCACCTTCGAAGGAACGGATCGACAACGCCAGAGAAATTCTGGGAGCGATATAAACCGGTCAGAAGACTGGAAATAAAAAAGATCTCAATGCCAGTGATGTCAGAGAGATCTTTTTTGTGTAGAATAAAATGTCTGGAAATGCTTTTTCTACTTGACATTCCGGGCAGTTCATCATACTCTTTTGTAGATGTGTTATTGTGAATGGAATAAACAATAACTAAGAGGTTTGAGTGAAGAATGTAGAGGAAAGGGAAAAGGTACAAATGAAAAACTGGAACAATGTGGTTTTGGTGCCGGAGTTCGACGAGCAGGGTGTTGCCTGCTATCGTCTGGAAGGCGGAGATTATGAAAATGAGTATTATATTATTTCTGAAGCAGAATCAAGAAAGCTTCTGAATACACCGGAAATAGTAGGTTATGAGGTATACAACTGCCTTGTTTCTTCCACTTCTCAGATGCTTTATTATCTGAAGGAACAGAAGAAGGTTACGACAGCAAATATTCTTTCTATTCTTAGAGGCGCACTGAACTATCCTCTGGAAGAGGCATGCTACAGAGAGCATATCCGTGTTCACGATATCAGCTTTCTTTCCAGTGAGCGTGTATTTGAAAAAGAAGAGATCGCAGGCCTGGAGATCAAGTACAGCAAACTTACTATGGTGCCGGACAGCACACTGATGATCGGTGACATCATTGCAAGTGGAGAGACTCTGATCCACTGCCTTCGCTATGTAACTGATTTTTACAGAGATCATGGTGCAAGACTCCGTAATATCATTATTTTTACAATCGGCGGAACCAAGGGAATCGATATCCTTGAGAAGCTTACCGCAGAGATCCGTGAATTCTGGCCGGAATTCGAAGGATTTATCACTGTTTATTATGAAGGAATCTTCAGCACATATCAGGACAAGGGTGTTTCCGGAATCAACCTTCCGGATGTGGATTTCTACTGGAAGGGCGGTATCGTTGCACCTGAATTCAGAAGAGAGACACTTTCCATGTGCAGTCCTCTTTTTGAAAAATGTATCATCTATGATGGTGGTGCAAGACGTTATGAGATCCATGAGCATGTGGAGGAAGTTCTGGAATTCTGGGAAGGAATCAAGGAAAGAGCAGACAAGATTGATTTCAGGGAACTTCTGGATGAGAAGCTTGGTTATCCGACACCGATCAGCTATGAAGACTGGGTAAAGGCCAATCATTATCAGGAAATCCGCCCGGCGGATGCAAAGTGGCTGTATCGTCAGGAGCTTGGATATATTGAAAGCATGAAGGATATTACATTAAAAGAACTTGCAGAGCAGCGTATCGGTGAATTTACGGATGCACTGCGAAAATATATTCTGGATTAAGTTAAACGGGGAGAAAAGATGAGTGAAAAAATGACAACAGCAAATAGTGCAGAGCAGGGAGTTGTAGACATTGACTATGCAAAGTGTGCGGTTCCGAAGTGGAGCCGACGCAGATTTATGACAATGTTTATGATCATGCTTGGATTTACGTTCTTTTCCGCAAGTATGTGGGTAGGACAGGAAATGGCAGCCGGACTTGATTTCTGGGGATTTATCAAAGCCCTTCTTCTGGGAGGTGCGATCCTTGGTGTCTATACAGGGCTGCTTGGTTATGTAGGTGCAGAGACAGGCTTAAGTCTTGACCTGCTCTCCAAGAGAGCGTTTGGAGAAAAAGGTTCTTATATTTCTTCTGCGTTAACAAGCTTCACACAGATCGGATGGTTTGGTGTAGGTATTGCAATGTTTGCGATTCCGGTAGCACGTGAACTTTTTGGCGGAAGTACTACAGTAGAATGGGTATTGATCCTGCTTGCGGGAGCATGTATGACGGCATCTGCATATTTTGGAATCAAGTCTCTGACCATCATCAGTTATATTGCCGTACCGCTTGTTGCAATCCTTGGAACAGTCGCAATGATCATGGCAGTAAAACAGGGAGATGGAACGATCATTGATCAGTTTGCCGTATCCAGCGGATCTCTGAGTGTGATTGGCGGTGCAGGACTTGCGATTGGTTCTTTTGTATCAGGAGGAACTGCGACACCGAACTTTACACGATTTGCCAAAAACGGTAAACAGGGAACAATTGCAACAGTAGTTGCTTTCTTTATCGGAAACTCTCTGATGTTCTTCTTCGGAGCAATTTCTTATATTTTTGTTGGCGGAAATGATATTTTTGAAGTAATGATTCGTCTGAACCTGTTCTATCTTGCAATCCTGGTTCTGGGACTGAATATCTGGACAACAAATGACAATGCTTTGTATACAGCAGGTCTTGGTCTTGCAAATATTTTCAATAAGAGAAAGAAACCGATGGTTCTGATCTCCGGTGTCATCGGAACACTGCTTTCTGTATGGCTGTACTACAACTTCTGTGGATGGCTGAACATCCTGAACTGTACACTGCCGCCGGTTGGTATTATTCTGGTAGTTTCTTATTTTATGAACAAGAAAGCTTACGATACAGATACATTTAAGATCGTAACAGTCAACTGGTTTGCAGTTGCAGGTGTCGTTCTTGGAGCAGTCGTGGCAAATGTGGTCACATGGGGAATTGCATCCATCAATGGTATGGTTGTTGCAGCACTGTGTTATGTGATCGGAGAGATGGTCAGCAAAAATAAATAATAATCCTGGATAAGCGACAGAAAAAGATTGCCGAATTTGTAAAAGGTAATCTTTTTTTGTTGGAGATTCTATAGTACAATAATGAGTAAACATCTGAAACGGGGTGAGTAAATGGCAAAAAAAAGAAAAAAACCGAAGATAGAGTTTCGATATTACCAGATGTCAGAGGGAAGTCCTATTCTGGCACTTCTTGGACAGAAATGGGTTCAGACCTATGGGAGCGGTGTGAATTATCTTCATTTTCATAATTATCTGGAAATAGGATATTGTTATGGAGGTCAGGGACATATGATCCTGGGAGAAGATAAGGTGTTTTTTAACGGAGGAGAATTTACGGTTATTCCACCAAACTATGCACACACGACAAACAGTGATGTTGGAACAGTGAGTAAATGGGAATACCTGTTTATAGATGTGGAAGGATTTATGAAAAAAATCCTGGACAGTCCGGTCAAAGCAGAAAAAATGATCCAGCGCATATATTCCAGGGCGTTATTCTTTCAGGAGGAAGAGTATCCGTCTATTGCGGCCAAAGTTCTTGAGATCCTAAATATTATGAGAAACGGAGAGGAGTTTTACCTGGAGGAAGCGAAAGGAGTACTTGGTGCGCTCCTGGCAGAAATTGCAAGAATGAACAGACAATCCGAAGAAGACAGGGTGGAAGAAGAAACAGGAAAAGTTACAAATATGATCACACGGGCATTGGATTATGTTTCCTATTATTATATGGAGGATATTCGAGTAGAAGATCTGGCGAAGTACTGTCATATCAGTGAGACACATTTTCGAAGAGTTTTTACATCTTATATGAAGGTAAGTCCTCTGGAATATGTTAATACTGTGCGGATCCAGACAGCCTGTGATCTTCTGAAGAAAACGGATGAACCGGTTGCGGACATTGCACATAAATGTGGATTTACGACGAATTCGACATTTAATCGAAATTTCAAGCATTTAATGGGAGTTACTCCGGTTGAATGGAGGAAACGGCCGGAGAATTATGAGCAGCAGCTTTTGAATTTCAATATTCATTCCGAAAAGGGATGGTAAAGTGTTCCGCGACTGTGTGAGGACTGAACAGTTACGATACATGAAAAAGACAGAAAGAGAGAGAATTATGTACAATTATAAGATAGTGGAGCAGGTATCCCGGAAGAAAAAGAGCATGTCGGGAATTCTGCGAAAAGTAATGGTTATTTTTGCTGTGTTCTTCGTGGTGCTTGGAATCACGATTTCGCAGTCCTTCATGCTGGCAGGTTTTCTTCTGGCGGGACTTTATTTTGTTTATGATATTTTCAGCAGAAAGGATTATGAGTATACGCTTGAGAATGATGTGCTTACGATCGATGTGATCTATGGCAAAAAATACCGCAAAACAGCTCATATTCTGGAACTTCGAAATATGGAGGTGACAGCACCTCACTGGCATGAAAGTGTTGCCAGATATAAGAAAAATGGCGGAACAGAAAAAATAAAAAAATATGATTACACATCTTATGATGATGATGTTCCGTATTACACGATGATCGTCACTGAGGATGGGAATAAAATAAAACTTCTTCTTGATCTGACGGAGGAAATGCTGCATACCATAAAGACGCAGCACCCGCAAAAGGTCTATTTTGCATAAAAGCTCATAAAATATGTAAAATATGTACAAAAAATGAATGTTAAATTTATGAAATAGAAACAAAGTCTTCTCTTGAGCCGCATGAATATGTGCAATCTGGCAAAAAGAGAAGATTTTTTTATTGAAAAAGTACGACAAAAAATGAGGAAATACGAAAAACGAACAAAAAATTCAAAAATGAAGCATATGAATAGTGCGAAATATACAAAATGGTCGAAAATGCACATTATGTGCACGGTTATGCAAACTATCCTATTGAATCGGATGCTATAATCGGTTCATAAGCAATTCGGAGAATAAAGAATACGCTTAATAAAAGGAGGAAATGTAATATGAAGAAAAAATTACTTGCAGTGCTGATGACCGGTATTATGGCAGCATCTTTCGCAGGAACTGCTACATCTGTTTATGCAGCAGACGATGACAACACATTAACCGTATGGGCATGGGACCAGAACTTCAACATCAAATCCATGCAGATGGCTGGTGAGCAGTATGCAAAAGATCATGATGGATTTGCAGTAGACGTTATTGAGACATCTTCTGATGACTGCCAGACAAAACTGACAACAGCAGCTAATGCAGGTGACTACAGCACACTTCCGGACATCGTTCTTATGCAGGACAACAGCTTCCAGAAATACCTGAAGAGCTATCCGGATGCTTTCACAGATCTGAAAGATATGGATGTTAACTGGGATGATTTCGGAAAACTGAAACAGTCCTATTCCATGGTAGATGACACACATTACGGTGTTCCGTTTGATAACGGTGCTGTTATTGCATGCTATCGTACAGATGTCCTTGAAGAAGCAGGATACACACTGGATGACCTGACAGACATCACATGGTCCAAGTTCATGGAAATCGGTAAAGACCTTCATGAAAAAACAGGCAAATACCTCCTTACAAGCGAAGCTACAGGCGGTGATACTCTGATGATGATGATGCAGTCCTGTGGAGCTAACTTCGTAAACGAAGATGGCGAAGCTTATATCGTTGGAAATGATGTCGCAGAGAAATGCATCAATCTTTATGTAGATCTTGTTAAAAATGATGTTGTTAAACTGGTAAACAACTGGGATGAATATATCTCAACAATTACAGGCGGCGAGGCTGCTGGTATCGTAAATGGTAACTGGATCACAGCTACTCTGATGTCTACAGAAGACCAGAAGGGTCTGTGGCAGATTACAACAATGCCGAAAGTTGACGATGTAGAGAGCGCTACAAACTATGCAAACAACGGTGGATCTTCCTGGTATATCACATCCAACTGCAAGAACGTAGAACTCGCAGAAGACTTCCTTGCAAGTACCTTTGGTTCCAGCACAGACTTCTATGATGCAATCCTTCCGGCATCAGGTGCAATCTCCTGTTATCTGCCGGCTGGTGAGTCTAAAGTTTACAATGAGCCAAATGAATTCTTCGGTGGACAGCCAATCTTCTCAACAATTGTAGAATACTCTTCTCATATTCCGGAGTTCACAAAAACACCGTACCACTATGAATCAAGAGAATGTGTCAACACAGCAGTTATTAATATCGTAAATGGTGCATCTGTAGAGGATGCTCTTCAGGAAGCACAGGATACACTTGCATTCAAGATGACAGAGTAATCTGATCAGGACTAAAAGTAAACACAAATTGCAGCTAATGAAGGCGGGGGACTGCTTGCAGTCCTCCGTCGTGCGTCAAAACTGAGCTTCGAAAGGGGGAGTTCCTGTGAATTCCAAGAAAAAAGGCATGACATTGATAGCAAAACAGAGAGCTGCCGGATGGATATTCCTGTTACCGGCAACACTGATGATCGCTATCATGAGTTTTTATCCTATGATCCGTGCATTTATCATTTCTTTACAGACAGGTGCCGGAGCAAATATGCGGTTCGCAGAACCGATCTTCAGTAACTATAAACGTATTATGGCTGATAAGGTATTTCAGCAGTCAATCGCCAATACCTTTCTGTATCTGATCATTCAGGTGCCGATCATGCTGGTACTTGCAATCTTACTTGCACAGCTTCTTAACAATAAAGACCTGAGATTCAAGGGATTTTTCCGTACATGTGTATTCCTTCCATGTGCAACATCTCTGGTTTCCTACTCACTGATCTTCCGTTCCATGTTTGCTACAGATGGTCTGATCAACAGTATTCTGATCAAACTTGGAATCTTATCTACCGGCTATAACTTCCTGGGAAATTCCGCCAGTGCCAAGGTTGTTATCATCCTGGCCCTGATCTGGAGATGGACAGGATACAACATGGTATTCTATCTTGCCGGCCTTCAGAATATTGAATATTCTGTATATGAGGCAGCAAAGATTGATGGTGCCAACGGCTGGAAGACTTTCTGGAAGATTACTGTTCCGCTTCTGAAACCGACAATTATCATGACATTTATTATGTCTATCAATGGTACACTGCAGCTGTTTGATGAGTCTGTCAACCTGACAAAAGGTGGTCCGGCGAACTCAACGATCACAATGTCCCATTATGTTTACAATACATGTTTTATCAACGTACCGAATTTTGGATATGCATCAGCAATGTCATTCCTTATATTCATTATGGTAGCTGTACTTGCATTTATCAACTTGAAAGTAGGTGATACACGTGACTAAGAAAAACAAATCAGCAATTCAGAGAAGATTGATTCCTACCTATATTTTTCTGATCATCGTGTCATTTATTTCGGTATTTCCGTTATACTGGATGATCTCAGCTGCAACAAATACATCAACAGATGTATCTCGTGGACGAATTATTCCGGGAAGCTATTTTATGGAAAACTTCCATAATCTGACAGCTCAGCAGCCACTGTGGAGAGCACTTGGAAACTCTTTCTTTTATGCGATCCTCACAACCGTGATCTGTCTGCTGATCTGCTCTATCGCAGGATATGGTTTTGAAGTTTATCATGATAAGGCAAAAGACAGACTGTTCTCCGTTCTGCTTCTGGCAATGATGGTTCCTCAGGTTGCTACCATGGTTCCGTTATTCAAGATGTTCTCCAAAGCAGGACTTCTGAATACAGCAGTTGGTTTTATCCTTCCGATCATTTCTACACCGTTTATGATCATGATGTTCCGTCAGAACGCAAGATCCTTCCCTGTAGATATTATCGAGGCAGCTCGTATTGATGGACTGAGCGAAGTAAGAATCTTCTTCCAGATGTTCATTCCTACTATGAAATCTACATATGCAGCTGCAGCAGTTATTACCTTCATGAATGCATGGAACTCTTACCTGTGGCCGAAGGTAATCATGACTGATAACAAAGCGATGACAATGCCAATGTTGATCGCCAACCTGATCACAGGTTATGTAACAGACTATGGTATGCTGATGTGCGGCGTATTGTTCTGTTCCATTCCGACTATGGTCGTATTCTTCGTACTGCAGAAACAGTTCGCTGAAGGTATTACCGGAGCGGTTAAGTAAATCAGCGGATTTCGAATGTTTACAGAATTACGGAAATTGCGAAGCAATGGAGTAATTCGGGAGAGATTACAACAATGAACTAAAAAAGGATGCTGCGTGGTCCAGTGGGTATATTGCATAATATGTCCCGTACAGATTATGCGGCATCCTTTTTTTGCAAAATCCAATAACAGGAGGATAAGAATGAAAACTTTTGATTATTCTTTAGTAAAGGATCCACAGTATTTCAAAGATGGAAGAATGGACGCACATTCTGACCATACATATTACAGAGATGGAGAGGAAGCGAAGGAAAAAGAAACTTCCTTCCGTTATGATCTCAACGGAATCTGGAAATTCCACTATGCCCGTAACTATGGAAGTGCAATTCCGGGATTCGAAAAAGAAGACTATTGCTGCAGAGACTGGGATGATATCCGCGTGCCGGCACATATCCAGATGGAAGGATATGATGCACCACAGTATGCCAACGTACAGTATCCGTGGGAAGGTCACGAAGACATTCATCCGGGAGAGATTCCGGAGCATTTTAACCCGGTTGCAAGCTATGTGAAATACTTTGAGGTGCCGGAAGAAATGCAGGGGAAACGTCTTTTTATCTCCTTTCAGGGAGCAGAGAGCGGCATTGCATTATGGCTTAACGGACACTTTGTCGGATACAGTGAGGATTCTTTTACACCGTCAGAATTTGAACTGACCGAGTATGTAAAAGAAGGTGAGAACAAACTTGCAGCACAGGTGTTCAAATGGACAGCAAGCAGCTGGTGTGAGGATCAGGACTTCTTCCGTTTCTCCGGAATTTACAGAGATGTTTATCTTTATACAGTACCGGAAGTTCATGTTTATGATCTTCAGATCCGTGCAATCCCGGATGAAACTTTAGGTGCAGCAGCACTTGAGATCAGAACAAATACCTGGGGTAAAGGTACAGTAAAAATCGTTCTTTCCAAAGATGGAGAGACTGTAGTCGAAGATGAAAAAGCACTCGATGGAGAAGAGCTTTATTCATGGAAAGTGGAAAATCCGATACTCTGGAGTGCAGAGAATCCGCAGCTTTACGACCTGACACTGGAGATTTATAACGAGGCCGGAGAACTTCAGGAAGTGATTCCGCAGAAAGTTGGATTCAGACGATTCGAGATGAAAGACGGCATTATGACACTGAATGGAAAACGTATTGTATTCAAGGGTGTCAACCGTCATGAATTCAGTTCTGTGAGCGGACGTCATGTTTCCGAAGAAGAGCTTCGCAAAGACCTTAAGATCATGAAGCAGAACAATATCAATGCGATCCGTACCTGCCATTATCCGGATGCATCTTTGATCTATGAACTCTGCGATGAGTATGGAATCTATATGATCGATGAGACAAATCTGGAATCTCATGGTTCCTGGGACACAGCAGAGTTTACAAAAGACTATACCTATGTCGTTCCTCATGACAAACCGGAATGGCTGGATATGATGCTTGACCGTGCAAACTCCATGTATCAGAGAGATAAGAATCATGCAGCGATTCTGATCTGGTCCTGCGGAAATGAGTCCTTTGGAGGAAAGGATATTTTTGAAATGTCACAGTTCTTCCATAAGGCAGACCCAACCCGCCTGGTTCACTATGAAGGAGTCTGCCATGACCGCAGATACAACGATACCAGTGATATGGAAAGCCAGATGTATCCGTCTGTAGAAGCAATCAAAGAGTTCCTTGCAAAGGACGACTCCAAACCGTTTGTCTGCTGTGAATATACACATGCAATGGGAAATTCCTGTGGTGCAATGCACAAATATACAGACCTGACCGACACAGAACCGAAGTATCAGGGTGGATTTATCTGGGATTATATTGATCAGTCTATCTACAAAAAAGACCGATACGGCAAAGAATTTCAGGCATACGGCGGTGACTTCGGAGAACGTCCGACAGACTACAATTTCAGTGGAAATGGTATCGCATATGGCGGAAACAGAGATGCTTCTCCGAAGATGCAGGAAGTCAAATTTAACTATCAGAACATCACTGCAGAAGTCAGTGCAGACAGCGTAAAAGTCATCAACAAAAATCTGTTTGTAAATACAGATATGTTTGACTGCAAAGTGACAGTTGCAAAGAATGGTAAAGTAATCCGTAAAGCGTCTCTTGCGACAGCAGTTGCTCCGTTAAGTGAAGAAGTTTATGCACTTCCTCTTGCAAAAGAAGAGAAACCAGGCGAATATGCAGTGACAGTCTCCTTCCATCTGAAAGAAGATAAAGTATGGGCAGAAGCAGGACATGAGGTGGCTTTTGGACAGTATGTATACAAGGTGGAAGAACCGAAAAAGGTCTGCCCGGAAGGTGTGGAAATAATCCACAGTACACACAATATCGGTGTCAGAGGCACACATTTTGAAGTGCTTTTCTCTGTATTAAACGGCGGACTGGTATCCTATAAATATGCCGGAAAAGAGATGATCGAGGCGATTCCGAAACCAAACTTCTGGCGTGCACCAACTGACAACGACTGTGGAAATCTTATGGGAATGCGCTACGGACAGTGGAAACTTGCCAGCATGTATCTGAGCCACAAAGACTTCCGCAAGGGACCATACGGACCGGGAAATATGCCGAAGGTAGAAGTAAATGAAAAGACAGTGAAAGTAACATACACCTATCTTATGCCGACAACCCCGCTCAGTGAATGCAGTATTTCTTATGAAGTGTTCGGTGATGGAAGAGTAAAGACAACCCTTACTTATGACCCGGTCAAAGAGCTTGGCGACATGCCGGAATTTGGTGTGATCTTTAAATTTAATGCAGATTATGATCGTGTGGAATGGTACGGACTTGGAGAGGCAGAGACCTATTCTGACCGTAAAAAAGGAGCAAAACTTGGCATGTATGCAAACAAAGTCGCAGACAATATTGCAAGATATATGGTTCCGCAGGAATGTGGTGCAAAAGAAGAAGTGCGCTGGGCAAAAGTAACTGACCGCAAGGGAAGAGGAATGCTCTTTGAGATGGATGAGAACAATGGTCCAATGATGTTCTCAGCACTTCCATACACTCCGCATGAGATGGAAAATGCAATGCATCCATACGAACTTCCGGAGGTTCATTACACTGTTGTACGTGTTGCAAAAGACCAGATGGGAATCGGTGGAGATGACAGCTGGGGAGCACGCACACACGAAGAATATTTACTGGAAACCGATAAAAAGATGGAATTTTCCTTTGTATTTAAAGGACTTTAAGAGGAGACAACATGGCGAAACAGATGAAATACGGACGTTACCTTCATGGTGGAGATTATAACCCGGAGCAGTGGCTTGACCGCCCGGATATCCTTCAGAAAGACATCGAATATTTCAAAAAAGCACATATCAACACTGTATCGGTAGGGATTTTTTCCTGGGCTGTTCTTGAACCGGAAGAAGGAAAATATAACTTCGACTGGCTGGAAGAAATTATCAATAATCTCTATAAAGAGGGGATTTATACCATTCTTGCAACTCCGTCAGGAGCAAGACCAAAATGGATGGCAGACAAGTACGAAGAAGTCCTTCGTATGGATCCGGACAGAACCAGAAGATTCTTCGGAGGCAGACATAATCATTGTTTTACCTCTCCGGTATACAGAGAAAAAGTCCATGCGATCGATAAGAAATTAGCCGAGAGATTCGGCAACCATCCGGCAGTTATGCTGTGGCACATCTCCAATGAGTTCGGTGGAGAATGTCACTGCCCGCTGTGCCAGGCAAAGTTCCGTGAATGGCTGAAAGAGAAATACGGCACGATCGAAAACCTCAACAAGAGCTGGTGTACCACATTCTGGAGTCATATTTACAACAGCTTTAACCAGATTGAAAGCCCGTCCACAAAAGGGGAAAATGAACTTCATGCACTGAAGCTTGACTGGAAACGTTTTGTCACCGATCAGACGATTGACTTTATCAAGAATGAGGTCGATGCGATCCGTGCGGGTGGTTCTGAACTTCCTGTAACCGCAAACTTGATGTATGATTATGACGGTCTGGATTACAAGAAATTCAAGGATGTTCTGGATATTGTATCCTGGGATAACTATCCGGGATGGCACAAAAAAGAGGAATATATCACAGCTGTTGATGCGGCAATGCAGCACGATCTGATGCGCAGCATCAAGAAAGCACCGTTCCTTCTTATGGAATCCTGTCCATCTGCGACGAACTGGAAACCGATCAATAAACTTAAGAAACCGGGAATGCTTCTGGCAGGATCTTTGCAGGCAGTTGCTCACGGTTCTGACAGCGTGCTGTATTTCCAGCTCCGCCAGAGCCAGGGTGCTTCCGAGAAATTCCACGGTGCAGTGATCGACCATTATGGCAAAGATGATACCCGTGTTTTCCACGAAGTAACAGAAGTCGGAGAAGTTCTGGAACAGATCCAGGAGACGGTTGGAACCACTATGAGATCACAGGCAGCTGTTCTCTATGACCGTGAAAACGACTGGGCAATTGCGGATGTGCAGGGACCGAGAAATGTAGATATGCATTATCGTGAAAACGTGCAGAAGAACTATCGTGCACTGAGAGAACAAGGCCTGAATGTTGACGTTATCGCAATGGAACATGACCTTGCAGACTACAAAGTTCTGGCAGCTCCGATGGCATATATGTTCAAAGACGGATACGAGAAAAAACTTCGCACCTATGTAGAAAACGGTGGAACTCTGGTGCTTTCCTACTGGTCCGGACTGGTAGACGGAACAGACAAGTGCTTCCTTGACGGAACGCCATATGGATTGATGGACGTAACAGGAATCCGCAGTGCAGAGATCGATGCTCTGTATGACTGGGAAGAAAACCACGCAATTCCGGAAACCGGAAATCATCTTAAGATCAGCAATGTATATACCTGCAAAAACCTTTGCGAACTGGTTGAAGTTTCCGATGCAGAAGTACTGATGCGCTACGGCGAGGACTTCTATCAGGGATATCCGGTGCTGACACACAAAGCATTTGGTAAAGGTCATGTATACTATGTATGCGCGGATATGGAACTTGGATTCTATCAGGACTTCTACGGCAGAGCAGCAGCAGAAGCCGGCCTGAAATCACCAGTTGAATTCATTCCGGAAGGCGTTTCCGTAACGGTAAGAGAGAGCGAAGATACCGAATACCTCTTCATCCAGAACTATGCACGCAAACCACAGACGGTTGCTGTTCCGGCAGAGTATGAACTGCTCTATGGAACCGAGAGCGAAGTCATGGCTCCGCTGCAGACAAGGATACTGAAAAGGAGAAAATAAAAAGCAAGACAGAAAAAAGTTCCCGGCATTTTGTCAGGAACTTTTTTCTTGCTATTTTAAAGCCTCTGATTTGTGCAAAAGATAAAAGAAGAAATGAAAAATACAAGATAAACAAAGACCGATAAATAACGAAAAGAAAAAGATGCGGCAAAAGTACTGAGATGATATGATAGAAGAAGGAAACAAAGTGAGCAGCATCGCTGGAAAGGGAAATAAATATGAAATTTTTTCATTTGTCAGATTTACATATTGGACTGAAGTTGATGAACAGGGATCTTCGTGAAGATCAGGAATATATTTTGTCGGAAGTTGTTGAAGCGGCAGCCCAAGAAAAACCGGATGCCATTGTGATCGCAGGGGACATTTATGATAAGGCGGTTCCGTCCGCAGAGGCGGTTGAGATTTTTGACCGGTTTCTTGGGGAACTGACAGAAGCCGTGCCGTCTGCGGTGATTATGATGATCAGCGGAAATCATGACAGTGCACCGAGAGTGGATTGTTTCCGCAAGGTGCTTTCCAGGCAGAAAGTGCACATGATCGGACAGCCGCCGCGAACGGAAGATGAATCTATCGAAAAGGTTACGCTGGAAGATAAGTATGGAAAAGTGAATTTTTATCTGCTTCCTTTTGTAAAACCATCCATGGTGAAACAGGTGGTGGGAACAGATGAAAATGGAAATAATCTTTCTTATAATGAAACACTGCACAGACTGATCGAACGGGAAAACATCAATCAGGATGAAAGAAATGTGCTTGTCAGCCATCAGTTTTATCTGCCTGTTGGAAAGAAAGTGGAAGAAATAGAACGGATGGATTCAGAGATCCGTACCGTTGGAAATATTGATGAAGTATCCGCAGATGTGCTGGAGATTTTTGATTATGCGGCACTGGGCCATATCCATAAACCGATGAAGCTTGGAAATGAAAACTGGCGTTATTGCGGAACGCCCCTTGCCTGTTCTGTGAGTGAAGCACAGCAGCAAAAAGGCATTATTATGATCGAAATGGGGGCGAAGGGAGAGGTCGAAACGACTGTACTTCCGCTATATCCTTTGCATCAGGTGCGGGTGATAAAAGGGGAACTGGAAGAGATTCTGGCAGAGAAAAGTCAGGATTATGTGACGGTGATCCTGACGGATAAAAAAGATCTGGATGTGATCGATATGCAGGAAAGAATTCGTCTGGCATTTCCGAATCTGCTGGAGATTCGAAGAGAAAATCAGAGAAAGGCAGACTATGCAAGAGCATTAAAATCAGAGACCCTGCTGAATCCATATGAACTGTGCTGTTCATTTCTGAAAAATATGGATGAGAAGGAAAAAGAGATATTGCAGGATGTGATTCATACAGTTCAGGGGGTGAAATAGATGAAGCCTTTGAGATTAAAAATGCAGGCGTTTGGTTCATATGGTAAAGAAACGGTTGTTGACTTTGAGAAAGTAAATCAGAATCTGTTTCTGATCACAGGGGATACAGGAGCAGGAAAAACAACGATTTTTGACGCGATCGTGTTTGCATTATATGGAGAGGCAAGTTCCTCGTCAAACAAAAAAGAAGGAGTTGTTCTGCAGAGTCAGTATGTTGATTTTGCGGAGGAGCCTTTTGTGGAACTGACCTTTGCAGAGGGAAGAGATGAGGAGCGGGAAATTTATACCGTTCGACGGATCCCAAGACACCTGAAGACGATCACCCGGGGTACGGCAAAGGGAAAACAGAGAGAAGTAACAGGATCTGTAAGTCTTGTCATGCCGGATGGGACAGAATATCCATCTAAGGAAACAGACAGGAAACTGCAGGAGATCATGGGTCTTACAAAAGGTCAGTTTATGCAGGTTGCAATGATAGCACAGGGTGAATTCATGGATCTTCTGAGAGCAAAGTCAGATGACAAAAAAGTGATATTCCGGAAGCTTTTTAACACGGAAATGTATCAGGAAATCGTGAATGAACTTGGGAACAGGAAGAGAGAAAAAGACCGAGAGATCGCAATTCTGAAAACGCAGTGTCAGGGGGACGCAGGGCGCATTCGGATATCGGAGGAATATGAGGATGCAGATCAGCTCAGAACCTGCAAAGAACTGGTAGAAGCAGGTCAGATCTCCGGGCTGAATGAGCTTCTCGAGAGTCTGAGAGCACTGTGCATATGGCTGAAAGACTGCACCTGTGAAATGGAACAGGAATGCATTAAAGCAGAAAAGAATCGTGATGAAAAACGTGATGCCGTCACAAAAGCAGAGGGGATTTTGAACTGGTTTATCCAGCTTGATGCAGCGGAACAAAAGATAAAAGAATATCAGGATATGCAATCCAAGATAGATAAAAAGGTTTTCCTGATCACGCAGATTCGGGATGCCTATGAAATCAATGAAAAACACATTCGTGCAGATGATGCAAAAAAGGCAGTTCTGGAAATGGAAAAGACACTGGAAGAACATCAGAGACAACTTCCGCTATTGACAGAAATGCTGGAAAAAGCAAGAAGAGAAGAGGCAGAAACAAAAGCTGCACGTGATATAAAGCAGCAGAAGTATACGAAAACAGAGGAAAAAGTAAAAAGATCCTGTGAGGTTTTTGAGAAGATAAAAACACAGGAAGGGAAAGCAGCACATTATAAGAGTGTATGCAGACAGGCAGAACAGGCCGGAGCAGATCTGCAGAAGGAACTGGATGAATTAGAAGAAAAGGAACAGATATGGAAGAAACAGAGAGAAGAACTGGCTGAGTCTGAAAAGAAACTGGTTCTGGCAGAGACAAAAAAACAGGAAGAACAGGTGCTCGAGCAGGAACTTAAGGATGCAGAATCTCTTGGAAAACAGGCAGAAGCATGCAGGAAACGGACTTTGAAGTGCAGAGAAAATTACATACAGGCAAGGGACGGCTATCTGGCACTGAACAGTGAATATGAGGAGAAGAGGCAGCATTTTCTGGATGAGCAGGCGGGGTTTCTTGCAGATGAACTGAAGCCCGGGAAGCCATGTCCGGTATGCGGTTCTACAGAGCATCCGCATCCGCACAAAAAGAGTGGGGAAGATGTGGATATCTCCAGAGAAAACCTCAAAAAAATGAGTGAAGATGTGGATAAACTGCGTGAAAAACAGGAACAGGCAGCCGGAAATGCGAAGGCTGTAAAGGCTGAGTTTGACACAAGGAAAGATACGTATCTGGAGGCTGTCAAAAAGCTTAAGGAGCATATACGCAGGAATATCCCTTCACTTTTGGAGGATGCCAGAATACCGGAGATGAAAGAGGCGATAGAAGCCTGGAACCAGGAGATAGAAAAAGAACTTCTTAGACGCCGGACGGAGGTTGAGCGGATGTCAGAAATCCGAAGAAATCTTCAGGATTCTGAGGACAAAAAGAAAAATCTCCGGGATAAACTGGATAAAAGCCAAAAAGAAAGCAAGAAACTGGCAGAAGAATCTGCGGCATGTGAGGCTGTTCTGACAGAATTAAAGAATTCTGTGGAATTTGAGTCAGAGAGAGAAGCAGAGAGTGTCCTGACAGAAGCAGGAAAACTCCGAGACAAGGCAGAAAAACAGTATCAGAAAGCCTCCAAAACTTTAGAAAAAGCTGTCAGTGAAAAGAAACAGACAGAAGCACTGATTCAGCGTTACATGAAAGAAATTCCAAAACAGAAAGAACATGCTGAGCAGACACAAGGAGATTACAGGCTTATCCTGAAAAACAAAAAAATGGCAGAAGAGAACTGGCAGGAAACAATCAAAACCTATACCCGGCAGGATGCAGAAGAATTCCAGGATGCTGTGAACCAGTACAGGGAAAACCTGGCTGCGGCTCAGGCTCAAAAGGAAGCGGCCCAGGCGGCAGCAGGAACGGAAGTGCGTCCGGACCTTAAGAAACTGGAGCAGGAAAAAGAGGAAGCGGAACAGAAGTATCAGGCAGTAAAGATACGGTATGACAATCTCAGACAGGAATTCAGCAGCAATGCAGAAGTTCAGGATATTCTTCTTGGAAGACTGAAGAACCGGACGGAAATTCTGGAGGAGCATGCACGAATTGATGCACTTTACCGCATGGCCTCAGGTAATGTGAGCGGAGCACGTATGGATCTGGAAACTTATGTGCAAAGGTATTATCTGGAGCGGATTTTGTATGCGGCGAATCGGCGTTTCGGGGAGATGTCTGCCGGGCAGTTTGAATTCAGAATGTACGATATTGAGAAAGCAGGCGAAGGCAAAAACAGAGGCCTGGATCTGATGATATATTCTGCAGTGACAGGAAAAGAGAGGGAAGTCAGGACTCTTTCGGGAGGAGAATCCTTTATGGCGGCATTATCTCTTGCACTTGGCATGGCAGATCAGATTCAGGAGAGTTCAGCAGCAGTCAATCTGGATATGATGTTTATAGATGAAGGCTTTGGTTCCCTGGATGAACATTCGCGAAACCAGGCGGTAAAAGTGCTTCAGGAGATGGCGGAAGGTTCAAGACTGATAGGAATCATTTCTCATGTGACGGAGTTGAAGCAGGAGATAGAGGATCAGTTGATCGTAAGCAAGGATGAAAATGGAAGCCGTGTAAGGTGGCAGATCAGTTAGGATAAAAAAATGACAGAAAATACACTAAAAAAACTGGCACAGCTTTTGGAACAGGACCAGTTTGAACTGATTTTTTCAGAAAAAATACAAAAAGAAGATTTGACTTCAAAAAGAGAAGTGCCGCAGGGACAGGATATACGTCTGGTATATCTGATGAATGATGCAGTGGAAAGTTTTCTTGTATTTCGTGATGCCCGGATGACAGGAGAATATCATGCGGATTATGAGGGAGAACTGGAAGCGTCTTTGAACAAGCAGGGAGAAGAATTTGTTCTGGTGGTAAGGCAGGGAGATACGGTCGTAACTCTGTTTTTTGAAACGCTGGATTTAGAAGTTCATTTATATGAATACGCATATACAGGACATTTCTGGGTAGAAGGATATGAATATCTGCGTCAGCTGGAATACAGGTTTGCGATTCTGAGAGATAAATATGACTATCTGGGAGCGGAGTACTGTACAGATGAAGAAAAAAAGCTTGCAGTGCTTACAGAATTTCCACCATTGAATTACTGCTGTTATCCGGCGGTCCCAGAGAAATATATTGTTCCGCGTGAAAACCCGTGGGATGTATCAAAAGAGGCTATTGAGCTGATGGAAGAACTGGCGGCAGAATGCGGAGATGTTTCTTTTGCAAAACTGCTCAGTATATATAGAAAACATCCGTCGAAATTCTGGGCGAAGAGACTTGCGATTATGCTGCATCGGACGAAACACCGGAATATTGCGGATCTGCTGACGGAACGGCTAAGGCAGGCGTCTGCCGGTTATCCGAGACGCTTTTTTGGGGAGGATGTGGAGCAGAGGTACCAGAAGACATTGGAAAAGATAAAGAAACGTCAGGCAGAATTAGAAAAGCAGGGTATTCGTGCAGAAATCCTGAGAGAAGAACCTTTTACCATTGCACGTGATTCGCTGGATTATAAACTGTATCTTATGATATGGAAGGAACGGAAAAGAAACAGAGTAACAGAAATAGAAGAATATAAACTGTAGTTTTGTGAAATTTTACAGGATTATATGATACAGAATATACAGAAGCAATCAAAGTGCCTTGCATGTCTCGAGATTTTGGCAAAAAACATGCCAAAACGCCTCGCGGGATACTACCTTCTGAATAGTTACAAGCATTCAATTATAAAAAGAGGCTGGCCGCGATATTGCGGTCAGCCTCTTTGATGGGTGCGGTTAAACTCAGGATGCTGCTTTTTTCATTTCGCCAAGTTCTCTGCGGGCAAAAACAACTGCAAGGACAAAGGCGGCTGCATCTGCGATAGGTCCTGCATACATTACGCCGTCAATTCCCATAAACATTGGAAAGATAATAACCAGCGGCAGGAGAAAAATAACCTGTCTGGTCAGAGACATAATGATACCGAGAGTTGCTTTTCCAATAGAAGTAAAAAAGCTGGAGGACATTGGCTGGATACCATTTGCGAAGGTAAGAAGCATAAAGATCCTCAGATAATTTTCGGCAAATTTAAAATAAAGATCACTTCCACCACCGAACATACCTATGATGTGGTGGGGGAAAAGCTGGAAACAGAGAAAGAACGCAGTGGCTATAATTGTACAGGTGGCTGCTGAATAACGGTAAGTCTGTCGTACACGGTCAAATTTCCTGGCTCCGTAATTAAAGCCCCAAATTGGCTGACATCCCTGTGAGATTCCGATACATATGGACAGGAAAACCATGTTGACTTTTGAAACAATACCTACGCAGGCGATTGGAATATCGCTTCCATAAACAGAAACAGATCCGTAGTAGCGAAGAATATTATTCATGACGATCTGTACAGCGGCGATTGCAATCTGGTTGATGCAGGCGGCAAGACCAAGGGAAACAATTGCTTTTAGCAGTTTCAGCTGTGGTTTCAGCATACTGCGATCCAGATACATGTTGCGAAATTTTGCAAAATAAAGTATGACCAGAAATGCGGAAATCATCTGACCGATGACGGTGGCCCAGGCTCCGCCCTTGATTCCCCATTTAAAACCGAAAATAAATAAGGGATCAAGAATAGTATTGATGATCGCACCGGTAAGAGTACACATCATAGAATATGTAGGACTGCGGTCAGCACGAATCAGGTGATTGCCTCCGACGGATAAGGTGAAAAATGGAAGTCCGACAGCAATAATGCTGATATAATCGGTGGCATATGGCATAACGTTATCTGTTGCTCCAAAAAAGATAAGCAATGGATGGAGAAACAGAAGAATGCCCATGGTTATTGATACACCGATCACGATAAGCGTGGTCAGAGCACTTCCTGCAATCTGACTTGCCTTGCGTTCATTGCCGGCTCCCATTTCCAGATTGTAGTTGGAAGCGCCGCCGATTCCAAGGAGTAAGGCCGCTGCGGTAGAAATCGTGGTGACAGGAAATGCAATATTGGTTGCGGCATTGCCAAGCATACCAACACCCTGACCGATAAAAATCTGATCTACTATATTATAGAGAGCGTTGACCAGCATACTGATGATGGCAGGGATTGCAAATTTGGCAATCAGACTTCCGACAGGAGCACATCCCAGAGGATTTGCTGTGTCTGCTGTTGAATGAGATAGTGATTGTTCTTTCAAGATAGAAACCTCTTTCTTCTATTATTATTGTAATGTGATCTCTGTGTTTTGAAGAGATATTAATCAGTATAACACAAAAAAATAAAAAAAGTGAAAAAAGGTGTTGACATATTTGGTTTATAGTGGTATTCTAACTGAGCTGTCACAGAGAATTGTTTCTTCTGACTAAACAAATTAAACAATTTGAAAAGTTTTGAAAAAAACGAAAAAAGTTGTTGACAAGAACAAAACAATGTGATAAAGTAAACAAGTCGTCAGCGAGACGACAACAAAGAACCTTGATAACTAAACAGTGAAACACATACGATTCTCGAAAATTCTTAACGAATCATCATTCAATAGAA
>NZ_WWVR01000067.1 GCF_009883055.1 Blautia sp. BIOML-A1 | reverse complement strand
GAGGAATCCCCGACTGGCCTTGATTCTGAAAACCGCTGGATATGCCGAGCAGACCGGACGCGGAGTGGATAAGATTTATATCGGCTCATTGGCCAATGGAGGCGCAATGCCCGATTATTCGCAATCCACCAGCACCGAGGTCAATTTGTTCATTCGCCGTGCCGTGCCAGACGAGTCGTTCATCAGGATGGTGTCCGAAGAAGAGAAGCGACGTGGCAGCAGTCTCTCGGTATGGGCGCTTATCATACTTTCTTTGCTTAAAGAGCATCGTCGTCTGACTATGTCGCAGCTTCACGAGTTTTCCCGATTGGAAGAACGTCGGGTAGTTGGCGCAGTGGAGGATTTGGTGGAGGCTGGCGTTGTGGAGGCGTCCGGCAGCGGCATATCCCGTTCGTACATTCTGAGTTCCAAGGTGTACAAGGCAGACGATGCATTACCGGCATACGTCAGGCAGAACAATATCTCAGCGACACGTCAGCGAGGACTGGTACTTGAGCTAGCCGAAAAGAACGACGGCGAGGTGACATCTTCGGAAGTCATGGATTTATTGGGCTTGAGCTATATCAGCGCATACCGGCTACTTAAGAAGATGGAGGATGAGGGCAAACTGATGCATGAGGGCAAAGGACGTTCCTCGCGATATCTCATCGCGTAAACAGGATGTGCCAGCACCTGGAGATGGTGCCGCCAGCGAATGGCTGCGAAGCTACCTCCAAGAAAGCATCCGCCCCCCGTTTGGCCATATGGCCAGCATACCGGGAATCCTTTGCCAGCCAACGTTCCAGTCACTGCCTGGTCGGATAACCCAGGTGCTCGACCACCTGGGCCGTACCACCTGGGCCGTTGGCCTCGGCGTGGCGGAATACAGTTCCACCGCACGCTGTCGTTCTTCGGGACCGGACATACGAAGATTCTCTCATTCAGTCTCCAAGAAAACGCCAGCATCCCCTTATCAAATTTTATGGCCATTCTCTTGGCACAGCCGACTATTCATACTTTCAGGCCATATTTGATCAGATTGATTTATATGGGGGAAACACAACTCTCTATTTTCTGCATGCGCCAAGGATAACGCCCGTCTTCTTGCGCAGATTCGGTTGTGAGTTCCGATGAAAAGGACATGGCCCGGCTTTGGTACGATTTTCAGTCGCTTACACATGAAAACCGCGATTGGAAAGAAGGCCGGAAGCCATGTCCGATAAAATCATACAGTTCGACGACGCCATGTTCGAGTCCAAGCTCGATGCTTTGGTTCGAATCAAGGTCGAGCAGACCATCAACGCCATGCTCGACGCCGAGGCCGACGAGATCACCAACGCCGCCAGATACGAGCGCAAGACCGACCGGAAGGCGTTCCGCGCCGGCCACTACGAGCGCACGCTGACCGCCAAGGCCGGCAAGTTGAGTCTCAAGGTGCCCAAATTGAAGGGCGCCCTGTTCGAGTCGGCGGTGATCGAACGTTACCGGAGGCGCGAATCCAGCGTCGAGGAGGCGCTGAGGGAGATGTACCTCGCGGGCGTGAGCACACGCAGGGTGGACGACATCAGCCAGCTGCTGTGGGGCGAGCGGATGCCATCCCAGACATTGAGCGACAAACTCAAGAAGATCTACAAGGAGATCGACGAGTGGCGGAAACGCCCGTTGGAATCCGAGTACCCGTACGTGTTCGTGGACGGCGTGTGGCACAAGCGATCCTGGGGCGGGCACGTGGAGAACGTGAGCGTCCTCGTCGCCATCGGCGTCAGCACGGAGGGCCGGCGCGAGGTCATCGGCGTCACGGAGGGCATGAGGGAGGACGCGGCCAGCTGGGAGCAGTTCTTCCGAAGCATGATCGAACGCGGGTTGAGGGGCGTCAGACTGGTGGTCGGCGACCGGTGCGCCGGACTCGTCTCCACGGTCAACTCGATGCTGCCGAACGCGAAATACCAGCGGTGCATGGTGCACTTCATGCGCAACGTGCTCTCCAAGACGCCGCCCAGTCACAGGGAATGGGCGTCCGCCGCCCTGAAGGCCATCTTCGCGCAGGAAAACCGCGAATCCGCCATGGCCAAGGCAGGGACGGTCGCGGGCGAAATGGAGGAACGCAAGCTCATGTTTATGGTCAAATAAACGTGTACGGCGTCACCACCAAATCTGAACGGCATAAGCGTTCATATTGGACACGGACGGCGGACGGAAATGGCATCGGCGGAAGAAAAGCGCCGGTGCCGTACGGTTCCTGATAGATTCCCGAGTGCTAACAACCAACACATGGTCCTCGGGAGGAAAGGAATGACGACACCGGTGCGTATTCAACAGAGTATCAGGCAGCTCGAGACGAAAGGCCTGACGCATACGCAGATAGCTAGGGAACTGGGCGTTTCGCGGACGACCGTGGTCAAGTACGCGACCCGCGATTATTCGCCCGTTCCGCCGACCGGGGGAACTGCGAGCCGTTCCCTGGTCGCGGGCGAGTACGCGCGCAAGGCCGACGAATGGCTCGAGGCCGACCGGCGCATGCCACGCAAACAGCGGCACACCGCCCGGCGCGTACACGAGCGGCTCGTGGAGGAATGCGGCTTCGAGGGCAGTTATTCGTCGGTGCAGCGATGGGTCAAGCGCTGGCGCCAACGCCACCGCGGCGAGGCCGAGGGGTTCAGTGAGCTGGAATGGGCGCCGGGCAGCGCGCAGGTCGATTTCGGCCAGGCCCTGGCTGTGGTCGCCGGCGTGGAACGGACCGTGCATTTCCTGGTGGTCTCGTTCCCGTACTCGAACATGAGATACGTGGCCGCGCTGCCGGGAGAGACCGCGGAATGCGTGTGCCATGGTCTGAACAAGGTGTTCTCCCATGCCGGCATGGTCCCCCGCGTGCTAGTGTTCGACAACGCCACCGGGGTCGGCCACCGCAGGGCCGACGGGACCGTCACCCAGACGAGGCTGTTCTCGCTGTTCTGCGCGCACTACGGCTTCGAGACGAGGTTCTGCAACCCCTATTCCGGCTGGGAGAAGGGAAGCACGGAGAACGCGGTCGGTTTCCTGCGCCGCAACCTGATGGTGCCGACGCCGTCCGCGGAGGGATGGGACCGGCTCACGGACGCGTGGTTGGAACGCTGCGACGAGATCGCGCGCGGCGTCCACTACCGCGAGGACGTGCCGATCCGGGACCTGTTCGAGACGGACCTCGACCACATGCTCCCGCTGCCGCCGTCCATGTTCGACGCGTGCGACTGGCGCGGGGTGAAGGCCGACAGGACCGGAACGGTCACGATCGACTCGAACCGCTACCTCGCGGGCCCGAAATGGCATTCCATGCGTCTCATGGCCGGCGTGCGGGCCCTGCGGGTCGAGCTGCGTTCCATGGACGGCGAGCCGATCGTCACGTTGGAGCGCAGGTGGGGGCGCAGCCCCGACACCGCGATGGACCCGCTGTCGCTGCTCGCCATCATCGCACGCAAGCCGCGTTCGTGGGGCGAGAGTCCCATACGCTCCGACTTCCCGGAGGAGACGCGCGTGCTGCTCGACCGGATGGAGCCGCGCGAACGCGGCCTGCTGGTCGACGACATCCGCCACGCGGCCGTGGTGAGTGGCTTCCGTGCGGCCGTCATGGCCGTCGTCGAGATCGTCGCCGCGGGCAGAAGGCCCGACAGGGCCGCGATCGACCAGACGGCCAGGCGGATCGCGCAGGGCGACGGTCCCGAATCGAGGGCCAGGCTCGACACGTACAGCAGGTTCATGAGGGAGGACGGCGATGAGTGAGTCGACGGACGCCGCGGCGGGCGGACGCAGGGGCGGGCGGACCGTGAGCAAGTCCACCCCGGACGAGGTCATGGAGCTCGCATGCGGGCTGCCGTTGACCAGGAGCGTGCTGCGTTCCGTGGTCGCGGGCGCCACGCCCGGCCAGCTCGGCGTGCTGGCCGACCTGTTCAGGGCCGAGAACGCCAGCCGGACGGAATCCAGGCGCGCCAGGCTGATCAGGAACGCGGGATTCCCGTGCGTCAAGGGCTTCGACGGATACGACTGGGGCATGGCGTCGTTCCCCGCCGACTGGGGGCGCGAGCAGCTCATGGACCTCGGTTTCGTGGACCGGGCCGAGGACCTCGTGCTCTACGGCGACGTGGGATGCGGCAAGACGCACATGGCGATCGCCACGGGCATGCTGGCGTGCGAGAGGGGCATGCCGGTGAGGTTCTTCACCGCGTCGTCGCTGGTGATGCGTTTGCGGCGGGCGAGGGACGAGAACCGGCTCGACGCGGAACTGCGCGCGATAGGCCGCGCCAGGCTGCTGGTCATCGACGAGCTGGGCTACCTGCCGATCGACATCGACGGGGCCAGGCTCCTGTTCCAGGTCGTCGCGGATTCCTACGAGAAGCGGAGCGTGGTGTTCACCACGAACCTGGAGTTCGGACGGTGGGGCGAGGTGTTCGGAGACGGCGACATGGCCGCCGCGGTCATCGACCGCATCGTGCACCACGGAAGGATCGTCAGGTTCCGTGGCGAGTCATACCGCAACAGCCACTCCCTGATGAAATAAACGAAAAGAGCGGAACCAACCCGGCCGCCGGTGACGGTGTCCATTTTGAACGCCGATGGTGTTCAGATTAACTGGTGACGACACGCAGATTTATTTGACGAAAGACACTCGTGGTCGGCGACCGGTGCGCCGGACTGGTGGCCACGGTCGGCTCGATGCTGCCCAAGGCGAAGTACCAACGCTG
>NZ_WWVR01000066.1 GCF_009883055.1 Blautia sp. BIOML-A1 | reverse complement strand
CTGGAATATAAGTTGAAACTGTATGGGATTCAATTGATAAAACAAGAGGAAAGCTATACCAGTCAGTGCAGCCCGTTATCACCGGAAGTATCAAAAAGGTATGCAGAAGCATCAAACTGAAAAGAGCGGGGTATGTATATAACTGACGGAGTAAGATTTAACGCAGATGCAGTAGGTGCGTTTAATATCCTGCGGAAATATCTTTCCGTATCCGGGAAGCAGAAAGAATTGTCCGTAACCAGACTAAAAAATCCAGAAATAATAAAAGTAGCTGTATAGCCGAAAGGCAAGCAGTATTGGTGTCATGGACGCACCCTGAAAAAAGACGGTATCCCGCCAGACTTCAGATGCTCTGGTAACTTGTTGCCGAGTAGTTCACCAATCTTCATCAAATCTTTATTTTTTTCTGTTAGGTTATATTTCAGTAAGAAATGAAATATGGAAGGAAGGATAGTAAAGATGGAAATGATGTTGCAGACACAAAATTTGTGTAAATATTTTAGAAAGCAGAAAGCGGTAAATAATGTTTCACTTAATATAGAAAAGAAACAGATTTATGGACTGCTTGGACCGAATGGTGCGGGAAAATCTACCACATTGAAAATGTTGACTGGTATGATGAAACCAACTGCAGGAAAGATTTACTTTGATGGAAAACTTTTGGATAGGAAAGATTTATCAAAAATAGGAGCGTTAATTGAAAATCCGCCTATTTATGAAAATCTTTCCGCCAGAGAGAATTTGAAGGTAAGACAATTATTGCTTGGTACAGATGAAAACAGAATTGATGAGGTCTTGCAGATTGTATCACTTACAAACACCGGAAAGAAGAAAGCAGGACAGTTTTCTTTGGGGATGAAGCAAAGACTAGGCATTGCAATGGCATTGCTTGGAGAACCGGAACTTTTGATATTGGATGAACCTACGAATGGATTAGATCCAATAGGCATCGAGGAATTACGAGAGCTGATCCGGTCTTTTCCGGAACAGGGAATCACTGTAATTCTCTCCAGTCATATTCTCTCAGAGGTACAGTTACTTGCAGATAAAGTCGGGATTATTTCAGGTGGAATCTTAGGATACGAAGGAGCATTAAAGCAGGGAGATAATCTTGAAGATTTGTTTATGAATGTGGTAAGAAAAAACCAGAAAGCAGGTGAAATCCATGGTTAATATTATAAAAGCAGAACATCAAAAAGCCAAAAGAACCATGCGAAAAAAGTTTATCTGGGGATTTCCTCTTCTTACATTTGTCATGGCATTTATATTTACTCTTGGGATGACAAATGCTTATGCAGAAAGTGTTTGGAACTGGTGGTATACACTTTTGCTGCCGGGGATGATTGCTCTATTTTGTTATCTTTCTGTGGCGCAGGAGAAAAAGATAAAATACTATCATTTAACGACTATTCCCACAGACAGAAGAAAATTGTTGCTGGGGAAAATTATTTATATTGGGTACATGATTTTGTTTTCTAATGTGATTGTGTTTGCAGGAGCAACGCTTGGAGGCTTTCTTCTAACGACACATGTTCCAGTTGGAGGAGCGTTGATTGCAGTATTGTTTCTGACGGTTTCTGAGTTATGGGAGATTCCGGTAGCTTTATTTTTAAGTGAACGATTTGGAATGATTGTAAACCTGTTCGTCTGCCTGTTTATTACCGTCAGCGGTGTGGTAATATCACAAACCAGAATCTGGTATGTACTTGTTTCTGCAATCCCTATGCGAATGATGTGCCCGTTGCTTCATGTTTTACCAAATGGACTTGCCGCAGAAGCAGGGAATCCTCTTTTGGATACGGGAGTCATTGTTCCGGGAATGTGTCTCTCAATCATCTGGTTTGTTTTTGTAACGGTTCTGTTTTTGAAATGGTTTGAGAGAAGAGAGGTGAAATAAGATGATTGGAAGATCTCTTAATGCAGACTTGCGAAAGATGAAAGGAACATCTGTGATTCTGGCACACTTACTGATTCCGATTATAACCAGCGTTATATTTTTAATATATTACTTTTTTTCACCATGGAATGAAAATATGAAAGTGATTGCATTTTATCAGGCAATAGGAGCAGGACTTCCGGTACTTATTGGAATTTTTACAGCAAGTGTGATGGAACAGGAACAAAATGCAGGTGATTTTCAAAATCTGTTGTCTTTACCGGATAAACCTGCAGCATTTTTATCGAAACTGTTGATGCTACTGGTTTTGTGTCTGTGCTCTATCCTATTGACAGCAATCATATTCGGAATTGGATTTGGAAGAATCGCATCAAGCGATATCGAAATTATGAAAGGATGTATATTTGCAGCATTGCTGCTGTGGGGAAGCAGTGTTCCACTTTATCTGTGGCAGCTGATTCTGGCTTTTCAGTTTGGAAAAGGGGTATCCATTGGAGCAGGGATTATATCAGGACTAATTAGTGCATTGATGCTTACCGGACTTGGAGATTATGTGTGGAAATATGTATTTGTCTGCTGGACGGGTAGAGTACCATATACTTATCTGCAATCTGTATTGGGAGAAACTAGTGTAGGTGAATGGTTGTCATTCATACCAGGTTGCTTAATATTTACAGGGATTAGTATGGTATACTATTTTTGGTGGGTAAACCACTGGGAAGGAAACAGAATATCGGAATAGAATCGAGGGAAACTATGGCAAAAATACTGGCAGTTGATGATGAACCGGCAATTCTGGAAATGATAGAAAGCATTTTGAATAAGGATGGACATCTGGTTACCAAAGTAAGTAATCCGCTGAAACTTAATATGGAAGAATTACATCGTTATGACCTGATTTTACTTGACATTATGATGCCTGGAATGGACGGCTTTGAATTATGCAAAAGAATCAGGGCACTTGTGGATTGTCCGATTTTGTTTCTTACCGCAAAAACGGAGGAAAAAAGTCTGGTGAACGGACTTTCGTTGGGAGCAGATGATTATATTTCAAAGCCATTTGGAGTGATGGAACTTCGGGCAAGGATTCATGCACATCTTAGAAGAGAGCACAGGGAACATTCTGTCCGGATGGTTTTGGGGAGGGTCTGTATTCAAATATCTCAAAAGAAACTATTGGTTGATGATAAGGAACTTCCTCTTACGAAAGCGGAGTACGAAATTTGTGAATTCCTGGCTAAAAACAGGGGACAGGTTTTCTCGAAAGAACAGATTTTAGAAGAGGTCTTTGGTTTTGACAGTGAGAGTAATGACAGTACCATTATCACGCATATCAAAAATATAAGAGCAAAATTTGCGGATTATGATTATACACCGATAAAAACAGTCTGGGGGATTGGATATAAATGGGAAGAGTAAAGAGAAGCAATGCACTCAGCTGGATTTTTATGAGATATGTACTGGTCATGCTTGGATCATTAGTAGGTTTGGTGATTGTTGCTTGGCTGCTGCTGTACCTTTTGATTAGTGTGGGCTGTATCTATCCGGCGAATTATGCAGAGCAAAAGATTAATGAAGCATATGATACGATTTTACGTGCGGATAAAGTAACTGCTGAGATGATTCCTGCACTTTGTGATTATGTAATCTTTTCAGAGAATGGAGAGAAAATAGGTGGAAATCTGTCAGAACAATACGAACAGATAGCATGGAATGTTGCAAAGTACGGAAACGCATCCGGGAAATATTTTTATAAAGTAATTGTAAGGGAAAATGAATATGTTGTATTGCAATATCGCCTGACACCTCAATATCATTCAGCTTTTTTGAGGGAGCATTTTATAGGACCACAGAATGTGATGAGTATTATGTCAGTGATTGGAGCGGTAGCGATTATCATCATTCCGTCCGTACGTTTTGGAAAAAGAATCAAAAAGCAGATGCAGCCTGTATTAGACGCAATCAGACAAATAAAGGATCAAAATCTGGAATATGAGACATCCTGTTCCGGTATCAAAGAGTTTGATGACTGTTTATCGGTAATCGATGATATGCGAGATGCATTGCGAGAATCTTTAGAAAAGCAGTGGAAAACAGAGCAGGAAAAGAAACAACAGATGTCTGCTTTGGCGCATGATATTAAAACACCTCTTACGATTGTACGGGGAAATGCAGAACTACTTTCAGAGACTGAACTGACCACAGAACAGAAGAATAATATCACTTATGTTTTGAACGGCACAACACAGATACAAAGTTATGTAAAACAGTTGATAGATGTCACAAAATCATGGAATTGCAGTGATGTTACCTATACAACGGTGAGGTTAGAAGATTTTTTCGCAGATATAAAGGAACAGGCACTCGGGCTGGCAGAAATCTGCCATCAGAAAATAAACTGGAAGGCACAGCAAAGTGATAAAAAGGTAACGATTGCTTATGATCCAATGTTTCGGGCTGTAATGAATGTGATTCAGAATGCAGTGGAGCATACGAAAGAAAAGGAAATCATCTATATTGGTGCAAAGGAGCAGGATGGTCAGCTGACATTCATTGTGGAAGATAGTGGATCAGGATTTACAAAAGAAGCATTATTGCATGGCACAGAGCAGTTTTTTATGGATGACATAAGTAGAAATGGCGAAGCCCATTATGGGATGGGACTATTTTTTGCAAAAACTGTGGCTGAAAAATATGGCGGAGGGATTAAACTTTCAAATTCTGAAAATACAGGTGGGGCGAAAGTAAAAATATTTTTCATGAGTAGTCAAGAAACAAGCTAAATGAAAAGCCTAATCCCCCAGCTATGCTGGGGAGAATGGAGTAGGCGGAAGCGGTGAGGATAACAAAATAAAGCCTCCTGTGATATGATGAGAATGGTGTCGCAAGCCAAACTCAAAATCAAAGGAGG
>NZ_WWVR01000065.1 GCF_009883055.1 Blautia sp. BIOML-A1 | reverse complement strand
TTCATTATCAACTTCTCCATTAAAAAATGAATCTATCCAAGAGGTAAGTAAAATATTTAAAATGATCAGTGACCCTACCCGACTTTCAATTTTATTTCTTCTGCAGAAAGAAGAACTTAGCGTTGGAGCTATTGCGCATTCTTTGAGTATGGAACAATCAGCAATTTCTCACCAGTTAAAAACTTTAAAGACTTCAAGATTAGTAAAATCAAAAAGAGCTGGTAAAAATATGATTTATAGCCTTGACGATCTTCATATTTTTAGTATTCTTGAGCAAGTTTCAACTCATATCGAAGAACAAGAAAAAGAAAAATAAAGACAAACTACAAGGTTAAAATGATTTTACAATTCATTAGTTCAAATAAAAAAAGACAGCGAGTTAAAATCTCGCTGTCTTTTTTTATTTGAACTTCACTATCGTAGTTGTTTATATAAAATTTAATAGTGTTTGAATCGTCCCATTTTCTATCAAAATATAAATTCCTAAGCCAATAAACACTATAGGAACAAGGATTCGTTCATATTTTTCTAAGGTTTCGGAAACAAAAGAAATCTTGGCTAATTTGTAACTGATATAGCAAAGAACCGCAACAGAAATAGCAAATACGATTAGAGCGGTGACAATCTCTGAAAAAGATAACGAGGCAAAGTAAGGAATATAAATCCCTAAGTTATCGCCACCAGAAGCAATTGTTATTAAGGCAACGGTCCAAAAGAAGCGGTTTGTTCCTCTTGATTCAAGCTTTTCAACGACTTCCTCTTCTTCTTCCTCCTCTTCGCCAACCAATGCCACTCTGATTCCTAAGAAAATCGGAATTAGACCGAGAAGCCCAATGATCCAATCTTGCGGAATGAAATTCAGCACATATGCTGCAAATAAACTTACGGCTACTAAGATACCTGTTCCTAGATATTGACCCCAAAAAATCTGACGGAGCCCTTTTTTTGTATGACTTTGAGAAAAAATAATCAGCAAGATAAACAAATAATCAATGCTGGTAGAAATATAAACAGCGATAGCTGAAAAAATACTTTGTAACAAAATAACTTCCTCCAAACTAAATTTTCATAGATATATTTTCTGACAACTTTAGAAAATCCTGCACAGCGGAAAGTATCTCTTCATTCGCTAAAGAATAATAAACTACTTTTCCATCTTGACGTGATTTTGCTATTTCGTTCTTTTTCAAAAAACGTAAATGGTGTGACGTTGTAGCAATACTAGCATTAAGTATCGCCGCTAAATCACAAACGCACATCTCCTTATAAGTTTCTAAAGTATAAAAAATTTTAATCCTAGAAGAATCGCTAAAACATTTTCCTAATATAAGTAAAGTTGAAAGGTCTTTATCTTTTAAATTGTTTTTAACACTAGCTACTTTTTCTTTATGTATACTGTTAGTTGTACATACTTCTGCGTTCATTAATTTAACCACCCCCATTCAAACGAACGTTTGAATGAAGTATAGCTATCTAAGCATTGTTTTGTCAATAAGTAGTTAATCTGTAGACAATTCAAATAAATTCAACATTGATAAAACAAGATTATTGATACACTATTTTAAGCAATTTCATGTATTGTAAGTGTCGATTAATTAGTTTATGATTTGTCAAATTAAGCTAGAATAAAATGCTTCTTGTACATAGCTCAAAAATATTTCGATTGGTGTTCTGTAATTCAATGATTTTCTTGGAATATGATTACGTTGATTGCTGACACTGGAAATAAATGTCTGATTCACTTCTCTAAAATCCATTGATTTCGGCAGTCCATTACGACGCAGAATCCCGTTAGAATTCTCGTTTAATGGGCGTTGAGAAGGTGTTCCAGGGTCCGCAAAATATATATCAATATCATGTTGGTTACTAATGGCTTTCCAGTTAGAAAATTCTTTTCCACAGTCAAACGTAATAGATTTAAAGAAGTTTTTAGGGAAGCGAGAAAACCATTGATTAAGGGCAGTTTCAATATCTAATGCCTTACGGCCGTTGGGTTTAATCGTGATAATGACTTTAGATAATCTTTCAACTAAAGTAATGACGGCACTTTTATGATGAATGCCAACGATCGTATCACCTTCAAGGTGACCAAACTCAGAATTGAAATCAGGATAATTATCAGGTCGATCATGGATTGAGCGCTGATACTGTTGTTTTCCCCGTTTTTCCTGATGGCCATTGGGTTTTCTTTTACCTTTCATCGGTAGTGTGTCAATATCAAATATTCCTTTAGAAAATAAACGATAAAGTGTTCTCATACCGCATGAAACAGGCCTTCCTTTTCGCCCGATAATGACGTCAGGCGTCCAACCAAGAGTGACTTTCTCTTTAATGTAATCTACTTCATGAGCAGGTAATTGAATGACTTTTCTACCACATTTTTTCTTATTTTCTTTATACTGGTGCCAATAATCAAGAGCAGTCTTGCCTTGCTTGAACTTATTGACTACATTATAAATAGTTTGTATAGCACGTCCCATTCGGTTAGCGATTTCAACCGGCTTATTATGTTGAAGATAATATGATTCTATCATTGTCAGTTCGTCTATGGTAAGATGTTTGTAGGTCATTTATGGTTACACTCCTTTGTTTTCTTTCGTCGGAAATACAATTTGAGTGTACCATAAATGTCTTTTTATTTTTCTAACTTAATTTTACAATTCGCGGTTTAAGAAAAATCCCCTGCCAAAAAGGCAAAGGGGATTTTTGTGTTTTGCACGGAAAAAATAGTCGGATATTCCGACGTTTTTCGTGCCTGTTCACGTCGAACCTTTTCAGCCTAAAGGCGAAAAAAGGGGCAGAGTGGACAGACGGTTTTTAGCCTCGCAGAGACCACACTTTACGGCGTAAAGTATAGTGGGTTATACTTTACTTGGAAGTCGTACCGAATCAAGACCAACAATAGGAGGTTTTTTTATGTCCATGGTAGTAGCGAGAATGCAAAAAATGAAAGCTCCTAATTTAATCGGACTAGGAAATCATAACCAATGAAAAACTGACAAAAACTGACAATCATTCGAATAAAGAGATTGACGTGTCACGCTCTCATTTGAATTATGATTTAGTCGATAGAACTTATAATTATAAAACCGATATTGAAAGATATATTAACGAAAATAAATCCAGTCCTCGAGCTATTCGGAATAAAGATGAGTTATAAAGATTTTTTTGATAAATAATTTTAGACAAGAGCGTAGCGAATTTTAACAAACACGCTTGACGGAAAAAGAGTACAGCTTCACGTAAGTGATCTGTACTCTTTTTTAGCACAAACCTATCAATTTTTCGTAAGAAAAATTTGGTGGGTATAAGTGCGCCCTTTGGTATATAAAAATGATAGAAAAGGAGTGGTACTATGTTTCAAGCTATAGTTTTTGAAACTGAAAGACTGAAATTCTGTGCTGCAACACCAAATGATATTAATATAATTATGGGAATGGAGACCCATGTTGATAATGGTTATTAAGATCAAATTATTTATTCGATTTTAGATAGTGAATGGAGAAAGAAAAAATAATTTATTTTTACGAAAAAAAGGCGTCTATAAAATTTTATAGGCGCCTTTTTTTCGTAATTTTTTAATTACTACTCAATTGGAATAGATTTTTTTATTTCTTTGTTACTATCTTTTGGCAAGGTTAGTTTAAGAATTCCCTCTGAATAAGAAGCCTTTATTTCGTCTTCTTTAACATTTTCTAATAAATATTGACGTCGGACACTTGTTAAACTACGTTCGCTACGAATCAACCTTCCTTTTTTATCTTCGGTTGCTGTATCAATTTGGTGTTGGCCACTAATTGTTAATACTCCGTTTTCGTAAGTAACTTGAATGTCTTCTTTAGGAATACCAGGAAGTTCAGCTTCTACAAAATATTCATTATCAGTTTCATGAATATCTGTTTTGATTAAATTTGGCTTAAAATCATTGAATAAATTACGACTAAAGTCTTCGAAAAAATTAAAAGGTGTCATGTTATATGTGTCTGAGTTACGTTTTTGAATCTCGTTTGACATAATAATCAATCCTTTCTATATTTTCTTTTCAATTATTATTTTAGTCAAAAAAGGGCAATTTTCAAGTATTAAGCTATTTGAAAATTGTGAAATTATTTTTCATGTGATGCTATCAGCATATTTTTTTATCGCTCGTAAATACTCATGATAGGCTTCTAGTTCTTCAAGAGATAATTTAAATAAATTAATTTGATTCATGTTTGATAATTGATTTAGTAAGTTTGTTTGTAGGTTTTTAGAATCACTTTTATCGAATTCATTATTTAAAACAAAGTTCAACATTTTTGAGTGAATCGCTGATTGAAATTCATTGATTATCTCAATTTCAAATGTTTTTCTGTAATCTAATTTCATATTGTTTGCTCCCTTCTGGTTTCGTTTCGCTTTGCTCAACTAAACATTTACTTTTAATTAAACAGACTTCGCTAGTTTAATCAAAAATAAACGTGCGAATAAAAAGCAAATCATTTTGAAAGCTCATAAAATGCGTTCTAAGGCGTTTTATGAGCTTTAGGTGTAAAATTTATGCTCTTTACTTTTAAAAAGCCTGTATCAGCTTGACATTAGTGTTTAAATTGATTTTAACCTAATTTTAGGGTGCTTACTTCTTTTTGGGTGCGCTAGTTTATTCAAAAGGAATCCTGTAAATAAAAAAGTAACATACTCCACAAAGCTCTATTTTTAGTTTTAAGGGGGTTTTTGTTCTAATTCTGCTTTTGGGTTGTTAGGGCTTGCCCTGACCGTCTGTAAGACGCTTGATTGCGTGATATGAGTATTTAGCTAGTCAAACAGTTAAAACAGCTTATATGAGCAATTAGAGGGAATCCAATAAATTCCTAAAAGTGGTTTTGATCTTTTCTTTTAGCGAGTGAACGAAGTGAACGCTGCAAGTAAAATGTGAGCGTGGTTTTCGCTCACTCCTTTTTTGATGACTTTGACCTTTATTTTTACATTTTTGAAAAAAATAAAAAAAAGGCGAAGCCTATATTACATTTATCTTATATATTTTATTCTTTTGTTTCTTTTGCGTGGAAAAAAAGTCAGTGGTAGCAAGGAAGG
>NZ_WWVR01000007.1 GCF_009883055.1 Blautia sp. BIOML-A1 | reverse complement strand
ACGGTTCAGGTAGAGGCGGAAGGTTTTGAAAACTCGGAAATTGCAGGTATACAGGTTCTTCCATCGGTCAGGGCAGAGCAGCCGGTAAGACTTGCATTTCAGGCAGGTGCAGAGTTTGAGCGTCTTGTGATCGGTCCTCATACTCTGTGGGGAGAATATCCACCCAAGATAGAAGAGGCGGAGGTAAAGCCGGTAGGAGAGAGCGGAGAGATTGTTTTGAGCCGGGTTGTGATCCCGGAATATGTTGTTGTACATGACGGGCCGGTGAACGACACTACAGCACAGGATTACTATGTGCGTTATAAAGATTATATCAAAAATGTAGCAAGCAGTGAGATTTATGCGACCTGGCCGGACGATACGATACGGGCGAATGTACTGGCGATCATGTCCTTTACACTGAACAGGGTTTATACAGAATGGTACCGGAATAAAGGCAAAGATTTCACGATCACTTCTTCCACGGCCTATGATCATAAGTGGATACGCGGGAGAAATATATTTGACAGCATTTCGAGGATTGTGGATGAGCTTTTTGAGAATTATCTGTCCAGACCGGATGTGCGGCAGCCGATCCTGACGCAGTACTGTGACGGACGTCAGGTGCAGTGTAAGGACCGGGGCTGGATGACACAGTGGGGCAGTAAGTCGTTAGGAGACAGAGGATATTCACCGATTGAGATCCTCAGGTATTTTTATGGAAATGATATCTATATCAACGTCGCAGAGGGAATATCGGGAATTCCCCTGTCCTGGCCCGGATATGATCTTAATATTGGCGCAACGGGAAATAAAGTCCGGCAGATTCAGGAACAGCTGAATGTGATCGCAGAGGCGTATCCAGCGATTCCGAAGGTGGGTGTAGATGGGATTTATGGAGAGCAGACAAAAGCTGCAGTCCGTAAATTCCAGAATATATTCGGTCTTTCGGAAACAGGGATCACGGATTATTCCACCTGGTATAAGATTCAGGAGATCTATGTTGCGGTCAGCAGAATTGCGGAATTAAGCTAGGAAACAGCAATACCATCAGTCAACGATATGGCTGGTGGTATTTGCGAATTGAATTAAATTTATAAAAAAATGAAAAAATTTCAAAAAATGCTTGACTTTGTGAATGGCTTCTGGTATTCTACTACTTGTCGCGAGGGAAGAGAGCAAAGAATTCCCGATGAAATGCGATATGCGGAAGTGTCGGAACTGGCAGACGAGCAAGACTAAGGATCTTGTGAGCATTGCGCTCGTGTGGGTTCAAGTCCCATCTTCCGCATGAAAGGTATTGACTTATGTACTACCTTTTGTTATACTAATATCTATCGCGAGGGAAGAGAATAAAGAATTCCCGGAGAAATGCGATATGCGGAAGTGTCGGAACTGGCAGACGAGCAAGACTAAGGATCTTGTAAGCATTGCGCTTGTGTGGGTTCAAGTCCCATCTTCCGCATGAAAGGTATTGACTTTTACATTACCTTTTGTTATACTAACATTTGTCGCGAGGAAATGTATGTTTCCATGAAATGCGATATGCGGAAGTGTCGGAACTGGCAGACGAGCAAGACTAAGGATCTTGTGAGCATTGCGCTCGTGTGGGTTCAAGTCCCATCTTCCGCATGAGAGAACTCCTGTTACATCAGGAGTTTTTTTGTGTTATTACAGAGTGCTTTCTATAACGCAGAAATGCCCTGCGAGGATACACTCAGATGTATGAGAAAGACATCTGCGAGATAAAAAAGAAATTTTTTTGAAAAAAAGAGGAATTTGAAACATTATGTAGAATATATTAATATAAGGAATTTTGTCGTTACTGTGAACCATTTGTACGGTAGAGGATATGCTTATGAATATCAGAGAGAAGATGGAACAGCAGGAACTGGAACTTTTGAATCCGTATGCGGCACACAGTGCTCATTCCAGAGGGAGAGAACGTGCAGAAGAAGAGTGTGATGTCAGGACTGTTTATCAGAGAGACCGTGACAGGATTCTTCACAGCAAGGCATTTCGCAGACTCAAGGATAAGACGCAGGTGTTTCTTGCACCGCATGGTGACCATTACAGGAATCGTCTTACGCATACTCTTGAGGTATCACAGATTGCCCGGACGATCGCCAAGGCTCTCCGGCTGAATGAGGATCTGGTTGAGGCAATCGCACTTGGACATGATCTTGGGCATACGCCGTTTGGCCATGCCGGTGAGCATGCATTAAATGAGATCCATCCGGGAGGTTTTGCCCATTACCGGCAGAGCATCCAGGTTGTACAGGTTCTGGAGAAGAACGGAGAAGGACTGAATCTTACGTGGGAAGTGCGGGATGGAATTCTGAACCACCGTCTCAGCGGGAAACCTGCGACTCTGGAGGGACAGATCGTTCGTTTTTCAGACAAGATCGCTTATATTCATCATGATATGGATGATGCCCAGAGAGCAGGCATCCTGACCGAGGACGATATACCGGTCACGCTTCGGATACTTCTTGGCTATACGACAAGAGAACGCCTGAATACATTCGTGCACGATATTATTGAGAACAGTCTTGGCAGGGATCATATAGAGATGTCGGGAGAGATCTTTGAGGCATTGATGAATCTTCGGTCGCTTATGTTCCAGAATGTATATATGCATCCGGAGGCAAAGAAAGAAGAGCAGAAAGCAATCAGAATGCTCACGAAATTATACGAATATTATATTGATAATCCGGAACAGATGTCCAGAGAATATCAGGAGCTCATAAAGAGAGGAGAACCTGTATCCCAGGCGGTCTGTGATTACCTGTCAGGTATGACAGATCAGTATTCTATGGAGAAGTTCCGGCAGATATACATACCGAAGTCCTGGGAGGGCTATTAAGCAGCAGAGGAGGATGGGCAATGCGTTATTCCGACGATATCATTGAAGAAGTACGTCAGAAGAATGATATTGTAGATGTGGTATCCCAATATGTGAAACTAACACGGAAGGGAAGTTCTTATTTCGGACTGTGTCCCTTTCATAATGAGAAAACACCTTCGTTTTCCGTGACGCCGGGAAAGCAGATGTATTATTGCTTTGGCTGCGGAGCCGGCGGAAATGTTTTTAATTTTATTATGGAATATGAGAATTATACATTTGGGGAGGCACTGAAGCATTTGGCTGACAGGGCAGGAGTAGAACTTCCAAAGATCGAATATTCCAAAGAAGTGAGAGAGAAGGTACAGGAGAGGACGGAACTTCTGGAGATCAATAAGCAGGCTGCACAGTATTTTTATTATCAGCTCCGCACAGAAAAGGGGGAGCAGGGATACCAGTATCTTACCGGCCGCGGTCTCAGCGAGGAGACCTTACGTAAGTTTGGACTCGGGTATTCAGATAAATTTGGCGGTGGCCTGTATCAGTTCCTCAAATCCAAAGGATACAGCGATGACCGGCTTCGGGAATCGGGTCTGTTCAATGTAGATGAACGCCATGGAATGTATGACAAGTTCTGGAACCGTGTGATCTTTCCGATCATGGATGTCAATAACCGTGTGATCGGTTTTGGCGGCCGTGTCATGGGAGATGGCAAACCGAAGTATCTGAACTCTCCGGAAACTAAGATTTTTGACAAGAGCAGAAACCTGTATGGACTGAATGTGGCAAGGACAACCAGGCAGAAGTATCTGATCCTCTGTGAGGGATATATGGATGTGATCTCCATGCACCAGGCAGGATTCACAAATGCCGTTGCTTCTCTTGGAACAGCGCTTACCTCGGGACATGCAAGCCTTCTGAAGCGTTACACGCAGGAGGTGTTGCTTCTTTATGACAGTGATGAAGCCGGTGTCCGTGCGGCACTTCGTGCGATCCCGATTCTTCGGGAAGCGGGGCTGAATTCCAGGGTCGTGAATCTGCGCCCATATAAAGATCCGGATGAATTCATCAAGAATCTTGGGGCGGAGGCTTTTGAGGAACGGCTTAAGCAGGCATCTGACAGCTTTATGTTCCGGGTCAGTGTGGCAGAGAGTGAGTTCCAGATGGAGGAACCGCAGGGGCAGAACCGCTTTTTTGAACGCTGTGCGGAGATGATCCTGGAACTGAAGGATGAACTGGAGCGGAATCTCTATATCGAGGCTGTTGTCAGGAAATACCGGGGACAGTACGGGATCAGTACCGAGGATTTAAAGAAGAGAGTCAACACACTGGCACTTAAGGGGACACCGGCAGAATACCGCGTGCAGCCAAAGAAAAGTCAGGATAGTACCGCTAAGAAAAAGAAAGAAAATGCATCTGAACAGGCGCAGAAACTGATGCTGACCTGGATCGTCACCTATCCGAAGATTTTTGATAAGGTGGCACAGTATCTGACACCGGAGGATTTTGTGGTCCCTCTGTATCGGGAAGTCGCAGGCATGCTGTTTGCACAGAGGGAGGAGGGAGATGTAAATCCCGCCAGACTTCTGAACAGCTTTACGGACAGTGAACAGCAGAGAGAGGTTGCCTCGTTGTTTAATGCGACGATCCATCTTGAGACGCCAAAGGAGCAGGATCAGGCATTTGCCGATACGCTTCTTCGGATCAAGACAGAGAGCCTTGCAGAAAAAAACCGGAACTGGAATCCTGCGGATATCGCGGGACTGCAGGAGATCATCAAAGCAAAAAAAGAATTAGAGGAACTCGGCCGAAAACGCCGGGAACTGCATATTTCTTTTGAATAAGGATAAAATATAAACACTATATGGAGGAATGAGCACCTATGGAAATGAATATGGGTAAATTCAGCGAGAAACTGGTTGAACTTCTGGAGCTTGCAAAAAAGAAAAAAAATGTACTGGAATACCAGGAGATCAGTGATTTCTTCAAAGATCAGCCCCTGGAAGTTGAACAGATGGAGAAGGTATACGATTTCCTGGAAGCCAGCGGAGTAGATGTTCTCCGTATTTCAGGGAATGACGATAGCCTGATGCTGGACGATGATGCAGATCTGGATAAGCTCGATGATGAGGAAGAGATCGAGCTCGATAAGATCGATCTCTCAGTGCCGGAAGGTGTCAGCATTGAGGATCCGGTCCGTATGTATCTCAAGGAGATCGGTAAAGTCAGCCTTCTTACAGCAGACGAGGAGATCGAGCTTGCGAAGCGTATGGAGCAGGGCGATGAGGAAGCCAAGAAACGTCTGGCAGAAGCCAACCTTCGTCTGGTAGTCAGCATTGCGAAGCGTTATGTGGGACGCGGAATGCTGTTTCTGGATCTGATCCAGGAAGGAAACCTCGGACTTATCAAGGCAGTTGAGAAATTTGACTACCGTAAAGGATATAAATTCAGTACCTATGCAACCTGGTGGATCCGTCAGGCGATCACAAGAGCGATCGCGGACCAGGCCAGAACTATCCGTATTCCGGTGCATATGGTAGAAACCATCAACAAACTGATCCGTGTTTCCCGTCAGTTACTGCAGGAGTTAGGCCGTGAACCTACTCCGGAAGAAATTGCAGAAGAGATGGATATGAATGTAGAGAGAGTCCGTGAGATCCTCAAGATCTCTCAGGAACCAGTATCTCTGGAAACTCCGATTGGTGAGGAGGAGGACAGCCATCTTGGAGACTTTATCCAGGACGACAATGTTCCGGTACCGGCAGATGCGGCAGCATTTACCCTGCTCAAGGAGCAGCTGATCGAAGTGCTTGGAACGCTGACAGAGAGAGAACAGAAAGTCTTAAGACTTCGTTTCGGACTGGATGACGGACGTGCACGTACTCTTGAAGAGGTTGGTAAGGAATTCAACGTCACCAGAGAGCGTATCCGTCAGATCGAGGCGAAGGCACTGCGCAAGCTGCGTCATCCGAGCCGCAGCCGCAAGCTGAAGGATTATCTGGACTGATGGGTGCTTCAGTACAGATATCCAGGAGGCTTTGTGCGATCGCCGATATGGTGACAGAGGGAAACCGACTGGTGGATGTGGGCTGCGATCATGGATATCTGCCGGTATACCTGAAGCTTCAGGGCAGGATCCCGGGAGCGATTGCAACAGATGTTGCAGAAGGACCATTATCCAGAGCGAGAGCACATATTGAACAGTATGGCTTGGGTTCTTACATAGAAACCAGACGCTGTGACGGACTGGCTGATATCGGACATGGAGAGGGAGATACTCTGGTTATCGCGGGAATGGGAGGACCTTTGATGGAGCGCATTCTTACGGATGGCAGAAGTGTCTGGGAAGATTTTCAGGAGATGATCCTTCAGCCACAGTCGGATATTCCGCATTTTCGACACTTCCTTCTTGAAAACGGATTTCGCATTACAGAAGAAGAAATGATCCTTGAGGACGGCAAGTTTTACCCGATCCTCAAGGTGGATCGAAAAACAGAAGAGCAGACCTTGCCGTGGAGTATACAGGAAGAGATGTTTGGCAGATTCCTTCTGGAGAAGAGACATCCGGTTCTTAAGAAATATCTGGAGCGGGAATTAAGGATCCACGAAGAGATTCTGGAAAGACTGAAAGAAGCCACTGGAGAGAGTGCGGTTAAACGCAAAAAAGAAATCGAGGAGGAGAGGCAGCTTATCCTGGCTGCCCTGAATCATTATGAAAGTTAAGGAACTGACAGCATGGCTGGATCATGAATATCCGGCAGAGGCGGCAGAGAACTGGGACAACGTCGGACTTCTGGTCGGAGATGATGAGGAGGGTGTTTTTCATGTCTTTCTCGCATTGGACCTGACAGAGGAAACGCTTGAGGAGGCAGTTCAGGAAGGTGCAGATATGATCATCACGCATCATCCGATGATCTTTGGCGGAATCAAGAGGATCAATAATTATGACTCGTCCGGAAGAAAAATTATGCGTCTGATCAGGAATAATATTTCCTATTATGCCATGCACACCAACTATGATGTACTTGGTATGGCTGAACTGAGCGCGGATTATCTGAAGCTTACGGACAGAGAAGTCCTTTCTGTGACAGAGGAGACAAAGGACGGCTGTGAGGGATTTGGCCGTGTCGGAATGCTTCCGGAGCAGATGACGCTGAGAGAGTGCGGAGACTTTGTCAAAAAGGCTCTTGCACTTCATGATGTCAGAGTTTACGGTGATCCGGATTGTCTGGTGCAGAAGGCGGCAGTCTGTACGGGAAGCGGCAAGAGTATGATCCCGGATGCACTGGCAAAGGGAGCGCAGGTGTACGTTACCGGTGATATTGATCATCATACGGGAATTGATGCCGTAGCTGCCGGTCTTCCGATCATAGATGCCGGACATTATGGAACAGAATATATTTTTATGGAGGCCATGAAGAAAAAACTGAGTCAGAAATTTCCGAAGCTTCAGATTTCATGTGCAAAAATAAAAAGCCCGTATATAACATTGTGACATCAAGGGTAAACGGGAGGGTTTGTTATGGAACAAAAAATGGCAAAAGTAACTGTCAATGGTGATATAAAAGAATATCCCTGTGGGACTTCCTACAGGGATATTGTCGATGAATATCAGAAAGATACAGAGTTTCCGATCATACTGGTTACAGCAGACGGAAGGCTCCGGGAGCTTCACAAGAAGGTAAAGCGTGACTGTACTGTGAGATTTGTGACGATCAGAGATCATATAGGATTTTCCACCTACAAAAGAAGTGCCTGCCTGGTGCTCCTTAAGGCGATTTATGATGTGGCAGGTAAGGAAACTGTGGAGAAGGTGGAAATCCATTATTCTGTCGGATCAGGATATTATTTTACAATAAACGGATTCCCGGGTCTGAATCAGGGATTTCTGGATCAGATAAGAGAAGAGATGCACAGAATCGCGGATGCATGCCTGCCGATCGGCAAGAAATCTGTCAGTACAGCTGACGCGATTGCATTGTTTCATCAGCATCATATGTATGATAAGGAAAAACTCTTCCGTTACCGCCGTGTTTCCAGGGTAAATATCTACAACATCGAGAATTATGAAGATTATTTCTATGGATATATGGCAGATCATACAGGATATGTGAAGTATTTTGACCTGAAGCTTTATGATGAGGGATTTGTGTTGGAACTGCCAGAGCGCAGTGATCCATTTACGATTCCGCCGTTTGCCCCGGAGGAAAAAATATTCAGGGTACAGAAGGAATCCCAGGAATGGGCAGAAAAGATGGATATCTCCTACGTTGGTGATCTGAATGACCGGATCACCAGAGAAGGGGTGCGGAACATCCTTCTGGTCCAGGAAGCACTTCAGGAGGCCAGGATTTCCAGGATCGCACAGCAGATCGTAGCAGATGGAAGCAGGAAATTCATCATGATCGCAGGTCCGTCTTCATCAGGAAAGACCAGCTTTTCGCATCGTCTGTCGATCCAGCTCACAGCACATGGCATGAAGCCGCATCCGATCGCTGTAGACAACTATTTCAAGAACAGAGAAGATACACCTCTGGATGAATACGGTGAGAGGAATTATGAATGCCTGGAAGCCCTGGACGTGGAGAAATTCAACGAAGATATGCTGGCACTTCTCCGTGGAGAACGCATTGAACTTCCGGTATTTAACTTTGTGACAGGCCACAGGGAATACCGGGGAGATTTCCTTAAGCTTGGGAAAGACGATGTCCTCGTTATCGAGGGAATCCACGGGCTTAACGACAAACTGAGCCATTCCCTCCCGAAAGAAAGCAAATTCAAGATCTATATCAGCGCACTGACACAGCTGAATGTCGACAGACACAACCGTATTCCGACCACGGATGGCAGACTGATCCGAAGGATCGTGCGTGATGCGAGAACGCGTGGAACGAGTGCAAAGGAAACGATCGCCAGATGGCCGTCGGTAAGAAGAGGAGAGGAAGCAAACATCTTCCCGTATCAGGAAGAGGCAGATGTGATGTTTAACTCCGCACTTGTCTATGAACTCGCCTGCCTGAAGCTTTATGCAGAGCCGCTTCTGTTCGGGATCGGCAAGGACGAGCCGGAGTATCTGGAAGCGAAACGCCTTCTCAAATTCCTGGATTATTTTGTCGCAGTACCGAGCGACGATATCCCGCGGAATTCTCTTCTTCGGGAGTTTGTAGGGGGGAGCTGTTTTGATGTGTGATTCTTTTTCCGCTCATCTTATGCCTTTGATAAACAGTTCCTTTGCTCCCGGACAGGCACAGGCTACTGTGGATGCTTTTCAGGATCCGGATCAACGGCAGATCGCACAGGCGGAGTTATATTATTTTTCAGGACGCGCGCAGGAATGCAGAAACATTACGGAGCTTTATCTGCAGGACAAAGATCTCTGCCTGCGCCTGTCCGCAGGACTTTTGTATTCTTTTTCCAATCTTACGCTGGGAAATCCATCTGCTTCCAGAATGGGATTTCGAAACATCCAGGAATGCCTTCGTCTTGCAGAAGAAAACTCTGCATCAGAAGAAGTTATGGCTTCCTGTGTTTTTGCCGGCTATCTGGCAACGGTTCTGATGCATCTTCCGGCAGACGGACTTCCACCTCTCAAGGATTTTCTGCCGTACCTGCCGGCGGGTATTCGTGCTTATGCAATCTATATCCTCGCACACAATGCTTATCTGAATGAAGAATATGAGCGGGCACTGGGATTATGTCAGTCAGTTTTTCTGATGCTTGATGGCTGTTATCCCATTGCTATGGAATATCTCTACTGCGTGATCATCATGTGCCTGAATAACCAGAAGAAACACGAGGAGGCCAGTGAAATCCTGATGAAAGCATGGAACATGGCGAAACCGGATGGATTTCTGGAACCGTTCATCGAGCACCACGGACTGATGCTTGGCCAGATCGAAGCCTGTATCAAACCAACAGAACCGGAAAATTACAAACGGCTTTCACAGGCAGTCATTGCTTTCAGCCGCGGCTGGATGGATATTCATAATCCACAGCTTCAGAGCTCTGTTACAGATAAGCTGACACCTATGGAATTTTCCATAGCCATGCTTGCAAGCAAAGGCTGGAGCAACCGGGAGATCGCAGACCATCTGTCCATGTCAGTCAATACGATCAAACATTATCTCTCCCGCATTTTTCAGACACTGGGTGTGGAAAAGCGCGAAGAGCTGAAACCTTTTGTAAATAAATAACAGACAAAGATACATACGGCGGTCAATTGCGACCGCCGTAATACTTTTTTCAGAAAAAAAGGCACTTTTTTGGCTTCTGATGGGCATTGCCTAATTTTGTTCTGTAAAGTATAATATTTTCATAAAATATAAAATGTGGAAGGAGGAACAAAATGAAGAAAAATGAATTAGTGAAAAAGAGCCGGAAACTGCTTTCAGCGATCCTGACCGGAACAGTGCTGATCACATCTGTGGTACCGGAATCCCTCATCTGGGCGGCTGATGTGGAAATGCAGGAATTCGAAGACGGCGAAGACAATGAGGATGTGATCTTTGAAGCTGCAGAAGAACCTGCAGAAGAACCTGAGACAGAGGATATTGAGGAAAGTGGAGAAGTGGAGATCCAGGATCTTTCAGAATCCCAGGACGAAGATGATACTGAGGATGCCGTGGAAGTGGAAGAAGACTTTACGGATGGAGTTGCTCTTTTTAGCAGCGGCAGTGAGATGGCAGTGGGAACAGCGGCTGCGAATACGATTTCACCGGGGGAAGATGTAACGATCACTTCTGGAGGAATGTATACGGTACAGGGAGGAACGTATACGAATTCAATCAGTATTAATACTGCAGAGGAAGTTACTCTGGAGATTGCGGGGGAAATTATTGTAGAGAGGGACCCTTTTATTACTGTGAAAAATGCCTGCAAAGAATTAAAAATTATGAATAATCAAAATTATAAGGTGACTATGAAAAGGATCGCTCTTTTAGATAATAAAAATGCAACCGTTACTTTTGAAGGTGGCATTTATGAAGGACGGTCCAAAGGAGAGTCCGGTAGTTTAAACATAATTTGTAATGATGGAATTATTAATCTTAAAAATGTTAAAATTAAAGTAACGGATGTTGTGCCAGCGAAGAAGGAAAGGGTTAGAATAGTAGACAATTTTGACGGGACACTAAATATTCAGGATGGAACGACTCTGGATAATGGAGGTGCCAGGGCTGCGGTGGTTGAGGGAGGAACCGTCAATATGTATGGTGGAACCATTACATCATCAGAAGGTACAGGAGTTGGCATATTTGATCCGGACGTAGCAAAAATTGTTGGCGGAAAAATCTCAAATTTTAAAACTGGAGCAGGAATTATATATGGCATAGAGCAAAATGGACCACTTACGATTGGAAATGTAACCTTTGAAAATAATGATAGCGATATTGCTTTGGTGCCAAGCAGCGAAAAAAACTTATCATACAAGATGACTTCAAAGGAACTGCAAGTGTTCATCAAACTTATTGGTTTGGATACCCATATATAATTACAATGCCAGGAACATCTCCGGAGATGCGCACAAGGATTACTTTTATAGATGAAGATCGTAATCCTCATTCAGTAAATTATGATACAACTGAAAAGTATCTGTATGCAAGTGATCATGTTCATTCATGGAGTTATTCAACAAGTGCGGATAAAATCATTGCAACATGTACGGCGAAGACAGATTGTGAATTTAATCCAGGTAAATTAAATTTAACCCTGGCAGCAGCTGATGCATATTATTCCGGCAATACTTATACCGGAGCGACCGTGACAAATGACATTACCTGTCAGACAGGTGATGAAGCGAGCATCGTATATTATCTGAAAGACGGCACGAAGACCAACAGCAGCAACAGCGGTGCTGCGAGTGAGGGAGCTGCACCGGTAAATTTAGGACAATATACGGTAAAAGTCACGCTTGGCGGCCAGACCATAAGTGCTGATTTTAAGATTAAAAAAATGGAAATTGATCCGACAGTGACTATGGATGACTGGATCTATGGACAGAAGGCGAACACACCAAGCATAACAGTTAAGTCAGGTGAAAGTGACATTACAGCTTCTTATGATGCCTCCGGTTTTACCTGTACGTACTACACAGATGGCAGCTGTACAGATATGACGACCGCAGCAGATGGTGCAGCCACAAATGGAGGAGTACCAAAGAATGCAGGTACTTACTATGTGAAAGCGGTTGTGCCGGAGAATGGAAACTATGCAGGGGCAGAAGCGGAAACTTCCTTCAAGATCGCACCACTTCCGGCAGACTTAACCTGGTCGAAAACAGATCTGATTTATACGGGAAGTGAGCAGAGCGTATCGGCGACGGTTGCGAATGCACTGGAGGGCGATTCTTTTGCAATTGCCTATGAAGGCAATACACAGACAAAAGCAGGCAACAGCTATACGGCAACGGTAACAGACCTTGGAAATGATAACTATACACTTACCGGTGCCACGGGTGTTTCCCAGAACTGGAGCATCAGCTATCTGCAGACTTCAGTGGCCGCGCAGGTTTCCGGAACAAAAGGTAACAATGACTGGTACATAAGTCCTGTGAAACTTGTACCGGACAGTGGATACCAGATATCGACGGACAAAACAGACTGGAAGGATTCGCTTGGGGATTACACGGATCAGGGAGAACAGTCTGCAGGATATTATCTGAAAGAGACTGCAACAGGTGCCGTTACCGATAAAAAAACAGTAACATTCAAAATTGACACCGGAATGCCGTCAGGCAGTATCCGGATCGGGGAAAATACATTTGACAGTTCCCTGAAGGATATTACTTATGGTTACTGGTTCAGGGATAATGTTTCTGTTGACATCACAGGTGCAGATAGTGCCAGTGGAATTGCTTCTGTAGAATATCAGGCGGTCAGTGCGGAGGAATCCTATGATGCAAACGGCACATGGCTTCCATGGAATGCAGAGGAGAAACTTTCCCTGACAGAAAGCGGCAGGTATGTGGTCTATGCCCGTGTTACAGACAAGGCAGGAAACCAGACGATCATCAATTCTGATGGGGTAGTTGTATTTAAAGATTCTGTAGTTGTGGATTCTTCCATCGACTACACAAGGACAACCAAAGCTTCCGTGGACGCGAAAGTGAAATTGAATGGAAACACCATAGCGTCTGTAAGAAACGGAGAAACCACTCTGACAGAGGGAAAGGATTATACAGTTTCCGCAGACAGGATCACATTCAGCGGAGAGTATCTGGATACTCTGGAAGCAGGCACTTATAAACTGACAGTTGCATATTATCCGCAGGGCGTGACAGAATACAAAGGCGGTGACAAACCTGCCGACAGTCAGATCGCAGTAAATGTCAGCCGTCAGACAGCAAATGTAAAAATCACAGGTACGCTGGATAAGGAATACGACGGACAGCCGGCAGATCTGGCATATACAACAAACAGCAATGCCAATATCAAAGTTGAATACAACGTAAATGAAACCTGGCAGACAGAAGCCCCGATACACGCAGGAACTTATGAAGTCAGGGTCAGTGTATCCGAAAATGGTGATTTTACCGCTGCTTCCGATACGAAGGCTTATACGATCCGGCAGCGGGAAGTTGTGATCTCCGGAATCACTGCAAAAGGCAAGGTATATGACGGAACAGCGGATGCGGAACTGGATTACAGCAAAGCCGTGTTTGCAGGAGCAGTGAAAGGTGACAGCCTTACAGTAAGTGCAGAAGGTACTTTTGCAGACAGCAATGCAGCCAATGGAAAAACTGTTACGATCACAAAGCCTGTGCTGGGCGGCGGATCGGCAGGGGATTATATCCTGGCAGATAACGGGCAGCAGACAAGTACCACAGCAGATATCAGCCCGAAAGAGATCACAGTTAAGATCACACCAAACGGCGGGATATATGAAGGAACGATCACTCCTGCGACCGCGGTTCTGAACGGACTGGTGGGAGAGGATGATCCGGAGATCATTCTGACATATGCAGGCAAAGCAAACGATGGTACCGCAGCAGACGGGAAAGTGCCATCCAAAGCCGGAACCTACACAGTGACTGCTTCCGTCAAAGATGGCAATTACAGTCTGAAAGAAGACGGCAGCTCTGCTGAATTTACAATAAAGAGAGCAGATCCACAGTTGAGCGTATCCGCAGTCAAAGACAAAAAATATGGAGAAGAAGCCTTTAAGCTGGAAGTGAGCAACAAAGGCGATGGCGTGAAATCTTATGTAAGCAGTGACGACAAGGTTGTAACGGTGGACAATAACGGTGTGGTAACGATCATTGGAACTGGCACAGCAACGCTGACCGTTTCCCTTGCAGAGAGTGCAAACTATACAGCAGATCAGAAAGAAGTCACTGTAGCTGTCGGAAAGATCGAACACAGCCTTGTGGTAGATAAGATTTCTTACAAGGTAACTTATGGAGATCCGGCATTTAAGATCACAGCGAAGGCAGGAGATAAAGAATCCGGTATCCAGTTTGTAAGTGATAATAAAGAGGTTGCCACAGTAAGCAAAGATGGAACTGTAAACATCGGAAATACAGGAACAGCGAAGATCACAGTTTCCATGGATGAGAGCCAGAATTACCTCGCAGTTTCCAGAGAAGTGACAGTGGCGGTTGTTCCGAAAGAGATCAGTGCGAAGATCGCACCGAACGGCGGGATCTATGGAGAAATCATTGTCCCGGCAGTGGCAGCTCTGGACGGACTGGTGGGAAAAGATAACCCGGAGATTACCCTGACATACACAGGCAGGGCAAACGACGGAACAGAGGTAAATGGAACGAAGGTGCCATCTCTTGCAGGAATCTATACCGTGACAGCAACGATCAAAGATAAGAATTACAGCCTGAAAACAGAGGGTGCCTCTGCAGCATTTATTGTGGCAAAGGCGTATCCGGCACTCAGCGTATCCGCAGTCAAAGATAAAAAATATGGAGAAGAATCCTTTAAGCTGGAAGTAAGCAACAAAGGTAATGGCGTGAAAACTTATGCAAGCAGCGACGACAAGGTTGTGACAGTGGACAAAAACGGTGTGGTAACGATCGTTGGAGCCGGCACCGCAACCCTGACCGTTTCCCTTGCAGAGACTGCAAACTATACAGCAGATCAGAAAGAAGTCACCATAACGGTCAGAAAAATCGAACACAGTCTTGTGGTAGATAAGATTTCTTACAAGGTAACTTACGGAGATCCGGCATTTAAGATCACAGCGAAGGCAGGAGATACAGAATCCGGCATCCAGTTTGCAAGTGATAATAAAGAGGTTGCCACAGTAAGCAAAGATGGAACCGTGACGATCAGAAATGCAGGAACAGCGAAGATCACAGTTTCCATGGATGAGAGCCAGAATTATCTCGCTGTTTCCAGAGAAGTGATCATAACGGTCGCTCCGAAAAATATCACGGTAACTGCTGACAATAAGAATAAAATTGTCGGTAAAGCAGATCCTGTCCTTACTTATACGGCAAAAGGTCTGGTGGGAAAAGACACTTTATCAGGAATTACAGTAAGACGAAAAGCCGGTGAAAAGGTGGGAATCTATCCGATCACAGTTTCTCAGGCTTCCGGTTCTAATCCAAATTACAGGATTACTTTCAGGAAAGGTATCTTCACGATCGAGCAGGCCGATCAGTCCAAACTGAGCGGAAAGGACGTTTATCGCCTGAAACTTCCGATATTTTTTGCAACGGGCAAGGCACAGAAGAACAGCATTGTCGTTTCCTGGAGAAAGTATCCTGGTGCAGCCGGTTATGATGTTTTCTGGTGCTACTGTAACGGAAGTATAAATTATAAAAAGGCCGGAACGGTTAAAAATGGAAAGCTTTCGATGACACATAAGAATCTGAAGTCGAACCGTGAGTATAAGTATTTTGTTGCTGCTTATAAAATGGTGAAAGGCAGAAAAATCTACATTGCCAAATCCAATGAAGTGCATGTTGCCATGAAAAAGGCACGTACAACAAATGCTTTTTCGATTAAAGTAAACAGGACCACAGTTATCCTGAAACCTGGCAAAACCTTCAGGCTGAAGTGTCAGCTTACAAGTGAGAACCGTAAAAAGAAGCTGCTTTCCCACCCAAGTTCCTACCGCTATTACACTACCGACAGCAAAGTTGCAACGGTAAGCCAAAACGGGGTGATCCGGGCAAAGGCTAAGGGAAGCTGCAGCATATATATTCTTGCCAGCAACGGTGTATATAAAAGAGTGACTGTAAAGGTTAAGTAAAGCAGCCGGTTATAATTTTTCAATTTACTTATTTATAGTACTTTACTTAAAGCGGGATTCGTGTTAGAATAGCATTCGTGCGAGCAGGCCAGGTGATCGCGGCTGTACAGACGAAAGGGTACAGACGAGGAAAGTCCGGGCTTCACAGGGCAGGATGCCGGATAACGTCCGGTGGAGGTGACTCCCAGACCAGTGCAACAGAAATAAACCGCCTCCTTTGGAGGTAAGGGTGGAAAGGCAGTGTAAGAGACTACCGCCGTTGTGGTAACAGAACGGGCACATGTAAACTCCATTTGAAGCAAGACCGAAACGAAAGCGATACGGCTGCCCGTCGTGCTTTCAGGTGGGTCGCTCGAGCCAGCTGGCAACGGCTGGCCTAGATAGATGATCACTCAACGACATAACCCGGCTTATCGACCGGCTCGCACAGAAATAAGAATAAAGGCCATAAACATCGGCATAATTTACAGAAGTGTAGATTATGCCGTTTTTTCTTGACTTTTTGGATAAAATTAAATAAAAAAGCAAGACAATACTGATATGAAAAATTTATAAAAATTATTATAGTTTTATCAGGGAGTAGTATTTGTCGAGATGATTTGTTAAAATGAATAGATACAAGAAGAAATAATAAAGTATCTTCTTAAAAAATAAATGCAGGAGGCAAAAGGTGTATCTGAAAAAAATTTCTCTGGAAAATTTTAAATGTTTTGAAAAGGCCGAAATTGAATTGCAGAAGAAAATGACGTTGATCGTTGGAGCAAATGGTGCGGGAAAAACCTCCCTGTTGGAAAGTATCGCAATTGCAATGAGCACAATGTTTACTGCTTTTGATGGTGCAAAAGCAATGAATATTAATAAAGAAAGTGCTCATTTAAAGGCATACAGAATTGGAAGTACAGATAATGTGCAGCCACAATATCCGGTTCGTATATCTGCGAGGGCCGAGATAGATGGAAAGCAGGAAATATATTGGGAACGAACTTTGAATACTGCAAAGGGCAAAACTACAATAAAGGATGCCAGGCAATTACTTGAGATTGCGGAAAATTATCAGAAACGCCTTCAAAAAGGGGATACCACATTGGTGCTGCCTGTTATAGCTTATTACGGTACTGGAAGATTGTGGGATTATCATCGAGAAAAACAGACAGATATTTTTGAAAAAAATACAAGAACAAATGGATACATTGATTGTATGAGTGGAACTGCAAACATTAAATTGATGATGAACTGGTTCTTGAAAATGACAGTGCAAAAATACCAGAATCAGGAAAATGGTTATGGTCCTGTGCCGGAACTGGAAGCTGTTTTTTCTGCTATGGAGCAGTGTTATAACAGGATTACAGGTTCCAATGATTCTAAGATCCAATACAACATAGGAACCAAAGAAATAGATGTTGCTTATACTGATCTATATGGAGTGCGTATGCGCATTCCGTTAAACCAATTAAGCGATGGGTATAAGAGCACGATCAGTTTGGTTGCAGATATTGCGTATCGAATGGCTGTATTAAATCCTCAGTTTTTGGGAGAAGTTTGTTTAAAAACAGATGGGATAATTCTGATTGACGAAGTGGACCTTCATTTGCATCCCGCATGGCAAAAACGAATTTTAAAGGATCTGACAGAAATTTTTCCAAATGTACAATTTGTTGTAAGTACACATGCACCGGAAGTGATCAATTCTGTATTAAGAGAACAGGTGATTGTTCTGGAAAATTATCAGGCGTTACCGGCACCAATGGAAACATATGGAAAGGACGCAAATGGCATTTTACGTGCCATCATGCGTGTTAAAGAACGACCAAACGATATTATGGAGCAGTTTGATGCTTTTTACCATGCAATAGATTTACATGATTATATGCAGGCGGATGAAATTCTCAGCAACCTGGAAGAACTTTTGGGAGATGATCCTGAACTTGCTGCAATGCGTGTACAATTGGAACTGGAGCAGATATAAGATAGGGATGACAGTATATGATAGAAATAAAAAAGGGAACGGAACCGAAAGAACTTCTGGAGTATAGACAACAAAAATTTGCTTCATATGCAGACATGCCGGCTGATGTAAAAAAGAAAGTGATCAAAAGTCTGCTTTTGGAACAAGGACATCTTTGTGCATACTGTATGAGCAGAATCAATGCGGATGATGGCAAACACAAAACAACGATCGAACATTGTACACCACAGTCGGCTACAACAGAGAAAGAGCGTCTGGATTATAAAAATATGGTCGCAGTCTGCTGGGGAAACCGCGATGCACATTCCAATGATGACAAAAGCTGTGATGCAAAAAGAGGCACTTTGAAAGATGTACAGCAGAATATGAAGAAGATCAATGTTCTGGATGGGTCAACACTGTCAGATATAAAATATCGTTCAGATGGCACGATTTATTCAGACAATATGGAAGTGGATGAAGACTTAAACGTGAGACTTAACCTAAATTGCGAGGCTCGCAGGTTGAAAGAATGCCGTTTACAGGCTCTTCGTTCATTACATAGAAATATTACTCTGAAATATCCAAATAAAACGGCTCCAAAGGGATATTACCAAAAACTTCTGGACCATTATATGGAGCAGCGTGAAATGAAAGAACCATATAGTGGGATTCTGATAGACTGGCTAAAGAAACATATCAGATAAAATAAAACGACCATCCAAGAACACATCCAAGTTCCTGTATGGTCGCTTTTTAGTATTATTAAAAGACAGGATTATTTATTGCGTTTGCCGCGATATTTCTCTTCGCAGTATTTACATCTGTAAACTTCTTTTTCCGGGTCGGCAAGGATAAATACCTGATCCAGACCCTGCTCGATGGAAGTGATGCAGCGAGGGTTCTTGCATTTGATAACATTTGTGATCTGCTTTGGAAGCTTCAGGATTCTTTTTTCAACGATCTTCTCGTCCTTGATGATGTTGACGGTGATGTTGTGATCGATGAAACCGAGAATGTCCAGGTCAAGGTTTTCGATAGGGCATTCTACCTTGATGATGTCCTTGACACCCATTTTGTTGCTCTTGGCATTCTTGATGATGGCAACGGTGCAGTCAAGCTTATCAAGCTTCAGATCATGATAGATGGTCATAGCTTTGCCGGCCTTGATGTGGTCGAGTACGAAACCTTCGTGAAGTGCTCCAACATTTAACATTATACTTCCACCTCCAGTAATGTAAGAATCAGTGCCATACGGACATAAACACCATACTGTGCCTGTCTGAAGTATGCAGCACGAGGATCATCATCTACTTCAACAGAAATTTCATTTACACGCGGAAGCGGATGAAGAATGTACATATCCTTCGGAGCAAGCTCCATTTTCTGTTTGTCGAGGATGTAGAAATCCTTCATGCGGACATAATCTTCCTCGTTGAAGAAACGCTCTTTCTGCACACGTGTCATGTAGAGAATGTCAAGTTTCGGAAGTGCATCTTCCAAACGTTCCACTTCTTCGAACTCAACGTTGTTTTTCTCAAGAATATCCTCACGGATGTAGCTTGGCACACGGAGTTCTTCAGGTGAGATCAGAATGAACTTCACGTTGGAATAACGAAGCACCAGTGCTTCGATCAGAGAATGAACAGTACGTCCGAATTTCAGATCGCCGCACAGACCAATGGTAAGGTTGTCAAGTCTTCCCTTGAGGGAACGGATGGTAAGCAGGTCAGTGAGGGTCTGAGTAGGATGCTGATGACCACCGTCACCGGCGTTGATAACAGGAATAGAAGAAGCCATAGAAGCTACGAGCGGAGCACCTTCCTTCGGATGACGCATAGCGCAGATATCAGCATAACAGGAAACGACACGGATGGTGTCGGCAACACTTTCGCCCTTGGAAGCGGAACTTGAACCGGCAGAGGAGAAACCTAAAACCTTGCCGCCAAGATTCATCATGGCTGCCTCAAAGCTTAAACGTGTACGTGTGCTTGGTTCGTAAAAACAGGTGGCAAGTCGCTTATCATCGCAGACGTGCGCGTATTTTGACGGATTTTTTTCAATGTCGCTGGCCAGATCCAGAAGAGTATCAAGTTCTTCTTTGGAAAAGTCCAGCGGGCTCATTAAGTGTCTCATGTAATACCTCCCTTTGATACGGAAAATTTACAAATTTTCTCTCTTGCACAATCATATACTAGTAGAATTGATTTTTCAAGCAGATTTCGCAAGTATTTTTTCAAAAATAAGTCCGGCGGCGAACCAGAGAGGCGCATAGTCCAGCCGTATGATTCCTCTGTACTGAAAACGGGCGGCTGAATAATCCCAGGGACAGATGCCGAATGCCCTGAAAAAACTGCCGCTTATGAATTCAATCAGATAAAATCCTGTCATATAGAGGATTCCCCGGTATACAAAAGAGAGCGAAGATATCCGGGAATATAAAGGCGCGATAATGGCAGCGCAGCCGTAGATCGGAAACATGAGAAGAGAACTTTTGCCCGTCAGGGTCCACTGGCCGGATAAGAGTGAATGAAATCCGGTCCACAAGATTTCCATATTCCATCCGACAGAGCCGCAGAGAAGAAAGTTTGCCAGATTCTGGTTCATAAAAGAAAACTCCTTGTAACTTACAATAATTTTAGTTACAGATAGTATGCACGACTCTTGAAAAAACGATACACAGATGGTATAGTTTAACTTAATAAAGTCGTCTCTTACTGGGACGGAATATACTTAAGAAACAGGAGCATAAAAGATGGATTATCAGCAAAGCAGGGCATACATAAGAGACGCGGAGCAGTACGCAGGCGGAGCCCTGGATCTTACAAATATAAAGGAACTCATGAAGCGTCTTGGGAATCCTCAGGATCAGCTTAAATATATTCATGTGGCAGGAACCAACGGCAAGGGATCTGTGATCGCATATTTATATACGACGCTGATGAAAGCCGGATATCATGTTGGACGGTATATCTCTCCTTCGGTGTATTCGTATCGTGAAAAGATCGAAACAGAAGGAAAGCCGATCAGCAGGGAAAAGTTTGCCGAGCAGACGACGAGGGTTGCCGCAGTGATTGAAGAAATGACCGCAGAAGGTCTTGCGCATCCCACCCCATTTGAAATCGAAACGGCGGTGGCATTTTTGTTTTTTGCAGAGGAAAAATGTGACCCGGTCATTCTGGAGGTCGGAATGGGCGGTATCACCGATGCCACAAATCTGATCACCACAACAGAGCTTGCAGTGCTTGTGCCGATCAGTATGGATCATCAGTCCTTCCTTGGAAATACGATTTCCGAGATTGCTGAGAAAAAGGCCGGGATCATTAAACCGGGAAGCAGTGTGGTGACGATCGGACAGGAGACGGAGGCTCTGGAGGTTATAAAGAAGACAGGGGCAGAGGCAGGCGCGGATGTCTGTGTGGCAGATGTCTCCGAAGCAGAGGTTCTGGAGGCGGATTTTACCGGACAGCGTTTCTGCTATAAAGGAGAGGAATATACCCTTTCGCTTGCCGGCTCCTACCAGACGGAGAATGCAGTTCTTGCACTGGAGGCTCTTCGGATCCTGGATGAGAGAGGATATCATACGACTCTGGAACAGCGCAAAGAGGGGCTTTGGGCAACCCGCTGGAACGGAAGACTTACCATTATCCATAAGGATCCGTTGTTTATCGTGGATGGTGCGCACAATCCTGCAGCGGCAGACATGCTTGAGGACTCTGTAAGAAAATATTTCAAAGACCGCAGGCTGTTCTTCATCATGGGAGTTTTTAAGGATAAGGACTACCCGTATATTATCAGAAAGCTCTGTCCTTACGCAGAGCAGATCCTTGCGATCGAGACACCGGATAATCCAAGAGCACTTCCGGCGGAGGAACTCGCCAAGGCGATCCGTCCGTACAATGCAAATGTCCGGGCAGAGAAAAACATTCCAAGAGCAGTAGAGGAACTGTTTGAGATGGCGGGGAAGGACGATGTGATCTTATCTTTTGGTTCACTGTCTTTCATCGGGGAGATCACCCGGATCGTAAATACAAGAAAAGAGGTGTCAGAGGTATCGTCACCGGAAGGGAATAACGAATGATAGATTTACAGGAATGCCGCAAAGAGATCGATGTCATCGACAAAGAGATCTTACGGTTGTTTGAGAAACGAATGGAAGTCTGTGAGGATGTTGCAGAATACAAGATACATACAGGAAAACAGGTTCTGGATCCAAAGAGAGAGCAGGATAAGCTTGATGTCCTGAAGAATCAGGCACATGGAAGCTTTAACAGCCTTGGCGCCCAGGAACTGTTTCAGCAGATCATGGCGATCAGCCGCAAGCGTCAGTACCAGCTTCTGACCAAGAATGGCATTGATATGGAGAAAAACTACGAAATGGTAGATGAGCTTCCACTTAAGAATGTCAATGTGGTTTTTCAGGGCGTGGAGGGCGCATACAGCTATGCAGCCATGCGGGCATATTTTCCGGATGAGATCAACAGCTACCATGTCAGAACCTTTCGGGCGGCGATGGAAGAGGTCGCTTTTGGAAAAGCCGATTATGCGGTGCTTCCGATCGAGAATTCTACAGAAGGGATTGTAACAGATATTTATGATCTTCTGACAGAATATCAGCTTTATATTGTGGGCGAGCAGGGTGTGAGAGTACAGCATGTGCTCCTGGGACTTCCGGGAGTTTCTGTGGAGGAGATCGATACCGTTTATTCTCACCCGCAGGCACTTGCACAGTGCAAACATTATCTGGAGGATCATCCGTCCTGGAAAACCGTCAAAACAGAAAACACAGCTGCCTCTGCCAAGAGAGTTAAGGAGGAGCAGAAGAGAAATCAGGCTGCGATCGCAAGCCGTGCGGCAGGTGATCTCTACGGGCTTTCTGTTCTTGCAGAAAATATCTGTCATAATGACCAGAATGTGACGCGTTTTATTATTGTCAGCAGCAAGCCAATCTATGAGAAAAATGCCGGAAAGATCAGCGTTTGCTTTGAATTGCCTCATGCAAGCGGTACTTTGTATCATATGTTGTCTCATTTTATTTATAACAGTCTGAGTATGACAAAGATTGAGTCCAGACCGATACCGGGGCAGAAGTGGAAATATCGTTTTTTTGTAGATTTCGAGGGAAATCTGGACGAACCGGCTGTCAAAAATGCACTCAGAGGTCTTGAATCAGAGGCAATCGGTGTACGCGTACTTGGCAATTACGGACAGCAGGAGGAAATTTAAAAATGACCAGAATAAAAGAATGCGTATTATACAGAGAGTTTGAACATGGAGAAATCCTTGACAAAATGACAGCACTTATGGATGCCTGTGAGAAGTCAGCCGTAAATGCAAGGGAGATGGAAGAAGATTTTTATGAATGTGTCAATGGTCTGATCGAGATTGCAGGCTCCTATGGATTTGCGGGGAATCTGTGGCACAACTATCTGACACTGCTTCTTGTAAATAATGAGAATGCTTTCAGCACGGCAAGTGAGATCCGCGGACATATTGATGGCAGCATCAATGAGCTTGCACGGCATGATTTTACAATCTTTAAGGAACTGTATGACTTTGATCTGAACATGCTGGATAAGATTTTTCATACTTCCTGCTGCAGTATTCTCTGCAATTACCAGGCACCGCAGGATACAGGAAAGATGTTTAATAAACGAATCCGCGACCGTATCTGTGAGATGAGCTGTACTCTGGCGGCAGCACAGGATACAGAGGAATTTATGGAGGATATGGTTCAGTTCTATAAGGATTTTGGTGTAGGCAAGCTGGGACTTCATAAGGCCTTCCGTATTGAGCGTGATGAGAAAGGAAAGGCACAGATCGTTCCGATCACAAGGATTGCCCATGTGCGTCTGGATGACCTTGTAGGATATGAGATCCCGAAGCAGAAGCTGATCGAGAATACGGAGGCTTTTGTCCATGGAAGAAAAGCAAACAACTGTCTTCTGTTTGGTGATGCCGGCACAGGAAAGTCTTCCAGCATCAAGGGAATCCTGAATCAGTATTATGATGAGGGACTTCGTATCATCGAGGTATACAAGCATCAGTTCCAGGATCTGAATCAGGTGATCGCCCAGATCAAAGACCGTAATTACAGATTTATTATTTATATGGATGACCTTTCCTTCGAAGAATTTGAAATTGAATATAAATATCTGAAAGCAGTAATCGAGGGAGGCCTGGAGAGAAAGCCGGACAATATTCTGATCTATGCGACCAGTAACCGCCGTCATCTGGTTCGGGAGAGAGCAGGTGATAAGCTGGAGGTCGGAGCAGATGATGATATTCATTCCTCTGATACCGTACAGGAGAAACTCTCTCTGGTATACCGTTTTGGTGTTCGTATTTACTTTGGCGCACCGGACCGCAAAGAATTCCACACGATCGTGAAGACACTGGCTGCCCGTCATGGCATTCAGATGCCGGAAGACCAGCTGCTTCTGGAGGCTGGAAAGTGGGAAATCTCTCATGGAGGTCTTACCGGAAGAACGGCACAGCAGTTTATTGATCACCTTCTCGGAAAAGAGGAATCCAAATAACAAAAGCAGGAAGGGGTATGGGATATGGCAATAACAACATTTGCAGCGATTGACATCGGATCCTATGAGGTCAGCATGAAAATCTTTGAACTGTCAAAGAAGATTGGTTTTCGTCAGCTGAACGATGTGAGATATCGCCTGGAGATCGGAAAGGGAGCTTATTCATCAGGACGTCTTGAGCCGGAGATCGTGGATTCTATCTGTATGATCCTCAACGATTTCAGCAAGATGATGAAGGAGTTCGGAGTTTCGGATTATCGTGCCTGTGCGACCAGTGCGTTTCGTGAGATGATAAATCCTCTGATCGTACAGGAACAGATTTATTGCCGCACCGGAATCCGGGTTGAAATCCTCAGCAATGCAGAGCAGCATTTCCTTGGCTACAAATCTATTGCGGCAAAGGAAGCCGGATTCAAAAAAATGATCCAGAAGGGAACGGCGATCCTGGACGTGGGCGGAGGCGGACTGCAGGTGTCTCTGTTTGACAAGGACACACTTGTAACGACGCAGAGCCTTAAGATGGGAAGCATGCGCATCCGTGAACGGCTCAAAGAACTCGAAAAGGCTACGACACACTATGACCAGCTGATCCTGGAGTTTATCCGAAATGACCTGACTGCATTTCAGAGACTGTATCTGAAGGAACGGGAGATCAAAAATGTGATCCTGATGGGGGATTTTCTTACAGATACGATTCTTCAGGGACATAACGGCGAACATATTCTTACGATGGATGAATTCCGGACATACTATGAAGATACACTCAACAAGACGGAACAGACGCTGGCGGATGATATGGGTGTAGATCTGGAATATGCATCCCTGATCGTTCCGACGATGGTCATCTGCAAAAACTTTTTGGATATTTTTCAGGCGGAGGCTGTCTGGGTTCCCGGAGTTTCGCTTCTTGACGGAATTGCCTATGATTATGGTGAGAAGAAAAAATTTATCAAGAGCGTCCATAACTTCGAAAATGATATTCTGGTAGCTTCCAGAAATATTGCAAAACGTTATTCCAGCGGCAAAAACCATATCCAGGGTACAACAGAGATCGCACTGGCGATCTTTGACAGCATGAAGAAAGTCCATGGTATGGGAAGCAGGGAACGGCTTCTTCTGCAGATCGCAGTGCAGCTGCATGACTGCGGAAAATACATCAGCATGGGTGATGTTGCGGAATGCTCTTATCGTATTATCATGGCAACAGAGATCATCGGACTTTCTACAGAGGAGCGGCGTGTAATCGCCAGTGCGGTGAGATATAACACGACGGAATTTGTCTATTATGGAAATTATGACGATGGTCCGGGGCTTGATAAGGAACGGTATCTTCTGGTGGCAAAACTGACCGCGATCCTTCGACTTGCGAATGCCATGGACCGAAGCCATTATCAGAAGGTGCAGGGGCTCAAAGCCGTGCTTAAAGACAGAGAACTGCAGGTTATGATCGATTCCAGCCGTGACATTTCACTGGAGCTTGGACTTCTTAAGGATAAGGTAAACTTCTTTGAGGAAGTCTTTGGAATACATCTTGTGCTGAAACGCAGACGCAGAGCGTAGAGGAGGGAAAATATGGATTTAAGCAGATTTGAAAAACCAGAATACTATGTAAACAGAGAGCTGAGCTGGCTGAAATTTGATGAGAGAGTTCTGAGTGAGGCACGGGACAAAACACTTCCGCTGTTTGAGAGACTGAAATTTCTGAGCATCACTTCTTCGAATCTGGATGAGTTTTTTATGGTTCGTGTTGCATCTCTGAAAGACCAGGTGCATGCAGGCTATAAGAAGAAGGATATTGCAGGAATGACCTCAGAGGAACAGCTCAAGGAGATCAGCAGACAGACACATGAACTGGTGAAGGTACAGTACAATACCTTTAACCGTTCGGTTCTTCCGGCACTTGAAAAGACAGGGCTTCATCTTATCGCGGAGCATGAAAACCTGAATCAGAAGCAGCAGGAATTCGTTGACCGGTATTTTGAGGATAATGTATATCCGGTCCTGACACCTATGGCAATGGATTCTTCCAGACCATTTCCTCTGATCCGCAATAAGACACTGAATATCGGTGCGCTGATCGCGAAGAAAAACAATAAGAAGCATACAAAGGAACTGGAATTTGCGACGGTACAGGTTCCGTCTGTGCTTCCGAGGATCGTAGAGATCCCGTCTGTGAAGAAGGGAGACCGTACCGTGATTCTTCTGGAGGAGATCATTGAACGCAACATCGGAAAGCTTTTTCTGAGCAATGACGTTGTATGTGCACATCCGTACCGTATCATGCGTAATGCAGACCTTACGATCGATGAGGATGAGGCAGAGGATCTTCTGGTAGAGATCCAGAAACAGCTTAAGAAACGTCAGTGGGGAGAGGTCATTCGTCTGGAAGCAGAAGAAAAGATGGATAAGCGTCTTCTTGATATCCTCAAGATGGAATTCGAGATCAGGGATGCGGATATTTACAGTATCAACGGACCTCTGGATCTTACCATGCTGATGAAGGTATATGGACTGGACGGCTTTGACGAGTACAAGAGCCCGAAATATACGCCGGCTCCGGTACCACAGTTTCAGAATGACAAGGATATTTTTGAGGTGATCCGTGAGGGCGATGTATTCCTTCATCATCCATATATGAGCTTTGATCCGGTTGTTGATTTTGTACGTCAGGCAGCAAAGGATCCGGGAGTTCTGGCGATCAAGCAGACGCTTTACCGTGTCAGTGGACACTCGCCGATCATTGCGGCACTTGCACAGGCAGCAGAGAACGGAAAGCAGGTTTCAGTTCTGGTAGAACTTAAGGCCAGATTTGATGAGGAGAACAACATTGTCTGGGCGAAGATGCTGGAAAAAGCAGGCTGCCATGTTATCTACGGTCTGGTAGGGCTTAAGACACACAGCAAGATCACTCTGGTTGTCAGAAGAGAAGAAACCGGCATCCGCCGCTATGTGCATCTGGCGACCGGTAACTACAATGATTCTACAGCGAAGCTGTATACAGACTGTGGTATTTTTACCTGCGACGAGCGTTTTGGAGAGGATGCGACGGCAGTGTTTAATATGCTTTCCGGATATTCGGAACCGAAACGCTGGAATCGTCTGATCGTGGCTCCGATCTGGATGAAAAACCGTTTCCTTCAGCTGATCGAAAGAGAAGCAGAGCATGCAAAGCAGGGAATTCCGGCATGTATTGTCGCAAAGATGAATTCGCTGTGTGATCCGGCGATCATAGCGGCACTGTATCATGCTTCTTCCTGTGGCGTACAGATTTATCTGCTGGTTCGTGGAATCTGCTGTATGAAGGTGGGAATTCCGGGAGTCAGTGAAAATATCCATGTCCGCTCTATCGTGGGAGAATTCCTGGAACACAGCAGGATCTTTTATTTCCAGAATGGCGGCACGGAAGAGATTTATATGGGAAGTGCGGACTGGATGCCGCGAAATCTGGACCGTCGTGTGGAGATCGTATTCCCTGTAGAGGATGAAAAGATCAAAAAAGAAATCGAACACGTCCTGGATCTGGAATTCCGTGATAATGTAAAGGCACACCTTCTTAAGCCTGACGGAACTTACGAAAAGCAGGATAAGAGGGGTAAGGTCCTTGTTAATTCTCAGATGGAATTCTGCGATGAGGCACAGAAAGAAGCCAGGAAGCAGAAAAAAGCAGAAAAAAATCATTCCAGAGTGTTTGTTCCGGCAGAGCCGGTCAAAGATCCGGAAGAATAAAATTCCGGATAACAAATAAACTTACGAGGGGAAAGTTATTATGAAAAGCGAAAAACAAAGCTTTCTGAAACGAAAGAATGTGATCATATCGTTTAAACGCTACGGCATTGATGCGATGGGATCCATGGCACTGGGACTTTTTGCGTCACTGTTGATTGGTACGATCATCAATACGATTGGGCAGAATGTGTGTCCGGGAAGCTTCGTCTCAGAAAAACTTCTGGAGATCGGTGGTTATGCAACCAGTGTGACAGGTGCTGCAATGGCACTTGCAATCGGTCATGCCCTGCAGGCACCGCCGCTGGTCATGTATTCTTTATGTGCAGTGGGAGCAGCCTGCAATGCGATCGGTGGTTCCGGCGGCCCGCTGGCAGTGTTTTTTGTGGCTGTCATCACCTGTGAGATCGGAAAACTGGTTTCCAAGGAGACGAAGGTCGATATTATTGTGACACCGGCAGTGACTGTTATTGTCGGCGTGGTTCTTGCGATGCTTCTGGCTCCTGTATGCAAGAATGTGTGTGATGCCCTTGGCTCTTTTATCGGCTGGGCAACCGATCTAAAACCGTTCTGGATGGGAATCATCGTATCGGTGGTAGTTGGCGTGGTGCTGACCCTTCCGATCAGTTCGGCAGCGATCTGTGCTGCGATCGGAATCAGTGGAGGTGCGGTTCTTGCAGGCATCGCGGACGGAAGCGTGACGATGGAGGTCTGGAACGGACTGGCACTGGCAGGCGGAGCGGCCACAGCGGGCTGCTGTGCACATATGCTGGGCTTTGCAATCTTAAGTTTTCCGGATAACGGGATCGGCGGATTTGTGGCTCAGGGGCTTGGAACGTCCATGCTTCAGGTTCCGAATCTTATGAAAAAACCGGTTCTCTGGCTTCCGCCGGTGATCACTTCTGCGATCACCGGTCCGATCGCAACCTGCGTGTTCCATATGCGCAACAATGGTCCGGCCATCTCTTCCGGAATGGGAACTTCCGGGCTGGTAGGCCCGATCGGCGTTATTACCGGCTGGACACAGATGCCGGAAGGTTATACCACGGGAGCAGCTGACTGGATCGGAATGATCCTGATCTGTTTTGTGCTGCCGCTGGCGATTACCTGGGCGATCGGTAAGGTTTTCCGTGCAAAAGGAATTATCAAACCAGGTGACCTCAAGATCGATCTTGGCTGATTTTTCAAAGGGAATAAGTAAAAAGAAAACAGGTCTGCAGTGGATTTTTACGGAAAAACAGGCCTGTTTTCTCTTTTTTTAAAAAAATTTAAAAAAATTAAAAAAAGTACTTGCATTTTTGAAAAGGCTGGTATATACTAAGCAAGTCGGTTGCGAACAGAACCGACGAAGAGCAGTAAGGCCAGTTGGTCAAGGGGTTAAGACGTCGCCCTCTCACGGCGAAAACACGGGTTCGATTCCCGTACTGGCTGCTTAAGAAGTTCTTACTTCTTAAAACAAACTACATATACGATTCTGTCGGAGTGAGAGCATAGAACCGGCAGAGAGAATAAGGCCAGTTGGTCAAGGGGTTAAGACGTCGCCCTCTCACGGCGAAAACACGGGTTCGATTCCCGTACTGGCTGCTTCAAATAATCAGAGATTTCTCTGATTATTTTTTTTTCCAAAGATATGCTTTGTTCTACCTGTATTCCCAAAATTCTGTCAAAACTCTGTCTTGAAAATTGGAAACGGATAAGGTATGATATAGAACAAATGTTTGAATAGCAGACTCCGACTGGAGTATAAGAAAGGAAATGAATATACCCATGGCAAAAAAGCAAACCTATGATGCTGGCAGTATCTCGGTTCTGGAAGGGCTGGAGGCAGTCCGGAAACGACCGGGTATGTATATTGGAAGTACGTCCCGTAAGGGATTGAATCATCTGATCTATGAGATCGTAGACAATGCAGTGGATGAGCATCTTGCCGGATACTGCAGTGAAATCCATGTGACACTGGAGAAGGATGGTTCCGCTACGGTGACAGATAATGGCCGGGGAATCCCGGTAGACATGCATGAGAAGGGAATGTCTGCGGAGAGACTGGTGTTTACGACGCTGCATGCAGGCGGTAAGTTTGACAATGCCGCATACAAGACCAGTGGAGGACTTCATGGCGTGGGTTCTTCTGTTGTCAATGCACTTTCGACGTATCTGGATATCCGTATCAGCAGAGATGGATATGTACATCATGATCATTATGAGAGAGGAATCCCGACCGTTGAGCTGGAGGAGGGACTTCTTCCGAAACTGGGAAGAACGAAATCGACAGGAACCTGCATTAATTTTCTTCCGGATCCGGAAATTTTTGAAAAAACCCGTTTTTCTGCGACAGAGGTCAAAAGCCGCCTTCATGAAACCGCATACCTTAATCCGGCACTGACGATTTATTTTGAGGATCTGCGTGCAGCAGAGCCGGAGAAACTGGAATACCATGAACCGGAGGGAATCATCGGATACATCCGTGATCTGAACCGCAATTCGGAGGCACTGCATGAGCCGGTTTATCTGAAAGGTGAGGCGGATGGTATCCAGGTAGAAGTGGCTTTTCAGTATACCAGTGATTTTCGTGAGAATGTTCTTGGTTTCTGTAACAATATTTACAATGCAGAGGGCGGAACACATCTGACCGGATTTAAAACAACATTTACCACGGTGATGAACAATTATGCCCGTGAGATTGGTGTCCTCAAAGACAAAGACCCGAATTTTACAGGGGCTGATATCCGAAATGGAATGACGGCAGTTGTTTCCATCAAGCACCCTGCTCCGAGATTTGAAGGACAGACCAAGACAAAGCTCGACAATCAGGATGCGGCCAAGGCTACAGGCAAGGTTCTCGGGGAACAGCTGGTCCTTTATTTTGACCGGAATCTGGAAACTCTCAAAGCCATTCTCTCCTGTGCAGAGAAGGCTGCCAAGATCCGAAAGACGGAAGAGAGAGCCAAGACGAATCTTCTGGTCAAACAGAAATATTCCTTTGACTCTAATGGCAAACTGGCAAACTGTGAGAAGAAAGATCCTTCTCAGTGTGAGATTTTTATCGTAGAGGGAGATTCTGCGGGCGGTTCTGCAAAGACAGCCAGAAACCGTAATTATCAGGCTATTCTTCCGATCCGCGGAAAGATTTTGAATGTTGAGAAAGCGACCATCGATAAGGTTCTTGCCAATGCGGAGATCAAAACCATGATCAATGCATTTGGATGTGGCTTTTCCGAAGGCTATGGCAATGATTTTGATATCAGTAAACTTCGCTATGACAAGATCGTGATCATGGCGGATGCCGATGTCGACGGTGCACATATCTCAACATTGCTCCTGACACTTTTTTATCGTTTTATGCCGGAGCTTATCTATGAGGGACATGTCTATATTGCGATGCCACCTCTTTATAAGGCAATGCCCAAAAAAGGACCGGAGGAATATCTCTACGACGATAAGGCACTGGAGAGGTACCGCAAGGCTCATAAACCGGGAAGCTTTACTCTTCAGAGATATAAGGGTCTGGGTGAGATGGATGCAGAACAGCTCTGGGAGACAACTCTGAACCCGGAGACAAGAAGAATGAAGCGTGTGGAGATCGAGGATGCGCGTCTGGCTTCCAGTGTGACAGAGATTCTTATGGGAAGCGAAGTACCTCCTCGTAAGGCATTTATTTATGAACACGCAGCAGATGCGGAACTGGATATTTAAGGGAGGATGCACAAGTTATGGAAACAAAACAGGAAAATGTGATCCGTACAGACTATTCGGAGATTATGCAGAAATCATATATCGATTATGCCATGAGTGTTATTATTTCCCGTGCACTCCCGGATGTAAGAGATGGCCTGAAGCCTGTACAGAGAAGAACCTTATATGATATGTATGAACTGGGGATCCGCTATGACCGCCCATATCGTAAATGTGCCCGTATTGTCGGAGATACAATGGGTAAATATCATCCGCACGGAGACAGTTCCATTTACGATGCTCTGGTTGTTATGGCACAGGACTTCAAAAAGGGCAGGACTCTGGTGGACGGACATGGAAATTTCGGTTCCATCGAGGGAGATGGTGCGGCAGCCATGCGTTATACGGAAGCCCGCCTGGAGAAACTGACACAGGAAGTTTTTCTTGGGGATCTTGACAAGAATGTTGTCGACTTTGTGCCGAACTTTGATGAGACGGAGAAAGAACCGTCGGTTCTTCCGGTCAAAATTCCGAATATCCTGGTGAATGGTGCCGAAGGAATCGCGGTAGGTATGGCGACCAGCATCCCGCCTCATAACCTGGGAGAAGTGGCGGATGCGGTCAAGGCATATATGAAAGATAATACGATCAGTATCAAGGGTCTGATGCGCTACATCAAGGGACCGGATTTCCCGACAGGTGGAATTGTCGTCAACAAGGATGAGCTTCACAAGATCTATGAGACGGGAACAGGTAAGATTCGTCTTCGCGGCAAGGTGGAGGTCGAGAAAATCAAAGGCGGCAGGAAACAGCTTGTGATCACAGAGATCCCGTATACTATGATCGGGGCAAATATTGGTAAGTTTTTGAATGATATTGCATCTCTGATCGAGACAAGGAAGACAACGGATATCGTAGATATCTCAAACCAGTCTTCCAAGGAAGGAATCCGTATCGTACTGGAACTTAAGAAGGATACAGACGTAGAGAATCTTACCAATATGCTGTATAAGAAAACGCGTCTGGAGGATACTTTTGGCGTCAATATGCTTGCAGTGGCAGACGGAAGACCGGAAACCTTAAGCCTGAAGCAGATCATTGAGCATCATGTGGAATTCATGTTTGATGTGACGACCAGAAAATACAGAACCCTTCTGGCCAAAGAGCAGGAGAAGCAGGAAATCCAGGAGGGACTGATCAAAGCCTGTGATGTGATCGACCTCATTATCGAGATCCTGCGAGGAAGCAAAAACCGTGAACAGGTCAAAAAGTGTCTGGTGGATGGTGTGACAGAAGGAATCCGTTTCAAGACCAAAACCAGCGAAAAGGCAGCCTCAAAGCTCAGATTCACAGAGAAACAGGCCGGTGCGATTCTGGATATGCGTCTGTATAAACTGATAGGACTGGAGATTGAGGCACTTCAGGCAGAATATCAGGAGACGATGAGGAACATTGCCCTGTACCAGGATATCCTGAACAATTATGATTCCATGGCGGCGGTGATCACCAGAGAACTGGATGCCATCAAGAAAGAATATGGAAGCAAACGCCGTACTTCTGTTGAGAATGCAGAGGAAGCTGTCTATGAAGAGAAGAAGATGGAAGAGACAGAGGTCTGCTTCCTGATGGACCGCTTCGGTTATATGAAGCTGATAGACAAAAATGCCTATGAGCGAAACAAGGAAGCGGCGCATAATGAGAACCGCTGTGTGTTCCTGTGCATGAACACGGACAAAATCTGCATCTTTACAGATAAAGGAAAGATGCACTCGATCAAGGCAGCAGATATTCCGCTGGTACGCTTCAGGGATAAGGGGACACCGGCAGATAATCTGAGTAATTATGACAGCAGTCAGGAGAGGATGCTGTATGTTGCACCTCTTGGACAGATCCGTCAGGATCAGCTCTTGTTTGTGACCAGGGCTTCTATGTGCAAGCTTGTGGAGGGAACAGAATTTGATGTAGCCAAGAGAACGATCGCTGCCACGAAGCTTGCGCAGGATGATGAGCTTGTCTTTGTGGGAAGTGCAGGCGAAATGGAACAGGTAGTATTCCAGAGCAATGGAGGATACTTCCTTCGTTTCCTGAAGCAGGAGATATCCACCGCCCGCAGAGCAGCACTGGGTGTGCGTGGAATGAAGCTTGCACAGGAAGATTATGTGGAGCATGCATATCTTCTCAGTGGTCATCAGGAGTACGCGATCTCTTATCATGACAGGGAATACCCGCTCAATAAAGTACGTCTTGGGAAGCGTGATACCAGGGGCATAAAACCAAGAAGTTAAAAAATCCTTGCTTTTCGGGCTGTAAGGTGCTATGATATAAATTAACATGATACAGGACAGGATGAGAGTGGACTTCGGTCCACTCTTTTTGCGAGATTGTCCAAATGTGTGAAAGGCAGGTGGAAAATATGAGCAGACGGGATGAATATGAACAGAAGGCAGAGGCAATGCTGGCACCGATCGTTGAGGAAGCAGGGTTTGAGCTTGTAGATGTGGAATATGTCAAGGAAGCAGGAAACTGGTATCTGAGAGGATACATTGACAAACCGGGCGGAATCACGGTTAATGACTGCGAAGCAGTAAGTCGTAAGTTCAGCGATAAGCTGGATGAAGATGATTTTATCGAAGACAGCTATATTATGGAAATCAGTTCCCCGGGTCTTGACAGACCTTTAAAGAAAGAAAAGGACTTTGTCAGAAGCATGGGTAAGCTGGTAGAAATCCGTACTTATCGTCCAATAGAAAAACAAAAGGAATTCTGTGGAATCTTAAATGCATATGATGATAACAGTGTGACGATCGAGGAGGATGGTACCTTACGCACATTTGATAAGAAAGACATAGCCCTGATCCGGCTGGCAATTGAATTTTAGATTACTGTTTCAGGAAACACGATACAGATATGCTTTGATAAAATGAGGAGGAAATTAAAAAAATGAACAAAGAGTTAATGGACGCTCTGAATGTCCTGGAAAAAGAAAAAAATATCAGCAAAGATACACTTCTGGGAGCAATCGAGCAGTCTCTGATCCAGGCATGTAAGAACCATTTCGGTAAAGCAGACAACGTACATGTAATGATCAATCCTGATACCTGTGACTTCAGCGTTTATGCTGAACGTGAGGTAAAGGAATTTGTAGAGGATCCGGCACTTGAGATTTCTCTTGCAGATGCACAGAACATCAATGCCAATGCAGAGCTTGGTGATGTGATCAAGGTTCAGATCCAGTCCAAGGAGTTCGGACGTATCGCAACACAGAATGCAAAGAACGTTATCCTTCAGAAGATCCGCGAGGAGGAACGCAAGGTTCTGTATGATCAGTACTATGGAATGGAGAAAGAAGTAGTAACAGGTATCGTACAGCGTATTATGGGCAAAAATGTCAGTGTAAATCTCGGCAAGGCAGATGCGATCCTGTCTGAGAAAGAGCAGGTCAGAGGAGAGGAATTCCAGCCGACAGAACGAATTAAAGTATACATTCTGGAAGTTAAGGATACTCCTAAGGGACCGCGTATCGAGGTTTCAAGAACACATCCGGGTCTTGTAAAGCGTCTCTTTGAATCTGAGGTTGCAGAAGTAAAGGATGGCACAGTTGAGATCAAGAGCATTGCCAGAGAAGCTGGTTCCCGTACCAAGATCGCTGTATGGAGCAATGATCCGGATGTTGATCCGGTCGGAGCATGCGTTGGTATGAACGGTGCGAGAGTAAACTCTGTTGTTGAGGAGCTTCGCGGTGAGAAGATCGATATCATCAACTGGGATGAGAACCCGGCAATCCTGATCGAGAATGCATTAAGCCCGGCAAAGGTAATCGCAGTTATGGCAGATCCGGATGAGAAGACTGCACTGGTTGTAGTTCCGGATTATCAGCTTTCTCTTGCAATCGGTAAAGAAGGTCAGAACGCCCGTCTTGCAGCCCGTCTGACAGGCTTCAAGATCGACATCAAGAGTGAGACACAGGCAAGAGAATCCGGCGACCTGTATGACTATGATGAGGAAGAAGAACTTGACGCAGAAGCTTCTGAGGAAACAGAGCCGGCAGCTGAGACAGAAGCTGAAGAAACTGAAACAGTTCTGGAAGAATCCAGCGAAACTTCCGAAGAAGAGACAACAGAAGAATAATCTATGAAGACAAAAAATAAAATTCCGATGCGTCAGTGTACTGGCTGCAGAGAAATGAAAAGCAAAAAAGAAATGATCCGTGTGCTTAAGACACCGGAAGATAAGATCGTTCTTGATACGACAGGCAGACAGAACGGAAGAGGTGCGTATGTATGTCCTTCTTCTGAATGCCTCGAGAAGGCGATCCGCAATCACGGAATCGAGCGGTCACTTAAGACTGTGGTTCCACAGGAGGTCTACGAAGACCTGAAAAAGGAGTTAAGTAAGATTGAAAAACAACAATAAAGTTTTGTCACTGCTGGGCCTTGCCACCAAAGCAGGCAAGGTTGCCAGTGGAGAATTTTCTACAGAGAAATCTGTAAAATCAGGAAGAGGATTCCTCGTTCTGGTTGCTGATGATGCATCACAGAATACGAAGAAGAAATTCCAGAATATGTGTGATTTTTACGAAGTACCGATTTATTTTATTGCAGATAAAGAGGAACTGGGCAAATTCTGCGGAAAAGAATTCCGCGCCAGCCTTGCGGTACAGGATGAAAACTTTGCAAAGGCAATGTTAAAGGAACTCCAGAAATTATAAATCTGAAGGAGGGGTTCATGTGCCGAAGACAAAATCAGTTGAACAAGAAATTTTAACCAGGGGAAAGGAGCGGACTACTAAGGTGGATAATTCCAGAACAGAAGAAAAGATGATGACAGCGGGACCGGAAGCAGACAAAGCAGAGTCTCCTAAAAAGAAAAAAAATATCATTCGTGTATATCATGCACAGAATGCAAGTGACGGAGGTAAAACAAGACCGAAACGTCAGAATAATAATACAGAGAGAAAACCGGCTGTAAAGCCTCAGGCAGCACAGAAACCTGCAGAAGAAGTTAAGAAAGCACCGGCAGAGGCACCGAAGGCTGCAGCTCCTGCACAGAATAATTCTGCAAGACCACAGCGACAGGAACAGTCCGGATACAATAATAACAGAAATCAGAACCGTCAGAACAACCGCGATGGAAGAGATAATAATCGCGATAACCGCGGCGGTGATAACAGAGGCCGTGATTTCCGCGGTGGAGAGAGAAGATTTTCTGACCGCAATAATACAAACGGAGGCCAGGGTCAGGGACGTGGCGGAAACCGCCCGGCAAGACCACAGGGAGAAGGCCGTCCGGCGCGTCAGGGTGATGGCAATGGTCGTCCGATGAGAGGTCAGGGAGGCCGTCCGCAGCAGGGTGGTCAGGGAAGACCACAGCAGGGCGGAAACGGAAGACCGGATTCCAACAGAGGCGGATTCGGCGGCAATAACCGCAGCGGACAGAGAAACGGAAGCGCAAGAAGAGATAACGATGCTGTATTTACTCCGGAACTGACCAAGACATCCAAGGACAGCAAGAGAGAGCGCGACAGAGAGAATAAGAATAAGAAGAAAGAATTCGATAAGAATTCCGGTGCAGGACATAACAGACCAAATCAGGGAGGAAGAAGAAATCTCTCCAGAATTCCGAAGGCTCTTCAGAAGCCAGCTCCTCAGCCGAAACAGGAAGAGAAGAAACCAGAAGTAAAAGAGATCACACTTCCGGAGAAGATGACAATTCGTGAACTGGCAGAAGCAATGAAGATGCAGCCATCTGTAATTGTCAAGAAGCTTTTCATGGAAGGAACCATGGTAACTGTAAACCATGAGATCGATTTTGAAAAAGCACAGGAGATCGCTCTGGGCTATGACATCATTGCAGAGCCGGAAGAGAAAGTGGACGTGATCGGAGAACTTCTTAAGGAAGACGAAGAGGATGAAGCAGATATGGTTTCCAGACCGCCTGTAGTTTGTGTTATGGGTCATGTTGACCACGGTAAGACATCTCTTCTGGATGCGATCCGTGATACCCATGTAACGAGAGGCGAGGCTGGTGGAATCACACAGCATATCGGTGCTTCTGTTGTAGAGATCAATGGACAGAAGATCACCTTCCTTGATACACCGGGACATGAAGCGTTTACAGCTATGCGTATGCGTGGTGCAAACTCCACAGATATTGCAGTTCTTGTAGTAGCAGCAGACGACGGTGTCATGCCGCAGACGGTAGAGGCGATTAGCCATGCCAAAGCAGCAGGTGTTGAGATCATTGTTGCGATCAACAAGATCGATAAACCAAGTGCAAACGTAGAGAGAGTAAAACAGGAACTTTCCGAGTATGAACTGATTCCGGAAGACTGGGGCGGAAGCACCATCTTTGTACCGGTATCTGCCCATACAGGAGAGGGAATCGATAATCTGCTTGAGATGATCCTTCTTTCAGCAGAGGTACTGGAGCTTAAAGCAAACCCGAACCGTGCAGCAAGAGGTCTTGTGATCGAAGCACAGCTTGATAAAGGTAAAGGCCCGGTTGCGACAATCCTTGTACAGAAGGGAACCCTTCATGTTGGAGATTTCATTGCAGCAGGTGCATGCAGCGGTAAAGTACGTGCAATGATGGATGACAGAGGAAGAAGAGTAAAAGAGGCAGGACCATCCACTCCGGTTGAGATCCTTGGTCTCAGTGATGTTCCGAATGCAGGGGAGATCCTGATGGCATTCCCAAGCGACAAGGAAGCCAAGAACTTTGCGGCTGCCTTTGTTACAGAGAATAAGAAACATCTGCTTGAAGAAACAAAGGGCAAACTTTCTCTGGATAATCTGTTTGATCAGATCCAGGCAAGCGATCTCAAGGAGCTTCCGCTTATCATCAAGGCAGACGTACAGGGATCTGTAGAGGCAGTGAAACAGAGTCTTACCAAGCTTTCCAATGAAGAAGTTGTTGTACGTGTGATCCACGGTGGTGTTGGTGCAGTCAATGAATCTGACGTATCCCTTGCTGCAACCTCCAATGCGATCATCATCGGCTTTAACGTTCGTCCGGATCCGATGGCAAAACAGCTTGCAGATCAGGAAGGTGTGGATCTTCGTCTTTATAAAGTTATTTATCAGGCAATCGAGGATGTAGAGGCAGCAATGAAGGGTATGCTTGATCCGGTATTCGAAGAGAAAGTCATCGGTCACGCAGAGGTACGTCAGCTGTTCAAAGCATCCGGTGTCGGTACGATCGCGGGAAGCTATATCCTGGATGGTATTTTCCAGAGAAACTGCAAGGTTCGTATCACAAGAGAAGGTGAGCAGGTCTTTGAAGGTGAGCTCGCATCTCTGAAACGTTTCAAAGACGATGTCAAAGAAGTCAAGACAGGATACGAGTGTGGTCTTGTATTTGACGGTTTCAATGATGTCAAAGAGGAAGATAAAGTAGAGGCTTATATCATGGTAGAGGTACCAAGATAGGAGAATACATGAGAAAAAACAGTATTAAGAATACCCGTATCAATGGTGAGGTCCAGAAGGAACTGAGCACGATCATCAGAAATGAGGTCAAAGATCCCCGTATTCATCCAATGACTTCTGTCATGGCTGTGGAAGTTGCACCTGACCTTAAGACCTGCAAAGCATTTATCAGTGTCCTTGGCAGCAAAGAGGCAAAGGATGCAACGATCCAGGGCCTTAACAAGGCAGAGGGATATATCAGAAGACAGCTGGCAAGAAATCTGAATCTGAGAAATACACCGGAGATCCGCTTTATTCTGGATGAGTCCATCGAGTACGGCGTAAATATGTCAAAACTGATCGACGATGTAACAAAAAAAGATGCTTCCGCAGGAAAGACAGCGGAGGAAGAATAAGACAGACTGGGGCTGAGCCTGCCCGGATTGTCCCAAACAGTAACGGAATAAGAGGGAGTGTCATGAAGAATATTTCAGAAGTACTGAAAGATGTTAAAACAGTAGGTATCGGCGGACATGTCAGACCTGACGGTGACTGCGTTGGTTCCTGTATGGCGTTGTATCTCTATATCAGGAATTATTTTCCGGATGTAGATGTCAGTGTATATCTGGATCATCCGAAACCAATCTTTGGTCATATAGACCGTATCGGAGATATTAAGACAGAAGTAGAAGAAGGCAGAGAATTTGATCTGTTTATTACCTGTGATGTCAGTGCGCGTGACCGCCTGGCAGTTGCAGGTGCTGCTTTTGACCATGCAAAGAAAACAGTCTGCATCGATCATCATATAAGTAATCCGGAATTCGCGGATATCAACTATGTGAAAGGGGATATCAGCTCGTGTTGTGAAGTACTTTACGGGCTTCTGGATCCGGAGAAGGTAGACCGTCCGATCGCAACTGCGGTCTATACCGGAATGATCCATGATACCGGAGTGTTTCAGTATTCCTCCACTTCTTCTGAGACCATGCGTATTGCAGGGGAATTGATGAAACAGGGGATCCCTTTCAGTAAGATCATTGATGAATCTTTTTATGAAAAAACTTATCTTCAGTTACAGGTTATGGGCCGTGTGCTGGCAGAGAGTATCCTTCTTCAGGACGGAAAGTGCATTGTAGGCTATCTCCGCAGAAGAGACATGGAGTTTTATGGAGTGGAGGGCAGTGATCTGGATGGTATCGTCAGCCAGCTCCGCCTGACCAGAGGTGTGGAAGTTGCAATCTTTATCTACGAGACGGAGACGCAGACCTTCAAGGTCTCACTCCGCTCCAACGGTAAGGTTGATGTGAGCAAAGTTGCCGTCTTCTTTGGCGGAGGCGGACATACAAGAGCGGCCGGCTGTGATCTCCAGGGTTCCATGTACGATGTTGTGAATAATCTGACGGCAGAAATCGAGAAACAGTTTGGTGAGAAGGAGGAATAATGGACGGAGTTCTGATCATTCGAAAAGAGAAGGGATATACCTCTCATGATGTGGTTGCAAAACTTCGGGGAATCCTCCACATGAAGAAAATTGGTCATACCGGAACACTGGATCCAGATGCCGAGGGCGTTCTCCCAGTTGTGCTCGGAAGAGCGACGAAACTGGTGGATCTTCTGACTGAGAAGCGTAAAACGTACGAGGCACTTCTGCATCTGGGGATAGAGACAGATACGCAGGATATGACAGGTGAGATCCTGAGCGAAAAACCAGTAACCGTCTCCGAGGAGGAAGTGACTGCCGCGATCCGCAGCTTTCTGGGAGAGCAGCAGCAGATTCCGCCGATGTATTCGGCTCTTAAGGTAAATGGTAAGAAGCTGTATGAGCTTGCAAGAGAAGGCAAGACCGTGGAACGTAAGGCGCGTCCGGTCTGCTTCTATGAAATAGAGATCCTGGAGATGAAACTTCCGCTTGTTCGTTTTTCTGTCACCTGCAGTAAGGGAACCTACATCCGTACCCTGTGTCATGATATCGGGCAGAAGCTGGGTTGCGGTGCCTGTATGGAAGAACTTACCCGTACAGCTTCCGGTGAGTATCGCTGGGAAGACAGTATCACCCTTGATCAGGTGCAGAAAGAAATGGAAGAGGGGATCCTTGAACAGAGAATCCTCTCTGTTTCAGAAGTCCTTAAAGCATATCCGCAGATCCGGTGCAATAAATTCGGAGACCGTCTTCTTCTGAACGGAAATGCACTGCCGGATACCATGACAGAAACACAGAGCAAAAAAGGCTGGGTACGGATGTGCACCAGCGAGGGAGTTTTTCTGGGGATTTATGAGTGGGATAACAAAAAGCACCGTTATCAGCCTCAGAAAATGTTTCTCTGAAATAAAATCGGGAGTCAGAATACATGGAATACATGAAGATTGAAGGTCAGTTTCCAAAGTTTTCCAACTGTGCAGTCACCCTTGGAAAGTTTGACGGAATTCATCGCGGACACAGGAAACTGATCCAGAAGATCCAGGATCACAAGAAAGAATATGGAACCACATCGGTGGTTGTTGCCTTTGTGTCCGATCGTCAGACAATCCTCACAGGAGAAGAAAGAAGACTGCTTCTTGAAGATATGGGAGTGGATGTCCTTCTGGAATGTCCGCTGAACGAGCAGATACGGCATATGAAGGCGGATCAGTTTATCCGCCAGATCCTGGTTGGCGCACTGCAGGCCTCTTTCGTAGTAGTAGGAGAGGATTACCGGTTCGGCTATGAGCGGAAGGGCACACCTGAACTTCTCAAAAAATCCGGTCTGAAATATGGCTATAGTACAGAGATTGTTCCGAAGGAAATGGATGGAAATCGTAAGATAAGCAGTACATTTATCCGGGAAGAACTCAAAAAAGGCAACATGGAAAAGATATCCGAGCTTCTTGGAACCGATTTTTTTGTGGAAGGTACGGTGGAACACGGAAAAGGTCTTGGGCATAAGAAATTTTTCCCGACAACCAATCTGATCCCTCCCAAACAGAAGCTCATGCCGCCAAACGGTGTCTATGTGACAGTGTCAAAGTTTGGAGAAACCGAATATCAGGGAATCACCAATGTCGGATATAAGCCGACAATCGGTGAGGATTTCCTTGGTGTTGAAACCTATCTTTTTGACTGCGACAGGGATTTGTATGGACAGGACTGCGTAGTTTCTTTCCTCAGATTCCAGAGGCCGGAGCGTAAATTTGCTTCTTTCGAGGCACTCAAGGCACAGATCGCAAGGGACATCGAAGAAGGACACTTATTTTTCGAAAATAAAGTTCAAAAATAAATAATTATCTTGTTTACACGTTGGATGTTTTATGCTATACTATTCGAGGTGTAAATCAGCCCATATTCAGAGATTGGAATCTCCAACCGTTTCTTAATATGTGGCGTTTCATTCATAATAATATTTTTAAGGAGGAAATCACAATGATTTCAAAAGAAAAAAAACAGGCAATCATGAAAGAATATGCAAGATGCGAGGGTGACACAGGATCACCGGAGGTACAGGTAGCAGTTCTTACAGCAAGAATTCAGGAGCTGACAGAGCATTTAAAGACACATCACAAAGATCATCACTCCAGACGTGGTCTTCTGAAGATGGTTGGTCAGAGACGAGGACTTCTGGCATACCTGAAGAAAACAGACATCGAAAGATACCGTGCACTGATTGAGAAATTAGGTTTAAGAAAATAATTAGTATACGGACGGGGCGGATAAACCATCCGCCCCATTTTTAAATGAAAAAACAGAAGTTATTTCCGAGACTACTGAAAAGGCTATTGGTTTCAGTGGATTTTTCAGTCGTTTCGGACTTCTGTAAAATTAAAACGCAAGAAATAAAGGAGAAAAGATATGTACAAAAGTTATTCTATGGAATTAGCCGGAAGAACACTGACTGTAGATATTGGTCGTGTTGCAAAGCAGGCTAACGGCGCAGCTCTGATGCATTATGGTGATACAACTGTGCTTTCTACTGCAACAGCATCCAAGGAGCCAAGAGAAGGAATCGATTTCTTCCCTCTGAGTGTTGAGTATGAAGAAAAAATGTACGCAGTAGGCAAGATTCCAGGAGGATTCAATAAAAGAGAAGGTAAGGCAAGCGAGCACGCAATTCTGACATCTCGTGTTATCGACCGTCCGATGCGTCCGCTGTTTCCGAAGGATTACAGAAACGATGTGACACTGGTAAACATGGTTATGTCTGTGGATCCTGAGTGTAATCCGGAGATTCCGGCTATGCTTGGTTCCTCTATCGCAACCTGTATTTCCGATATCCCGTTTGATGGTCCTTGTGCTACCACACAGGTTGGTCTGATTGACGGAGAGTTCATCATCAACCCGTCTCTGGCTCAGAAGGAGCTTTCTGATCTTCAGCTGACAGTTGCTTCCACAAGAGAGAAGGTTATCATGATCGAGGCCGGAGCAAACGAAGTACCGGAAGATCTGATGATCGAAGCAATCTACAAGGCACATGATGTGAACCAGGAAATTATCCGTTTTATCGACAAGATTGTTGCAGAGTGCGGCAAGGAGAAGCATCTCTACGCTTCCTGTGCAGTACCGGAAGAACTGTTTGAGGCAATTCGCAAGATCGTGCCGTCAGAGGAAATGGAAGAGGCAGTCTTCACAGATGATAAACAGACAAGAGAAGAAAATATCCGTGAGATCACAGCAAGACTTCAGGATGCGTTTGCTGACAATGAAGAGTGGCTTGCTGTTCTCGGAGAAGCAGTATATCAGTACCAGAAAAAGACTGTTCGTAAGATGATCTTAAGAGATCACAAACGTCCGGATGGCCGTCAGATCACACAGATCCGTCCGCTGGCAGCAGAAGTGGACATCATCCCGCGTGTTCATGGTTCTGCTATGTTCACACGTGGACAGACACAGATCTGCACCATGACAACTCTGGCTCCGCTTTCAGAGGCACAGAGAATTGACGGACTTGATGAGTTTGAGACATCCAAGAGATATATGCATCATTACAACTTCCCGTCCTACTCTGTAGGTGAGACAAAACCGTCCAGAGGACCGGGACGTCGTGAGATCGGACATGGAGCACTGGCAGAACGTGCACTTGTTCCGGTACTTCCGTCAGCAGAAGAGTTCCCATATGCGATCCGTACAGTATCTGAGACATTTGAATCCAACGGTTCTACTTCTCAGGCAAGTATCTGTGCATCCACCATGTCTCTTATGGCAGCAGGTGTACCGATCCGTAAACCGGTTGCAGGTATCTCCTGTGGTCTTGTTACAGGAGCAACAGATGACGATTACATCGTACTGACAGATATCCAGGGACTGGAAGACTTCTTTGGAGATATGGACTTCAAGGTTGCAGGTACACATGATGGTATCACAGCGATCCAGATGGACATCAAGATCCATGGCCTGACAAGACAGATCGTAGAAGAGGCAATCCGCAGAACAAAAGAAGCAAGAGAATATATCCTCACAGAGGTTATGGAGAAATGCATCGCAGAGCCGCGTACTCAGGTAAATAAATATGCACCGAAGATCATTCAGCTTCAGATCGATCCTCAGAAGATCGGAGATGTTGTTGGTCAGAGAGGCAAGACCATCAATGCCATCATCGAGCGTACAGGTGTTCAGATCGATATCACAGATGAAGGTTCTGTATCTATCTGCGGCGTTGACCAGCACGGAATGGACGAAGCAAGAAAGATGATCAAAACCATCGCAACTGATTTCGAGGCAGGTCAGATTTTTGAAGGTACAGTTGTAAGCATCAAGGATTTCGGTGCCTTTGTTGAGTTTGCTCCTGGCAAAGAGGGAATGGTTCATATTTCCAAGATCAGTGATCACAGAATCGACAAAGTAGAAGATGTTCTTACTCTTGGCGACAAGGTAAAAGTAATCTGCCTTGGCAAAGACAAGATGGGAAGAATGAGTTTCAGTATTAAGGATGTACCGGAAGAAGCATAAAAATGAGATATCATAATATAACCAAGGATGATATGCTGAATGGAGACGGACTTCGGGTGGTACTCTGGGTTGCCGGATGCAATCACTGTTGCCGGGAGTGCCAGAATCCCATTACCTGGGATCCAAATGGCGGACTTCCGTTTACAGAAGCAGAGGAGAGGGAGATTTTTGCCGAACTGGATAAGGAGTATGTAAGCGGTATCACTTTTTCAGGAGGAGATCCGCTTCATCCGTCCAATATTTCAGCAGTAACAGCCCTTGCACGTAAAATCAAAGAAAAATATCCGAACAAAACCATCTGGCTTTATACAGGTTCCCTCTGGGAAGAGATCCAGCATGAAGAAATCCTTCGCTATCTGGATGTACTTGTAGACGGAGAGTTCCAGGTAGATAAACTGGATGTCGGATTGAAATGGAAGGGATCTTCCAATCAGCGTGTGATTGATGTTCCGTCTACTCTTTGTGAACACAGGATCGTTCTTCATGCCGAATAAATGAGAAATCCAGGAGGACAAAATGAAAAGGATTGCAAAATTTCACAAAGTAAGTGCAGAGCGTTTTATGGCAGACTGGAAAGATACTTTTCCGGAGACAGCAGAGGAAACGATTGCCGACATTTATAATAAAATCAAGCTTCCGGTAAGAGCAACAGCAGGAAGTGCAGGATATGATTTCTTTTCACCTGTGGACATTACACTGAATCCGGGCGAGACCGTCAAGATTCCGACCGGAATCCGTGTGGAGATGGAGCAGGACTGGGTCCTGAAATGTTATCCGAGGAGCGGACTGGGCTTCAAATATCGTCTGCAGCTCAATAATACGGTTGGGATCATTGACAGTGATTATTTTTATTCTGACAATGAAGGACATATTTTCTCGAAGATCACCAACGACAGCAATGAGAGCAAGTCTGTAAGCATTCAGGCCGGAACAGGATTTATGCAGGGGATTTTTGTAGAATATGGAATTACAGTAGATGATGATGCACAGGGCATCCGTAATGGCGGCTTTGGAAGCACTACGCAGAAATAAAATACAGTAAATACAAAAGCGGAGTTCCCGGACTTTAGTGTTCCGGATACTCCGCTTGTTTTGTGCTGTGAAATATGTGCTGTGAAATAGTAAATGAATATCAGTAACTGCGAATAAGAATTATTCCAGTGTTTCGCCTTCTTCTGCTCTGCGGGCATTGTCAAGTACAATATCAAATGCTGTGGCTGCTGCCTGGTACTCCGCGTCATCCTCGATGTTGGCAAGCATCGGATCGCCGTTCTCTGTACGGGAGAAACGATAGAGATAAACCTCTCCGCTCTGATTCTGGCCGTTCTCGTCCAGCGGAAGAAGTGCAATGTATTCCTGCTCATCTATCGGGAAGACTGTAAGGATCGCACATTCGACCTCTGTATCATCCTCCAGTGTCAGTGAAATTGTGCTGTGACCTTCTTCAGGGTCAGCTCCGCCGCAGTTCAGTCCGCAGGTTGCACAGTCACTCGGTGCACATTTGGAATTTGTAAATTCATCACTCATAATTGAATTCCTCACTTTTGTTTTCTTTTGGTTATTTTATTCATTTTATCAGAAAACACAGGGATTTACAACGGTTGCTCTGTGCAAAAAATAAAAAAATGTATTTTAACTCACTCAGGAATCATGTATAATAAATGATATAAAAAAATGAAGGAGAAACGAAATGAAATTTGTTTCATGGAATGTAAATGGAATCAGAGCATGTCTGACCAAAGGGTTTGAAGATAGATTTCGGGAACTGGACGCAGATATTTTTTGTCTGCAGGAGACGAAATGTCAGCAGGGACAGGTCAAGATTGAACTTCCGGGCTATCATCAGTACTGGAATTATGCAAACAGGAAGGGATATTCCGGAACGGCGATCTTTACAAAGCAGGAGCCGCTTTCTGTTTTTTATGGGATAGGAATAGAAGAACATGACAAGGAAGGACGTGTGATCACTCTTGAGTTTGATCATTTTTATTTTGTAACGGTATATACGCCAAATTCTCAGACGGAACTGAAGCGTCTTTCTTATCGAATGGAGTGGGAGAGAGATTTTCTCGCATATCTTCTGAAGCTCCAGGACAAAAAGCCGGTCATCTGCTGCGGAGATCTGAATGTCGCACATCAGGAGATCGATCTTAAGAATCCTAAGACCAACCACAAAAACGCAGGATTTACGGATGAAGAGAGAGGGTGCTTTACGAAAGTCCTGGAAAGCGGATTTATTGATACGTTCCGCTATTTTTATCCGGATCAGGAAGGGATTTATTCCTGGTGGTCCTATCGTTTCAGAGCCCGTGAGAAGAATTCAGGATGGAGAATCGACTACTTCCTGGTATCACCTGCCCTCAGGGAGTATTTGAAGGATGCGGTGATCCACACGGAGATCATGGGATCGGACCATTGTCCGGTTGAGCTGGATACAGAGCAGCTCTGATCATAGAAGGCATGTATAAGGAGGAGAGAGGGATTATGTACGATCAAAGCGGGCTTTTGATACACGAAGGCAATCCGATGCTGCCTGGTGCCACAAAAGTTTCCGGGGGAATAAATTTTGCTGTGGAGGTTCCCGCTGATGAAGAAGCTTCTCTGATTCTGTATCATAAGGGAGAAGCAGAACCGGTAGAAGAGATTCCTTTTACAGAAGCAAATCGGACCGGCCGTATGTGTGCAATGATGGTGTCCGGATTTAAGCCGGAACAATATGAATATAATTTTCGAATAGATACAAAGGTATGTCAGGATCCGTATGCTTATGGCCTGACAGGAAGAGAAGCATTTGGCAAAATAACAGATAAGGAAGATGAGCACAAAATAAGATGCAGTTTTCTCAATACAAAGGGATATAACTGGATGGGAGATGCGGCACCAAAGATCCCTTATCAGGATATGCTTCTTTATAAAATCCATGTCAGGGGTTATACAAGACAGGCAAAGATCTCACCCAAAAAGAGAGGTACCTTTGCAGGTCTTACAGAAATGATTCCCTATTGGAAAGAACTGGGCATCAATGCGATTGAATTAATGCCATGTTATGAATTTATGGAAAAATCTGTGGCAGACTCTGGAAAGGTCATGATCCGGCAGAAGCATCAGAAGGGCCGGATCAATTACTGGGGATATCAGCCGGGATTTTATTTTGCACCCAAAAGCGCTTACTGTGCTACCAGGAAACCGCAAAAGGAGTTCTGCGATATGGTGAGGGCCTTTCATGAGGCTGGAATAGAATGTATTATGGAAATGTATTTCCCGGCAGATACCGCACCGATGAAAGCCCTTTATGCATTGTGGTTCTGGAAAAAATACTATCATGTGGATGGTTTCCATCTGGTAGGAGATGGTGTCCCGAAGGAACTGATCGAGAGAGATCCGTTCCTGTATGGAGTCAAAAAAATGTTTTCTGATATTTCCGGACAGCCCGACAAAGAGAATATGCTGGCAGAGTACAACAGAGGATTTATGCAGGATATGCGCCGCCTTCTCAAGAGTGACGAGGGGATGATCGCCGGAGCACAGTTTCATATTAAGAGAAACACAGGAGATTTCGGAACGATCAATTACATGGCGAGTCAGGATGGATTTACTCTGTATGACACCGTGACTTATAATTACCGCCATAATGAAGCGAACGGAGAAGAGAATCATGACGGCAGTGATTATAATTATTCCTGGAACTGCGGTGTAGAAGGCGCGACGAGGAAGCAGGCAATCCGCCGTCTCAGGGAGAAGCAGCTTCGAAATGCTTTTCTCATGCTGCTTTTGAGTCAGGGTACACCGATGCTTTATGGAGGAGATGAGTTCGGCAATTCACAGGGAGGAAATAATAATGCCTGGTGTCAGGATAACAGCACAGGCTGGACGGACTGGAAATCATTCAAAAAACAGGAGAAATTGTTTTCCTTTGTGAAGAAAGCGATTGAATTCCGAAAGGAGCATCCGATCCTTCATATGCCGAATGAGCTTCGAAACGTAGATTATATGGCCAAGGGATTTCCGGATATTTCCTTCCATGGAGAACGTGCGTGGTTTTTAAATATGGAAAACACCAGCCGCCTGATCGGGATCATGTACTGTGGAGATTATGCTGAGAGAGCAGACGGAACAAAAGATGACTTCCTTTATATAGGTTACAATTTTCACTGGGAGGAGAGGAAAATCGCATTGCCAAACCTTCCGGATGGAGTGACATGGAGAAAGATTGTCGACACCTCGGATCAGGAAGAAGAAAAATGGTTCCGGGAAGACAGTGTAAGTTACAAAAAAGTAATAGATATCAATCCACGTACCATTGTGGTGCTGGTGGCAAGGCAGGAGGAGGTAGAGGATGATGCATCCGTGGCTGCACTTCAAGACGATAACAAAGCATAAATTACTGGTGATGAAATATTGTTTCCGGATCGGACTGTATAAGCAGGGGCTGCTTCATGACCTTTCCAAATATACGCCTGCGGAATTTCTGGTGGGCTGTAAATATTATCAGGGAACGAGAAGCCCGAACAATGCAGAGCGGGAGGACATCGGAGTTTCCACTTCGTGGCTACACCACAAGGGCCGGAACAAGCATCATTTTGAGCACTGGGTTGATTATTCTCTTGATAAGAATCATGTGATCATGGGAGCTCAGATGCCACGTAAATATGTGGCAGAGATGGTTATGGACCGGATCAGTGCTTCGCGGAATTATCTGGGAGATGCCTATACAAGCAGCCAGCCTCTGGAATATTTCATGAAGAGCAAAGAAGACCTCTGGTTTATTCATCCACAGACCAAGAAAGAACTGGAAGCGCTTCTTCGCATTCTGAATGATCATGGTGAAGAAAAACTTCTCCACTATATCAAATATAGATATCTTAAGGGAGAAACAAGAAAAATCAAATATTGAGAGAACAGGATAAACGCCTTTTTTCTGTCATGATCGGTCAGTCTGGTCTGGTGACAGGGAGAAGGCTTTTTTGCTTTATAGGAAATTACTCCGTAATGTGTTGGATGTTGGGATAGAAAAATGATAAACAGTATATAACAGTTGACAACAGTATAATGCTGTTATATACTGTTTATACAAGGAGGGATGAAGTTGGATCTTATTATTAATCATACTTCCATGGAACCGATCTATGAGCAGATCATGATTCAGATCAAGGCAGGAATAATAGAAGGTACACTGACTGCGGGAGCGGCACTTCCTTCCGTGCGTGCACTTTCCAGAGAACTAAAGATCAGTGCGCTCACGGTGAAAAAAGCTTACGACAGTCTGGAAGAAGAAGGTCTGGTCGTAACTGTCCATGGAAAGGGAAGCTTTATTGCAAATACAAATCAGGAGCTTCTAATGGAAGAGAGGCGCAAGGAACTGGAGAAGGAACTCGAGGCAGCCGTCCGAAGGGCACAGGCCGGAGGGCTGACTGAGAAGGAGATCAGAGAGACATTTGATATTATAATGGAGGACAGGCTATGATGATAGAATTCGATCATGTGATTAAGAAATATAATGATTTTACGCTTGATCTGAATATGCAGATTCCTAAGGATCGGATCATCGGGCTGATCGGGGCAAATGGAGCCGGAAAGAGTACGACCTTTAAGCTTATACTTGGTCTTATCCATCCGGATCAGGGCAGCGTAAAAGTATTGGACAGGACAGCGCAAGATCTGAAACCCGAGCAGAAACAGGAGATTGGCACAGTGTTTTCAGACAGCGGATTTTCGGAATATCTGAAAGTGAATCAGCTTATTCCGGTTATGAAGCGGTTTTACCCGGACTTCAGGGAAGAAGAGTTCGCTGAAAGATGTGAGAAATTTCAGATTCCACGGAACAAACAGATCAGAGATTTCTCTACCGGAATGAAAGCAAAGCTGAATGTGCTCCTTGCACTCAGCCATGGCAGCAGATTGCTGCTTCTGGATGAGCCGACAGCGGGGCTGGATGTGGTTGCCAGAGAAGAAATCCTTGATCTTCTGCGGGAATATATGGAGATCCCGGGGCGTTCCATCGTGGTCAGTTCCCATATTTCCGGGGATCTGGAGCATTTCTGCGATGACCTGTATATGATCCATGAAGGGGAAATTGTTCTTCATGAGGAGACGGACCGTATTCTTGAGGAATATGGATTTCTCAAAGTGACAGAGCAGGAATACGAGGCACTTGATAAAGAATATCTTCTGCGTGTGAGGAAGGAGCCGTTTGGATACAGCTGCCTGACAGACCAGAAGCACTATTATCTGGAAAACTACCCGGAGATCGTAGTTGAGAAAGGTAGTGTGGATGAGGTGATCACCATGCTGGTGAAAGGAGAGACATTATGAGTGGATTGTTAGCGAAAGATATGGAACTGCTCAAAATAAATATGAAGACATATCTGGCTGTTTTCCTGATCGGATTTATGTATCTGATCGTACAGAAGAATGGAAGCACTTTCTTTGTGTACTATTCGATTTTTGTAAGTATTGGTGTCTCTGTCGGAACGATTTCCTATGATGCTTATCACCATGGAATGAATTATCTGATGACCCTTCCTGTTACCAGAAAACAGTATGTATGGTCGAAATATCTGCTTGGTTTCTGCTTTGCAGCAGTGACAGGTATGGCTGCTCTGCTCATTGGGATATTGAAAGTTCAGGTTACCGGAAATCAGGAAATGCAGGACCTTCTGATCAGTGCAGGTGTCTCAATGATCCTTGCAGGGATGATTCTTTGCGGAACGATTCCGCTGCGGTTAAAGTACGAAGCGGAGAAAAGCAGAATCATCATGGTAGCGGCAGCAGCGGCACTTTTTTTGCTGGTGGCGGTATGCAGGGAAGGGTACAATATATATAAGAAAGGTTTTGTGAGAGGCTTTGAGTTTCTGGAAAGAATTTCCGGATGGCAGACAGCATGTCTGCTGATCGTATTGCTGATGATCTGCACGGCAGTATCTGTAAAAGTCAGCGAGCGGATCATGGAGAGGAAAGAGTTCTGATTAGGCTGCTGTGAACGGAGTGAACAGTAACAATAAAACTAATCCCCCTCTTAAAATAATTAACTGGAATATTTTTCCCAAATACGTTATCCTGTAAAAAGAGAAAATATAGATGCAGGCAGGAGGAGCATTTTATGGAGAAAAACCAGATTTTTATAAAAAGTGGAACAGAATACAAAAAGATCACCAAAGAACTTCTGGCAGAGAGTAATCTGGCAGAGCTGATCGGTGACCGTGACAAAATGGTTGGCATCAAGCCAAACATGGTTTCGGCATCGGATCCGTCCAATGGTGCCACGACACATACGGAGATCATTGCCGGAATCCTGGAATATCTGAAGGAGAATGGCTTCCGCAAAATGATGATCCTGGAAGGCTCCTGGGTAGGGGATCGTACCTCAGATGTATTTGAGGTGTGCGGTTATCAGCAGATATGTGATGGCTATGATGTGGAATTTCATGATACCCAGAAGGACAAAAGCTTTACAAAAGACTGCAGAGGACTGGAACTCAAGATTTGCAGCAGTGTAAAAGAGGTGGACTTCCTGATTAATGTGCCGGTTATGAAGGGACACTGTCAGACAAAGATCACCTGTGCACTTAAGAATATGAAAGGACTGATCCCAAACACAGAGAAACGTCATTTCCATTCGATGGGTCTTCACAAGCCGATCGCACATTTAAACACAGGAATCCATCAGGACTTTATCGTAGTTGACAATATCTGTGGAGACCTGGATTTTGAAGACGGTGGAAATCCGGTAGTCATGAACCGTATCTGGACAGCACTGGATCCGGTACTTGTGGATGCATATGTCTGTCAGCAGCTTCATTACAGAGTTTCCGATGTTCCGTATGTGAAGCTTGCCGGAGAGCTTGGAGTCGGATGTTCTGATATCTCAAAAGCAGATATCCGCATACTGGGTGAAGATGTTCAGCAAAATATTCCGAGACGACGCAAGGTAGTAGAGGTGGCTGATGCGGTAGAGGAAGTGGATTCCTGCAGTGCCTGCTATGGATATCTGATCCCGGCACTGGATATGCTGAAGCAGGAAGGACTTCTCGAAAAACTTCATGAAAAAATCTGTATCGGACAGGGATACAGAGGTAAGAGCGGAGAATTGGGAGTCGGACATTGTACCAGAAACTTCAGACATCATGCAGAAGGCTGTCCGCCGACAGAAAACCAGATCTATGAATTTTTAAAAGAATATATTTCCAGATAAAATGCGTGGGGGAATGATAATACATTCCCCCACGTTTATCGTTCGTATGCTTCTTTCAGGATTTTTACGATTTCTTCCGTAGTAAATCTGCTGCTGTCAATGCAAAGATCATACTGTCCCATATCCAGCCAATTCTCATCGGTAAAGAATTCGTAATAAGCCTTACGTTCCTTATCCATTCGCTTAACCAGCTTCCGGGCACTTTTTTCTTCTCTGTCAAGCCGCTCCATAATGGTCTTTACACGGGTTTCAAACGGTGCGTAGATAAACACGCTAGTCCGATCCAGGAGGATGTGATTGGCACATCTGCCGACAATCACGCAGTCCTCCTTATCCGAAAGGGAAAGGATGATATCACGCTGGAGTTCAAACAGAACATCATTCATTGGAATTGTGAGATATTCCGGGTTGATCTGAATCTCATGATTTACAGGAAAACTCCAGACACCGGGTCTCTTTTCGTCCACATCAGCGAGGTCGCCGAGAGGAATGTTTTTCTTCTTAGCGGCAATCTCGATCAGTTCTCTGTCATAAAATCCGATTCCAAGTTCTTCTGCAAGAGCCTTTCCGATAGCACGTCCACCGCTTCCGTACATTCGATTGATTGTAATGATACGTTTACTCATATAAATTCCTCCTTTCGATGGACTTTTATTTGTGAATATTATAACATAATAGTTGGAAAATATCCACAATAAAATCATAAAAAGTGAAAATATTTTATGAAAATCTGATAAGTCAGATAAATGTGACGGATTTTAAGGTTCGCTTAAGGTTAGTTCATGGGTCTTTCACAGATCTCTCAATAAGTGAACACAGTTTCCTGTTAAAGTATGTTTCAGAAACAGAGAACAGGAGAGTCGGTTACGGACAGCTTGGAGGGCAGAAATGTTTCAAAAGGGAAGAAAAGTGAAAAGATCTAAAAAAAAGAAAATCCTGAGTCTGATCATTGTTGTGGCGGTGACAGGAACATCAGGAGCGGTGGTCTGCAGGAAAGTGAGACGGCCGATGGCAGCAGCCACAGAAACAGACAACGTGCAGCAGACAGAAGTAAAGAATAGAAGCACTGCGTTATGCGGGCTGATCAGCTGGAATGCATTTTGACCAAGTTACTGTGAACGGAGTGAACAGTAACAGATAAAAGAAATGGCAGATTCTGTCGAACGAAATTTGTTGACCGCAAAAACGAAGACTCTTATAATAGGGATTATAAAAATCACTTGACAGATGGGTGATTATTAAATATAATTTTCTTATAAATTACAGAAATATTACAGAAAAAATAATTTCAGAAAAAAAGAAATAATGAAATTGCAAGGATTATAAGAGTATGAAGAAATCAGAATTAACAGAAAATCAGATCCCAACGCCCGTTAAGGGTGAGAATAAGAATAACAACAGGAAGAAACTGCCGGCTTCTATGAGAGGCTTTGTTTCACTGACGGTATGTGCGGCTGCTGTTCTGACGGTTTCAGGAGGCCTCAAGATCGCAGACAGTTTTAACAGGCAGGAAAGAGTTTATGCGGCAGCAGAGAGTACAGTAAACAGTGCATATGAGGGTGCGGGTTATGAACTTCCATCTGGAATTGCAGGCGTGGCATCCGGTGTGAGCGGAACTCCGTCTGCAGGAGCAACGATCAACAGGATCGGTACTTCGTGTGAGGATGTGATTGTAGGTCAGCGTGTACAGAAGATCACCAGCCAGGCTGTTGAGATGAATGTCAGTGAATCCATGGCTACTACGATAGATAATTTTGATTCCAATGTTGTATCCTCTGCAAAGATGATGTCAGATGAGGATTATCAGAACCTTCTGCAGATTGTAGAGGCTGAGGCAGGTACAGAGGACATCAAAGGCAGGATCATGGTTGCCAATGTAATTATGAATCGTGTGAAGTACAGTGAGTTTCCGGACAATGTCACAGATGTGATCTGGGAATACAATAATGGTGTGGCACAGTTTTCGCCGGTTGAGGATGGCCGGATTTCTGAGGTAACTGTTTCCAGGGAAACGAAGGAAGCTGTGAAGCAGGTTCTCGAAGGGGTGGATTATTCTAAGGGAGCACTGTTTTTTATTCAGAAATCAGCAGCTGCAAAGAGCAATATTTCCTGGTTTGATAAGAATCTCAAGAGATTATTTAAGCATGGTGTTCATGAGTTTTATACATATCCGGATGAGGTTCTCAGAGAAAACGCGGAGAATTAAAAGCCAGTGTCCGGGCTTGTAAAGCAGATGTCCGCAGAAGAATAACAGGGCGTACAGCTCCGAAAGAAACAGAATCTTTCGGAGCTTTTTAAATTTCCTATGGAATTTTACACGTCACCGTGGTATACTATGACAAAAATCAAAAAGATAACCAAAGAAAGGCAGGAAGAATACATGCAGGTATTATATAAGAGCACCAGAGGCAAAGGTGAAACAGTAACCGCGTCCATGGCTATTTTGAAAGGACTTTCCGAAGATGGAGGTCTGTTTGTACCGACTTCGATCCCGAAACTGGATGTTCCTGTAGAGAAACTTGCTCAGATGACATATCAGGAAACAGCCTATGAAGTTATGAGCCGTTTTCTTACAGATTTTACAGAGGAAGAGCTGAAGAACTGTATTGCAAATGCATACGATGAGAAATTTGACACAACAGAGATCGCCCCGCTTCATAAAGCAGACGGAGCTTATTATCTGGAACTGTTCCATGGTTCCACCATCGCATTTAAGGATATGGCACTGTCCATTCTTCCGCATTTGATGACAACAGCAGCAAGAAAGAATCAGGTAAAAAATGAGATCGTGATCCTGACTGCAACTTCCGGAGATACCGGTAAAGCAGCCCTTGCAGGCTTTGCAGATGTTCCTGGAACAAGAATCATTGTATTTTATCCGAAGCATGGAGTAAGTCCGATCCAGGAGAAACAGATGGTAACACAGAAGGGTGCCAACACTGCAGTCGTAGGCATCACAGGAAACTTCGATGACGCACAGACTGCTGTCAAAAAGATGTTCAACGACAAAGAACTTGCAGCGGAACTCGATGGAGCCGGATTCCAGTTTTCCTCTGCCAATTCCATCAATATTGGACGTCTGGTGCCACAGATCGTATATTATGTATATGCATATGCAAAACTGGTCAAAGACGGAACTGTCAAGGCAGGAGATGAGATCAATGTTGTAGTTCCTACAGGAAACTTTGGAAACATTCTTGCAGCATTTTATGCAAAACAGATGGGACTTCCGATCCATAAGCTGATCTGTGCTTCCAATGAGAACAAAGTTCTGTTTGATTTCTTCCGTACAGGAACCTATAACAGAAAGAGAGAGTTTATTCTTACTACTTCTCCTTCTATGGACATTCTGATCTCCAGTAACCTGGAGCGTCTGATCTATCGTCTCACAGGTGAGGATGCAGAGAAATGTGTGGAACTGATGCAGGCATTAAGCCAGGGCGGAGAGTACACCATTACAGACGAAATGAAAGCAGGTCTTTCAGATTTCTATGGCAACTACTGCAGCGAAGAAGAAACGAAAGAAGCGATCCGCAGAATCTTTGAGGATGCAGATTATGTGATCGACCCGCATACAGCAGTTGCAGCAGGAGTATATAAGAAATATACCGAGGACACCAAGGATACGACTCCGACAGTGATCGCATCCACAGCAAGCCCATACAAATTCACAAGAAGTGTTATGGCTGCAATCTCTGATAAGGGAGAGGGATTGGATGATTTTGCTCTGGCAGATGAACTGACCAGAATCTCCGGAGTCAAGATTCCGAGAGCGGTAGAAGAGATCCGTACAGCTCCGGTTCTTCACGACAGAGTTGTAGATGCACCGGATATGCCGGCAGCGGTTAAGGATATTCTTGGAATTCACTGAGATAAGACCATAGAGAAAAGGCTGTGACTTTAAGTCACAGCCTTTGTTACTTTATTTCCCGTCGGATGCTTCTGAGATTCCGGAAATATCCGGTTCAGCCATCAAAGAATAGTTGGTATAGTAAACTACAAATCCAGGTTTGGCACCACCCGGTTTTTTGACATGTTTCTTCTGAATATAGTCTATTTCGACTTTTGGTGCAGTCTGTCCTTTGGAGTAATAAGCCGCGAGGCGGCCAGCCTCTTCGAAGGTACGGTCCGGAAGTTCTCCATCCGGAGTTTTGACGATGACATGGGATCCGGCCATTTTTTTGGCATGGAACCACCAGTCATTTCCCGTTGCCTGTTTAAATGTCAGTTCATCATTCTGGAAGTTGTTTTTGCCCACAAAGATATCGAATCCGTCACTGGAAATATAGTGGAAAGGTTTGGATTTTGTCTGTGCTTTGGCACCCTTTTTGCTGGAATAATGCTTTTTGATGTAACCATACTCGGTAAGCTCTTCCTTGATCTGGCTCAGATCACTCTCTGCACGGGCAATATCGAGTGCGTTGGATATGGATTCCAGATGCTCGATCTCGGATTCGGTATCGGCAAGCTGCTCGTTCAGAGCTTCTTCCGTACGTTTGAGCTTGCCATAGCGGTCAAAATATTTTTTGGAGTTTTCCTGTGGGGTGAGAGTCGGATCCAGAGGAATGGTGATTTCTTCGTTGGTGTAATAATTCAGTGCCTTGAAAGATTTGCATCCCTCTTCCAGACCATAGCCGTAGGTGTTGATGAGTTCACCGTAGACCTTGTATTTGTCCTTTTTGGCAGTGTCTTTCATCTGTTTCTGCTGAAGTGCATATTTCTTGCGGTTACGTTCAAGGGCAGTCTGTACGATCCTGCGAAGGTCGGAAGACTTCTGGCGGATGCGGTTCAGAGTATCACGGGATGCGTAGTAGGTCTCCAGCATGGAGGAAACAGTAGAGAATGTTTCACTGTGGTATTCCTTTCCGTACTGAGTCAGCGGAAGAACAGAATACTCTATCGGTTCGCTGCCGCGGTAAATGATGTTTGGAGTAAAATCTCCTTCGGAAACCTGATCCATCAGTCTTCGGAAGGTATGATAAAGGTGTATGGAGGCTGTTTCAGTCAGTGACTGTGCGGCATCACTTCCGTCAATAGAAGCACGGTAGCATATCTCCTCTGCAATCAGTGGGCTGAGACCTGTGAGAGTGCTGTAGATCGCCTTGGATATGTTGCAGGGTTTGCAGCAGACTCTTTCGATAAATTCTGCTTCTGTGATGGTGAGCGGATCAGATTTTTCCTGTGTATGCGGAAGAAAATAATCTCTTCCCGGAAGAACCTCGCGGACAGAACTCATATGAGAGGAAACATGCTTGATGCTGTCCAGGATCATACGGTTCTCATCGCAGAAGATGATATTGCTGTGTTTTCCCATCAATTCTATGATCAGAAATTTCTTACAGGGGTCTCCCATTTCATTGCGATGCTCCAGTCCAAATTCCACAACTCGTTCCATGCCGGGCTGGTGGATACTGCTGATGCGGGCACTGCCGATGTGCTTACGCAGGAGCATGCAGAAGTTTGGTGCGGTAAGCGGGCTTGGTTTATTCTTATCCGTAAAATAGATCAGAGGGAGGGAAGCGTTGGCGGAGAGCAGAAGTCTGCACTGGCCGTTTGCTCCCTTTCCTGTGATCATTAAGGCATCTGCTTCAGGCTGGGCGATCTTGTTAAAACGTCCGCCATCCAGATTCTGGTGTAATTCCTGAACCATTGCCGCAATGGTAATTCCATCAAAAGCCATAGTTAAAATCTCCTTTTTATTTATCAGACATACAAAATTTTCATTTATAACGAAATTATTGTTATTGTAACCTTTTCGAGCCGGAAATGTCAATGTACGGTTACTGTTTGATAGTGATTTGGAATGTATTTTGACCAAGTTGCTGTGAACGGAGTGAGCAGTAACATATTCCGCGAGAATCCGGGTTATAAATAAAAAAACAAATTGACTAGTATTTTAGAATGCACTATAATAAATCTGTATGTAGTAAAGAACAGACTTGCAAAGTGAGAAAACCTATGATAAAAAGTATGACAGGCTTTGGCCATGCAGAAAAAGTAACCGGACAGCAGAAGATTACAGTAGAACTTAAATCTGTCAATCACAGATATCTGGATCTGAACATCAAGATGCCGCGTAAATTCAATATGCTGGAGGGACAGGTGCGCAGCCTGATGAAGCAGTATATGCAGCGTGGTAAAGTTGATGTTTTTATTAACTATGAGGATTATACAGGCGGTGATGTGGCACTGAAATATAATCATGATCTGGCGGCGGCGTATCTTGGATATCTGCAGCAGATGGCGGATGAATTTGGTCTGGAGAATGACATCCGTGTATCAGCTCTTTCCCGTTATCCGGAGATTCTGACGATGGAGGAGCAGACGGTAGACGAGGAGGAACTGTGGAAATCTCTGGAGGAGCCTCTGAGGGAAGCCTGCGAGAAATTTGTAGAGACCCGCACCAGAGAAGGACAGCATTTGAGAGAGGATCTTCTTATGAAACTGGATGGTCTGGATGAAATGGTCCGCAGAGTGGAGGTGCGTTCTCCGGAGGTGGTGCGCATCTATCGAGAGAAACTGGAGCAGAAGGTTCGTGATCTTTTGCAGGACAGCCAGATTGATGACAACCGCATCGCGGCGGAGGTGGTACTGTTTTCGGATAAGATCTGTAATGATGAAGAGACTGTCCGTCTGCACAGTCACATCCTCGGAATGAAGAAAATGCTTGAGGAGCAGGAAGGTGTGGGACGTAAGATGGATTTTATGGCACAGGAGATGAACCGTGAGGCAAATACGATCCTGTCAAAGTCCAGTGACCTTGAAGTCTCTGATATTGCAATCGGTCTTAAGACAGAGATCGAGAAGATCCGCGAGCAGATTCAGAATATTGAGTAATGGAGGCAGACAGTTTCTGTGGCTAAATTAATTAATATAGGATTTGGAAACGTAGTAAATTCCCGCAAGATCGTGGCAGTTGTCAGTCCTGATGCTGCACCGGTGAAGCGAATGGTACAGAGTATCAAGGGTACCCGTTCGCTGATTGATGCAACGCAGGGACGCAAGACCAAGGCTGTGATCGTTACATCTGACGATTATCTTGTTTTGTCTGCACTTCAGCCGGAGACGATTGCCAGGAGATTTGCAGAGGCATATGACTATGAGGAAAGGGAAGAGGAGCATGAGTAAGGGAGTTTTAACCGTAGTATCCGGATTTTCCGGGGCCGGAAAGGGTACAGTGATGAGACGTCTGCTAGAGAAGTATGACGACTGTGTACTTTCCATATCTGTCACTACCAGGAAACCGCGAGAGGGAGAAGTGGATGGCAGAGATTATTTTTTCAGGACAAAAGAAGAAGTAGAGGCAATGATCGAGGCAGATGAGCTGCTGGAGTATGCTCAGTATGTAGAGAATTATTACGGAACTCCGCGTGCTTATGTAGAAGAGATGCTTTCCAGAGGTAAGAATGTGATCCTGGAGATTGAGATCCAGGGTGCCATGAAGATCAAGGAAAAAATCTCAGACACCGTTCTGGTATTTGTGACACCGCCAACAATCCGGGAACTTAAGAACCGTCTGGTAGGAAGAGGTACCGAAACGCAGGCTGTGATCGAGTCACGTCTCAGAAGAGCAGCTGAGGAGGCAGAGGGAATCGAATCTTACGATTATCTGCTCGTGAATGATGTTGTGGAGAATTGTGTGGATGAACTTCATGAGATTATCCTGAGTGAAAGACGCCGTGCAGAGCGCAACGGAGAATTTATCAGGACGATTCAGAAGGAGTCCCGCGAATTTTTTAAATAAAACAAAACTGACACATGAAAGGAGATTTTTAATATGATACATCCGTCATATACAGAACTGATTCAGGCAATCAACAACAATGCAGAGGAAGATGATAACACAATGATGCTCAACAGCCGTTATTCTCTGGTGCTGGCAACCAGCAAGAGAGCAAGACAGCTGATCGCAGGAAGTGAGCCGCTTGTTGATGGTGCAGCAGGTAAGAAACCGCTTGCTATCGCCATTGATGAATTATACAAGGGCAAAGTCAAAATCGTAGCAACATCTGAGGAAGAAGAGACACAGGAAGCTGCACCGGCTGTTTCTGAAGAAACTGCAGAGACTGCAGAGGCTGTAACAGAAGAAACAAACGAAGAAAATAATCAGTAAAGTATGATAATCAGAAGGCAGTTTGTCTTCTGATTATGTGTATCAGGAGATTTATTATGAAAATTTTATTTATATCACTGGGTTGTGACAAGAACCTTGCGGATTCAGAGGAGATGCTGGGTCTTCTTACGGGAAGCGGGCATGAGATCGTTGATTCAGAGGAAGAGGCAGAAGCGATTGTGATCAACACGTGCTGTTTCATTCATGATGCCAAGGAGGAGAGTGTCAACACGATCCTTGAAATGGCAGAATACAAGAAGACCGGTAAATGTAAGGCACTGGTCGTAACAGGCTGCATGGCACAGCGCTATAAAGAAGAAATCACACAGGAAATCCCGGAGGTGGATGCGGTTCTTGGAACAACCTCCTACGGGGATATTGTAAAGGCATTAAATGAAGTGCAGGCGGGTCATGTTTTTCAAGAATTCCGCGATATCAATGAACTTCCGGAGGACTCCGGCAGACGGGTACTGACGACAGGTGGTCATTTTGGATATCTCAAGATTGCAGAAGGCTGTGACAAGCATTGTACTTACTGTATCATCCCGTCTCTTCGAGGCAGCTTCAGAAGTGTTCCGGAGGAACGTCTTCTTGCGCAGGCAGAATATATGGCTTCTCAGGGAGTGAAGGAACTGATTCTTGTAGCACAGGAAACTACTGTCTATGGTACGGATCTCTACGGCAGGAAAACACTTCACATTCTGCTCAAGAAGCTCTGCCAGATCAGGGGAATCCGCTGGATACGTGTTCTCTACTGTTATCCGGAGGAGATTTATGATGAACTGATCCAGGTCATGAAGGAAGAAAAGAAGATATGTAATTATCTTGATCTTCCAATCCAGCATGCAAGCGACCGTATTCTTAAGAGAATGGGACGCCGTACCACCAGAAAGCAGCTTACAGATATCATTACAAAGCTTCGCCGCGAAATTCCGGATATTGTGCTCCGTACTTCTCTGATCACAGGTTTCCCGGGTGAGACACAGGAGGATCATGAGGAACTGATGGAATTTGTGGACGAGATGGAATTTGACCGTCTTGGCGTATTTACCTATTCTCCGGAAGAAGGAACACCGGCGGAGAGTATGGAAGGACAGGTTCCGGAGGAAGTCAAAGAAGAGCGCAGGGATGAGATCATGTCTCTTCAGCAGGAGATTTCCCTGGAGAAAGGCAGTGAACGGATCGGACAGGAGCTTCTTGTTATGATCGAAGGCAAGGTGTCCGGCGAGAGTGCCTACATTGGAAGAACTTATGCAGATGCACCGAAGGTAGACGGTTATCTCTTTGTTCAGACAGGAGAGCTTCTTGTAACTGGTGATTTTGCCCGTGTCTGCGTGACCGGTGCACTGGAATACGATTTGATAGGAGAGTTGGCTGATGAATACACCGAATAAACTGACAGTGGCAAGAATGATCATGGTGCCGTTTCTTGTAGTGTTTCTTTTGACAGGATGGGGTGGAGAGGCAAATCGTTATATCTCTCTTATCCTTTTTGTGGCAGCAAGTATTACGGACTGGTTTGACGGATATCTGGCCCGCAAAAATCATTTAGTGACGAATTTTGGTAAATTTATGGATCCTCTTGCAGACAAGCTTCTGGTCTGCTCTGCAATGATCTGTATGATCGAGCTTGGCAGACTTCCGGCCTGGTTTGTGATCATCATTATCGGAAGAGAATTTATTATCAGTGGATTTCGTCTGATCGCTGCAGAGAACGGGATTGTTATTGCGGCGAACTACTGGGGCAAGTTCAAGACCGTATCACAGATGATCATGATCATTCTGTTGATTCTGCACTTTGATCTTTCTGTGTTTGTGATCCTGGAGCAGATTTTTATCTGGCTCTCTCTTGCACTTACCGTTATTTCACTTATGACTTACATCTGGCAGAACCGCAGCGTTCTGTCCATGCAGGAATAACCTGCAGCAAAACAGGAGGTGTATCAAATGATAACAGAGCTGATTTCTGTGGGAACAGAAATACTTCTTGGAAACATTGTAAATACCAACAGTGCATATCTTTCCGAAAAATGTGCACAGCTTGGGCTGTCTGTCTATTATCAGACAGTAGTGGGCGACAATGAGGCACGTATGCGGGAAACCATTCAGACAGCACTGGACCGTTCGGATGTCGTAATTCTGACAGGAGGTCTCGGACCGACAGAGGATGATCTGACGAAGGAAGTCACGGCTGATGTGATGGGAATGAAGCTTGTGGAGGATCTTCACAGCAAAGAGCTGATGGAGGAATATCTTAAGAAGTACAAGAAGAACAATCCACAGAGAAAGATCACAGCAAACAATTATAAGCAGGCGATGGTTCCAAAGGGGGCGATCGTTCTGGATAATCATAATGGTACAGCACCGGGACTGATCCTTGAGAAAAAGGGTAAAACAGCAATTCTTCTTCCCGGACCTCCAGGTGAGATGAAACCGATGTTTGAAGAGTCTGTTTTCCCGTATCTGCGTGAGAAACAGCCGGAGATCATTTATTCTCAGATGGTGAAGATCTGCTCGATCGGTGAGAGCCAGGTTGCAGAGGAAATTCAGGACCTGATCGAGAAACAGACAAATCCGACGATCGCACCGTATGCCAAGACAGGTGAGGTACATCTTCGCATTACCGCCAAGGGTAAGAATGAGAAGGAATGTCAGAAACTCATTAAACCTGTTGTCAAAGAACTGAAGGCAAGATTCGGAAGAAACGTTTTTGCGACGGAAGAATCCAAAACTCTGGAGGAAGCTGTGGTAGATATGCTGAAAGAACAGGAAATGACACTTTCTCTGGCAGAGTCCTGTACAGGTGGTGCGATCGCCGCAAGGATCGTTAATGTATCAGGAGCTTCTGAGGTATTTCTTCAGGGCATGGTCACTTACAGCAACAAAGCCAAGAGAAGATGCATTGATGTCAGCAAGTCCACGCTTAAGAAGCATGGAGCTGTGTCCGAGGAATGTGCGGCAGAAATGGCAAAGGGCGGACGTAAGGCGGCAGAGACGGATATCTGCCTTTCCGTTACAGGAATCGCAGGACCGGGCGGCGGAACAAAAGAAAAACCTGTCGGAACCGTCTTTATGGGCTGCTCCTATAAGGGCTGTACCAGGGTGAGAGAGTTCCATTTCCAGGGAAACCGTGCGAGAGTGAGAGAACAGACCGTCGCACACGGACTGGCATTTTTACGCGACTGTATGATGGAACGCGCGGATAAGAAAAAATAAATATATTATAGGAACATTACGGAGTATCTCCTGATTAGAAAAAATCCCCCACAGTTATCTGGTGGGGGATTTTTTTACCGGATCATACGCATAAGCCGGACGATCTGATCGAGTTTTGCAGCTTCGCTGGGGGATTTTCCGGTTTTAAGAACACTCAGTATTGTTGAAATTTCATCAGGAGAAAAATTAAGTCCATTCTGCCTGCCCTGTGCAGCTGCACTCATCAGAAAAGGAAGCATATCTGAGGGAGATCTGCCTCCGCTTTGTCCTGCGAGATTCTGAAGAAGAGCAAGTTTTGACGGGTCAATGTTATTGAGCCTGGGATCATTCTGCCAGTTCTGTTCCAGAGGTATCACCTTCTTCCATACCGGAGCTGTTCATAACCTGCATTAACTGCATCATCACGAGAAAATTGCTGATCTGATCGATCTGTTCCCGGCTTCTGCCATAGCTGAATTTACGGATATCATCCAAAAGATCCGAAGGAGAAGCAGAAGGAGAGGCGCAGATCTGCATCTCTGGCGGTCTGCCCTGAAACAGAGCCATGGTGTTTGAAAGCTCTCTTGCTTTTGTAAATACAGAGAGAACCTGCTGACTTCTGGGCGGGAGATATGGAATAAAGGCCTTCAGCATCTGTGACTGGTCATCAGAAACCAGCTGGTCAAATCTGGTCTGGGAGATCATTTCTTCTTCCATAAAATAAGGCTCCTTTTTTATATGAAGATATGCTTTTTGTTTTTAGATTATGACAGAGAGGCATGGCCTGACATAAGATAAATGGTAGGAAAAACAGGAGAGAGGATCCGTATGGACGACAAAAAAGAAAAACTGGTACTGGATGGAAATGCTTTTTATGAACTGGACATGGAATGTCTGAAAAATAAACAGAAAAAACTGCAGAGAGAAAAAGAGCGAAATGCAGAAAAAGACAGACAAAGGCAGAGGAAATGATCCTCTGCTTTTTGCCTGTTATGCCCTTACAGGAACAGAATCAGCATCCACAGTTGTTGCCGCATCCACAACCGCAGCCATTGTTGCTGCCGTATCCGCCGCAGAGAAGAAGCAGAACGAGGATGATCCAGCAGTTATCACCATTTCCGCATCCACCGCAGCTATTGCCATATCCGTTATTTCCGCAGCAACACATAAGAATGATGATCCAGAGAATGCAGCTGCAGGAGGAACCGCCGCCAAAAAGACTGGTTCCGCATCCACAGCTGTTGCTGCATCCACAGCCACAGTCACTGCCGCATCCGCACCCGTTATTACATCCACAATCGTTGTTGCACCCACAGTTTGTAGCAGCTAAATCACTCATTATAAAATCCTCCGGCTTTTTGTCTACAGTTCATTTTATGTGAGAAGGATGTCCGGTGTGATAAAATCCGGTTGCAAAAGAAACGTTCATAGGATATAATTACCCGGGTAATACAGCAGAAAAGGAGAGGATGGAATGGCAGACAGAGGACTGTTTGATATGCACTGTCATATAGTTCCGTTGGTAGATGACGGAGCACAGAGTGTGAAAGAAGCCTTTGCCATGCTTCAGATGGAGTATGAGCAGGGTGTGCGTAAAATTATTGTAACTCCGCATTTCAGACGGGAGATGTTTGAGACCTCGCCGGAGATTGTCAAAAAACATTTCCTGGTATTAAGACGACTTGCCGAAAAGATCGGACCGGATCTTAAAGTCTTTCTGGGCTGTGAGTTTCATGCGAATGTAGAAATGCTGGAATACCTGCACGCTGACAGAGTGTATTCGATGGCAGGATCCAGATATGTGCTTACGGAATTCTCTGCAAGTACAGAGGAAAAGTATATCAGGGACAGAATATATGAGCTGCTTTCCAGTGGATATAAACCGATCGTGGCACATATTGAGCGTTATAAATGCATGAAGGACATAGAACTGGTTGAGTATCTCGTAAATAAGGGAGCCTATATGCAGGTCAACGCAGACAGTGTGATCGGAAAAAACGGACATGGAGTGAAGAAATACTGTGGAAAGCTTCTTGAGGATGAGCTTGTACAGTTTATTGGTTCAGACTGCCATGGCAGCAAACGCCGTGTCACAAGGATCGGAGATGCCTATGCCTATGTTTCAAAGAAGTTTGGGCGTCAGGCGGCAGATGAGATATTTATCGATAATCCGCAGGAAATCCTGGATAATGCGAAGCACTGTTTATCACTTTAAGTTGTTAAACTAGAAAGAAAACACACTTGACAAACAAAAAGTCAATTTGTATACTTTTAGAAGTATATGAAACAGCTTTGAAGGGAAAAAGTAACAGAAGCAACACACACAGAGAGTAGCCGGACGGTGAGAGGCGCGTGCAGAACTTGCTGTGAATACATCCCGGAGCTTCGCACCGAAATTCTGCAGTAGGCTGCGACGGAATGGCACTCGTTATCGTGCTCAATGAGGCAGGAGTTTTTTCTGCGAAGTTAGGTGGTATCACGGGACCCGGTTCTCGTCCTAAGAAGGACAGGAACCGGGCTTTTTTAATAACAGGAGGAACATATTATGACAGTATGGGAAGAACTTAAGGCGAGAGGCCTGATTGCCCAGGTAACAGATGAAGACGAGATCAAAGAAATGGTAAATAACGGAAAGGCAACCTTCTACATTGGCTTTGACCCTACAGCAGACAGTCTTCATGTAGGACATTTTATGGCACTCTGCCTGATGAAACGTCTTCAGATGGCAGGCAACCGTCCGATCGCACTTCTCGGCGGCGGTACCGGTATGATCGGTGACCCGTCCGGAAGAACAGATATGCGTCAGATGATGACAAAAGAAACCATCCAGCACAACATTGACTGCTTCAAGAAACAGATGTCCCGTTTCATCGATTTCTCCGATGGTAAAGCACTGATGGTCAACAATGCTGACTGGCTTCTGGATCTGAACTATGTAGATATGCTTCGCGATGTAGGAGCACATTTCTCTGTAAACCGTATGTTGACAGCAGAGTGCTATAAACAGCGTATGGAGAGAGGTTTAAGCTTCCTTGAGTTCAACTACATGATCATGCAGAGCTACGACTTTTACATGTTATACCAGAAATATGGCTGCAATATGCAGTTTGGTGGAGATGACCAGTGGAGCAACATGCTTGGCGGTACAGAACTGATCCGTCGTAAGCTTGGCAAGGATGCATATGCCATGACGATCACTCTTCTTCTGAACTCAGAAGGAAAGAAGATGGGTAAAACACAGTCCGGTGCTGTATGGCTTGATCCGAACAAGACTTCTCCGTTCGATTTCTATCAGTACTGGAGAAATGTGGATGATGCAGATGTTATCAAATGTATGCGTCTTCTTACCTTCCTTCCGATCGAGCAGATCGATGAGATGGCAGCATGGGAAGGCAGCCAGCTGAATAAGGCCAAAGAAATCCTTGCATATGAACTGACAAACCTGGTTCATGGTGAGGAGGAAGCAAAGAAAGCGCAGGAAGGTGCAAGAGCACTGTTTTCCGGCGGGGCTGACACTGCACATATGCCAACCACAGAACTCACAGATGAAGATTTTACCGAAGAGGGAACTATCGATCTTATCACAATGCTGATCAAAGCAGGCCTTGTTCCGACCCGTTCTGAAGGACGCCGTGCGATCGAGCAGGGTGGAGTTTCTATTGATGGCGAGAAGATCACAGACATTAAGCACGTTGTCGCAAAAGACAGCCTCACAGGTGACGGCATTGTCCTGAAACGTGGTAAGAAGAAATTCAACAAGGTTTGTGTTAAATAGGAGGAAATGATCATGAAGAAATACGGGGTAAACGAACTTCGTCAGATGTTTCTTGACTTCATGGAGAGCAAAGGACATCTTGTAATGAAAAGCTTCTCTCTGGTACCGCAGGGAGATAAGAGCCTTCTGCTGATCAATGCAGGTATGGCTCCACTGAAACCATATTTCACAGGTGCGGAGAAACCACCAAGAACAAGAGTCAGCACATGCCAGAAATGTATCCGTACAGGTGATATTGAGAATGTTGGTAAGACAGCACGTCATGGTACATTCTTTGAAATGCTTGGAAACTTTTCTTTTGGAGATTATTTCAAGAAAGAGGCAATTCACTGGTCTTGGGAATTTCTGACAGAAGTTGTAGGTCTTGATCCGAACAGACTTTATCCATCCGTATACCTGGAGGATGATGAAGCATTTGATATCTGGAACAAAGAAGTAGGAATCCCGGCAGACAGAATCTTCCGTTTTGGGAAAGAGGATAACTTCTGGGAGCATGGTGCAGGTCCCTGCGGTCCTTGTTCAGAAATCTACTATGATCGTGGAGAGAAATATGGCTGCGGCAAACCAGGCTGTACAGTAGGCTGCGACTGCGACCGTTATATGGAAGTATGGAACAACGTATTCACACAGTTTGAGAATGACGGAAATGGAAATTATACGACTCTGAAACAGAAAAATATTGATACAGGTATGGGCCTTGAGCGTCTGGCAGTTGTTGTACAGGATGTGGATTCTATCTTTGATGTGGATACTATCTGTGCACTTCGTAACCTGGTATGCGAGATCGCAGGCAAGGAATACGAGAAAAACTATCAGGATGATGTTTCCATCCGTCTGATCACAGACCATATCCGTTCTGCTACATTTATGATCTCCGATGGTATCATGCCGACAAACGAAGGCCGTGGATATGTACTTCGTCGTCTGATCCGTCGTGCTGCCCGTCACGGACGTCTTCTGGGAATCAAGGGAACCTTCCTTTCAAAACTCAGTGAAGAAGTGATCAACGGTTCCAAGGCAGGTTATCCGGAACTGGAAGAAAAGAAAGAATTTATCTTCAAGGTTCTGACAAACGAAGAAAATCAGTTTAATAAGACCATCGATCAGGGCTTACGCATTCTTGCTGATATGGAAGAAGAGATGAAGGCAGCCGGAGAAAAGACTCTTTCCGGAGACAATGCATTCAAACTGTATGATACTTATGGATTCCCTCTTGATCTTACCAAAGAAATCCTTGAGGAAAAGGGATATGGAATTGATGAAGACGGCTTCCAGAAGGCAATGGAAGAGCAGAGAGTGAAGGCGCGTTCAGCACGTGAGGTAACCAACTATATGGGAGCTGATGCTACTGTATATGATGAGATCGATGTCAATGTAACCACAGAATTTGTAGGCTACGATCATCTCGCATATGATTCAGAGATCACAGTTCTTACGACAGAGAAAGAGATTGCAGCTTCTCTGATGGAAGGCCAGAAAGGTACTGTATTTGTAAAAGAAACACCGTTCTACGCTACCATGGGTGGCCAGGAAGGTGACTGCGGTGTGATCGAGACTGCAAATGGCAGATTTGTGGTAGAGGATACCATCAAGCTTCGTGGCGGTAAATTCGGTCATGTCGGACATATGGAATCCGGAATGCTTTCCGCAGGGGAGACAGTAACTCTTAAAGTCAACGAACAGGCACGCCGTGATACAGAGAAAAACCACAGTGCAACACATCTTCTTCAGAAGGCACTTAAAACAGTTCTCGGTTCTCATGTAGAACAGAAAGGTTCTCTTGTAACTCCGGACAGACTTCGTTTTGACTTTGCACATTTCCAGGCAATGACACCGGAAGAGATCGTTCAGACAGAAGCGCTTGTAAATAAAGAAATTCAGGCAGCTCTTCCTGTAGTAACAGACGTTATGGATATTGAGGAAGCCAAGAAATCCGGAGCAATGGCTTTATTTGGTGAGAAATACGATCAGAAAGTACGTGTTGTATCCATGGGAGATTTCTCAAGAGAACTCTGTGGTGGTACACATGTCAAGAATACAAGCACCATCATGCTTTTCAAGATCGTTTCTGAGGCCGGTGTTGCAGCAGGTGTACGTCGTATCGAGGCACTGACAGGAAACGGGGTCATTGAATATTATAAGAAACAGGAAGCTATGCTGCATGAGGCTGCCAAAGCTCTTAAGGCTCAGCCGGCAGAAGTTGCAGAGAAGATCACACATCTTCAGGCAGAAGTAAAATCTCTTCAGAGCGAAAATGAATCTCTCAAGAGCAAACTGGCACAGGGATCCCTCGGTGATGTTATGAACCAGGTTGTAGAGATTAAGGGAGTGAAGCTTCTTGCTGCCAAAGTAGAAGGTGTTGACATGAATGGACTTCGTGACCTTGGCGACCAGCTCAAAGAAAAGCTTGGAGAGGGCGTTGTTGTTCTTGCGGCTGTAAATGGCGGCAAAGTAAACCTTCTTGCCATGGCTACCGATGCAGCACAGAAGGCCGGAGCACATGCCGGAAATCTGATCAAAGGTGTCGCAGCGATCGCAGGTGGTGGCGGCGGCGGACGTCCGAATATGGCTCAGGCCGGCGGAAAGAATCCGGAAAAAGCACAGGAAGCAATCGATGCAGCAGCAGGAATCCTGGAGCAGCAGATTCACTAAAAAACACGAAAATTGACGGAAAAGAATTTTTTTCTAAAATTAGCCAAAATATATGTTGACGAATGTTATCACTATGTTATATAATAACACTCGTGCAAGAAAAATACCCAGACAGTTGTATTTTAGCACAATCTACAACTGGAGGGAGGTTAGGTGTGAGTCTATGTCAAACGTTATCGTAAAAGAAAACGAGACTTTAGATAGCGCTCTTCGCAGATTCAAGAGAAGCTGTGCTAAAGCAGGTATCCAGCAGGAAATCCGTAAGAGAGAGCATTACGAGAAACCAAGCGTTCGTCGTAAGAAAAAATCTGAAGCCGCAAGAAAACGTAAATATAATTAATTGTGCGCAAAAATCCCTGGCGATATATCCGTCAGGGATTTTTAAGATTTTACCGGAATAAATAACTTATAAGAACAGGGGGCAGCAAAGGTACAGGATGAGTTATGTTATGCGTTTTTTAAAAAGAATTCTTAAACTTCTGTTTAATAGAATTTTTTATGTTGCAGCTGCCCTGTTGCTCCAGCTTGGCTGGCTTTTGATCATGGCATGGAGGCTGGCGGCATATTCAAAATATATTTCAAATGCGATTGCAGTCATCAGCATTCTGGTCGTACTCTGGATCGTTAATAAAAAGATCAATCCATCCTATAAGCTTGGCTGGACGATCCTGATCCTGACAGTGCCTGTATTTGGCGTACTGTTGTATCTGCTGTTTGGAAAGTCAAGAATCGCGCAGGCGATCCAGTACAGATACGCCCAGGTTCAGGAAGAGAGTCTTCCTTACATGAGGCAGGATGAGAAAACCTTCGAAGAGCTCAAAGAACAGGGAGAGAGTGCGGCAGTTCAGTCCAGATACATTCATCGGTATTCCGGCTTTCCGGTCCATGGCAATACAACGGCAGAATATTTTCAGGTCGGCGATGATATGTTTCCGGTTCTGGTACGGGAGCTGGAGCAGGCACAACATTATATTTATATTGAGTATTTTATCATCAATGACGGTGTGATGTGGAGAACAATCCTTGATATTCTGGAGCGTAAGGCGAAGGAAGGTGTGGATGTCCGCCTGATCTATGATGGATTTGGCTGTCTTACAACGCTCCCGAACAGATATGACAAGATTCTTCAGGAAAAAGGCATCAAATGTGTGATCTTCAATCCGTTCCGGCCGATCTTGAATATTGTTCAGAATAACCGTGATCACCGTAAGATCTGCGTGATCGATGGCAAAACAGGTTTTACCGGTGGAATCAATCTTGCAGATGAGTACATCAATCAGAAGGAGCGGTTTGGGCACTGGAAGGACACTGCAGTCATGCTGAAAGGTGAGGCTGTCTGGAATATGACAGTCATGTTTATGCATATGTGGAGTGTGGTCAATGGTTCGAGAACTCCTATGGAGCATGAGCTTCATATGCCGCACAGATACCATCCGGAAGCCTTTGAGGAGGATGGTTTTGTACAGCCGTACAGTGATACTCCTCTGGATGGAGAAGTGCTTGGTGAGAATGTATATCTGAATATCATTAACCGTGCGAGAAAATATGTCTATATCTGTACGCCGTATCTGATCATTGATAATGAGATGATGACGGCACTCTGCCTGGCAGCCAAAAGTGGCGTGGACGTTCGGATCATGACACCGGGAGTACCTGATAAGAAGATGGTTTTTCTGCTGACGCAGTCTTATTATGAGCAGCTTCTTGAGGCAGGAGTGCGGGTTTATGAGTATCAGCCGGGCTTTCTGCATGCAAAATCGTTTGTCTGTGATGATGAGATCGCAGTTGTCGGAACGATCAATCTGGATTACCGAAGCCTGTATCTCCATTTTGAGAATGGTGTCTGGTTTTATAAGAATAAAGTGGTCGCGGATATTTTTCAGGATTTCAAAGAAACACTGAATTACTGTGATCCCATTAATATTGAATTTTGCAAAAATAGAAATATTCTGGTTCGTGGATTTCAGAGTATCCTCAGACTTCTGGCTCCACTTTTGTAGGAAATTTCGGCAGGAATGTGAGAATCCTTTATGGAGTGCATCGCATTCCTTTTTCTGTTTTATTCAGGTATATTTTTGCAGGGAAGATTTTACAATAGTAGGGAGAAGTAAAAAGAGGTATCGCATGAAGCTTTATAAGAGGATAAAAAAGACGATATCTGTTTTTCTGTTATGCAGTATTGTGCTTTGCTGTATTCCTGTGCAGGCGGAAGAAAATGCGGTGGAAATTTCTGCTCCCGGAGCTGTATTAATGGAGCCGGAGACCAAAACCATTCTTTATGAAAAGGACAAAGATACCAGAAGAAGTCCGGCAAGTGTTACAAAGATCATGACACTTCTTCTGATCTTTGATCATCTGAAAAGTGGAAATCTGCATCTTACCGATACGGTGACGACAAGTGCACATGCCAGATCCATGGGTGGCTCCCAGGTGTTTCTGGAAGAGGGAGAAACACAGGATGTGGAAACCATGATCAAATGCATCGTAGTGGCTTCGGGCAATGATGCGAGTGTTGCGATGGCAGAGCATATCGCAGGCAGCGAGGAGAGCTTTGTGAAGGAGATGAACAAAAGGGCGGATGAGCTGGGAATGAAGAATACCCATTTTGTTGACTGCTGTGGTCTGACAGATTCCGATGATCATTATACGACGGCGTATGATATTGCACTTATGAGCCGGGAACTGATTCTGAACTACCCGGAGATTTTTGAATATTCTTCTATCTGGATGGAAAACATTACGCATGTCACAAGGCAGGGCAGCAAGGAATTCGGACTCACCAATACAAACCGCCTGATCCGGACCTATCCGGGATGCATCGGACTTAAAACAGGAAGCACCAGCAAAGCCAAATTCTGCCTCAGTGCGGTGGCAGAGAAAAATAATCTGATGCTGATTTCTGTGATCATGGCGGCACCGGATTATAAAGCCAGACTGAAAGATGCGGCAGCACTTCTGGACTATGGGTTTGCCAGATGCAGTCTTTATGTAGATGAAGAGGGGGTAAAACTTCCGAAGCTTCCAATTAGAAAAGGAAAAAAAGAAGAAGTCTCTCTTTCCTGTCAGGGGATTTTTCGCTATCTGGATACAGACGGGCGGGATTTTTCTGAAGTGAAAAAAGAAATGAAGATTCCCCAAAAGACGGAAGCTCCGGTTCAAAAAGGGGCGAAAGCCGGAGAAATCATTTATTCTGCCGGAGGCAAGGAATTTGGACGGATGGAGATCGTTTACGGAGAAACGGTTGAGCGTGCCGGGTATTCAGACAGTCTTGGTAAAGTTATAAATTATCTGTGGTTGATGCAAAACCACAGGCGGAGTGAGCAGTAACAATCTTTTGACAAAGAGACTCTGTGAGAGTTATAATAATACTCGAATGTGTAAGCAAAAACTAGGAGAAGAAAACTATGAAAGAAATCAGAACAGTAGATGCAGTTGGGCAGATTCTGTGCCATGATATCACACAGATCATCAAAGATCAGAAAAAGGGAGTTTTATTTAAAAAGGGGCATGTTGTAAGAGAAGAAGATATACCGGCGCTTCTTTCGGTAGGAAAAGAGCATCTTTTCGTGTGGGAGAAGAAAGAGGGGATGTTGCACGAAAACGAGGCGGCCGAGATTCTCTATAAGATCTCAGCAGGAGAGCATATGCACGGAAGTGAGATCAAAGAGGGTAAGATTGAGCTGATCGCAGATTGTGACGGTCTTCTCAAGATACGCAGAGATGCACTGCAGGCGGTGAATTCTCTGGGAGAAATGATGATCGCGTCCAGACATGGCGATTTCCCGGTCAGAAAGGGAGATAAGATTGCAGGAACCCGTATCATTCCGTTGGTCATCGAAAAGGAAAAGATGGATCGCGCAGAGAAAGCAGCAGGAGAGACACCGATTTTTTCCATTCTTCCGTTCCGAAACAAAAAAGCAGGAATTGTTACCACCGGCAGTGAGGTACAAAAAGGACTGATCAAGGATACTTTTACACCGGTGCTCAGAGAGAAGCTTGATGAGTATGCCTGTTCGGTTGTCGGTCAGACTACTCCCGGAGATGACAGAAAACAGATTACAGAAGATATTCTGAACTTTATTAGAGAAGGTGCCGATCTTGTGATCTGCAGCGGAGGAATGAGCGTGGATCCGGATGACCGTACACCGGGTGCGATCAAGGATACAGGAGCGGAGATTGTCACTTACGGAGCACCGGTACTGCCGGGGGCAATGCTTCTTCTGGCTTATTATAAGACAGAAGACCGGACGGTTCCGATTCTGGGACTTCCGGGATGTGTAATGTATGCCAAAAGAACAGTCTTTGATCTGATCCTTCCGCGCGTTATGGCAGATGACAGAATCTGTGCGAAAGAGATTTCTGCCTATGGGGAGGGCGGACTTTGTCTTAACTGCCAGACCTGTACATTTCCAAACTGTGGATTCGGCAAATAAAAACATGAAGGAGTCACATGAAGACATTCAGAACCAGAACCTATGAGATTCATTCCAGAAAACTGAAAAGTGGACAGAAAGTAAGATTTGCCTTTCTGACAGATCTTCATGGTATGACCTATGGCAATAACCATCAGTATCTGTATGAGGAGATTCTTCGGCAGAAGCCGGATGCTGTGCTTGTTACGGGAGATATGATCGTAACCAGAGAAAAAGAAACACTTCAGACGGCGGCAGGACTTCTGGTCCGTCTGAGTGAACGTGTTCCGGTTTTTTATGCACTTGGAAATCACGAGTATAAGATGCTTCTGAATCCGGAGGTCAGGCAGCAGTATCTGAATTATGAACGTCTGCTTACCAGTGCAGGAGTCTGCTTTCTTCATAATGAGCACATATTTTCAAGGTTTGGGGAAACGGATTTTATATTTTATGGACTGGAGCTTCCAATCGAATATTATCATAAGCCGAATTCTCCGGCACTGAGTCTCACTGCCCTGGAAGAGTTAATCGGAACACCCTCGAAAGCGGGGATACATATTCTGCTGGCGCATAATCCAAAATATGGGAATACCTATCTTTCCTGGGGGGCAGATCTTATTTTGTCAGGACACTACCACGGGGGGATTTTGCGCTTCGATGAGAATCACGGACTGACCTGCCCGCAGTACCTCCTTTTTCCTCCGTACTGCTGCGGCAGATTTCAGAGCGGCAGAAGTACGATGATCGTCAGTGCCGGCCTTGGGGAACATACGATACCGATACGGCTTCATAATCCACGGGAGCTGCTTGTGATCGAATTTTGCCCGACAGAAAGAAAGTCCCATAAGACAGGAAGGAAATCACTATATGGCAATACCGGTAAAGATTAATGTGTTTGAAGGGCCTCTGGATCTTCTGCTGCATCTGATCGACAAAAATAAAATCGATATTTATGATATCCCGATCGTAGAGATCACAGATCAGTATATGGAATATATCCACTCCATGGAAAAAGAAGATCTGGGGATCATGAGCGAATTTCTGGTCATGGCGGCAACACTTCTTGATATCAAGTGCAGAATGCTTCTTCCGAAAGAAGTGAACGAAGAGGGCGAGGAAGAAGACCCGAGAGAGGAACTCGTCCAGAAGCTTCTGGAATATAAGATGTACAAATATATGTCCTATGAACTGAAAGACAAAATGGACGGGGCGGTAGGGGTGTTTTATAAGCAGCCTACGATCCCGGCAGAAGTGATGAAATATAGAGAGCCGGTAGATCCGAGGGAACTTCTGGCGGGACTTACCCTGGAGAAACTACATAACATTTACCAGTCGATCCTTAAGAAACAGGAAGACAAGATCGATCCGATCCGAAGCAGATTCGGGACGATCGAGAAAGAAGAGGTCAGTCTGTCCGAAAAGATGCTGGAGATGAAGGAATATGCCGGAGGCCACAGAAAATTCAGCTTCCGGCAGCTTCTTGTCGGTCAGAAATCAAGAGTGCAGCTGATCGTAACATTTCTGTCAATCCTGGAGCTTATGAAAATGGGATATATCCATGTGGAACAGGATGCATTGTTTGATGATATTCTGGTAGAGGTGGTCCGGGAGCCACAGGAGTGGACACATCTGACAGAGTTTGCAGATGAGTAAAAATAAAGATTGAGGAATTATATGGAGATAAAGAAACTAGAAGCGGCGATAGAGGCGGTTTTGTTTACGATGGGAGAGTCTGTGGAATTGTCTCAGATCGCGGGTGCGATCCAGCAGGATAAGGAAACGACAAGAAAAATCATTCATAATATGATGGATCGTTATCAGGCGGAGGAGCGCGGAATCCAGATCATTGAACTGGAGCAGTCCTATCAGATGTGTACAAAGAAAGAATACTATGAATGTCTGATCCGTCTGGCTCTGCATCCTAAGAAGCCGGCATTAACAGATGTCATGTTGGAAACGCTCTCGATCATTGCGTACAAGCAGCCGGTCACAAAGGCAGAGATCGAGAAAATCCGAGGTGTAAAATGCGACCATGCAATCAACAAGCTGATGGAGTATGAGCTTGTAAGAGAACTTGGACGATTGGATGCCCCAGGGCGGCCGATCCTTCTTGGAACTACGGAAGAGTTTCTGCGCTGTTTTGGTGTACAGGGACTGGATGAGCTTCCGACTGTGGATCCGGTCCGTCTGGAAGATTTTAAGGCAGAAGCGGAAGAAGAGATACAGCTTCGCCTGGATGTTTAGGAGGAAATTAAAATGCCTACGACGTATGCACATGATCTGTTCGGCAAGAAGATTTATCACGAACTTCCGGTGGAGATGCAGACGGTCATCCGAAGAAATGTCAATCTGTACAGGATCGGTCTCCACGGACCGGATATTCTGTTTTATCATATGCTGAAACCGGAAGTATCCAAAACCGGAATCCGTATGCACAAGGAAATAGCTGCTCCTTTTTTTGAAAGAGGCATGGCACTTGTGCGGGATACACATGATGAAAAACTTCTGGCATATCTGCTTGGGTTCGGATGCCATTATCTTCTGGACAGTGCCTGCCATCCTTATATTGAGGATATGGCAGATAAAAAGGTGATCACGCATACCCTTCTGGAGAAAGAATTTGACCGGATGCTTATGCTGAAAACGCACAAAAATCCATATCATTACTATCCGGCGTGTGGTGTGATACCAAGAATCACTTATGCCAGAGTGATCCACCGGGCAATTCCGAAGGTGACCTCAGGTGAGATCCTGACTTCCTTAAGCCGTATGAAATTTATCACAAACTGTATGGTCTATGATAATAAAGGCAGACGAAAGAAACTCCTCACGGTAATTTCCAGACTCGCGGGCAGGAAGCTGTCTGATTCTGTGATGGAGTATTTTATGGCGAAGGATCCGGTTCCCGGAAGTGCAGTTCCGGTACACAACTTATATGGACTTTATGAAGGGGAAGTCCGGGAAGCACCCGGATATCTGGAAGAACTTTTTGATCTTTCCAGAGAAGACCGCCCTCTTTCCGAAAGATGGCACAGGACATATAGCGGTTGAATTGTTACTGTTCACTCCGTTCACAGTAACTTGGTCAAAATGCATTCCAAATCACCTTCGGTGATGGCATTTTGCCCCGTATGTCTCGAGATTTTGCCATATTCATGGCAAAACACCTCGCGGGATATTACCTGTGAACAGTTACGTTGAATTTCACTGAAAGTCAGGTAACAGGAATATAGTCAGGACAGGTCTGCATAAAATATTCTATCAAGAATAAGAGGTGGAATATGAAGTGCAGATATCATGCGGCAGCCGTAATCGTGCTTTTGACATTTTTTATACTGAATTCTGTAGTCTATGATGTATCAGGGGCGGATTCCTCCCCGGGGAATCTTTATGCTCTTTCGGCTGTTTTGATGGATGGGGACTCCGGGAGAGTTCTGTACGAAAAAGAAGGAGAAACGCCGCGGCCGAATGCGAGTACCACAAAGGTCCTGACCTGTATCCTTGCGCTGGAAAACGGACAGGGTGATGATTATGTGCAGGTTTCCTCAAGGGCAGCATCCCAGCCGGAGGTACGTCTTGGAATCCGGGAGGGAGAACAGTATTACCTTGAGGATCTTTTATATTCCCTGATGCTGCAGAGCCATAATGATACTGCGGTTGCGATCGCAGAGCGTATCGGAGGTTCCACAGAAGGATTTGCAGCGATGATGAATCAGAAAGCAGAAGAGCTTGGCTGTACGGATACGCATTTTGTGACACCCAATGGCCTCGACGCGAAAGACAGCGGCGGGATACATCATACGACTGCGAGAGATCTGGCACGGATCATGCGATATGCCATACAGAATCCTATGTTTCTTAAGATCACACAAACCAGAGAATATTCTTTCTCGGACATTCAGAAGAAGCGGACTTTTTCGATCCACAACACCAATGCATTTCTGGATATGCGGGAAGGGATAGTTTCGGGAAAAACAGGATATACAGGAGATGCAGGATACTGTTATGTGTGTGCAGAAGAAAGAGATGGAAAAACCTTTATCGTTGCTCTTTTGGGGAGCGGATGGCCGGACCATAAGACCTATAAATGGAAGGATGCGTCTGCACTTCTTACATACGGAGAAAAAAATTATAACTATCGAAGCTGGTGGGAAGATCCGGAAATTCCACTGATCCGGGTAAAGAACGGATTTCGGGAAGATCCCACCAAAAGAGTGCAGTATATCCGTGGTATATCCGATGTCGACACGGAACAGAAGGAGAGTCAGATACTTCTTGCAGACGATGAAAGGATTGTATGCCGGATGAATGTACCAGAGATGCTTGAGGCTCCGGTAAAGCGCCGTGATAAGATCGGCAGGGTGACATTTTTGCTTGACGGACAGATTCTGGCCTCCTACCCGGTTCTGGCGGAACAGTCGATCGAGCGTAGAACCTTTTTTCGGGTACTGGAGTATGTTTCGGAAAAATTTTTTCATTGAGAGCAGAGGGAAGAGCCTTTTCGCGGCAGCGAGGGCTTTTTTTGTAAAATACAAAAAAATTGTATTGTCGCAAAATAAATTTAGGAGTTAAAAAATTAACAAAAAAACGGAAATGTATTGAAAAAATATTGAAAACAGGTTACAATTATAATCGGCTAAAATTTTGGTTATATTTTAAAATTTTATAAACATGGAGGGCAAAAGAGAATGAGTAATGCAACACAAAGCTTAGCAGGCACAAGAATAAATTCTTTGCTTGACGCCAACAGTTTTGTTGAAATCGGGAAAAGCGTAACAGCCAGATCCACAGATTTTAACATGGCTGAAACAAAAGCGCCTTCAGACGGTGTTATCACCGGATATGGTGTGATCGACGGAAATCTTGTCTATGTATATAGCCAGGATGCTTCCGTACTGAACGGAACAGTCGGCGAGATGCATGCAAAGAAGATTTCTGCTTTATATGACCTGGCTATGAAGACAGGCGCACCGGTGATCGGTCTTGTTGACTGTGCAGGAATGCGTCTGCAGGAAGCAACAGATGCACTGGAAGCGTTTGGTGGAATTTATCTGAAACAGACAATGGCATCCGGAATGATCCCGCAGATCACAGCTGTATTTGGTACCTGTGGCGGAGGAATGGCAGTTGTTCCGGCACTGACAGACTTTACATTCATCGAATCCAAGAAAGGCAAGATGTTTGTAAACAGCCCGAATGCACTGGATGGAAACTACACAGAGAAATGCGACACAGCATCTGCAGAATTCCAGAGCAAAGAAACTGGACTTATCGATGCAGTAGAATCAGAGGAAGAGATTCTTGCTGAAATCCGTCAGCTTATCGGACTTCTTCCATCCAATTTCGAAGACAACGATTCTTTTGAAGAGTGCACAGATGATCTGAACCGTGCATGCGAAGATATCGCAGCATGTGCAGGAGACACATCCCTCGCACTTTCCAGAATCGCAGACAATGGAATTTTCTTTGAGACAAAGAGAGACTATGGTAAAGACGTTGTTACCGGTTTCCTTCGTGTAAACGGAATGACTGTAGGTGCAGTAGCCAACAGAACAGAAGTTTACGATGCAGAAGGCAAGAAGGCAGAAGAATTCGATGGAACTCTTTCTGCAAGAGGTGCAAGAAAAGCTGCCGGATTTGTTAAATTCTGTGATGCTTTTGAAATTCCGGTGCTGACTCTTACAAATGTAACCGGATTCAATGCAACCGTATGCAGCGAAAAGGTAATGGCAAAAGCTGTCGGAGAACTTGTTCACGCATTTGCATCCGCAACTGTACCGAAGGTTAATGTGATCATCGGCAAGGCATACGGAACTGCTTATGTGGCTATGAACAGCAAATCTGTAGGAGCAGATTTTGTTTATGCATGGGAGAATGCAGAAATCGGTATGATGGATGCCTCCATGGCAGCCAAGATCATGTATCCGGGATCAGAGGCTTCTGTCCTGAATGAGAAGGCAGCTGAGTACAGAGCACTGCAGTCTAACGTAGAGTCCGCAGCAGCAAGAGGTTATGTAGATACTGTGATCGCTCCGGCTGATACACGTAAATACGTGATCGGAGCATTTGAAATGCTGTTCACAAAGAGAGAAGACCGTCCAGCTAAGAAACATGGCACAGTCTAAGCGAGGTGAGCATATGAATCAGATGTTAAAGAAAGCATCCACTACCTGTGCTGCGTTTGCGTGTGCCGCATCTCTGATGTTCTCAGGCACAGCTCTTGTCTGGGCAGACGGTGAGATGGATGATAATGTTAAGACTCAGGTTGAAGCTTATGTTGGAGCAGTAACAGATGAAATTATCGGCTTGTCAGATGCTGAGATCGAGCAGTACCTGGAAGAAGATAATGAATTTGTTGTAAATGCGATGACAGCCTGGAGTGGTGTTAAGAAAGAAGTAGGTGACCTGAAGGAGATCGGTGACACAGTAGAAGTAGAGTATGACGATAAGGATAAGGAATACACTGCTACTGTTGAGGTCGAATTCGAAAAAGAAGACGCAGACTTTGTCTACGTAATCGACAAAAAAATGAACCCTACTTCCCTGACCGTTGATGTTAAGTATTCTTTTGCGACAACCATGAAGAATGCAGCACTGAATACTCTCATGGGACTTGGTACTGTATTTGTGATCCTTATATTCCTGATCTTCCTTATTTCCCTGTTTAAATTTGTTCCGGGATCCGGGGCACAGCAGGTTAAGAAGAAGAAAGAAGAAACTCCGGCACCGGCGCCGGTTCCTGTGGCAGTACCTGTACAGGAGGAAGCTGATGATTCAGAACTGATCGCTGTAATTGCAGCGGCAATCGCGGCATCAGAGGGAACTACAACAGACGGATTTGTTGTACGCTCCATTCGTAAGATCAACCGTAAAAAAAGGTAATTGACAATTTTAGGAGGATTAAAAATGAAAAGCTATACAATCACCGTAAACGGAACAGCATATGAAGTTACTGTAGAAGAAACAGGAAGCGTAAGCACACCGGCAGCAGCACCTGTAGCAGCACCGAAGGCAGCACCGAAAGCAGCTCCTAAGGCAGCAGCACCGGCAGCAGGAGCAGGTGCAGTGAAAGTTACTGCTTCTGTACCAGGTAAAGTCCTCAAAGTCGTAGCTTCCGCAGGACAGGCAGTAAAAGCAGGAGACAACATCGTGATCCTGGAATCCATGAAGATGGAAATCCCGGTTGTTGCTCCTCAGGATGGTACTGTAGCCAGCATCGATACATCCGAAGGCGCATCCGTAGAAAACGGAGATACTCTGGCTACAATGAACTAGGACGGGAGGTAATCAAATGTCTTATGTAACAGAAACCCTGTCCAACCTGATTCATCAGACGGCATTTTTTAACCTGACATGGGGAAACTATCTGATGATCGCGGTGGCGTGTGTATTCTTATTCCTTGCTATCAAAAAAGGTTTTGAGCCGCTTCTTCTGGTTCCGATCGCTTTTGGTATGCTCCTGGTAAATATCTACCCGGATATTATGGCAAATCCGGAAGACATGTCCAATGGTGTTGGTGGTCTTCTGCATTACTTCTATATCCTTGATGAGTGGAGTATTCTTCCGTCCCTGATCTTTATGGGCGTTGGTGCGATGACAGACTTTGGTCCGCTGATTGCCAATCCGAAGAGTTTCCTTCTTGGAGCAGCTGCACAGCTTGGTATCTATGTTGCATACTTCCTTGCAATCTTCCTTGGATTCAACGGAAAGGCAGCAGCAGCAATCTCCATCATCGGTGGAGCAGATGGTCCTACTTCCATTTTCCTTGCAGGAAAACTTGGACAGACCACTTTAATGGGACCGATCGCGGTGGCGGCATATTCTTATATGTCACTGGTTCCGATCATTCAGCCGCCAATCATGAAACTCTGTACTACAGAGAAAGAACGTAAAATCAAAATGGATCAGCTTCGTCCTGTAACCAAAATCGAGAAGATTCTCTTCCCGATCGTAATTACCATCGTTGTGTGCCTGATTCTTCCTACAACAGCTCCGCTGGTAGGTATGCTGATGCTTGGTAACCTCTTCCGTGAGTCTGGCGTTGTTAAACAGCTTACAGAAACAGCATCCAACGCGCTGATGTACATCGTAGTTATCCTGCTTGGTACATCTGTAGGTGCTTCCACAAGTGCAGAAGCATTCCTTAATATTGACACTCTGAAAATCGTTGTTCTTGGTCTTGTAGCGTTTGCATTTGGTACCTTTGGCGGATGTATGCTCGGTAAACTGATGTGTAAACTGTCAGGCGGAAAGATCAATCCTCTAATCGGTTCGGCAGGTGTATCTGCGGTTCCTATGGCTGCCCGTGTTTCTCAGAAAGTCGGTGCAGAAGCGGATCCTACAAACTTCCTTCTGATGCATGCGATGGGACCGAACGTAGCCGGTGTAATCGGAACAGCCGTTGCAGCTGGAACCTTCATGGCTATCTTTGGAGTCTGATCTAGAGTACTTAATAAATACAAGGAGAAAACATAATGGCTGAATTAGAAAAAAAACCTGTAAAAATTGTGGAAACTGTTCTCCGTGATGCACATCAGTCTCTGATTGCAACCAGACTGACCACAGAACAGATGCTTCCAATCGTAGATAAAATGGATAAAGTCGGCTACCATGCAGTAGAGTGCTGGGGTGGAGCTACTTTTGACGCTTCCCTTCGTTTCCTCAAGGAAGATCCGTGGGAAAGACTTCGTAAATTACGTGACGGCTTCAAAAACACCAAACTTCAGATGCTCTTCCGTGGACAGAACATCCTTGGATACCGTCCGTACGCAGATGATGTAGTAGAATATTTCGTACAGAAATCCGCAGCAAACGGAATCGACATCATCCGTATTTTTGACTGTCTCAATGATATGCGTAACCTTCAGACAGCTGTAAAGGCTGCAAACAAAGAAAAAGCACACGCACAGGTTGCTCTTTCCTACACTTTAGGCGATGCATATACTCTTGAGTACTGGGTAAACATCGCAAAACACATCGAAGAGATGGGTGCAGATTCTATCTGTATCAAAGATATGGCAGGTCTTCTGCTTCCTTACAAAGCAACTGAGCTTGTAGGAGCACTCAAAGATGCTGTAAGCATCCCGATCGACCTTCATACACATTACACATCCGGTGTTGCTTCCATGACATACCTCAAGGCAGTAGAGGCAGGCGTTGACATCATCGACACTGCAATGTCTCCGTTCGCTCTGGGAACTTCCCAGCCTGCAACAGAGGTTATGGTAGAAACCTTCAAGGGTACACCATATGACACAGGATTTGATCAGAAACTCCTTGCTGAGATCGCTGATTACTTCCGTCCGATCCGTGATGAAGCTCTGGACAGTGGCCTTCTGAATCCGAAGAACCTTGGCGTTAATATCAAGACTCTTCTGTATCAGGTACCGGGCGGAATGCTTTCCAACCTGACATCACAGCTGAAAGAACAGCATGCAGAAGATAAATTCTATGATGTTCTTGAGGAAGTTCCGAAGGTTCGTAAAGACCTTGGTGAGCCGCCGCTCGTAACTCCGTCTTCCCAGATCGTTGGTACACAGGCTGTATTTAACGTACTTATGGGCGAGAGATACAAGATGGTAACAAAAGAAACAAAAGACATCCTGTTAGGAAAATACGGAGCAACCGTAAAACCGTTCAACCAGGAAGTACAGAAGAAGTGCATCGGCGATGCAAAACCGATTACCTGTCGTCCGGCAGACCTTCTCGACAACGAGCTGGATAAGCTGGAAACAGAAATGTCTGCTTACAAAGAGCAGGATGAGGACGTTCTGTCCTATGCACTGTTCCCGCAGGTTGCTACTGATTTCTTCAAATACCGTCAGGCTCAGGAGAAGAAAGTAGACGAAAAAGCTGCAGATACAGAAAACGGAGCATATCCGGTCTAAAAAAATATAAAGAAGTCCCTGTTTTGGATAGGATTCTGATACAGGAAAGCAGGCCCGCCAGATTTTTCTGACGGGCTTGCTTGCAAAAAAGAAAGGATTTCCATGAATAAAGTGATAATTGTCGGAGGCGGAGCAGCAGGTATGCTGTGCAGTATTATTGCCGCCAGAAACGGCTGTGAGGTTTTTCTGTTTGAAAAGAATGAAAAGCTGGGAAAAAAACTCTATATTACAGGAAAAGGGAGATGCAATGTTACAAATAACTGTGAGGTTGAAGAACTGCTCCGGGCAGTCATGACGAACAGCAAGTTTCTGTACAGTGCATTTTATACTTTTAACAGTCAGGATATGATGGCTCTCCTTGAAGAAGCGGGGGTACCGCTTAAGACGGAGAGAGGAAACCGTGTATTTCCGGAATCTGACCGCTCATCAGATATCATCCGTGGTCTGGAACGTCTGATGAAGAAGTATGGTGTTCATGTCAGATTCAGAAGCGAGGTCAGAGAGATTCTGACGCAGGACGGTGCTGCTGTGGGAGTTTCTCTTGCAGATGGTGAAATAAAGCGCGCAGACGCTGTAGTTGTCGCGACAGGTGGTCTGTCTTATCCAACGACGGGATCCACAGGAGACGGATACCGTTTTGCCAGAGAAACCGGGCATCAGGTGACAGACTGTATTCCATCCCTGGTTCCGCTTAAGACCAGAGAAGATTACATTCCGAGGATGACAGGTCTTTCTCTTAAGAATGTGGAACTTACCGTCAGACGCGGCAAGAAGATTCTTTATCGGGATTTCGGGGAGATGATGTTTACACATACCGGTGTTACAGGTCCTCTGATCTTAAGTGCCAGTGCCAGACTTGGCAAATATCTGGTCAAGGGAGAAGAACTGACTGCGTTTATTGACCTTAAGCCGGCACTTTCTCTGGAACAGCTGGATGAGAGGATCCTGAGAGAATTTGAAAATGGTAAGAATAAACAGTTCAAAAATGTGATAGGAGTCCTGTTTCCTTCTTCTCTGACACCGGTAATGCTTGAAATCGGCGGAATACCAGGGGATAAAGTGATCCATGAGATATCCAGAGAAGAGAGACTTGCTTTCGGCATGACAGTCAAGAATTTTCCGTTTACGATCACAGAGCCGGGCGAATTTAAAGAAGCAGTCATTACACAGGGTGGAGTCTCTGTCAGGGATATCAATCCGGGAAGCATGGAATCCAAAAAAATCAAAAACCTGTATTTTACAGGAGAAGTTCTTGATCTTGATGCAGTAACAGGGGGCTATAATCTTCAGATTGCATGGTCCACCGCATATCTTGCTGCTATGGATATAAGTGAAAAGAGTTACTGCGAACAGTAACAAAGAAATAAGCAGGAGGATGAAATAAATGGTACACAATATTGCAATTGACGGTCCGGCAGGAGCGGGCAAAAGCACGGTAGCAAAAAAAGTGGCAAAAGAGCTTTCGTTTGTATACGTGGACACAGGAGCCATGTATCGGGCTATGGCACTTTATCTTCTGAGAAAGGGCGTAAACCGGGAAAATCTGGACGAGATCGGAGAAGCATGTCAGAATGCGGAGATTTCTATTGAGTATCAGAACGGAGAGCAGATCGTCCTTCTTGACGGAGAAAATGTAAATGACTATCTTCGCACGGAGGAAGTAAGCGGGATGGCTTCCGTAAGCTCAGCAGTGCCGCGGGTGAGGGCAAAGCTTCTGGATCTGCAGCGCAAGCTGGCAAGGGCCATGAGTGTCGTCATGGACGGGAGAGATATCGGAACAACCATTCTGCCGGATGCGGATGTCAAAATTTACCTTACAGCAAGTTCTCTGACCAGAGCACGCCGCCGTTATCTGGAATATCAGGAAAGAGGAGAGGACTGTAATCTTGTAGAAATCCAGAAAACCATCGAGGAGAGGGATCACAGGGATATGACCAGAGAGGTTTCTCCGCTCTGTCAGGCGAAGGATGCGGTCCTTGTGGATTCCTCAGAGCTTACGATTGATGAGACCGTGGAGAAGATCCTTTCTGTATATCACACAAAAGTATCAGAAGAGGAATGAGGAGTATGAAGGTAAAAGTAGCCAAAACTGCCGGATTCTGCTTTGGGGTCAAACGTGCGGTCGATAAAGTCTATCAGCTGATCGAAGAGGGAGTTTCTCCGATCTATACTCTGGGCCCGATCATCCACAATGAAGAGGTTGTATCTGATCTGGAATCCAGGGGCGTTCAGGTGATTCAGGCAGAAGAACTGGATCAGATCAGGGACGGTACGGTTGTGATCCGGTCCCATGGAGTAGGGAGAGATATTTATCAGAAACTCAAAGAAAACAATCTTGAGTATGTGGATGTTACCTGTCCTTTCGTTCTGAAGATACACAGGATCGTCGAGAAGGAAAGCCTTGCAGGCAGACAGATTTTTATTTTTGGTGATCCGAAGCATCCGGAGGTTCAGGGAATCTGCGGATGGTGTCATGGTCCTTACAGGGTTCTCAAGAACAGAGAAGATGTTGAAAATATGATTCCCGATCCGGATATGGAGGCGTGCATCGTATCACAGACGACATTTAATTACAACAAATTTAAAGAATTAGTTGAAATTCTTTGCGAAAAGAGGTATTATAATAATGTTTTAAATATTAGCAATATTTTAAACACTATTTGTAATGCTACTGAAGAACGGCAGAAAGAAGCAAAAAACATAGCCGGAGAGGTAGACACTATGCTTGTCATCGGTGGCAGACATAGTTCCAATACTCAAAAGCTGTTTGAAATATGCAAAGAGGAATGTGGAAATACTTACTATATACAAACACCTGTAGACTTGGATTCTGAAATGTTCCATCGCAGTAGTTGTGTAGGTATTACAGCAGGGGCGTCCACCCCAAAGAAAATTATTGAGGAGGTTCAAGAACATGTCAGAATTAAGTTTTGAACAGATGCTGGAGGATTCCGTAAAAACAATCAGAAATGGAGAGATCGTACAGGGTACTGTTATCGATGTCAAAGAGGATGAGATCATCCTGAATATCGGTTATAAAGCAGATGGTATCATCACAAAGAATGAATATTCCAACGATTCTTCCCTGGTACTTACCGATGCAGTTAAAGTTGGTGATACTATGGAAGCAAAAGTCCTGAAAGTAAATGATGGAGAGGGACAGGTTATCCTGACATACAAACGTCTTGCTGCAGAGAAAGGCAACAAACGTCTGGAAGCTGCTTTTGAATCTCAGGAAGTACTCAAAGCACCTGTAACACAGGTACTGGATGGCGGACTTTGTGTAAACATTGATGAAGCAAGAGTATTCATCCCTGCAAGCCTTGTATCCGATACTTATGAGAAAGATCTTTCCAAATACGCAGATCAGGAAATCGAATTCGTGATCACAGAGTTCAACCCGAGAAGACGCCGTATCATCGGTAACCGTAAACAGCTTCTTCTTGCTGAGAAAGCAGAGAAACAGAAAGAACTCATGGAAAAGATCAACGTTGGTGATGTTGTTACAGGTACTGTTAAGAACGTTACAGATTTCGGTGCATTCATCGATCTTGGCGGAGCAGACGGACTTCTTCATATTTCCGAAATGTCCTGGGGCAGAGTAGAGAATCCGAAGAAAGTATTCAACGTTGGCGATGAAGTTAAAGTTATGATCAAAGAGATTAATGGAGACAAGATTGCACTTTCCATGAAATTCCCGGAAGAGAATCCATGGCTGACAGCTGCAGAGAAATTTGCAGTAGGAAACGTTGTAACTGGTAAAGTTGCCCGTATGACAGATTTTGGTGCATTTGTTGAACTGGCACCTGGAATCGATGCACTTCTTCACGTATCCCAGATTTCCAGAGAGCACGTTGCAAAACCATCTGATGTACTTTCCATCGGACAGGAAATCGAGGCAAAGGTTGTTGACTTCAACGGTGAAGACAAGAAGATCAGCCTCAGCATGAAAGCACTGGAAGCTCCTGCACAGGCAGAAGAAGATACAGAAGCTTAATTAGTTCTCGAGAATATTAAATCCCGGCAGACTTAAGATCTGCCGGGATTTTTTGTTTTATTTGGAAATTACTTTGTAAATTTCCGAATAAGTATTGCAAAGCCTTAAGAAGGACTTGTACGCCTGGTTCCGAGATTGTTGAGAAGACAGGGAAGAGAGTGTGTCAGATACTGCATTTGCATGGAAGTGCTGTTAAGAAAATTTTTGTCACATTGAAACCATGTATAACAGGTCTGAGGTGTGGCCGGCATTCGAAGACTTTTGTCCATATAGCGGCTGAGGGATTTGGGAATTGCCTGATCTTCTCCGGGAAGATACTCGTAATCCTTATAATTGGAGTAGTATTGTCGGAGCTTTCCGTTTTTTAGATGGAGAAGCAGACGTGCTTCCTCTCTGTCGGCGGTAAAGTAAAATTCATCTGTGACACAGGAGACAGATATCGGTACCGGATGCTCTAGCTTCAGTGTGATCACGAGCTCCTGCTGATCATGAATGCGGATTGCAGAAGGCTCGTATTTTCCGAGATAGAGTGATCTGTAACTCAGAAGCGTAAAGACAAGTCCGAGACCATGTAAGTCTTCCTGGTTGTGTCCGAGCACAGTTTCCAGTGCTTTTGGATCCTTTTTTTTCATATAGGAGCGGTACAGGCGGATACACTGTCCTCCATCACAGTAGATTCTGTGCATGGAAGGGAAGAGATTTTCCAGGTCAGGCTGCTTCATTCGTGATAATTTAAACAAACTTTGACAGGATTTAAGTACCTGATAGACATCGATTGAGGCGAGTCCTTCAAATGGAGACGGAAGCTCATTTTTTCGGCAGCGTTCTTCAAGATAGGGCTGGTCAAAACGATCTCCGTTGTACTGGATCGTATAGGTTGAATCCTGTAGATAGTTAGTGAATTCGCGAATGATCAAGGCTTCTTCTTCCGGAGATTCTCCGAGCCACTGTGTGAGGATCCACTGATTCTGTTCCCATTTGACGGCTCCGATGAGGTAGACAAAGGTGGAATATCTGGATAAACCTGTAGTCTCAATATCATAAAAAACAGGTGTAAATTCTGACAATTTTAATTCTGTACTCGACAAAAATTTAACAGTATCAGGGGTCGGAAACCCTTGTAAAATCGGCATTTTTTTAACAATCATGTGATATTTTTCCTTTCTTGATTGTATTTGATTATACACAATATTTTGAAAATTTGGTAGTGAATTTTTGAAGAAAAAGATGTATAGTATAAATAGGGTTTTGCGATATCATCAGAAAGAAAATAAACATGAGCAGGTCGTTCTGGGCAGAGCTCATGAAAAAGGAGGAAACGAATATATGGGAAAACTGACCTTTAAAGGCGGAATCCATCCTTACGAAGGTAAGGAACTGGCAAAGAACCAGCCGGTTGAGAAGTATCTCCCAAAGGGAGATATGGTCTATCTGATGTCTCAGCACATTGGAGCTCCATCTGTTCCGTGTGTCAAAAAAGGTGACCAGGTTCTTGCAGGACAGAAGATTGCCGATGCAGGCGGATTTGTATCGGTACCTCAGCATGCATCTGTATCCGGTACCGTCAAGGGCATCGAGAAGAGACTGAATGCTACAGGGGCAATGGTTGATGCAGTCATCGTAGATAATGACCAGCAGTATCAGGAAGTAGAGTTTGTTCCTGCTGCACTTGAGGATCTGACGAAAGAAGAGATCCTGAACCGTATCAAGGAAGGCGGAGTTGTTGGTATGGGTGGAGCCGGATTCCCGACCCATGTCAAGCTGGCACCGAAGGATCCTTCCAAGATTGAATATGTACTGGTAAACGGTGCAGAGTGTGAACCTTATATTACAAGTGACTATCGAAGAATGCTGGAAGAGCCGGAGAAGGTTGTAGAAGGACTTAAGGTGATCCTTAAACTCTTTGATTCTGCCAAAGGCTATATCTGCATTGAGGATAACAAACCGGACTGTATCGAAAAGATGCAGAAACTGGTAAAGGATATCCCGAGAATCGAAGTCAAAGAAGTTATGACCAAATATCCACAGGGTGGTGAGCGTACTCTGATCTATGCCACAACCGGCAGAGAGATCAATTCCACAATGCTCCCGGCAGATGTCGGATGTGTGGTAGATAACGTTGCAACTGTTATTGCTATATATGAAGCGGTGATTCTGGGAAAACCAGTTGTGGACAGAGTTGTAACGATAACAGGTGATGGTATTAAAGCGCCTAAGAACTTCAGTGTCTATACAGGAACAGATATGTCAGAGCTGATCGATGCGGCAGGAGGACTGAAAGCAAAGATCGAAAAGATTATTTCCGGTGGTCCGATGATGGGATTCCCGCTGTATGAGCTTCATATTCCATGTACAAAGACAACATCTGCGTTCCTTTTCCTGGAACATGATGCAGTAGCTGAAGCACAGAAGATCCAGACAGCGTGTATCAACTGCGGACGCTGCGTAAGTGTCTGTCCAGGTCATGTTCTTCCGGCACGTCTGGCTACGCTGGCTGAACGTGGTGATATGGCAGGCTTTGAAGCCCTGGATGGTATGGAGTGCTGTGAGTGCGGATGCTGCAGTTACATCTGCCCGGCAAAGAGACCGTTGACCCAGAGTATCAAATCCATGCGAAAAATGGTTCTTGCCAGCCGTAAGAAGAAATAGGGGGAGGGAACAAAATGGAACAAATGTTAAATGTATCATCTAATCCTCATGTCAGGGACAAAATGACAACAGGTCGGATCATGCAGCTTGTCGTGCTTGCACTGCTTCCAACCACACTGTTTGGTATCTGGAACTTCGGCTTCCGTGCATTTCTTGTTGTACTTGTGACGGTAGCATCCAGCGTATTTTTTGAATGGCTGTATGACCGTCTTATGCATAAAAAGAATACCGTTACTGATTTCAGTGCAGCAGTTACAGGACTTCTGCTTGCACTCAATATGCCGCCTCAGATCCCGCTGTGGATGCCTGTACTTGGCAGTGCTTTTGCGATCATCGTTGTAAAGCAGCTTTTTGGCGGACTTGGACAGAACTTTATGAACCCGGCACTGGCTGCAAGATGCTTCCTGATGATTTCTTTCACAGGTAAAATGACCGATTTTGCAGTGGACAAGCTGAGCGGATATCATTGCATTGATACCGTTACAGGAGCAACTGCACTTGCAGAGCTTAAGAACAGCGGATTCACAGCAGATTCCATTTCTGTAAAAAATCTGTTCATCGGTAACATTCATGGAACCATCGGAGAAACTTCTGCTCTTGCGATCCTGATCGGTGCAGTGATCCTCCTTGCATTCAAGGTCATTGATCTCAAGATCCCGCTTACATATATCGGAAGCTTTGCAGTATTTGTGATCTTTTATATGCTTGGAACAGGCAAAGGCTTTGATGTGAACTATCTTTTCAGCCATCTGTTCGGCGGCGGACTTATGCTTGGTGCATGGTTCATGGCGACAGACTATGTAACAACTCCGATCACACCGAAGGGCCAGCTGATCTACGGATGCTGTCTTGGTGTTGTTACCGCGATCTTCCGTCTCTTTGGCGGATCCGCAGAGGGTGTTTCCTATGCGATCATCTTCTGTAACCTTCTGGTACCGCTGATCGAGAAAGTGACCAAACCGGTTGCCTTTGGAAAAGGAGGTAAGAAAGCATGAGTATTGTAAAAGATACGATCGCGATCACTGCGATCACGCTTGTGGCAGGTCTGGCTCTTGGCGTAGTCCAGGATATCACGGAAGGCCCTATCGCACAGCAGCAGGAACAGTCCAAGCAGGAGGCATACAAGGCTGTATTTGAAGATGCAGACAGCTTTGAACCATGTGAAGTGGATGCCGATGCACTGGCAGCAAACCTTGCAGAAAACAATTTTAACGCACAGACGATCAATGAAGTCATGGAAGCGAAGGATGCTTCCGGCGAGACGATCGGCTATGCACTCAATGTCACAGATTCTGAAGGATATGGCGGAGATATCCAGTTTACCATGGGAATTCAGAATGACGGAACTTTAAATGGAATTTCCATCCTGTCCATCAGCGAGACTGCAGGACTTGGTATGAAGGCCAAAAATCCGGATTTCCAGGATCAGTTCAAGGACAAAAAAGTAGAAAAATTCGAGTACACCAAGACAGGGGCCACATCTGACGATCAGATCGATGCCATCAGTGGTGCCACAATTACTACAAATGCCATGACAAACGGTGTAAATGCCGGCCTTTGTGCATTTCGTTATGTGGAAGGAGGAGCAGAGTCATGAAAGCAAATACACCTGCAGAACGTCTTGTAAACGGTATTATCAAAGAAAACCCGACTTTTGTGCTGGTGCTGGGTATGTGTCCTACACTGGCGGTTACTACATCTGCGATCAACGGTATCGGAATGGGTCTGACTACAACTGTAGTTCTGGCAATGTCCAACCTTATGATCTCCCTTCTTCGGAAGTTTATTCCGGATGGAGTTCGTATGCCGGCCTTTATCGTTGTCGTTGCATCTTTTGTAACCATCGTGCAGATGCTGTTAGAGGGATTCATTCCGAGTCTTTATTCTGCACTTGGAATTTATATTCCTCTTATTGTTGTAAACTGTATCATTCTTGGCCGTGCAGAGGCTTATGCTTCAAAGAATCCTCCGATTCCGTCACTCTTTGATGGTATTGGCATGGGACTTGGTTTTACTTTAAGTATCACCTGTATCGGTGCAGTACGTGAACTTCTTGGTGCAGGACAACTCTTCGGACGTCAGATCCTTCCGCTTGCTGATGCGGCAGCCGGAAAGATGGGCTATGAGCCGATCACGATCTTTATCCTTGCGCCTGGAGCTTTCTTTGTTCTTGCCATGCTTGCAGCACTTCAGAACAAGTTTAAGATCGGTGCAGCAAAGAGAGGTATTGATCCAAGTGAAGGCTGTGGATGCTGTTCAGGCTGCGATACCTGCAACAATACAATGTGCAAAGGAGGCAAGGAAGCATGAAAGAATTATTACTAATCCTGGTAAGCTCTGCGATCGTCAACAACGTAGTCCTGAGCCAGTTCCTCGGACTCTGCCCGTTCTTCGGTGTATCCAAGAGAATTGAAACAGCAGCCGGAATGGGTGGTGCGATTATTTTCGTTATCACATTGTCCTCTTTTGTAACAGGTCTGATCTACAACTTTATCCTGGTGCCGACAGGTATGGAATATTTACAGACGATCGTATTTATTCTTATTATCGCTGCACTGGTTCAGTTTGTTGAGATGTTCCTCAAGAAAGGTATGCCGGCACTTTATCAGTCACTTGGTGTATATCTTCCTCTGATCACAACAAACTGTGCAGTTCTCGGTGTTGCACTGACAAACGTACAGAAAAGCTACAACATCCTTCAGGGAACTGTGAACGGATTTGCCACAGCAGTTGGTTTTACCATTTCCATTACTCTGATGGCTGGTATCAGAGAAAAAATTGAATTCAACGATGTTCCGGAATCTTTCAAAGGCTTCCCGACTGTCCTGCTCACAGCAGGTCTGATGGCGATTGCTTTCTTCGGATTCTCCGGACTGATTAAGTAACAGAGGAGGCAGAGATTATGGATATGAATGCGATTATCGTGGCAACTGTCGTTGTTGCAGCAGTAGGCCTCTTTATTGGAATTTTCCTTGGTGTAGCCGGTAAGAAGTTTGCGGTAGAAGTAGATGAACGAGAGGTTGCTGTCCGTGCGGCTCTTCCGGGAAATAACTGCGGCGGTTGTGGATACCCGGGCTGTGATGGTCTGGCAGCAGCAATCGCCAAGGGTGAAGCTCCTGTCAATGCATGTCCGGTAGGCGGCGAAGCGGCAGGAAAAGTTATTGCAGGGATCATGGGCCAGGAGGTTGTTGAGAGCACCCGTATGGCTGCGTTCGTAAAATGCACAGGAACCTGCGAAAAAACAAAAGACAATTATACATACACAGGTGTGGAAGACTGTGAAATGATGGCATTTGTCCCGGGCGGCGGAGCAAAATCCTGTTCCTATGGATGCATGGGATTCGGAAGCTGCGTAAAGGCATGTCCGTTTGATGCGATCCATATCATTAACGGTGTGGCAGTGGTTGACCGCGACAAATGTAAAGCCTGTGGTAAATGTATTGCAAAATGCCCGCATCATCTGATCGAGCTTGCACCATATGAGCAGAAAACTTTTGTAGGCTGCAGCTCCCATGCCAAAGGAAAGGCAGTCACAGAAGCCTGCGAGATTGGATGCATCGGATGTAAGAAGTGCGAGAAGACCTGTCCGAACGGTGCGATCACTGTGACAGATTTCTGTGCACATATTGATTATGACAAATGTACAAACTGCGGTGCATGTAAGGAAGCATGTCCGAGAAAAGTTATTCTCTAAACCCCATATTGGTAAAAATACGATCCCGGCCGGAGAAAGAAGTCTTTTCTTTCTCCGGCCGGGATTTTGTATATTCCGGAATGACTCGAATAGATGTTTGCTTTTTGCCCGGGGTTATGTTATGATTGAAAAACAGGAAAAAATTAATTTGAAGCGGGAGTAGATTTTGCATGATTTCATTCATTTGCGGCCAGGTGGCAGATATAACAGAAAATTCTGTGATCATAGAAACAGGCGGGATCGGATATGAGATATTTATGACAGGAGAGGCGATCGAGCAGGCAGCCCGCATGGAGGGAAAGGTGAAGATCCATACCTATTTCCAGGTGAGAGAGGATGCCATGCAGCTGTACGGGTTCTGGCATAAGGATGACCTTCAGGTGTTCCGCCTGCTCCTCAGTGTGAATGGCATCGGTCCGAAGGCAGCGCTGGGAGTGCTCGCAGGGCTTAGTGCCGATGAACTGCGGTTTGCAGTGCTTTCCGATGATGTAAAGACGCTTTCCAGGGCACCGGGAATCGGCAAGAAGACAGCGCAGAAGCTGATTCTTGAGCTGAAGGACAAGCTGAAGCTGGAGGATGCATTTGAGAAGAAACTGATGCATGAACAGGAAAATGCAGACCTGAATGACACAGATTTCCATGATGGACGCCAGGAGGCTGTGGAAGCGTTGACAGCTCTTGGATACAGCAGTTCCGAGGCACTGAAGGCAGTGCATAAGGTTACGGATGTGGATCCGGGTGATGTGGAGGCAATCCTGAAAGCAGCCCTGAAGCAGCTATAATGGCAGGGTTTACAGCAATATACAATGGAGCGATGATATAGATGGAAAAAAGAATGATCACAACAGATGTGACAGAGGAGGATCTGCCGCTGGAGGGAAGCCTCCGTCCGCAGACTCTTGATGAATACATTGGTCAGGAAAAAACCAAGAATACACTCAAAATATATATAGAAGCTGCCAAACAGAGGCATGATGCACTGGATCACGTCCTTTTTTACGGTCCTCCGGGTCTGGGTAAGACTACTCTGTCCGGAATCATTGCCAATGAGATGGGAACTCATATGAAGGTGACCTCCGGACCGGCAATCGAGAAACCCGGAGAGATGGCGGCCATTCTGAATAACCTTCAGGAGGGAGATGTCCTTTTTGTGGATGAGATTCATCGTCTGAACCGTCAGGTGGAGGAGGTACTCTATCCGGCAATGGAGGATTTTGCGATTGATATCATGATCGGCAAGGGTGCCTCTGCCAGATCCATCCGTCTGGATCTTCCGAAATTCACTTTGGTTGGCGCAACGACGAGGGCCGGGCTTCTCTCGGCACCGCTTCGCGACCGTTTTGGTGTGATGCATCATCTGGAATTTTATAATAAAGAGGAACTTCAGACGATCATACTTCGTTCGGCAGATGTTCTGGGAGTCGAGATCGACAAAAGAGGTGCGGCGGAGATCGCCAAGCGTTCGAGAGGAACCCCGCGTCTTGCAAACCGCCTTCTTAAGAGAGTCCGGGATTTTGCACAGGTCAAATATGATGGAAGGATCACCTATGAGGTGGCTGTCTTTGCACTGGATCTTCTCGAGGTGGATCAGTATGGCCTGGACAAGATCGACAGAAGAATTCTCAAGACTCTGATTGTGAATTTTCAGGGCGGCCCGGTGGGACTGGAGACCCTGGCTGCGGCCATCGGTGAAGATGCGGGTACTCTGGAGGATGTTTACGAGCCGTATCTTCTGCAGAATGGATTTCTCAACAGAACTCCGCGGGGGCGCACAGCGTCCGCACTTGCCTACAAACATCTCGGAATCGACAGGATTTCATGATTTTTCAGTACCTGCACAGTAATCCTAAAATGTAATACTTGCAAGATTTCTTAAAAATTCCTATACATTTTTACAAAATTCGATTATAATGGAGTACAGACAAGGTGTAAGAAGCATTACTACGCCTCAGATCAGCAGGATCTGATCTGTTTCCGTTATGGAAGAAAGATGAAAGTTTAAGATACGGGAGGCTTGTTATGGCAGTCAAAAATACGGCGCAGGTAGTCATCGGAGGAAAGATCATAACTCTGGGCGGCTACGAATCTGAAGAGTATTTTCAGAAAGTGGCATCATATATAAATAACAAAATGTCTGAATTAAGCGAAATGCCGGGATATTCCCGCCAGCCGATGGAGACAAAGCATACACTGCTCAGTCTGAATGTTACCGATGATTATTTCAAGGCAAAGAAACAGGCGGAGATATTTGAGCAGGATCTTCAGCAGAAGGATCAGGAGATGTATGAACTGAAGCATGAGCTGATCGCACTCCGCATGAAGATCGAAGAAACCGAGAAGAAGGAATCCGATGCCAGACATCAGAAGGAACTTCTTGAAGGCAAGGTCAAAGAACTGGAACAGGAAATCGATAAGTTACTTAAGTAAGAGTAGGGAGGGGATTGCTTCGGTAGTCCTCTTTATTTACTTTATAGGAAGTTACTTCGTAATGTTCCGATAAAGTCACAAGACCAGATGAAAGGAAAGACCGATTTGAAGAAACAGGAAATAGAATTACTTTCACCGGCAGGTTCTTATGAGGGATTCGAAGCTGCGATCGGAGCCGGTGCGGATGCAGTTTATGTTGGCGGTCCGGATTTTGGTGCCAGGGCCTATGCACAGAATTTTACACAGGAAGAGCTGATCCGTGCGATTCGGACAGCGCATATTCATGGCAGGAAGCTATATCTTACAGTAAACACGCTTCTTAAGAATCGCGAGATTAAGGAGAAGCTTTTTGATTCTCTGAAGCCATTGTATGAGGCGGGACTGGATGCTGTTATTGTCCAGGATCTCGGTGTGTTCCAGTTTATCCGCAGGAATTTTCCGAAGATGCATATCCATGCCAGTACGCAGATGGCAGTTACCGGTCCGGAGGGAATGAAGTTTCTCGAAGAGCAGGGTGCAGCCCGTGTGGTTGCAGCCAGAGAACTGAGCCTTGAAGAGCTTGCCGCCATGCACAGAAAGAGCAGCATTGAAATAGAAGCCTTTGTCCATGGAGCTTTGTGCTACAGCTTTTCGGGACAGTGCCTGATGAGCAGCATCCTGGGAGGCAGAAGCGGCAATCGTGGCAGATGCGCACAGCCATGCCGTCTGCCGTATCAGGTGCGTAAGGGGGAAGAAAGAAGATTTCAAAAGAAAGAGGAACTTTGTCCTCTGAGTCTTAAGGATATCTGTACGCTGGATATTTTACCGGAGATCATAGATGCGGGTGTGATCTCGCTCAAAATCGAGGGAAGAATGAAACAGCCGGGATATACAGCCGGAGTCACAGGCATGTACAGGAAATATTTGGATATATTATCAAGGGACAGAGAAGGGTACCGGGTGACGGAAGAAGACCGGAGATACATTCTGGATATCTTCAACAGAGGCGGCTCCTGTACGGGATATTATAAACAGCACAACGGACCGTCTATGATGGCGTTTTCCAACGAGAAAAAGACGGGCGGTGTTTCAACAGAACTTAAGAAATGCAGAGAGAAGATCACGGGAAGCCTGATGCTTTATCCGGAAAGTCCTGCAATCCTGCAGATTTCCTGCAGGGATAAACAGGTGGTGGTTTCTGACGGCGAAGTGCAGTTTGCGAAGGAGCATCCAATGTCAGAGGAGCGTATCCGCAAACAGATGGAAAAGCTTGGAAATACAGAGTTTGAATGGGAAGAACTGGATATTCAGATGGATGGAAATATCTTTGTTCCGGTGAAACTCCTCAACGAACTCAGAAGAAATGCACTGGCAGAGCTGGAAGAAGAGCTTTGTGTGCCGATGTACCGTAAGGCAGAGAATAAACCGAAGTTTTCACAGTCTTTTGATGCGTCTGGACAAAATAAAGAGATCCCGCCAATGTTTGTATCCTGTGAAACAATGAAACAGGCAGAGACTGCATGGAGCCATGAAGAAGTCAGAGGACTGTATCTGCCGTATTCTGTGATGGAACAGGCCATTGGAAGGGAAATCCAGAATCAGAAAGAACTCTATCTGGCACTCCCTTATATTACCAGAGAACAGGCCCCGGAACATTTCTTTGAGACAGCCGGAGAATGGATAGAGAAGGGGATGAAGGGCTTTCTCGTGAGAAATCTGGAGTCCTACGGAATGCTCAGGGCGCTGGGACTTGAAAGATATACGGTGCTGGATGCGACTATGTATACCTGGAACAATGAAGCGGTTGATTTCTGGGAGAAACAGAAGATTCTTAAGAATACAGTTCCGCTGGAATTGAAGGAAGCAGAAATGCGTCACAGAAACAATCAGCACAGCGAACTGATCGTGTATGGATATATTCCGCTCATGCAGTCGGCGCAGTGTGTTCGCAGGAATCTTTCTTCCTGTGACATGCAGGAGGGAAGCATGGTTCTGAAGGACAGGTATGAGAAGGAATTTACAGCAGTCTGTGTCTGCCATCCATGGAAAACAGGGGCTACAGGAAAAAAAGAACGCTGTTATAATATAATCTATAACAGTCTGCCATATGGACTCCTTAAGGAAGCAAAGCAGGTGGCTGCACTTGGGATGCAGTCGCTGCGCATTTCGCTTACTATGGAGAATGAAGAAGAAACAGAGAAGATTCTGGATGAATTTCTGGGGGTATATTATCATAACCGTATACCTGCCGAAAGGAACTTTACAAAAGGACATTTTAAAAGAGGAGCCGAGTAGGGGCATATGATCAATGTAATAGTAGAATTATCCAAATATATCATCTTGACGCTGATGATCGTTTATACGTTTCATTGTTTTTATACTGTGCGTCAGCCGGATGAGGAGGAGAGGAACGAGCTTTTGCGTCAGCAGCTGATGCTGATCTTCTTCATCGATTTTACCGCATTTCTTGTGATCTACCTTAAGACCTTTGATTATAAGGTGGTCCGTTTCTATATAGAAATGCAGATCTTTTTTGCAGCAATCCAGATACTGTACCGTATCCTGTACAAAAAAGCATCACTGCTGCTTCTGAATAATATGTGTATGCTTTTGAGTGTCGGATTTATCATGCTGTGCCGTCTGGACATCACGATGGCGACCAAACAGCTTCTGGTTGCAGCAGGAGCCAGCGGAGTTGCACTTGTCATACCGGTCATGATCCGGAAAATGCGTTTTCTGCGCAGGCTGACCTGGATATATGCCGGAATTGGTATCATACTTCTGGCAGCGGTATTTCTTCTGGCCAAGACCAGTTACGGAGCAAAGCTGACACTTCTGGGTGTTCAGCCGTCTGAGGCGATCAAGATCACGTTTGTATTTTTTGCAGCCTCCTTTCTGTCAAGAGATACCAGTTTTAAGGCGGTTGTCCAGGTGTCGGTGATCGCAGCTCTTCATGTAGGAATACTGGTTCTTTCTACTGATCTTGGAAGTGCAGTGATCTTTTTTGTAACCTATCTTGTGATGGTTTATGTTTCTACCAGAAATGTCGGGTATCTCGGGCTGGGACTTGCCGGAGGAAGCGGTGCCGCGGTGGCTGCCTATCATCTGTTTGGACATGTCAGACAGAGGGTCAGTGCATGGAAGGATCCGATGGCTGTTTATCAGAACGAAGGATATCAGATCGTGCAGTCACTGTTTGCGATCGGAACCGGCGGCTGGTTTGGCATGGGGCTGTGTCAGGGCTCTCCGGAATCTATCCCGGTAGTTAAGAACGACTTTATTTTCAGTGCGATCTGTGAGGAACTGGGAGGAATTTTTGCAATCTGTCTGATACTGGTATGCATGAGTTTCTTTTTGATGATTGTCAATATCGCGCTGCGTATCATCAATCCTTTTTATAAGCTGATCGCGCTGGGACTTGGAACAGAGTATGCATTTCAGGTATTCCTGACGATCGGCGGTGCTACCAAATTTATCCCTATGACAGGTGTTACTCTTCCGCTGGTAAGCTATGGAGGAAGTTCTCTTCTGAGTACGATCCTCATGCTGGCGATCATTCAGGGACTGTATATTTTGAGAGAAGACGAGGACGAGGAATTTGAGAAACGAAAAAAGGAAGCATTACAGAGAATCAGAGCAAGAGAGGAGATTGGCGACAGAACGCGCCGCTTCTAAGAGACGTCGGGCAAGAAATAAAGAATATACATTTGTATCTGTCTTCTTTGTGCTTATTTTTCTGGGACTGGCAGGGTATCTGGTGTATTTCAATGCCATAAAGAGAGACAGCTTTATCAACAGCCCTTATAATACAAGGCAGGATACATTTGCAGACAGAGTCGTGAGGGGAAATATTATGTCTTCAGACGGTGAAATACTCGCACAGACGAATGTCAGCGATGACGGAACGGAAGAACGTTCTTATCCGTATTCCAATATTTTTGCACATGTTGTCGGATATGATACCAATGGCAAAAGCGGTCTGGAGTCGGAGGCAAATTTCCAGCTGCTGAGTTCTCATGAATTCTTTCTGACCCAGATCAAAAACGAATTTATGGGTGCCAAGAATGTGGGAGATACAGTGGTTTCCACCCTGAATGCAGATCTTCAGACAACAGCCTATAATTCTCTGGGCGACAGAAGAGGAGCTGTTGTGGTCATTCAGCCATCTACAGGAAAAATCCTTGCGATGGTCAGCAAGCCGGATTTTGATCCGAATACGATTGCAGCAAACTGGGAACAGCTTGTAAATGATGAGACAAACAGCAGCCTTTTGAACCGTGCGACAATGGGACAGTATCCTCCGGGATCGACCTTCAAGATTGTTACGGCACTGACTTATCTTCGTCAGCGTGGAACGTTTAACGGATTTTCCTATGACTGCCAGGGAAGTATCACAAAAGAAGACCATACGATCCAGTGTTATGGAGGAACCGTTCACGGACAGGAGGATTTTTATGCGGCATTCGCGAAATCCTGTAACTGTGCATTTGCGGAGATGGGAACACAGCTTGGCGGAGCTGCACTTCTTAAGACAAGCGAGGACCTTCTGTTTAATCAGAAGCTTCCGCTGAGATCCTATCGTAAGAGCTCCTTTACTTTAAATGGAAGCTCCGGAGTTCCGCTCACGATGCAGACGGCGATCGGTCAGGGAAATACCCTGGTATCTCCGATGCACATGGCACTGATCACAAGTTCCATTGCAAACGGCGGTGTTCTGATGAAACCATATCTGATCGACAAGGTGCAGAATCATGCCGGTGATGAGGTGGATACCACAGAGCCGGAAGCATATAAACGTCTGATGACAGACAACGAAGCATCTCTCCTCGGAGAACTGATGAAGGGGGTTGTACAGAACGGTACAGCTTCTTCTCTGAATGGAAGAGGCTATACAGTGGCAGGAAAGACCGGTTCTGCTGAATACAACGAAAGTGGTGCAAGCCATTCCTGGTTTGTCGGATATTCTAATGTTGATAATCCGGATATCGTGGTTTCTGTCATCGTCGAGGATGGTGGTACCGGAAGCGAGGCGGCAGTGCCGATCGCAGCGGATGTCTTTGATGCATATTATTTTGACTGATCGAATAACGATAAAGGTTGCCAGTTTGCCCAAAAAGAGTTATACTATTAACAGTTCAGTGTATGAAACTCACACGCAGTACAGGAGGAAATTGCAACATGATAGAAGCAACGAGCTGTGGCGGTGTGGTAATTTATCGTGGCAAGATACTGGCACTTTACAAGTCTTATAAGAACCGTTACGAAGGCTGGGTGCTGCCAAAGGGAACTGTAGAACCAGGTGAAACACATATCCAGACAGCGCTTCGTGAAGTGCGCGAGGAATCTGGAGTGAAGGCTACTGTAGTTAAATATATCGGCAAGAGCCATTATAATTTCACAGTTCCGGAGGATATCGTTACAAAGGAAGTACATTGGTATCTGATGACGGCTGATAATTATCATAGCAGACCTCAGAGAGAAGAGTTTTTTGTGGATTCCGGCTATTACAAGTTCCATGAGATTTATCATCTCCTTCGTTTTTCCAATGAGAAACAGATCGTGGAAAGAGCATATCAGGAATATCTGGAACTGCGAAGCCAGGGACTCTGGGGTAAGCAGCGCAGAGACTGAATCTCTGCATGAAATAGGTACAATAGGGCTGTGTTTCTGACGCAGCCCTGTTTACTATCCTGAAAAAAAGGAAATACTCCAAATAACAGCCGGGGGAGGAATGAAATGCTGAAGTGGTGCAGAGATCTTCGCATAGGAGAAAGCGTAAAAAAGGCGGACAGGATCCGCCGTAAACTAAATCATGGGAAGATTGTACCGGGCGTGTATCTTATCACTTTTTCAGAGAATCCCCGCAATCTTCTGGAGATCATACCGGCTCTGACAATGATCCAGCAGAGCGCGGCAGATATCTGTCCGGAGATCATCGGGCTTGCAGGAAATAAAGATGAGGCAGTGGAGATGACTGTCGAGATCATTCAGGAAGTCTATGACAGGACGGGAGATTTCCGGGTAGAAGAATATTGGAAGAACAGGTGAGGCGATGCTACATATTTTGTGGATGATCATAAAATTTATATTGATCCTTATAGGAATCATACTGGGGCTGCTTCTTCTTGTATTGCTTCTGCTTTTGTTCTGTCCGGTGAGATATCAGGCGGATGGCATGAAGGAAGCCGGTTCGTTTCGTACTGCCACAGGGAGAGCAAGAATAAGCTGGCTTTTTGGAGGAGTGTCTTTTTCGCTTGGATTTACAGAGGGACAGACAGATGTGGATTTTCGGCTTTTTGGAATCCCACTGATGAAGCTTCTTAAGAAAATCAAGAACCGTAAGAAGAAACAAACGTCAGATGCTGATAAGAAAGAGACTCTGGATGACAGCGGAGCCTGGAAGGACGAAGGAGAACCTTCAGATACTTATATAGAAACAACAGACAGTCCTCTTCTGGAATCTTTTGAGGATGAGCAAAAGCACAGAGAAGAAGATACAGAATCCATTCAGGTGGCTTCACCGGAGAATGAAGAAGAAATCCTGTCAGACCAGGATGCCGAGAAGGAACGCAGATGGCATGAGATGGCAGAGAAGTTAAAGAAACTGTTTTATAATCTCGGGAATAAAACCAGGAAGCTCTGGGACAAAATAAAAGCAGTCCATCGAAGGATCATGAAGATTCCTGAGGATATGGAGAAGCTTTCCAGGAAGAAAGATGCTCTTTGCGATAAGATCGACTGGTGGAGTGCATTCATCGGACATCCTCGTACGCAGGAAGCAGTCTCTCTTGTGCGGACGAAGGTGTTTCGTCTGTTAAGACATGTATTTCCGACAAGGATAGAGGGAGAACTGGCATTTGACTGTACAGATCCTTCTGTTACAGGTTCGATTCTTGCAGTACTTGGAATGACGATCCCTCTTCACAGAAACTGTATTCGGGTCACACCGCTTTTTGAAAACAGAAATGTTCTTTATGGACATGCGCATTTCAGAGGCAGGGTGTATGGTGTTATGCTGGTCAAAACAGCACTTGAGCTGTATTTTGATAAAAATATAAAATATGTCATCAGACGATGGAAACATAAATAAAGGAGGACAGGCTTATGTCAGGTGAAAACAATTTTAAGGATACTGTAAATTCTCTTTTTAAAGGAATGGACGCATTTATTTCTGCCAAAACTGTAGTGGGAGAGGCAATCCATGTTGGAGATACGATCATCCTCCCTCTGGTGGATGTTTCTTTCGGGGTAGGTGCAGGTGCTTTTGAGAGCGATAAGAAAAACAATGGCGGCGGCGGAATGACAGGAAAACTGACACCGAGTGCAGTGCTGGTTATCCAGAATGGAACTACCAAGCTTGTCAATGTAAAGAATCAGGATGGACTTACCAAGGTTCTTGATATGGTGCCGGATTTTGTAGACCGCTTTGCTTCCGGATTTGGCAAAAACAGTGATGCGGAAAGCGAAACGGAAATCTGATCATGAATAATATGGACAGAAGCTTTATCGTAGAGATGCGATAAAGCTTTTTTTGCTTTGCAGGGATTCAGGGAGTTTGAAGCGGACTTGTCCGCTTTGTTATTATTCTGCGGAGTTTTTGCATAAACTATGGTAAGACCATAAGACGGGGTTCGGAATGTGGGAAGACTTCTGGGATTGATGATTTTCTGCATTGGGATAGGAATTGTGATCGGTATGCTGATAGAGGAAAATATAGTCATTATTGTCACAGCCGGGCTTTGCCTTCTCTGTGGTTATCATATGTTCTGCCGGTAAAGCTTTTGGTTTGTATAACGAAAACAGGCACGGGATATCTCCCGTGCCTTTCTTAGTTCATACATAAATCGGAATTATGCTCTCTCAACGTTTCCGGATCTCAGACAAGAAGTACATACATACATCTTCTGTGCACCGCCGTTAGCTGTTTTAACTTTAACGGATTTTACATTGGATTTCCACATTTTATTGGATCTTCTATGGGAATGACTTACATTATTTCCGAAATAAGCACCTTTTTCACAAACTGCGCATTTAGCCATGATAGCACCTCCTTGACGCTTTTTTTCAACAGATTTTATTCTACCAGATGAATATGGTTTTTGCAAGCAAAAAAACAGAAAATCTCGAAATATTCTTCAAAGTGAGCAAAAGCAGGTGCTTTTATCTCTGCGTCATACGATTATCTTATGTCGAAATTAAACATGTCAAGCGTTTTTGAAAATGTCCTAAAATAATTGAAGTATTAGCCCCGGCTTTTTGCTGGGGCTTGTTAAATTGAT
>NZ_WWVR01000064.1 GCF_009883055.1 Blautia sp. BIOML-A1 | reverse complement strand
CAGAACAAGTGTTTCTTCTCTTTATTTACAAGATTCTTTTGAGCATTTATGCTCAGCTCCACAATTCATCTCACTACCTGAAGATGTAGGAGAATTCTTGCTAAGCTTTGTTAAATATAGCCGTTTTTTATGGTTACTTATAGATAAAATTTATAAATAGTGTTATACTATAGTTTAATTAAACATATGTGAGGTAATCTTATGCAAAAAATATATCTGGATCAGGCAAGCACTTCCTTCCCCAAATCCCCCTCTGTTGCAGACGCCGTTTATCAGTATCTCTCCGGCTGTGCTGTCAATGTAGGACGCGGAGGCTATCGTGCCGCCTACTCTGTAGAAGAACAGATTTTTGAGACAAGAGAACAGCTTCGACGCCTGTTCCATTTTACATCCGGTAAAGGAAAAAATGTAATCTTCACACAAAATATCACCATGAGCCTGAATATCCTGCTCAAAGGAATCCTCAAACCAGGAGATCATGTTCTGGTAACTTCCATGGAGCACAATGCCGTCATGCGTCCACTTGTCCAGCTTACGAAGCAGGGAGTGACTTTTGACCGTATTCCCTGTGACCATGAGGGTAATCTTCTCCTTGAAAAAGCAGAAGCACTTATAAAACCAAATACCCGGCTTCTGGTCTGTCTCCACGCTTCCAATGTGTGCGGAACCATCATGCCGCTTCATGAAATCAGTGCCTTCTGTCAGCGCCACGGACTGCTTTTTATCCTGGACAGTGCTCAGACTGCCGGTGTTTTTCCTGTCGATATGGAAGAATTAAAAATCGATGCACTTGCATTTACCGGTCACAAAGGACTCAGAGGCCCACAGGGAATCGGTGGTTTTCTGATTCAAAGTGAGCTTGCCGGCAAAATGGAACCTCTCCTGAGCGGAGGCACGGGAAGCATTTCCCACACAGAGGAGGTTCCCGCCTTTCTTCCGGACCGTTTCGAGCCCGGAACTCCTAATATTCCGGGAATCCTCGGTCTCCATGCCGCACTTACTGACCTGGAAAGCAATTCCATGCAAGAGACTTTCCGACATGAAATGAAGCTCACAGAACAGTTTATACAGGGGATTTTGTCCCTCGACCCGACAGAGACAAAGCTTCGCGTCATTGGAAAAAAAGATACTCAAAACCGCTGTGCTGTCGTTTCCATTCAGACTCTTGAAGTTGACATGGCACGGGCTGCCTTTGAACTGGATGACACCTATGGCATTATGACTCGTGTTGGGCTTCACTGCGCCCCCAGTGCACATCAGACCCTGGGAACCTATCCTGCCGGAACACTCCGCTTCTCTTTTGGTCCGGAAAATACTTCCGAGGAAATAGAAACCGCCATTCATGCACTGGACCGGATTACTGAGCTTTAAAACAAATATTCATTTTCAGGAGATTTTTAGTTATGGAATTCAAACAATTAGAAGCCTTTGTCGCTGTTGTTGATTATGGCAGTTTCTCTGAAGCTGCCAGACGACTTTATCTGACACAGCCTACCATCAGTACACATATCCGTTCTCTCGAGGAGGAGCTTCATTCCAGGCTCATCCTGCGCACCACCAAAAAAACCACAGTCACCACAAGAGGCTATCAGCTCTACGACAGTGCTGTCCGGATGCTTGAGATCCGCAACAACCTCCTGGAAAATTTCACCGGATCCCAGAAGCACATGATCGATCTCGCCGCCTCCACGATCCCTTCTTCCTATCTGCTGCCAGAACTGCTCGCAGGTTTTGGAACTTCTCATCCGGACATTTATTTTCATTCGATCCAGACAGACAGCGAGGAGGCCATCCATCGTGTTCTGGACGGTACTGTAGACCTTGCCCTTGTCGGACAGAATACCGGCGATGACAGCTGTATCTTCACGCCTTTCTGTCAGGACACCCTTGTAGTCGCAGCTCCTGTCACGGAACGTTATCTGAAGCTTAAAGAAAAATCTGCAGAATTCCAGGAATTTCTGCATGATCCGATCATCATCCGTGAAAAAGGCTCCGGCACTAAGAAGGAGATGGATCTTTTTCTGGAGAAGATCGGTGTCACTCCTTCCGAACTGAACGTGATCGCCAGAATGAACGATCTGGAAAGTATTAAGAAATCCATTGTCAACGGCCTTGGTATTTCTATTCTCTCTGCCCGTTCTGTCACAGATCTTGAAAAAACAAAACAGATTCTTCTGTTTCCATTAGAAGAATCTGTTCATGAACGAAGTTTTTATATTGTCTACAGCAAAAACCGGATCCTGAAACCACATGTGCGGCAGTTCATGCATTACGTCCAGAATTTTTATCAATAAATTTTACCAGCACTTTTTGCAGGCTTCATATCCCTGACTGCGTGCCTGGGCTTCACTCTCCTGCCAGGCTTTATCCGGATTCATCTTTCCGCAGTTTGGAATGCTGTGGTACTTGCTTCCGGTCTCAGAGATCCAGACCATAGTGCCCTGTGTATCCTCTGTTTCTGTACCATTGTCTGCATTCTGTGTACTGTCTGACCCGCCAGAATAACGCACACCGGATCCTGAACCTGCATCATAGGAATCTGATGCATCATCTGCACTGTCCGAACCGGCACTGTAATCATTACAGGGATCCTGATTCCAGGTGATCGTACTTCCGTTCGAAACTGCGATCACAGTTCCCTGATCATCTGTCCGAAAAACCGGAATATTCATATCAGAAAGCTTTTCCATTGTCTGTGCGGTCGGATGTCCGTAGGAATTTCCCTTTCCACAGCTTACCACTGCCCAGGACGGAGTGGAGGCTTCCAGAAGATCCCAGCTTGTGGAGGACGCCGAACCATGATGTCCAAGACAGAGTACATCACAGTCCAGACTCTTTCCTGTGCTGATCATATCCTGCTCACTGGTTTCCTCTGCGTCTCCCATAAACAGAAATCCGTTATTTCCATTTACCAGGCGGATCACCACAGAGTTATCATTACTGTTTTTTGAGATTCCGGAAGGCGCCATGACTGTGAAACTTCCCGTTCCGAATTCATAAGTGTCTCCGACAGACGGATATTCCACAGAAAGACCATTTGCTGTCGCAGTATTCATAAAGGTATTAAACAGTTCTGAAGTATGCACATAATCAGACCCCAGGATATGCTCCACCTCAAAATTATCAAGACATTTGACAAGACCTCCCAGGTGATCCTCATCATAATGAGAGGAGATCATATAATCAATTGTGTCTACCTGCTGATTCTTAAGATACTCTACTACCTCATTTGCATGCGAACGATCCCCTCCGTCATAAAGAAGATTCTCCCCTGCTGACTGTACAAGAACCGCAAGTCCCTGGCCCACATCAATAAAATGCACCGCCATATCTCCCTGGCCTGCCGCCTCCACAGAAGCCATACTTCCAGGAAACAGAAGGGAACATGCAAGCAGCAGCGACAGCAGCAGACCATACAGTTTTTTCTGCTTTTTCATATTGTGCTCTCCTTTCAGGCAGATTTTGGTATCTGCCTCTTTCTCTTTGGAATTTCCGGCCATTCCGTATCTTATCGAATACGCTCTGCCGGATAATCGTTAAATAATTACAATTCTTCTATTCTTCTCTGAATCTGACGGCTTACATCTTCAAACAGAAGATCTCTGTTGTATCGAATATATCTCTCGCATTCATAAGTTTCAAGGAAACGGACACAATAGAAATCGGTGTTGATACCAGAAACAAACATTACCATTTCCTGGCTGTTGTAAAAAGCAGCTTCCATAAAATCAAAGGCATATTCCAATGTATTTCCAGCCTGATCCCACTCATCTTCCCAGGAAGTACGTTCCTCCCCAAATGCTTTTCGAAGAATTTCAAACGCCTCTTCTCCCTGCCTGTCACTGTACTGTTTCAGAAGCTTCGCATAATTTTCCAGATATGTGACAGCTCTTCGTGTACAGACATCCTCTCTTCTCTCCAGAAGCCCCTCCTTCTGCTTTTTCTCACGTTCCTTTTTCAGATCAAAAATATAATCCTCCAGCCTCTGTGCCATATTTTCAGATGGCAGTGCTGTTTTCAGAGCTTTCAGTACTTCAAATACTTTTTCAAGGACATCTTCCCACAGCATGACCTTACGCACGGCCTGTCTTGTACCGGAGAACAGAAGATTAACCACACTTACTTTTTCATCGAAGGATGCATGAGAGACTTTTTTGACCATTGCCTCAGAATTCTTGCCCTGAAGAATCTCGGTGATCTGATAATCCTGCTGATATTTCTGATACAGTTCATAATACTCTGCAAATTCTTTTGCAATACGCTCATGCTGGATATACTGGATCACCAGAGCTTCTGTGATATCTTTCCCAAGCTGTTCACAGACTTCCATCATTCTGGAAAGATCCTCCCAGCCTCGCGGAGTCGCAAACTGTTTTCCGTCAATCGTTGTCTCCATCCGATAGAAACAGTTGTTCCGAAGTTCCAGATAAGAAAGAATTGCCGGATGCATGTTTTCTTTGTATGCATACTCACGCCAGGCCTGATAATCCGGCTCTACCATGATCTTTTTTACACGGTCCAGAGTGACAACATCAAACTCCCGGACAGATTTGTTATATTCCGGTGGATTTCCTGCTGCCACGATCACCCAGCCTTTCGGAATCTCATGATTTCCGAAGCTTTTGCACTGGAGAAACTGGAGCATTGCCGGTGCCAGTGTCTCAGAAACACAGTTAATCTCATCAATAAAAAGAATTCCCTCGTCAAGTCCAGTCTCCGTCATACGGTTATAGATACTCGCAACGATCTCACTCATCGTATATTCTGTCGTGGAATATTCTCTGCCGCCATATTCCTTCTTTGAAATAAACGGAAGTCCGATCGCACTCTGTCTGGTATGATGTGTGATCGTATATGCAACCAGGGCTACCCCACATTCTCTTGCCGCCTGCTCCATGATCTGAGTCTTTCCGATTCCCGGTGCACCAAGAAGAAGTACCGGTCTCTGATGAACACCCGGTATCACATACTCTCCATACTCATCTTTCATAAGATACGCTTTGACCGTATCCATAACTTCCTGTTTTGCCTGTTTAATATTCATAATAATCTTCTGTCCTCTCTAATGCCTGTGTATCGTAACTGTTCAGTACCCTCACAGTTACGAGTCAAAATGCATTCCAAATCACCTTCGGTGATGGCATTTTGCCTTGTATGTCTCGGGATTTTGGCAAAAAACATGCCAAAACGCCTCGCGGGATACTACCTTCTGAATAGTTAC
>NZ_WWVR01000063.1 GCF_009883055.1 Blautia sp. BIOML-A1 | reverse complement strand
AGTCGGAATTATGAAAAACAGAAGAAACGGGTTGCACTGTGTCATGAAAAGATCCGAAATCAGAGAAAAGATTTTCAGCATAAACTCAGTGCAGGTCTTGCAGAGAACTACGATGCAGTATGCGTGGAAGATCTGAATCTGAAAGGGATGGCAGGAGGACTTCATTTTGGAAAAGGCGTACATGATAATGGATATGGCCTGTTCCTGTCTATGCTGGAATATAAACTGGAGGAACGAGGAAAATATCTGATAAAAGTAGATCGTTATTTTGCATCCAGTAAGATTTGCAGTGTATGCGGAAAGAAAAAAGCAGGATTGTCTTTAGCTGAAAGGCTCTATTACTGTGAATGCGGAAACAGAATGGACCGTGATATAAATGCAGCAGTAAACATCATGAATGAGGGAAAAAGAATCTTTACAGAATGTGCATGACAGCACAATAAAAAGTCCGTATCCGGACTTATAAGAATCGTGGGGCACGCGAGGATAGCTTGTAGATACTTGGCTCAGTAGAGCCATTGAGCAAGAAGCCCCCACTTCAAAATCTATGATTTAAGTGGTAGGAGCATGTCACGGAAATTACATTAAATGCAGCACAACATACAGAAGAGAGAATGGATCTGTACTATGAAAAGATTAAAACACTGATGAACAATTATCAGGATTTGATTTTGGAAAATCAGATGGTTTTGGATGAATTAGAGCAAGAGTGTCAGGAAAAGATCAATGAGAATATGGCCTATGCCCTTCAGTATATGGATGCCTATGATTACCGCATGAATTTAGGAAAACTGAAAAAAGAAGTAAACAATATCATTCTAATCTATGGACTTTGTGATATGGTCAACCGGGCAATGACACTGGTAAAATATTTTACGCCGAATTTTGGAACAGAATATTATGATGTGCTTTATGGCTGCTTCTGCAGGCATAGAAAAATGACAGATATGGAAATTATGCTTGAACTGGGGATGAGCCGGGCAAGTTTTTATCGGAAGAAAAAAGCAGCTATCCGGTATATGGGATATTATTTTTTTGAAATCGTAGTGCCACAGTCTGCAAACAAACGATATAAGCCATCTTTTCCAGAAACGGAAGAGTAGATTTGAAAGAGCCTGATGGAATCTCCCCTTTCCATCAGGCTTATATATAATGGAATACTCCCCTATTCCTCTTATTATTCCGAAGATTCTTCAGCTGCAGTTTCTTTCTTTTTTCTGGATTTGCCAGAAATCATTTTATGACCAGAGTAAATGGCCATAGCCATGCAGATCAGTGAACTGAATGCACAATATTTATGTGCTGATTTCATATTCTTATAGCCGGTGTAGCAAGTTCCGATCATGGAAACCAGCGCACCGATAGACCAGTATTTATGTGATTTCATTTGAACCTCCTGAGCTTTTTTTATATCATACATCTTTTTTAGAAATATGCAAACTTGAATTTATCGTCTTGTTCCATTCTTATCAAAATTCTTTTTTAATGCTATTTCTGTTGGGAGAATAGACCCAATTAAAGGAATAAGTTGAACACCACAGATAATTCCTCCTATACTCCCAACACAATCTTCATTTTTTCCAATCACTAAAAGCATGAATATTACTGTTATCGGCAACATAACCATTCCACAGACATACCAGACTTTACCACAATATTTATGAGCAAATTCCCATGCGAAATTGCAGATGAACAATTATTATGGAGAAATTATAACAGAGTATTTGACAAATTATATGTGTTTTATTGTGTTGTCAGTGGAAATCTTCTCCATACTTTTTACTTTCGGAGTGGTAAAAAGTGTTGTTGTACTGTTATTTGTGGACACGGCAATTTTTATTGGATTGTTAGTAGTTGGTTTGGTAAAAATGGATTTGAGAGGGAAAGAAGTTTTATGATTCAAATTTTATATTTCAGAAATAACAATAAGATACTATTTTTCCCACGCCTACTATGAGAACGGCGGCTATGAGATAGAAATTGCATATACTGGCGAATAAAAGAACCGCTGTTGCATGGTTTATTGGCTTCCATGTAGCTGGTATTCGGCTGAGGTATTGAAAGAGCTGGTATTGAAATGAGGGAAGTGGATAAATGTTTTGATTGACGAAATAACCTATACATGATAGTATAAATCCAAAGATGATGGTCTATCAGAGAGACTGTTATATATCTTCAAGTTTAAAAAGATAATTTTCAATAATTTTTCAAAAATCAGAATCGACAATTCATGACAAATCAATCCTGAATCGGGGAACGTTTCTCATAGAAAAGAACTACAAAAAATAAGAAAATAAAAACGGAAAACCATTGTCTGTAGTATAAGTATTTGTTATTATGAAGTAAATAGCGGATATTTTACAAAGTAAAGCTTAATCTAGAGAATCTGCCAGTGGCAGGCCTCTGTAGATACCAAGGTATACAAAAGGAGAATGAAAAAATGAAAAAAGAAGACATGTCCTGTATCGACTGCGCAGTAAAAAACTGCAACAAAATGGATAAAACCTATCCGGATTTCTGTCTGACAACACACATGGATGAAGAAGTTCTAAATGAAGCTATGGAATGCTACAATGAAGACGAGAACCGCAAAGTAACAATCGCTGCAGCTGAAGTAGAGTATGAGAATTACTGCAAACATACCCGTGTCGAAGAAATCATGGATTTTGCAAAGAAGATTAATGCGAAAAAGATCGGGATCGCAACCTGTGTCGGATTGTTGAAAGAAAGCCGTATCCTGGCAGATATCCTGCGCAGACATGGCTTTGAGGTGTATGGTGTCGGCTGTAAAGCCGGAACACAGAAGAAGACATCGGTCGGCATCCCGGAATGCTGCGAAGGTGTCGGTGTGAATATGTGTAATCCGATCCTGCAGGCAAAGCTTCTGAACAAGGCGAAGACGGACCTGAATGTTGTGGTCGGACTTTGTGTGGGGCATGACAGTCTGTTTTACAAATATTCCGAGGCACTGACTACGACAGCAGTGACGAAAGACCGTGTATTGGGGCATAATCCGGTGGCGGCGCTTTATACTGCGGATAGTTATTATTCGAAGTTGAAGAAGAGTGAAGAAGAGTAATATTTCTAATTTGGGCGTTTAAAGATACATAAAGATATCCCATTCAAGCATTTCTCTTTTTATCCAACGAAAAAAAGAACACACAACACTCTGTATGTTCTCTTTCTGTATGTGAAGTCCAATATTATACTTTGAAGTAGCTATCCAATCCTTTGAACTCTTGGGATATGTACCGGGCTGTAATCATGATGTGCAAGACATCGTGCAATCAGGGCAGCATCTCGTTTGTCTGTTTTTACCTTTTTCCTGCCCGTCGGTTTTGACATAGTTGTTGGAGCAAGAATAATGCACTTCATGTTATAGCTGGTAAGCTGGTGGTATAACGTGAAACCAAGTGTTGCTGATCGACGCGGATCCACAGGGAAGTTTAACAGCAAGCATTATTTACAGACAGTTACTTTAAAGATTTATCAAGCGATGCTAAAATTTTATATGGACTGATGTTAGATCGAATGTCTCTTTCCATCAAGAATCAGTGGTTTGACGAGAAAAACAGAGCATATATCTACTTTTCCATCGAAGATATCATGGAATTACTGAACTGTGGCAGAAATAAAGCCATCAAATCCATGAGAGAACTGGATGACGAAACAGGAATTGGTCTGATTGAGAAACGAAGACAGGGATTTGGAAAGGTGAACGTCATCTACGTGAAAACCTTTATGTCTGAGAAAACAGATGAGAAAAAATTTGAAGAGGAATTAAAGAAGTTTAAAAAACAAACTTCTGTGGAAAATGAGGAACCTACAGAAGTTTACAATTCAAACTTCATGAAGTCCCAAAATCAAACTTCAAGAAGTTTACATTTCAAACCCTAATAATACTAATCTTAGTGATACTGAAATGAATGATAATAAATCTAATCATATCATATCTGTGGATGAGAAAAGATTTGATAGCGATAATCGCTCTGAGGATTATCAGGCTTAACGAACATATTTAATGAAACATCGGAACCATCTTCTTTTTGTTGTCTACCTATAATAACGATTGGAGTAGTCGATTATAGACACTGCAATCAAAAAAATCTGAAAATATATTTATCAACATTACATAAAAGTGTGTAAATGCACATAAAATGGGAATACATATTGAAATTCAGGTCGTTCTGTGATAGAATCTCATTACTAAAAAGTGTGCAGATGCACGGAAATGGGGAGTGCAATGATGGAGATTAAAAGAGACGCCTACCTACAGCAGCTGATCGAGCGAAAAGATAATGGAATGATAAAGGTGATTACCGGCATTCGTAGATGTGGCAAATCCTTTTTGCTGTTTACCATCTTTAAGAGATACTTACTGGAGAACGGCGTTGATGTTGATCATATTATTGAGATTGCATTGGACGGTATTGAAAATGAGGAACTAAGAGATCCTAAGGTGTGTTTCAAGTACATCAAAGATGCCATGAAAGACGATGGCAAATACTATCTGCTTCTTGATGAAGTGCAGTTCATGCCACGATTTGAGGAAGTGCTGAACAGCCTGCTACGCATGAGCAATATTGATGTGTATGTCACCGGAAGTAATTCCAAGCTCCTGTCCAGCGACATTGTGACCGAGTTCCGTGGCAGAGGTGATGAGATTAGAATCTATCCTCTTTCCTTTGCAGAGTTTTATTCTGTCTATGACGGTGATTATGATGATGCCTGGGATGACTACATGATCTACGGAGGATTGCCGCAGATCGTAAGTTTCCAGAGCGAACGACAGAAAGCGGACTATCTGAAGAACATCTTTGCAAATGTCTATCTGAAGGATGTTATTGAAAGAAATAAGATTCAGAACGTGGATGAGATTGGGATTCTGGTTGATGTGCTTGCATCTGCAATCGGCGCACCGACCAATCCTTCAAAGATTGCCAATACCTTTGCCAGTGAGCGTCAGATGACTTATGCTAATAAAACCATCTCCAAGCATATCGACCATTTGACAGATGCCTTTTTGATTTCCAAGGCAAGCCGATACGATATTAAGGGCAGAAAATATATCGGTGCAAATCTGAAATACTACTTTACTGATCTGGGACTGAGAAATGCACGTCTGAATTTCAGACAGCAGGAGCCTACTCATATCATGGAGAACATTGTTTATAACGAGCTGCTGATCCGTGGCTACAATGTTGATGTGGGTGTCGTGGATATCTTCGATAAGGATAAAGAGGGCAAACGTGTTCGCAAGCAGTTGGAGGTTGACTTTGTGGTGAATCAAGGAAACCAGAGATACTATATCCAGGTTGCATATGACATGACTTCGGAAGAAAAACAGACGCAGGAGTTCAATTCTCTGCGTAATATCCCGGACTCTTTCAAGAAGATCGTCATTGTAAATGGCAGCAAAAAGCCTTGGAGAAATGATGAAGGTTTTGTCATCATGGGAATGAAGTATTTCTTGCTGAATGCGAATAGTCTGGAATTTTAAGTCGATTTGAGTTGTTGCTGTGGTGTTGTTCTATTTCAAAAAAGAGTGAAATGATATAAATAAGGCCACGGCTGATTTCGTGTTGGAACAGCCGTGGCTCAGTTTATTTTTTTATCCGTACAAACGAGACTGTTCCACAGATTATGTAGAACAGACAGAGTACGATTCCGATAGTGAGAACATACGAGAATAAAGATGAACTTAAGAACGAGATAAACAAAAGTTTGTTGAATTAAAAATGAAATAAAGTTCCAGTAATCATAGAGTGTATGGATTCAATTCCATATGCTCTTTTTCTTTACTGAAAAATCTAATGTTACGAGTTTCTTACGAGTGGCATTAAAAAAACTCGCAAGAAAACTCGTAAGAAAAAAGTAAAAAAATTTGCTTTTGACCACTGTAAAACATGCTCTGAGCGTTTCGTTATATGAAGGGATAATTTTTC
>NZ_WWVR01000062.1 GCF_009883055.1 Blautia sp. BIOML-A1 | reverse complement strand
TTCCACATGATTTGTTCAATCAGCCACATGACATCAGAAAAACGGGTAGCCATTAACTCATTGGTATAGTTTGCGACAGGAGCAGATTCTTTCATGATGCCCTTATAGATTTCAGCAGGGATGATCCAAAGATCCGTATCTTTTTCTGCTTCAATGGTTACTTCAAATTGAATAGACCGCATGATACATGAGGCGGATAAAAGACACATATCCATATCGAACAGACGGTAAAGTGTAATCTCCCGTCCTTCATCTGAAAGTATGTAAGTTCGAAGCTGCCCGGATTTAACCAGTAATAATCCAGTACAGTCCAGGTTTCCATTGTGAATGATCGTTCCTTTTTTTACATCCCGTGTGATTAAATTGTCTGAAATTAGTTTTTTCTGTGCTGTATTTAAGTCATTCCATAGTGGAAAACAATTTTCGAAGTTCATAACCGTTATCTCCTTTACGAACATAGTATACTTGCTTTTTTTAGATGCGTCAATTATATAACTGGCATATGCCATAAATAGAAATAAAAAGAAGTGTAATAAAGTAAATTATCTTTTCTGTGATATCATCACGGAAGCAAGCACTTATTTGGGGTATATTAAGTTCAAATAGGAGAAGAAGTTGAAAAATATGACATCTATAAATATAAATAAAGAAAAGTTTGGACAATTAATTCATAAGGAAAAACCGGTTTTGGTTGATTTCTGGGCACCTTGGTGTGGTTATTGCCGTAGAATTGGAGCGGCTTATGAAAAAATAAGTGAAGAATACAGCGATATTCTTATTGCTGGAAAAGTGAACATTGATGAAGAACCACAGATTGCAGAAGCTGAAAAGATTGAGGTGATTCCTACGCTGGTTTTATATCGAAATGGAAAGGCAATAGATTCTATTGTTGCACCTGAATCAAAAATAATGATAGAGAATTTTATTAATGAAGCATTGGAAAAATAAAAGGAGGACTGCTGTATGAATGAAAATCATGTTTACGATATGATTATCGTGGGGGGAGGACCTGGAGGGTATACTTCAGCATTATACGCAGCCAGAGCAGGATTTGATACCATTGTTTTAGAAAAATTATCTGCAGGTGGTCAGATGTCATTGACCTGGCAGATTGATAACTATCCTGGTTTTGAAAATGGAATTGACGGATTTTCATTGGCAGAGAAAATGCAAAAACAGGCGGAAAAATTTGGCGCTAAAAGTGAATATGCTGAAGTTTTTAATATGGATTTAACAGGAAAGCTTAAGAGAGTAGAAACTAGTTCGGGAATTTATATTGGGAAAACAGTAGTGATTGCTACTGGAGCAAATCCAAGAGAACTTGGTCTCGCTAAAGAAAAAGAATTGATAGGTCATGGGGTTGCTTATTGTGCCTCCTGTGATGGTATGTTTTATAAAGATAAGATCGTGGTGGTTGTTGGTGGTGGAAATTCTGCTGTATCAGATGCTGTTCTTTTAAGTCGAATTGCTAAGAAAGTCATCATTGTTCATCGAAGAGATACATTACGTGCAACGAAAATCTACCATGACCAGCTGATGAAAACTGAAAATATAGAGTTTCGATGGAACAATACAGTAAATGAACTGATTTATGGAGAACGATTGACTGGTGTGCGGTTGAAAGATACAGTTACAGGAGAAGAAAACATTATAGAATGTGACGGCCTGTTTGTGAGTATAGGAAGAAAACCGACAACAGATTTTTTAGATAATCAGATAGAACTGGATAATAAAGGATATATTGTGGCAGGTGAAAACACTGAAACGAGTATTCCGGGTGTTTATGCTGTAGGAGATGTCAGAACAAAGTTACTTCGTCAGATAGTAACAGCAGTGGCAGATGGTGCTATGGCAGTACATATGGCAGAAGAGTATGTGGAGAAATAATAATCAGAATTTGAATGGTGAACTTTTCATACTGAAATATGTACAATTTCAATAATGACATGAACTTATGGGAATGTATTGCGGATACTTTGTGAACTTTATCCTGATACAATGATTATGCTGATGAAAGAAGGCATCGCCTGGAGATGAAGGCGAAAGCTGAAATAGAAGATACCAAAAATCTATATGACTATTGGGGTGAAAGATTATATCGTTCAGTGCTTGATGACAGCAGGATTATCATTAATCTTGCATCAAAAGAATACTCGAAATGTATAGAAAAATATTTATCAGATAAAGACAAATATATTACGGTTACGTTTTGTGAACAATCAGGGGATAAACTGGTAACAAAAGGTACATATGCTAAGATGGCTCGTGGTGAGATGGTCAGATATATGGCAGAAAAAGAAATTGAAAATCCTGCAGACGTACAAACGTTTGACAGACTTGGATACAATTTTAGAAGAGATTTATCATCTGAAATAGAATATGTTTTTGAACGAAAAATTATGGAATAAGATTGTGCGAAAAAGGGACATTTACAAAGTGCTATTATTTCAATAATAGTAATTATTACTAATTTTATATTGATATTTTAAAACTTCTGATATATACTTCTAATTAAGAATAAATCCTAATAAGGAGGGCAAATGACTAACAGAAGAAATACAATTCAGAAAGATCTTGTGAAAAATGCTGTATATGAAATGAAAAGGCATGTTACAGCAAATGACCTTCTTTTTTTACAGAATAAAAAATGCACAAATTGTAGGGAGATGAATACTATGAGAGGTCTTAGCCGAAAATTATATCTTGATCTTTCTGTTCCAACCGAAGAGGATCAGCGTTCAGACCAGCAGCGCATTCTGGAAGCTTTATCCGCGGAGGGCGTGAAAGAGGAGGTTCATATTCCGGTTCGCATGTTGAGACAACTATATCCATTACTTGATCGTGCAGGTTGGAAAATAACCGTTTCGCTTTCCTGGAATGGAGAAAAATGGGAGCTGGTTGATATAGAAAGCGGAGATACAGCCAGACAGCATTATGGGCTGGCTGTGGATCTTGGAAGTACAACGGTAGTGGTGAGACTTTTAGATTGTAATAGTGGTGAGATATTGGGAGAAGAGAGCTGCTTTAATAAACAGATTCAGTGGGGAACCGATATTTTATCACGTATTTTTTTCTGCAAAGATGACAGGAAAAAACTGGAAGAGATACGGCTTGCTACAGTTGAGTCTATTATAGAGTGCATGGATAAGCTGGATGTAAAGCATCCGGTGTCACGAAAATGTCTGTCTATGGTAGTAGCAGGCAATACCACCATGATCCACTTTCTTTTGGGAATAGATGCTTTCTGTGTCTTTTATACGCCACATGTTGTTCATGCAGACCGTCCGGGATTCCAGCCGGCAAAAGATCTGGACATTCCGCTGAATGGTTATGTATATTGTTATCCGGCGAAGTCTAATTATCTGGGTGGTGACATCATCAGTGGAATGATTGAAACGGAATTATATAAAAAGGATGGAATCAGTGTTTTCTTTGACATTGGAACCAACGGTGAACTTGTGATAGGAAATAAAGATTTTCTTCTTTGCGGCGCCGGTGCGGCGGGGCCTGCATTGGAAGGCGGTGTAGTACACACCGGGATGAGGGCAGATGCCGGAGCAGTGGACAGCGTGAGGATAAGAGGTGGAAAAATCCATGTTCATGTAATTGGTAACTCTTCAGGAAAAATTAGCCCTAAGGGTATCTGCGGTTCCGGTATTGTCGATCTGATTGCGGAACTTTTTTTAGAAGGCTGGATAGATATTCGTGGTAAGTTTTCTCCTGAAAAAACGAATCTTATTCAGAAACGAGAAGGTCAGCTTTGCATAGAATATGCTCCGGGTCTGTATTTTTATCAGAAAGATATCGACGAATTTATTCTTACCAAAGCCGCAGCACATATAATGGTTGAGATCATGCTCCGGGAATCTGGACTTGAACTGAATCAGGCAGATCGATTTTATGTAGCCGGCTCTTTTGGAAAATATGTATCTGTGGAATCAGCCATTACCATTGGGATGTATCCTGACATGGAACGGGAGAAGATGATCAATGCTGGAAATTCTTCGCTGGAAGGAGCACAAAAGCTTTTGCTGAACAAAGAACTTCTTGCAGATATTGATCAGATACTGGAAGAAATGACTTATATACAATTTGCGGAAGTGGATGATTTTCTGGAACAGATGGTAGCTGCCCAGGCCTTACCTCACACAGATTATAAAAAATATCCAACGGTCATGGAAAAATTAAAGAAAAGACAAAACATATGCTTTTATTGATCCGAGGCTGAGAAATCTGTCATGGTAAGCATATTCCAGATTTCTCAGAAAACAGAACAAAGGAGGAGACAAGATCAAAAATGAAATTTGATGTGCTGGGGTTATTAGCAGCCTGCTCATATGCATTGGACTGTGTAGAGGCAGAGCTGATTAAAGTAACAAACAATCATTCTAAACGTGTGGCATATATGGCGGTTTGTACTGCTGAAAAAAATGGGTATACAGGGTCAAAGCCTGCAGGATCTGGCAGAGTGTGCATTGCTGCACGACAATGCAGTGGCACAATATATTCAGGAAGAGCTTCAAAATGACGCTTTACGTAACGGGGTGACGAAGCTGGGAAGGCATTGTACCATAGGAGAAAAAATTCTGAAAAATATACCGTTTCATAATGATGTATCTAATGTCATACTGTACCCCCCATGAAAACGCTGATGGAAGTGAACCTTTTGGAAAACAATGGAATGAAGTACCGTTTTTTGCAAGGATTATCCATATGTGTGATACGATAGATATATTTTGCCGATCTATGAAATCAGATTCGGATGAGTGGAAAAGAACAGAAGAATTTGTAATAAAGTCAAAAGATAAATTGTTTGATTCCTTCTGCGTGGAAGTTTTTTTTAATGCTTTTTCAGATGAAAAAATTCATATGATTGATAATGAAACCCTGGATACGATGTTGTGGAAGAAAGTACCCAGAATAAAGCTGGAACTTAATTTTGCACAGATTAAAGTTATTGCAGATCTTTTTGCCCATATTGTGGACTATAAATCACCCTTTATAAGTAACCACTCAATGGGTGTTGCGGAAAAAATATCAAGGTTCATGGGATTTGATGAGGATATCTGTCAGAAAATGTATATTGCCGGAGCTTTACATGACATAGGAAAGGTCGCAATCGGGAATGAGATTCTGGAAAAACCAGAAAAATTAACCGATGAAGAATTTAAAACGATGAAACATCATGCAGTATATACCTATTATATTTTGTCAGGGATAGATGATTTCGAGGAAATACGAGACTGGGCGGCTCTTCATCATGAAAAGTTAAATGGAAAAGGATATCCTTTTGGAAAAACTGCTGATGAATTAAATAAACCAGAGCGTATTATGGCTTGCATTGATATTTATCAGGCACTTACTGAAGACAGACCTTATAAGAAGGGTTTGTCACATGACAAAGCGTGTGGGATACTTGATGATATGGCACAGAAAGGCTTTGTTGATTCTGATATTTCAAATAAGATCAGAGATTGTTTCGGTTAAATGCAGAGGTACAATTTATTTATACATGTATGTGATAGCATCATGTGACTTGAGAAAGTGAAAATGAAGAGAACGTTGGATAAGATTCTGGCGTTCTTTTTTTGTGTAGGGGTGTTCACAGGGGGTGCATCGTTTAATTGTATCATTTTCGTAGTCGCAACGAATCTATGCGCATGTGGGTATTATCCAAATAATGGAGCTCCTGATTGCCAGAGGTTTTAAAGGCAAAGATGGAAAAACACTGGATCTGGACAGAAAAGCCGGTACCAATACCATTTATGCTCTGAACGCATACAAAAAGTCCAGAAAGATGACTCAGAACGGTATCTGCGATGCTGCAACCTGGAAAGATCTGATTGCTATTTAATGCAGAAAAGATTATAATATAGCAAGGATACTTTCTCACAGAGTGTCCTCAACCCCTTAAAAGGTGCCTCAGACGAGACACCTTATTTTTTTACTTGACACTCTCTTTTAATTCATTGTAAGTATCCCAGTCGATAACTTTTGCGGATAATATAACCTTATCATTCTTTGCTTCCAGTTTAACTACTCCTTGGGATACGAATGCTATAGTTTCCTCAGAGTTTGTTTCATCAACTTTAACGAGAGGACTGTCTAGGACCTCATCCAAAACTTTATCCACTTCGTTCTCATCATACTCATCAGAGTCAAGATTTATATAGTTTGGAAAACGTTCGGGAATAATAATTTCATCGATAATTCTCAGAGCTAATTTTGGGTTGCTGAATTTGTACATATTGTGTACCTCTCTATTCTTTTTAGTGCATGTTCAACAAAAATCCTTGATTTTACTGACTTTGCTGAACAGTTAATAAGTTACAT
>NZ_WWVR01000006.1 GCF_009883055.1 Blautia sp. BIOML-A1 | reverse complement strand
TTCGTTAAGAATTTTCGAGAATCGTATGTGTTTCACTGTTTAGTTATCAAGGTTCTTTGTTTCGCCATCTCTCGACAACTCATTCATTTTATCACGTTCATTTTGTCTTGTCAAGAACTTTTTTAAGTTTTTTCAAAACTTTTTAATGAACTTTTGTGTGATTCGTTGCTCATCAGCAACTCGTTTATTCTATCGCATTCTCATTTGAATGTCAAGAACTTTTTTATTTTTTTCTGATTTTATTTTACATTCAATTCAATGAATTCCAGAAAAAATCCGCCTCATCTCGAAGCGGATTTAAGTATATCATCGTTATTTTTATTCGTCAAGAGTTTTTTAGAAGATTTTTGTAAAAATTTGGATTAAGGGATCATATTGATATATCACACTCAATAAGCTGTCCTTCTCAATCAGTTCCAGTGATGTCTTACCAATCTCTGTACTGCACAATACCGTCAGGATCAGGAACAATATCCATATAAATACCAGACCCTTCACAAACCCAACCAGCCCTCCGGTCAGTTTATTTGCCGTTTTCAGAATCGGGAGTCCTGCGATCAGATTCAGTATATAGACCACTATCCTGATTCCAATGGTTGCCAATATATATGCCAGCACATAGGAAAGCCCGTTTACAATCGTTCTTGCAAGATACCCTGAGACATATTCCGTCAGAGTATTCACCGAGAGCTCGGCATAATTCTCTGTATTGTTATTTTTTTCGATATTCTTTCTCAGAATCTCCGGAAGATTAAGTCCATCAATAAACTGCGAGGAACTTTCCATTTCATTTTCCAGATCACTGCTCTGCTTCTGCACAAAATCCGTACACGTTTCCTGAATCGTACTGTAAACAGGAGTTTCGCTTATAAGGAAATCATTTATATATGGATTGATTGCCCACGCAAGCGACAATGACAGAAATACAAAGAAAAACGAAACAATTTCTCTGATAAATCCTCGTCTGTATCCCATCCATATAAACAAAATCAATATAAGTAAAATTACTATTCCAAACCAAGTCAGTTTCATCTGCTGCCCCTTACTTAAATTTTATCACATTGACGCCGTTGTCCAGCACAAGCATGTATTTGTTCCAGCCAATCTTAAAGAAGTTATTAATAGTACCGTCAATCGTTCCATTATAGCGCTCTGATCCGCGACTGTTCATCACACAGATCTGAGAGCTGTTGTACATAAGGATACAGCCATCACTCATCTTGATCGTTGTATAAGGAACATTAAATTCCTTCTCAAACCGAAGAGTTCCATCAATACCATACACCTGCATGGTATATTGTTTATCTTTCTTTCCGCTCTTAAACACAAGTCCGATCGTATTTTCATCAAAAAATGTACTTACGATCTCTTTCTTGACTTCTACGGTTGTACCTTCCTTCGGAATCTGTGTCCCCGAATAGATGGTAAATCCATTATCCTTAAGAGCTGCCGACCTGGTGCTGTCAAGATATTCAATCTGAGGGATCACAGCACCCTCATAAGTATAACCACTTACAATACGGTCGTCCTCACTCTGACCTATATCACCGAAATTATAAAAAGCCACATAGCTGGTTGTCTGGCTGCCCTCGACAAACTGGTACGTCACCATCATAATATCACTGTTATCAGATATTGCAACATCCATAGGATATCCTGGATCCGCTACATGCGTCTGATTTTCTGCGATCAGAGAACCATCCGGACCATAAAAATTAATCCATGTTGCATCACCGCCATCCAGGATCGCAGCCACCATTCCCTGCGACGAAACCCTCGCCTTGATTATATTATAGGATGTTGTTATACTGCCCGTCTCTCCATCCTTATCAAAAATCTCGATCAAGGTCCCATCCTGATCTGCCACAACAGCTCTGTCTCCCTTAATGTCTGCAACAGGATTTTTCATTTCATACAGAACGCTCCAGTACGCTTCCATACCGCTGTTTACAAGAGAGGCACCGTCCGGACTATATCGCAAAATCCCGTTCGCCATCTCATCATAACCGGTAGAAACCACATCTTCCTGTTCACTCGTCTGAAGGATCTCATAGTCATGATAACTTCGTTTCTCTACATAAAAATAAATCAATATCGCAACAGCCGCGACCGCGCCGACCATGATCACTGTTTTTTGCGGTATGATTGATTTTTTCCTTTTTCGTTTTCTTCTTAGATTCTTTAGGATATTCGCCATTTTAACCCTTACCTTATGTAATCATCTATTTTTTTGTTACATGCAGATTATAGCAAACTTTTTAAGGCAATACAATTATTTGTCCCGGATAAATGATCTCATCCTCGGAAATCCCATTTGCCCGGCAAATCTCCGTTACTTTATCCATAGTCCCATATTTTTCAATGCTTATCTGGTACAAGGTATCCCCCGGACGAATCGTATAGGACTTCTGTGTCTGTGCCGCTGCTGTCTCTGTTTCCGTATTCTTCCTGCTATTTTCAATTCTTCTTCTCGCTTTTCTGGCATCGGCTTCCTCCTTATATATCTGTTCTTCTTTCTCTGAAATACCGACTGTCGGAACAGTTGTCGGATCTGCCGTAGGTGTTGGTTTTGGAGTTTCAGTCGGTGTCATTTTGTCTGCAGATACAGTGCTTTTTGGCACTGCTGTCAAAGCTGGCGTAACCTTTATTTCCTGTCTGAGATTCGCTGAAGCCGTCTGTATCTCTTCCTCCGGCTTCTGTCCCGCCTGATGATTCCGGTAAAAACGTGCCCCTGCTACCACAAGCGTCAATGCCAGACATGCAACCGCGGCATAAGAAAAAACAGAAGTTTTCTCTTCTGTTTCTTCCGTATCTTCTTTCTTCTTTTTCTGAATAAGTGAACGAAATGCCTTGACAGCATCATCCTGAACCGTTTCCTGCTCTTCTTTCTGTAATTGTGGATTTTTTTCCAGCATATAGTTCTGCATCTGGATATTTTTTTCGTAATAAATGTAGTATCCGCTCTGTCTTACGAGGAAATTATTTTCATAACGAAAGAAAGCTTCCTCCTGTTCTGCCGTATCCAGAAGCATCACTATCTTTTCTGCTCCAAACTGTTTCCTGTGTACTTTCTGGATCAGTTCCGAGGCCTCCATAGAAAGCGACTGACATGCCAGAAACCAGCCCACAATCTCCTGTCCTTCAAAATATTTTTCCTGTTCTTCATGAATTGTCTGCCACATATTCTGCGTGATCTCAATATGCTCTTCACTGATCTCTTCCCCTTCCGTCAAAAGAGCTCCTCTGATAAATACCACGCCATTTCCAGACCGCCACCGGGCTTCACCGAGCAGAATCGCCAGACAGCTCCCATTTTCTTCGTCACGACCCTTCGTCTGTGCAGCCCTGTGCAGGAAGGTATATACATAGTCCTCAATATAGATTCTGTAATCCCCGCTGACAAGTCCTATCTGACGTATATTCTTAGGCAGTTCCCATTCTGTGGTTCCATCTTTCATCTCCTGCTTTTCATCTTTATAGATGACCTCTATCATATCCAATCACCCCTTCAGGCATCAGAATAGCATATCCACACCGCAGATTTTATCGTAATATAAAACCTTTTCCCCAAAATTTAACGACATATTCTGCACCTGCATAATTCTTCGCAGACACGGATACAATGAAACAGAACGTTACCGCAAACCAGACAAGAGGAATCCTTATGACTTTTTATATTAATGCCAGGCAGACCGACTCTGTCTGTAAAATCTCCGGCTCTCTCAGGCAGTGCATTCTCCATTATCGGAATAGCTGGTCAGAACTTGTCTTTCTCTGTATAGGAACCGACCGTGTCACAGGAGACTGTCTCGGTCCCTTTGTCGGGCAAAAACTCAGTAGTTATTCCGGAACAGTTTTTTCTGTCTATGGGACACTGTTCCAGCCTGTTCATGCCTTAAATCTTACAGATATATACCAGCACATCCAGACGCACCATCCAAATGCTCTGATTATCGCCATAGATGCTTCTCTTGGCGAAAAAAAGCACCTGGGCTATGTGACCATTGCAAATGGTGCACTTCACCCAGGTGCTGCAATTCATAAACAGCTTCCGTCTGTAGGCCATATTCATATTACCGGAATCGTCAATGTCTCAGGCGTGCTTGAGCAGCTTACGCTGCAGACAACCCGTCTGTCCACTGTAATCTTCCTTGCAGATAAAATCGTACAGGGAATTCTGGAGTCGATTCCTTTATCCAAAACAGATTTTAAACAAATTCTTTAACCTGTTTGTAGATGCCCTCTCCATCCAGACCGTATTTCTCAAGAAGAGCCACAGCCGGTCCGGATTCACCGAATCTGTCATTTACACCAATACGTTTTACCGGTACAGGAGCTTTCTCTGCAAGACATTCGCATACAGCACCGCCAAGTCCGCCAATAATAGAATGCTCCTCTACTGTGACAACTTTTCCGGTTTCTTTTGCTGCTGCAACGATCAGTTCCTCATCAAGTGGTTTGATGGTATGGATGTTGATAACCTTTGCCTCAATTCCATCTGCTGCAAGCTTCTCTGCTGCTTCAAGAGAAGCTGCCACGCAAAGACCATTTGCAACGATAGTAACATCCTTACCCTCTCGAAGAACGATACCTTTACCCATTTCAAATTTATAATCAGGATTATCATTAATCACCGGCACTGCCAGACGACCAAATCTCATATAAACCGGTCCCTCATACTCATAAGCAGCTTTGACCATAGCCTTTGCTTCAATGTCATCTGCCGGAGACATAACAACCATTCCAGGAACAACTCTCATAAGTGCAAAATCTTCGCAGCACTGATGAGTTGCACCATCTTCACCAACAGAAATTCCGCCATGAGTTGCACCGATCTTAACATTAAGATGCGGATATCCTACAGAGTTACGAATCTGCTCATAAGCACGTCCTGCTGCAAACATGGCAAATGTGCTGGCAAAAGGAACCTTACCGGTAGCTGCAAGTCCGGCTGCGATTCCTACCATATTACATTCTGCGATACCGCAGTCGATATGGCGTTCCGGAAATTCCTTTTTAAACATTCCGGTCTGAGTAGCTGCAGCAAGGTCAGCATCCAGAACAACAAGATTCTCATGTTCTTTTCCAAGTTCCACCAGAGCCGCACCATAGCTTGCTCTTGTAGCAATTTTCTTTACTTCTGACATAATGCTTCACCTACTTTCTCCAGATCTTCCATTGCCTGCGCATACTGCTCATCATTCGGAGCCTTGCCATGCCATCCGGCCTGGTTTTCCATGAAGGATACACCTTTACCCTTAACTGTCTTCATAATGATTGCTGTAGGCATTCCCTTGACTGTTCTTGCCTCGTCAAATGCAGCCTTGAGCTGATCCATATCATTTCCGTCTTCAACATTGATCACATGGAAATTAAATGCCTCAAATTTCTTATCGATCGGATACGGAGAGCAGACTTCATCAATTTTACCATCAATCTGAAGTCCGTTATTGTCCACGATCACTACCAGGTTGTCCAGTTTACGGAAGCCTGCAAACATAGCCGCCTCCCATACCTGACCTTCCTGAATCTCACCATCTCCCAGGAGAGTATATACTCTGTAAGCTTCATCGCTGAGTTTTGCAGAAAGTGCCATACCTACTGCTGCGGAGATTCCCTGTCCCAGAGAACCACTCGTCATATCAACACCCGGGATATGTTTCATATCCGGATGTCCCTGCAGATAAGATCCAAGATGACGAAGTGTCTTCAGATCTTCTTTCGGGAAATATCCTCTCTCAGCCAGTGCAGAGTAAAGTCCTGGTGCTGTATGTCCTTTGGAAAGTACAAAACGGTCTCTGTCTGCTTTCTTAGGATCTTTCGGGTCAATGTTCATTTCCTGAAAATACAGGTATGTGAATAAATCTGCTGCTGATAAAGATCCGCCCGGATGGCCGGCTTTTGCAGCATGAACTGCGGTCACGATGTCTTTGCGGACTTCGTTCGCAATTTTCTGAAGTTCTAATTTCTCCATGATCTAATTCTCCTTTTATTAGTTTACGACAGACTCATGCTACAACCAATCTCAGCATTCGTCAAGCAATATATATCATCGCCAGTATTTTAGGGATATTACCTATTAACAGTTACTCACCAAATACTGCTTTGTAGTCTTTCTGGAATTTCTCGATTCCTGCATCTGTCAGAGGATGTTTGGTCATCTGCTCAAGAACCTTGTATGGTACTGTTGCGATATCAGCGCCTGCCAGAGCACATTCTGTTACATGGATCGGGTGACGAACACTTGCACAGATGATCTGTGTTGTGATTCCGGCTACCTCGAACATTTCAACGATCTGACGAATCAGCGGAAGTCCATCTGTAGAAATATCATCAAGTCTTCCAAGGAATGGGGATACATATGTAGCACCTGCTCTTGCAGCAAGTAAAGCCTGATTTGCAGTAAAGATAAGTGTTACGTTTGTTTTGATTCCTTCTTTGGAAAGAACTTTAACTGCTTTCAGTCCTTCTACTGTCATAGGAATCTTAACTACCATGTTTGGATGGATTTTGGCGATCTCACGTCCTTCTGCGATCATTCCCTCTGCATCTGTTGTGGTAGCTTTTACTTCACCGCTGATCGGTCCATCTACGATTTCTGTAATTTCTTTGATTACTTCATTGAAATCTCTTCCCTCTTTGGCGATCAGGGACGGATTTGTGGTAACGCCACAGATAATTCCCATATCATTTGCTTTACGGATATCCTCTACATTTGCTGTGTCAATAAAAAATCTCATGATTATATTCCCTCCTGAATTCTGCGTTTTTGCTAACATCGCTTTGATGATTTCATTATAACAGATAGTTTTTTCAGGTCAAGGAGGGGCAAAATTATTAATAATTTTTCTATTAATAATTTTACTTTTTATTAATACTTTTCCGCGGAAATCCCGTGCTTTTTGTATAAACCTATGCACAGTTTACGGTTTTTTCACGCTTTCCACAGCTGCAAGCCAAAAATTATTAATAATAATTTTATTCAGTATATTTATTTTTTCTTATTTTACTGGCTTTGAAATACCGGAGGTTTTTGCATAAGTTGTCGTTTTGCGGGCGATCAGCTTCGGTGTGTATTCAATATTATAAAGGCTTGTCGGCTGAAGCCCCGTGTAAAACTGATCATTTGTAGTGATCTTTCTTATGATGATATCACAGGCATCTCTGCCCTTAAGTGCGACAAAATGATCGATCGTCGTCAGGGAAAGTCTCCGGATACCGGAATAAAAAATATCATCACATCCGATTACAGAGACATCCTTTGGAACACGTATTCTGGACTTCTCCAATGCATCAATAGCGCCTATTGCCATCATATCATTCTGTCCGGCAATCGCGGTGAACTGCTTCTGTTCCCTGAGAAGCTCCATCGTAAGCTGATATCCCATGGAATATTCCGAATCCATTCGCGGCATCCTCCGGTCTATCGACTCATCTGCTGCCTTGATCAAAACATGACCGCCAAGTCCTTCTTTTTCGTATTCTTTTACAAAACCATCGATTCTTCTGGATCGCTGCCACTGCCTTCTGGTCAGCGGTGGTGTGATAAATGCCACATCTCTGTGTCCCAGATCCAGAAGATGTCTCGCCATCAGTCTTCCCACCATTGTGTTATCCTGATTGATCGCATCCACGGTTGTTGTCTTTTCTTTGTTGCTGATGATGACCAGTGGAATTCTTCTTGCCAGTTCTTCTACTTTTTGCTGGAAATCCGGATGAGGATTGCAGGCATAAATGATCCCCTGCGGTTCTATATTTCCGATCATCCTCAGATATCGCTCTTCCAGTCTGGCATCTCGCTGCGTATTGCAGATAAAGACGCCATATCCCTTTTCGTTTGCCACGGACTCGATTCCCTGAAGCAGTAGAACATAATATGGACTGGTAAGGGTCGGACAAAAAACAACGATCAGTTTTTCTTTTTTGCTGTTGTTCTTATGTTTTCGATGCGGCAGTTCATATCCCAGTTCTCTGGCAGCACGCTCTACCTTCTCAATGGTTTCTTCTGAAAAAGAAACATTATTTCTGCGATTAAGAATCATGGATACCGTAGCCTGAGAAACCCCGGCTTTTTCTGCCACCTGGGAGGAAGTCACCTTTTTTTTCGCCAAAGTTCATCCCCTCTTTCTGTTATCAAAGCTGCACTCTGCCCTCCAGTGCGCGGAGCAGTGTCACTTCATCAATGTATTCCAGATCTCCGCCCACCGGTACGCCACTGGCGATCCTGGTAACTTTGATTCCTGTAGGTTTGATCAGCTTGCTTATATACATTGCTGTCGTTTCGCCCTCCAGACTGGAGTTTGTCGCAATGATCACTTCTTTTATATCGTCCTTCTGCAACCTCTGCATCAGTTCCCTGAGACGGATATCATCTGGCCCGATTCCAAGCATCGGTGAGATTGCACCGTGAAGCACATGATATACTCCATCATACTTGCCGGTCTTCTCATACGCAGCCAGATCCCTTGTATTCTCCACTACCATAATCGTGCCGGAATCCCTCTTCGGATTGCTGCAGATCGGGCAAAGCTCCTGATCTGTCAGCGTGCAGCAGTTCTTGCAGTAGCAGACCTTCTCTCTGGCTTCCGTGATGGAAGACGCCAGCTGTCCCACCTGGTCCTTCGGCATATTCATGATATGAAAAGCCAGCCGCTGTGCAGACTTCGGTCCAATCCCCGGCAGATGGGAAAGCTGTTCTATCAGCTTATTGATATGTGTGCTGTAATATTCCATCAGAACGGAAGGCCTCCGCCAAGGCCTCCAAGGCCTCCTGTCAGTTTTGACATTACTGCTGCGGATTCCTCCTCTACTTTACGAAGCGCCTCGTTTGTAGCAGCCACGATTAAATCTTCCAGCATTTCGATATCGTCCGGGTCTACAACTTCTTCATCAAGCTTAACTTTGGTAACCTCACGTTTACCGGAAATTGTCACCTCTACAGCTCCACCGCCCGCAGTTGCTGTGAATTCTTTTTCTTCCAGTGCCTTCTGATTCTCTTCCATCTGGCGCTGCATTTTCTGAGCCTGTTTCATTAAATTGTTCATGTTGCCAGGCATACCCATGCCCGGAAATCCTCCACGTTTTGCCATAACTTTTATTCCTCCATATCATTTTATTTTAGTCTTCCAGGTGTGAACCCGGTTCTTCTTCTATCTGAACATCCATATGGATATTTTCGCGGATCGCCTGATCCACTGTAATCTGAGACAGATTTGTCTGCTGATGATCTTCTGCCACAAGCATATGCAGTTCAATGCTTTTACCCAATTGTTTCTCTATGATTTCCTGTAATTCCTTCTTCGCATCAGAATCATCCGGATACAGCCGTCCTAACGGAGTCTGAAATTCCACATACAGCACCGGTTCACCGGTTTCCCCATTGTACTTTGGCACAGACTGCAGAAGTGCCTGCTTGAATGCTGCCGTTGTCTGACCAACGATCACCTTCCATCCTGCCACGATCTTCTGCAGATCCTCCGGTGCCGCTTTCTGAGGTGGTACTACCGGTTCCTTCCGCATTTCTGTCACGGACTCATCGCCGCTTCGGACAACCACCTGCTGAACCGGCCGCTCATCAATTCTCTGCTCCAGTACCCGAATACGATCCAAAACAGAATCAAGATTTGTCTCCATCGCCGGCCGGCAGAGTTTGATCAGAGCAATTTCTACCAGAACACGTTTCTGTGTGGCAAATCGAATCTGATTTGAGAGTTCAGAAAAAACACGGATATACCGCATAAGTGTATCAATGTCCGTCATCTCACTCTCCTCTTTAAGAAGTCTGAGATTCTCAGACGAAACATCAATTGCTTCCTCCGGATTGTCGGAAGTTTTGACCAGAAGAAGATTTCGCATATACCATGTAAAATCTCCTACAAACTGGCTCAGTTCCCTTCCTCCTACGATAAGCTCCTCCAGAATACGGATCGCCGCGGTTACATCACCGGTCAGAACCTTCCTTAAAAGCTTACTGAACACTTCGGTGTCTACAGCTCCCAAAACTTCCAGAACTTTATCATAAGTCAGTGTCTGGCCCAAATAGAAAGCAATACACTGGTCCAGAAGACTCAGGGCATCTCGCATGGAACCATCACCGGCCTTCGCCACATAGCGAACCGCCTTTTCTTCTGCTTCCACTCCTTCTGCATGAAGAAGTTCCGTCAATCTGTCTGCGATTGTATCGATTGAAATCCTGTGAAAATCATACCTCTGGCATCTGGAAAGAATCGTGATCGGAATCTTATGTGCCTCCGTCGTAGCCAGTATAAAAATTACATAAGAAGGTGGTTCCTCCAGTGTCTTAAGCAGGGCATTAAAGGCTCCCGTAGAAAGCATATGCACCTCATCGATGATATACACCTTATAATTACCCTCTGTAGGACGATAGGTCACTTCCTCACGGATCTCACGGATATTATCCACGCCATTGTTGGATGCGGCATCGATCTCGATCACATTCATGGAAGTTCCTGCCTGGATTGCTCTGCACATCTCACATTCGTTGCAGGGACTTCCATTGACAGGATGCTGACAGTTCACTGCCTTCGCCAGAATCTTCGCCACCGTTGTCTTACCGGTACCTCTCGTCCCGCAGAACAGATAGGCATGTCCGATACGGCTGGCATTGATCTGATTTGTCAACGTTGTCACAATGTGATCCTGCCCTTTGACATCAGCAAAATTATCAGGTCGGAACTTTCGGTACAGGGCAGTATAACTCATAAATAACTACACTCCTTTTCCAGCCTGGCATATTCTTTTACCACCGTTTATCCAGGCATTAAACCGCCGCAGGAAAACTCCCGCGGCGGCAGTTATTCGTTACTGTTTACTCTTTGTCCGGCAGTGATCAGTCTCCAAAGCTGATACCGATCTGCTTGGCAGCTTTAACAATCTGATCCTTAGGAGAAACCATCTTGAGCTTGCCTGCACATTCTGCAAGTGGGATTCTCTTGATCTTGCCATTGATGATGCCAACCATAATGCCATATTCCTCATCCAGGATAGCTTCTGCCGCACCTGCGCCGATTCTTGTGGAAAGAACTCGGTCATACGGACACGGCTCACCACCACGCTGAATGTGACCCGGAACTGTTACACGGACTTCACTTCCGATAACCTTGTTGATCTGATCTGCGATCTCATAAGAAACGGACGGATATTTCTTCGCTCTTTCTTCGAGTTTCTCTTTGTATTTCTTCTTCGGAAGTTCTGCATCCTCCCTGGAGATCGCACCTTCTGCTACTGCAAGGATCGTGAAGCGTTTGCCTTCCTTATTACGTTTGTCAATTGCAGCACATACCTTCTTGATATCATACGGAATTTCAGGAATCAGGATAATATCTGCACCACCTGCGATACCTGCATGAAGGGTCAGGCTTCCAACCTTATGACCCATGATCTCCACAATAAATACACGGCCATGAGAAGTTGCTGTTGTATGGATACAGTCAATTGCGTTTGTGGCAATATTTACTGCGCTCTGGAATCCAAATGTCATATCTGTACCATAGATGTCATTATCAATGGTCTTTGGAAGATGAATGATATTCAATCCCTCTTCTCGTAACAGATTGGCTGTTTTCTGCGTTCCGTTTCCTCCAAGGATGACAAGACAGTCCAGGCAGAGCTTATAGTAAGTCTGCTTCATAGCCTCAACCTTATCCAGACCTTTCTCATCCGGCACACGCATCAGCTTAAACGGCTGACGGGAAGTACCAAGAATAGTTCCTCCTCTTGTCAGAATACCGGAGAAATCTTTTGCAGTCAACATACGGTACTTGCCGTAGATCAGTCCTTTGTATCCATCGTCAAAGCCGTAAACCTCCAGGTCATCCACTGTATTAGACAGAGCCTTCACAACACCTCTCATTGTGGCATTTAAAGCCTGGCAGTCACCGCCACTTGTTAACATTCCGATTCTTTTGATCATAGAACAGTTCCTCCTCATAGCGCATGATTTTTTATCTAAAGTAGATTTTACAGTTATTTATGGAATCAGTCCAAAAAAGCATCTGCAATCTGTTTTCTATTATATAATACTTTGCCCCCTCTTGACAAGTATACAAAAATCGTCTATACTTAAGTTCCGCGCAGCCGGGGAGATAGCGGTGCCCTGTACCTGCAATCCGCTACAGCAGGGGTGATGCCAATCTGAGGCTTGTCTCCTGTGGGGCTGCCCTTTATAAGTGGCGTTGACGTTTGGGTCTCACGCAACAGGACTCTGTGAACCGTGTCAGGGCAGGAATGCAGCAGCACTAAGCAGAACCTCTTGTGTGCCGTGAGGGTGCCTGGGCCGAGTTAACTGTAGAGGTAACGTCCATGGGAACATTTCGAAGTGCGGCGCGCGGAAAAGAGAGAATTTTTTATACTCCGGAGACAGATTGTCCCCGGAGTATTTTTTACTGGCAGATTTCTGCTACCACCTGATTGATAAGTTTGCCGTCTGCCTTACCTTTAAGGTCACCCATAACAGTTTTCATGATCTGTCCTTTGTTCTTTGTTGCAAGAACTTCTGCAAATTTTTCTTCGAGATATGTCCTGATCTCTTCTGCACTCATCTGCTGCGGCGCATATTTCTCGATCACATCATATCTTGCCTGATATTCCGCACGGAGATCGTCACGGTTTTCCGGACAGGTATCAAGCTGTTCCTTAACTGTCTTTAATTCTTTGAGGATCACACGGTCAACCAATGCTTCAGGCACGTCCTCTCGGCACCCTTCATCAATAGCAACCTTCTTAACTGCTGAGATCAGAGAAGATACTGCATCCTTTGTTGTTTTGTCCTTTGCCTTCATGGCTGCAACCATGTCTTTTCTTAATGCTTCTACTGTCATTTTCATTTCCTCCTCGTTTATTACATGATATGACCGCCATCCGGCACACAGCCCCGGCGCTCACTCTCTGTTTTATCATAGCACGATTTCCATAAAAAACAAGTTCTACTGTTCGCAGTTCTGCATCTTCTGTATCTCCTGTTTCGCAAGCATTTTACGCTGTTTTTTCTTTTCACGGAGTTCTTTAAAAAAATCAGACAGCATTGCAGAGCACTCTTCCTGAAGTACACCTCTGGTCGTCTTTACCTGATGATTAAATCCCTCCACTTCCAGAAGATTCAGAACAGAACCTGCACATCCCGCTTTGGGATTCATGCTCCCGATCACTACTTCATCAATCCTTGACTGCACAAGTGCACCTGCACACATCTGGCATGGTTCCAGTGTTACATACATGGTGCAGCCCTCCAGCCGCCAGTCGCCGAGCTTCCTGCTCGCTTTGCGGATCGCATTCAGTTCTGCATGAGATAATGTATTCTTGTCCGTATTTCTCCGATTATATCCCCTTGCAATAATTTTCCCCTCAGACACGATCACACAGCCGATCGGAACTTCTTCCAGTGCTCTCGCTTTCTTTGCCTGACGGATTGCTTCTTTCATAAATTTCTCCTGCTCTGTCAACACCTTCTCCTCCTTTTTCCGTTATCAGTATAAAGAAATCCCCTTGCAAAATCAACGTCAAATCACTAAAATAAATTATCAGAGTTCTGAATCGGAAACGGTCTCATTTTTAAAATGCCAGAAGTTCTGATTCCAAAATTATCATCTCAGAAAGAAGAGAAAATTATGCCACATATACATGGTCTGAACAAAACTACCCTGCTTGATTATCCCGGCCGGGTCGCCGCAACCATATTTCTTGGCGGCTGCAATTTCCGGTGTCCCTTCTGCCAGAACAGCCCGCTTGTCCTGCACCCTTCTACCGAACCGAAAATTTCCGAAGAAGAAGTTTTAAATTTCCTGCAGAAGCGAACCGGTATTCTGGAAGGAGTCTGCATCTCCGGAGGAGAACCCACACTCAGTGCAGATCTGGAGCCCTTTGTACGCAAAATCCACGAAATGGGATATTCTGTCAAACTGGATACCAATGGATCCCATCCTGAAGTTCTGAAAAATCTTGCCGAGAAAAATCTTATCCAGATGGCTGCCGTGGATATCAAAGCCTGTCCCCAAAATTACCCTTCCCTGACAGGTCTTCTTCACCCTGACCTGGATTCTGTACAGCAGACAGTTGACTTCCTGCTGCACGGAAATCTGGACTACGAATTCCGCACCACGGTTGTCCGTGAACTGCACAGCGAAGATGATTTTTATAAAATCGGAACCTGGCTGAAGGGTGCCAGAGCCTACTATCTCCAGGCTTACAAAGACTCCGATGAAGTTCTGCAGCCTGGATTCAGCAGCTATTCTCTGGAAGAACTGGAACATTTCCGCAGCATTCTTCTAAAAACCATCTCAAGGGTTGAAATTCGGGGCATCGACTGACCGGTACCAGTAGCCTCCCTTTCCTTTTGGGACCTGGATATCTCGGCTCTCTTTGAAATAAGAAAAGCCAAACATATTTGCCATAAAACCTTCCTGCTGATCATATGCTCCCGGAACACCAAGCATCCACTGACCGTCGCGAGTACAGCATAAAAGCAGATGACCGAAATTATGATAGCCATACTGCAGAAAACGATTGTTTCGAAGCATGCAGACACGGCGTCCAAGACGGCAGAGTTCATCTATAGTAATCCTGCGGCATTCTGTCATCTCGCCATCACCAAACGCCTCACAAGGTACACCAACAGGTGCGGGCTCCGGACGGCCCGGTTCCGGCTTGTGCGGCGGATATTTTTGCGGTTTCAAAGGCTCCGGACACTCTGTCATCTCAGATTCCTGCACAGACTGTGTATGAACCTGTTCATCCTCCTTTGCAGGCTCTGTTTTCTGTTCCGCCTCTTCCGTCATCTCCTGGAAATCCTCCGGCCGGATCGGTCGGTCATCCCACTCCGTTCCAAAAAATCCGCCACTATCCAGAATGAGGATCATCCCGTTCATATCACCAAGCGGTATCTTTCCATGCCCGACTGCCATTGTCTGTGTTTCCAGAAGACAATCCATTCTGCCGGCTTCTGTTCGAAATTTTCCGATTCTGCTCCCTTCCAGCAGTCCCTTTCTTCTCACAAATCCATAGACAGTACACTCCATACCCGCGATCAGGCCTGGGCATCTCAGATGAACCTCCATCAGGCACACTTGTTCCCTGGCTTCTACTTTTATGAAGCCACAGTTATTTCCTTTTTTTCCTTTCTGATACTCATATACATACGCCACAAAGCGCTGGTATTTTGCCAAACCAGAACCTCCCGGATTTGCTCATCACTTATGTATATGAGCTTGCAGCTTCCAATATACCCTTCTCACTTTCCCCCGATGATCCGTCTTTCAGTCCACTGTGCATACGCTGCATAAATCCAGTTTCTGAGAGCTTTCTTCATATTCATACGCAGCATTTCCTGATTTTCTCCGTATCCGATGCATCCTGGAAATTCCGGATAAAACCCCGTATAACCTTTCACCGGATCTTTTCGCACCTCATAGGGATCCTCCCACAGATTTTCTGTCACCATCTCCAGATCTATTTCTCCATATTCCACCATCTCATACAGGCCATCCAGAACATAATCATACGGTTTCCTGGAATCTGGATCCTTTTCCTGTTTTCCGATTCTGTTCAGTTCTCTGCCTATATCTCCGTTTCGTATCCACTCTGCATAAAGTCCATCAAACTGTTTTTCTTCAAGCTCATACTCTTCTTTCATCAAATCCAGATAATGTATGGCATCTTTATGCGAAATTTTTCCACTCTGGATCATCCCACATAAATATGATAATTCGTTCTCTTTTTCTGTCCCCATACCGTCCTTCACTTCCTCCATCAGCTCAGTTGTATCGTTTTATATGCTATATTTTTTCTACTTCAGGATAAACAATAAATGTTTCTCTATTACGAAACATTATAAAAGAATTCCTCATTATCATCAATACACAGATATTTCTTTATTGCGAAATATTATCTATGAGGAAAACAAAATGCAGAAAATAAGACCCGACCTGGACATCGGCAGAAACATCCAGCAGGTGCGTTATCTTAATGGATTCACGCAGGATCAGGTAATTGCCCGTCTGAATCTCATGGGGATTCCCATCTCCAAGAGCACTTACGCCAAGCTGGAAACAAACCGGATGAACATCCAAGTCAGTGAACTCCTTGCACTCGCACAGATTTTTCACTGTGATGTTGGTGAATTTTTCAAAAATCTTTTATAATCCTTCTCTTTATTCCTCATATAGACTTCCTTTTCTCTCAGCCCATTTCGTGCTGTTCTCTGGCAGTATTTTTCCATTATCACCAAAAACTAATGTACTTATTCCACTGACATCTGATCGTATCTCTGCAAAGCGTTTTTGCTTTATTGATACATCATGAAACACTTTCATTCCAAATACCAAATACAAAAAAGGAACCTCTTTTTAAGAGATTCCCTGGATAAACAAAGAAAAAACACCGAAAACTCTATTTCTAAAGCTTTCGGTGCCCCTGCCAAGTAGTCGAAGTGACAGGATTTGAACCTGCGTTCTACGCTCCGCTTCGGTCGGTTCAAAACCGAGGTCCCCCGGACCTCGTGAACCCTCTGCGCCCGAACACATTATTTGTGAATAAGTAAAGAACTTCAACCACCCGCACAGCAGGTGGTTTATTTGTTTTCCAAAGTTCCGTTTTTCGGATCAACGAAAAACTCCACAATGTAAAACAGGGCTTTGCCCTAACAAAAAAACACCGAAAACTCTATTTCTAAAGCTTTCGGTGCCCCTGCCAAGTAGTCGAAGTGACAGGATTTGAACCTGCGTTCTACGCTCCGCTTCGGTCGGTTCAAAACCGAGGTCCCCCGGACCTCGTGAACCCTCTGCGCCCGAACACATTATTTGTGAATAAGTAAAGAACTTCAACCACCCGCACAGCAGGTGGTTTATTTGTTTTCCAAAGTTCCGTTTTTCGGATCAACGAAAAACTCCACAATGTAAAACAGGGCTTTGCCCTAACAAAAAAACACCGAAAGCTCTATCTCAAAAGCTTTCGGTGCCCCTGCCAAGTAGTCGAAGTGACAGGATTTGAACCTGCGACCTCTGCGTCCCGAACGCAGCGCTCTACCAAACTGAGCCACACTTCGTTATTTATTTTTCCTACGTCGTTCAACGCAAGATATATTATATTATATGGTTTTTGAATTGTCAACAGTTTTTTGAAAAAAAATAAAAAATTTCTATTTTCCAATTTCTTGCAAGAATTTCCGATATACGCTATATTATAGATAACAGGTTCACTGTAACATTCACTCACAAAAACCAGAAGAACCCGCCCACTTATGGCGGACGGAAAGAGGATCCACTATGATAGATGTAAAAAGTATCAGCACTCACTGCTCAAGAACAGAATTTGTCGGAACTGCTGTCCTTGACACGATTGGTCTGGTCATCTCAGGAATTGATGATACCTTATTAAAAGAAATGAATATAGGAACGAAATATCATACCCTCGGGCTTTTCAGTTCCCGAACCGGTGCGGCCGGACAGATCACTGCAATTGACGATGCCGTAAAAGCAACCAATACAGAAGTCCTGTCCATAGAATTTCCAAGAGATACCAAGGGCTGGGGCGGTCACGGCAACTATATCGTGATCGGCGGCAATGATGTTTCCGATGTGCGTCACGCAATCGAACTCGGTCTTGAACTCACTAAGAAAAACGCCGGTGAGCTTTATATCAGTGATTCCGGTCATCTGGAGTTTACATTTTCTGCCAGTGCCGGTGCAGCTTTGCAGAAAGCTTTCCACGCCATTCCCGGGGAAGCCTTTGGCTTCATGGCCGGATCTCCGGCTGCTATCGGCCTTGTAATGGCTGATACCGCAATGAAAGCGTCCGCAGTAAGCATCACCTGCTACATGACTCCAAGCATCGGAACCAGCCATTCCAACGAAGTTATTCTTGGAATTTCGGGTGATGCAAGTGCTGTCAAGGCAGCTGTCCTTGAAGCGCGTCAGGTCGGTCTGGAACTGCTCATCGGAATGGGAAGCTATCCGGAAATCCCCGGAGTGCCATATCTTTAATACAGACCCCAAAATCTTTCTGACTGAATATAAAGAAAAAAGCCTGTGCCCTGAGATCTACTTGTCCAAGCGTCAAGTAGTCCCGGAGTACAGGCTTTCTTATTGTAAATTCATATTAGTTCAGCTGGTAAACATCCGCATACTGTAATCCAAAGCTCAGAGCTTCGCTGTGACTGCTGCAGTAGATATCTACATGGCCATATGGAGTTCCAAGATCCTCTACCGTATAAACATTTCCGTTGATAAGGAGCTTTGTTCCGAACGGTACACCTGCCATGGCTACAGTACGTCCTGCCACCGGCATAGTTCCACTTGCTGTTGCATTTCCTGCTGTTCCGCAGCAGGTTGCACAGTTACAGTAAGCTGTAAGCTTAAAGTTTCCAAGATAAGTTCCTTGACTGGAGTCAGATGAACCAGAATCAGATGAACTGCTATCAGATGAAGAATCATCGCTGGAATCAGAGGAATCCTCTGTAGAAGAATCATCACTGGATGTATCCTCAGATGCGTCTGTGTACTGACTGTCATCATCAATAGTTCCTGCTTCTTCATCATTAGAATAGCTGTCATCAGAGCTTTCGGAATCAGAATCATTCTCTGTATAGGAAGCATCAGAAGACTCGTCCTCTGTATAAGCTTCATCACTGGAAGTATCTTCGTCGGATTCGGAAGAATCTTCACTATAAGACTCTTCTTCGCTTGCCGCTTCCTCAGCTGCTGCCTGTGCTGCAGCTTCTGCTGCCGCCTCTTCTGCTACTCTCTCCTGCTCAGCCTGCTCCATCAGAACTGCGATATCGTTATCAGCGCTGCTCACCTGAGCCATAAGAACCTCTGCCTCTTCCTGGTTTGCACTGATCTGGTTTACGTAGGAACTGATGTTATCACTTGTTGTTGCAACAAGATTCTGAACTTCCTGCTGCTTGGAGCCTTTCTCTGCAAGCATCGTGTTGATGGAAGCAGATTCATCCTCAACCTTCTTCTGCTGCTCGGCAATATTCTTCTGAGTTGCTTCGTATTTCTCAAGCATATTTCTGTCATATTTGGAAAGCTCGGAAATGCTGTTGGCCTGATTCAGGAGTTCAGAAAGACTTCCTGCAGAGATCAGTGCCTCAAACATTGTTGTACCGCCCTTCTCATATATGTACTGAATACGGTCAGACATTGCTTCCTTCTGCTTGATCGCTGCCTTCTGTGCACTGGCAAGGGCAACCTTGACTTTATTCAGCTCATCTTCTTTCTCAGCAGCCTGTGTGCTTAACTGAGAAATACTTTCTGTCAGTTCATTATATTGTGAATTCAGTTCTGACAGGTAGGATTCGAGTTCCTGTTTCTTACTCTCCAGACCACTGATGTTTGCCTGAGTCTGATCAAGTCCTGCCTGCGCTTCCTGCTTCTGAGCCTGTGCTGCGGCTATCTGATCTTCTGTAGAAGCGAATACGGTTGTTCCCATAGAAGCAGTCATTGCACATGTTATCAGCAGTGAAAGAACTTTCTTACTTTTCATATAAACACCTCGTAATTTTTTTGTACACTCAGTATAACACATTTTTTCATAAAATCAACACTTTTATTTAATCTTTGTAACATTCACGTAACATTTTCAATAAAAGGTCGCGATTTTACCACATATCTACTATATGTATTACAAAAAAATTACGCTGACTTGAAATTCATCTTCAAACAATGCCACCGTGTTTATTCTGCGACAGCTTCCTCTACTTCCTCTGCCTCTTCTGCTGCCAGAAGTTCCTGGTATTTCTCCAGAATCAGACCCTGGATGCGATCCCTTGTCTGTGAGTTGATCGGATGAGCGATGTCACGATACTCTCCGTCCGTTGCCTTGCGGCTCGGCATTGCGATAAAAAGGCCCTTCTCTCCCTCGATCACCTTGATATCATGTACCACAAACTCATCATCTAGTGTGATCGATACGACCGCTTTCATCTTTCCTTCTTTTGCAATCTTTCTCACACGTACATCTGTAATATTCATTGTATTGCTGCCCCTTTCACCTTTCATACGCACGCATTGCCTTGTATTTTGTATTTGTTTTATAATACGTACCTTTCATTCTTTTCTACAACGATTCTGACCTTTCCGTCTTCTGCGCTGTAGCAGGAATCTGCCTTGATCGTATCGCGGCTTTCCACGATACAATTCTCCAGCCGCACGTTATCTCCCAGATAAACGTCGTTAAGAATCACAGAATTCCTGATCACACAGTTGTTGCCGACATAGACATCCTTGAACAGTACAGAATTCTCGACCGTACCATTAACAATGCATCCACTCGCAACAAGACTGTTCTTTACGACCGCTCCCGGATTATATTTTGCCGGTGGCAGATCGTCGATCTTTGTCTTGATCGACGGTTCCTGTCTGAAGAAGTAATTCCGGATCTCCGGCTGCAGAAATGCCATATTGGTTCGATAATATGCCTCTGCGGTAGAAATATTGCTCCAGTAGGAATCTATCTTATAGCCGTAAATTCGTTTGAGGTTTTTGTAACGAATAAGAATATCGTTTACAAAATCATGTCTGCCTTCCTGGGCAGCCCGCTCCAGCAGTTCGATCAACTGTCTTCTCCGGATAACATAAATACCGGTTGAGATCGTATTATAATTGGATACGATCGGTTTCTCTTCAAATTCTTCAATCCTGAAGTCGTCATTCATGCGGACTACACCAAAGCGTTCCACTTCACTCTGATCTCTGCAGGTTGTGCAGACAACTGTAATATCCGCACGTTTGGAAATATGGAAATCCAGGACTTTGTTGTAATCCATCTTATAAATACAGTCACCGGATGCAATGACTACATACGGCTCATGGCTGTTTCTGAGGAAAGTAAGATTCTGGTAAATAGCATCTGCCGTTCCCTGATACCACAGACTGTTGTCCTTGGTGATCGTAGGTGTAAATACAAACAGACCTCCCTGCTTACGTCCAAAATCCCACCATTTGGATGAACTCAGATGTTCATTCAGAGACCTTGCATTATACTGAGTCAGAACGGCAACCTTCTGTATATGCGAATTTGCCATATTGCTCAGTGCGAAATCTATACTGCGGTAACTTCCGGCTACCGGCATTGCTGCGATTGCTCTCTTGTCCGACAATTCCCGCATGCGGCTGTTATTGCCTCCTGCAAGGATAATCCCGATTGCCTTCATGACTGCTCACCATCCTTTGCTCTGATCACCTGTCCACTCTCAAGAATTCCTTCCGGATAATCCTCTGCTGTAGTAATTCCTGAAATTGCAGTGTTTCTTCCTATCTTAACATTGTCCGGTATGACACTCTGTTCTCCGATCGTAGCAAGTCCAAATGCGTAAACAGCAGGTTTAAATACATTCTTTGCTTCTTCTCCGCATCCAACAACAGTATTATTTCCAATCGTGACGTCCTCTGCTATGATTGCCCTGTCTAGAACAGAGTTCTCTCCGATCACAGAATTCCGCATGATAATGGAATCTCTTACTACCGTTCCCTTTCCGATCACAACATTCGGTCCGATCACGGAATGATATACTTCACCATAAATCTCCGTTCCCTCTCCGATCAGACAGCAATCCGTCACTGCATCTTCTGCAATATACTGCGGCGGAATGATATCTCCCCTTGTATAAATCCTCCAGTATTCTTCATACAGGTTAAACTCCGGAACAATGTCGATCAGTTCCATATTCGCTTCCCAGTAGGAACCCAGAGTTCCTACATCCTTCCAGTAGCCATTATACTCGTAGGCAAAAAGTCTCTGCCCTTTGTCTTTACAGTAAGGAAGGATATGCTTACCAAAATCACAGTTACTCTGTGCTTTCAGTGCCAGCAGAGCTTCCTTCAATACCGGCCAGCTGAATATGTAAATTCCCATGGAAGCCAGATTACTGCTCGGCTTCTCCGGTTTCTCCTCGAATTCCCTCACACGTCCCTTCTCATCCGTCACCATAATCCCGAATCGGCTTGCTTCTTCCATCGGAACAGGCATACATGCAATCGTAATATCCGCTTTATTTGCCTTATGGAAATTCAGCATTATCTCATAGTCCATCTTATAAATGTGATCCCCGGAAAGGATCAGCACATAATCCGGATTGTACTGTTCCATGTAATCAAGATTCTGGAAGATTGCATTCGCTGTTCCGGTATACCATTCACTGTTGTCACTCCGCTCATACGGAGGAAGCACAGTCACACCGCCTTCATTTCGATCCAGATCCCACGGGATTCCAATTCCGATATGTGTGTTCAGACGCAGTGGCTGATACTGAGTCAGAACTCCCACTGTATCAATGCCTGAATTAATACAGTTACTCAGCGGAAAATCTATGATACGATATTTTCCCCCAAAGGCGACCGCTGGTTTTGCTACTTTAGCTGTCAATACTCCAAGTCTGCTGCCCTGACCGCCCGCCAGAAGCATGGCAATCATTTCTTTCTTGATCATGCACTCACCTCTTGTTATATTTGATTTCCTAATTATATCATATCTCCCCAGATTAGTGAACATTATTTACAATTTTCTTGTATTAATTTTATTTTTTTTATATTTATTGCACACCTTTTCTTTATTTTCCGAACCATATCTCATTTTTCTATGTGAATTATGCACAATTTCTCAATTTTCACGCCGTATTTTTTCTATCATCAAAACTTGGACTTTTCATTTTTATCTACAAGAGGTATAATATTTAAAAATAAGAAGTAACTCTTCAGCAAAAATAAGGAGATTTTTATTATGTATCAGATAGACTTTCACAAACCAATCGCCGTCCATTTTATTGGTATTGGCGGAATCAGCATGAGCGGACTGGCCGAAGTTCTCCTGGAGGAGGGCTTTACCATCTCCGGTTCCGACTCTAAAAAAAGCCCGCTGACCACCCTTCTTGAAAGCAAGGGTGCAACTCTCTACTATGGACAGCGTGCTTCCAACATTAAGGATTCTGTTGATGTCGTTGTCTATACAGCAGCAATCCATCCGGACAACCCTGAATTTTCCTGTGCAAAGGAAAAAGGAATCCCAATGCTCACCAGGGCACAGCTTCTCGGACAGATCATGCGCAACTACGATACCCCGATCGCTGTATCCGGAACTCACGGAAAGACTACCACCACTTCCATGATCTCTCATATTCTTCTTAAAGGAGACTGTGATCCTACCATCAGTGTCGGCGGTATCCTTCCGGCAATCGGAGGAAACATCCGTGTCGGTAATTCAGAGACCTTCCTTACCGAAGCATGCGAATACACCAACAGCTTCTTAAGCTTTTTCCCAAAGATCAGTATTATCCTCAATATAGATGCTGATCATCTGGATTTCTTTAAGGATATTGATGACATCCGTCATTCTTTCCGCAGATTTGCTGAGCTTCTTCCGGCAGACGGCGCACTGATCATCAATGCCGACACTCCGAAATACGAGGAGATCATAAAGGAGCTTCCATGTAAGGTCATCACCTACAGTCTGGAGAAAGAAGCAGATTACACTGCCGACAATATCACTTATGATGAATTCGGACACGCTTCCTTCCGTGTACTCCATAACGGCAGTCCAATCGGAACCTGCTCTCTCAAAGTTCCGGGAATCCACAATGTTTCCAACGCACTGGCCTCCATTGCCTGCGGACAGCTCCTTGATCTTTCTGATGATGTTATTTTTGAGGGACTTAAGAGCTTTACCGGAACAGACCGAAGATTCCAGTACAAGGGACAGATCGGCGGAGTCACGATCATTGATGATTATGCACATCATCCAACAGAAATCGAGGCAACTCTCCACGCTGCAAAGAATTATCCACATAAAAAAATCTGGTGTGTATTCCAGCCGCATACTTATACCCGTACCAAGGCTCTCCTTCCTGAATTTGCCAAAGCTCTTTCCCTGGCAGACCATGTTGTCCTTGCTGACATCTATGCAGCCAGAGAAACGGATAACCTCGGGATTTCCTCCGCTGATCTCCAGAAACTGATTGCGGATCTTGGTACTCCATGTGAATATTTCCCAACCTTCGATGAAATCGAAAACTTTTTACTCGAGAATTGTACACAGGGTGACCTGTTGATAACTATGGGGGCCGGAGACGTTGTAAATATTGGAGAACAGCTTCTCGGAAAGTAAGTTATCCACATTATCCACATGCTTATGCACATTTTTAATGCCACATAGCATGTGGATTTTTATTACTCTTTGTCGTTTACATAAGTGTATATGCAGTCAGTTCAAAATCCTTTATTTTATGCGTTTTTTCGACATTTATCCTGGTTGCAGATAATTTTATTACTGTTTTTCTTTCCACATTATCCACATTATCCACATTTTATTGTGGAAATCTTTCGCAGCAAAATACCCTATTCTCATTTGAAAAAGGTTGTGCTATAATCCAATTGTTCCAATCTGCCGTTGTTTTGACGGCATATAACCGGAATTTTCTTAGAAAGTGAGCGATATTTCATGGCAACGATCACATTACAGAACTCCTCCCTTATGGAGGTCACGATTTTATCGAACACATTTATTGACAATTATATGCCGGAGGCAAATGGAGAGTTCGTCAAAGTATATATCTACCTTTTACGTTCACTCTCCAATGCTCCGGTTTCTTTCAGTCTGGAGCAGATGGCAGATCGTCTGCTGTGTACCGAGAGAGATATTCTCCGTGCACTGAAATACTGGGCAAAGCAGGAACTGATCGCCCTTGATTTCACAGACAGCAATAAACTCTGCGGTATCGTGCTGCTCTCTCCCGACGGACAGAAGCAGACAGTTTCTTCTGTTTCCGCCTCCCGGGAAACTGCTTCCGCAGCAGAACAGCCGGCAGTTTCACCAGCGTCAGCGTCAGTGTCAGTTTCCGCTCCTGAAACTTCCACAGACGAAGCCTCTGTTAAGCAGAAGCAGGAACTGACGCCTGACCGGATCCGTGAACTGAAACAGAATGAAGAGATCATTCAGATTCTTTACATTGCCGAACAGTATCTTGGCAAGACCCTGACTCCTACCGAAAGCCAGAAGCTGCTTTTCTTTTATGACGGACTGGGGCTGAGTGCAGATCTTATCGAGTATCTCCTTGAGTACTGCGTCAGTCATAATCATAAGAGCATCCGTTATATTGAGAAAGTTGCCATTGCCTGGGCAGAAAACGGAGTCACCACTGTTGAGCAGGCAAAACAATCCTGCTCCCGCTATAGCCGGGAATACTTCGCTATTCTTAAAGCACTGGGGATCACTAACCGTAATCCTGTTGAGACAGAGGTTACACTTATGGATACCTGGCTTAAAACCTACGGTTTTTCCATGGAGATCATTCAGGAGGCATGCAGCCGCACTGTACTCCAGACCGGCCAGGCGAGTTTCCAGTATACAGACAAGATTCTTGAGGGATGGAAGAAAAAAGAGGTCAGAACTCTCGATGATATCCGCTCTCTGGACAGTGAACATCAGAAACGCCGCCAGAACAAAAAAAATGCCAGGAAACCGGCCGCACCTGCTTCTAATAACCGTTTCAACAATTTTCAGCAGCGAGAGTATGATTTTGATGAATACGAAAAGCATCTGCTGAATCAATAGACAGAACGTAACTGTTCACTCCGTTCGCAGTAACGACAGTACTTATCTGATTTTCAAAGGAGATAACGTGGCTTTACAAAATTTTCAATATGATACCATCATGAGAGAATACAGCCGTCGTCAGTCTGAGGTACAGCGTGCCCTGGAGGAACGGCGCAGGGAAGCATATTCCAAAGTTCCAAGACTTTTGGAGATCGACCAGGAAGTGGCATCTTTGAGTGCCCGCAAGGCTCGTGCCCTGCTGCTCGGACAGCCTGCTTCGATCGAAGAACTGCGTCAGGAAGTCGCCGCACTTGCCAAAGAGCGGATCTCTCTTCTTAAGGCAAACGGCTTTCCTGCCGATTACCTGAGACCGCATTATTTCTGCCGCGAATGCCAGGATACCGGCTATACTGACGGACACCGCAAGTGTTCCTGTTTCAAAAAAGCCGAGATCGAGCTTCTTTATACACAGTCCAATCTCACAGAGATTCTCAAAAAAGAAAATTTTGAACACTTTTCTTTTGACTGGTATTCTGATACAATAAAAAATGAAGCAACAGGATTAACCGCCCGCCAGACAGCACAGCGGGCCTATGACACCGCCTGGAATTTTGTGCAGGACTTTGATTCCCGTTTCCAGAATCTGTTTTTTTACGGCAGCACCGGCGTCGGGAAAACCTTTCTTTCCCACTGCATCGCCAATGCACTTCTGGAAAGTTCTCACTGCGTTTTGTATTTTTCTGCGTTTGACCTGTTTGACAGCATGGCTCAGACGGCTTTTTCCAGAAAATCCGAGACAGCTCCGGGCGAGAATTTCATCCTTGACTGTGATCTGTTGATCATTGATGATCTGGGCACAGAGCTTACCAACAGCTTTGTATCCTCTCAGTTATTTTTATGCATCAACGAGCGTATTGCTCGACGTAAATCAACGGTCATTTCAACCAATCTGACACTGGAGGATTTTTCATCCACCTATTCCGAGAGAACTTTTTCCCGGATTGCAAGTAACTATCAGATGGTAAAGCTAATCGGCAAAGACATCCGAATACAGAAAATATTTTTAGGAGGAAAATAAAGATGGCACAGTTAAACAACAAGGAGCTGACTACACTTCCGGTGGGAAGACTGGGACTCATCCCTCTGGAAAGTTGTCGCCCCCTTGGCGAAAAGGTCAATGAATGGCTTGTAAAATGGAGAAACGAAAGAGAACATGAAGAGATGAGATCTTTCGCATTTGAAGGATATCAGCGCGATTCCTATATTGTCAACGCCAAAACGCCTCGTTTTGGTTCCGGTGAAGGTAAAGGTGAGGTCAACGAATCTGTTCGTGGTGATGATATCTATCTTATGGTGGATGTAACAAACTACAGCCTGACCTACCGCATCAGCGGATTCACTAACCTGATGTCACCAGATGACCACTTCCAGGATCTGAAGCGTGTGATTGCAGCTATCGGCGGTAAGGCACGCCGTATCAACGTTATCATGCCATACCTTTATGAGAGCCGCCAGAGCAAGCGTACCGGCCGTGAATCCCTGGACTGTGCTTCTGCACTTCAGGAACTGACCGGCATGGGCGTAGAAAATATCATCACCTTTGATGCACACGATGCCCGTGTACAGAACGCTACGCCTCTTCACGGTTTTGAGACCATCCAGCCTGCTTACCAGTTTATCAAGGCTCTTCTCAAACATGAGGAAGGACTCCATATCGACAACGAACATTTCATGATCATCAGCCCGGATGAGGGAAGCATGAGAAGAGCGATCTATCTTGCCAACGTCCTTGGTGTGGACATGGGTATGTACTACAGACGACTGGATTACACACGCAAGGTAAACGGACGTCACCCGATCGCCGCTTACGAATTCCTCGGACCAAAGCTTGAAGGCAAGGATGTCATCCTTATTGACGACATGATCTCCTCCGGCTACAGTATTCTTGAGATTGCATCTCTGCTTAAGAAACGTGGTGCAGGAAGAATCTACATCTGTTCAACCTTCGGTTTCTTCACAGATGGCCTTGAGAAATTTGATGATGCGGCAAGAAACGGAATTTTTGATAAGCTTCTTACTACCAACCTTATCTATCAGACTCCGGAACTCCTGGCAAAACCATACTATATCAGCTGTGATATGAGTAAATACATCGCACTGATCATTGACACTCTGAATCATGATATGTCTATCAGTCATCTGTTGAACCCTGCTGACCGAATCAAACGCTGTGTTGCAAATTATATGGCTCAGAGTGAAGAAAAATAATTACCGCTTATTTTTCTCTGCTATAAAGTAAAAAACTCCCCACAAAAAAGACGCATAAAACATCTTTCCTGTGGGGAGTTTTATTGTTATGCTCCTGCTTCATCCTGCCGCTCATTCGACTGTTTCTTATCAGCAAGCTCCTGAATCACAGACATTGCCAGATTCAGGGAATCTATTTCTATCTCCTCTGCAATCGGAAGATATGTATAATCCTCAATTTCCTGATATTCTTCCATACGGTTTGACAGAAGCGTTTCTTTTTCTCTGATCTCGTCATCGAGATTCTCTTTGCCTGTCTGCAGGCGGTCATGCCGGTCAAGGAACCTCTTCTTGACTCTCCTGCACTTCTCAAGTTCACGGATCGTTTTCATGTAGAAAAACATCTCCAGAAGGAAAAGACAGATTCCTCCGGCTGCAGTTACAGCTGCCAGCATAGTTTCTTTAAAATGAATTCCAAAAATCAACGCACCTGCCAGGAACAGGATAATCGTCATACAGATTCCTGCGTTCTGTATCTGATTCTTACGCTCAAGGGTATGGATATGTTCCTCTGTCAGTCCTTCTCCATGAACTCCCTCCAGTTTTCGAAGAGAATCCTCCTTTACACGCATCTCCGTTCTCTGCTCTTCCAGTTCATGGATTTCTCTGTTCAGCTGTTCAATGGAACGACGTAGCTTTTGTTTTTCTGCAAGATCTTCTTTATTGCGACGCTCCACCTGCACCTGATATCCCTTACGTGACATCTTGAGCATCTGCAGGATCCGTCCAAGGTCTTTCTGCTGTGCATCCTGCATCACTCTTCCATTTACAAGAACAGATGCATTCAAAAGTGCCTGAAGGCCATGATACAGTGCCTTCCCCTCTGCCACAGGTCTGTGTCCAGGGTCTTTGAATCTTTCAATGTAATCACCGATCAGGGTTCCTCTGTACTGTTCCTTCAATTTCTCGATATCATATGCCGGACGGGATTCATCCAGAACCTCCACAATGTTTCCCATTGTTTTGAGACGTTCTGCCAGAAGAAGGCTTCCCGGAGAACGCGTTCCCTGTATGATAACATGGTATATATTCTTTCCACCGCGCTTCATGATCTCATTACGCAGCATTTCTTCCAGAGTATACTGTGTGACACCCTCTTTGACCGTCAGATAAAGGTTCTGATAAGAACGAGAAGCAAATGGTACAAAACGTGTTCTGACGGTACCCTGATCATAGGTTCCTTCTATATAACCATGTTCTCCCAGATCATTTCTGTCAACAGGCTCCAGCGCACCCGGATACAGGCACCAGTCCTTAAACAGATTCTGATGCTGATGTCGGTGCCCCAGTGCAATATAGTCAAATCCACCCTCTGCCAGTTTACGGGAATCCAATGGTATATGCTGCTCATCTCCTCCATGAGCCATCAGAACATGAAATCCTCTTTTGTCAGATTTTTTCCAGTCATCATACAGTGCTTCATGAATCTCCCGATGTTCATAGCTCAGTCCATATACATAGATATTTTGATCCGGAATTTCAATGCAGGTTCGATTTTCTTCCTTAAAAAAGGATACATTCTGATTCCATTGAAAGGTCCGATAAAAAGAATTTTCCCTGATGTAGTCATTGTCTCCTGCCATAAGAAAAATTCTGGTATTCGGAATCGTGGCAAAAAGGTCATTTATCTCTCTCAGCTCACTCAAAAGCGGCTGTCGGTGAAAGAGATCTCCGGCTATAAATAGCAAATCCACCGGGCTTTTGCGTATTGCTGCAATTACCCGGCGGAATGTTTCCCAGATTTCTTCTTCCCGCTCGCGACTCCACGGACAGCCTCTGTCAGGCACTGCTCCAAGGTGTACATCTGCAAGATGAATAAATCTTATCATTTAATTATTACTCCTTATAAATCACAATTATTTACAGTTCTCGGGAACGGAATCACATCACGAATGTTGCCCATTCCTGTCAGATACATTACACAACGCTCAAATCCAAGGCCATATCCGGAATGACGGGTAGAACCATATTTGCGAAGATCCATATAGAACTGATACTCCTCAGCTTTGAGTCCAAGCTCTTCCATACGGGTTCTGAGTTTCTCATAGTCGTCCTCTCTCTGGCTTCCTCCGATGATCTCACCGATTCCCGGAACGAGGCAGTCCATAGCAGCAACTGTCTTGCCGTCTTCGTTCTGCTTCATGTAGAAGGCCTTGATCTCCTTCGGATAATCTGTAACGAATACCGGTTTCTTAAAGATCTGCTCTGTCAGATAACGCTCATGCTCTGTCTGGAGATCGCATCCCCAGAATACCTTATAATCAAATTTGTCGTTGTTTTTCTCCAGAATCTCGATTGCTTCTGTGTAAGTTACGTGTCCGAATTCTGAGTTTACCACATGGTTCAGACGATCCAGAAGACCCTTGTCAACGAAGGAGTTGAAGAAATTCATTTCCTCCGGAGCATTCTCAAGTACATAACGGATCACATATTTGAGCATTTCCTCTGCAAGATCCATGTTGTCATTCAAATCTGCGAATGCACACTCCGGCTCGATCATCCAGAACTCAGCTGCATGACGTGTGGTATTGGAATTTTCTGCACGGAAAGTCGGTCCAAATGTATAAATATTGCGGAATGCCTGTGCATAGGTCTCACCATTGAGCTGTCCGCTTACGGTAAGGTTTGTCTCTTTGCCGAAGAAATCCTGGCTGTAATCTACGGTACCATCCTCGTTCAGAGGCGGGTTCTTCATATCCAGTGTAGTTACCTGGAACATCTCACCTGCACCCTCACAGTCGCTTCCTGTGATCAGTGGTGTGTGTACATAGACAAATCCCTTCTCCTGGAAGAATTTGTGAATCGCATAAGCACACAGAGAACGTACACGGAATACTGCCTGGAAGGTGTTGGTTCTCGGTCTTAAATGTGTCATGGTTCTTAAGTATTCCAGAGTGTGGCGTTTCTTCTGAAGCGGATAATCCGGAGCAGATGCACCCTCTACCTGTACTTCCTCTGCCTGAATCTCAAACGGCTGCTTTGCCTCCGGTGTCGGAACCAGAGTTCCCTTAACGATGATGGCTGCACCGACATTTAATTTACTGATCTCAGCAAAGTTTGCCATTGTATCATGATATACAATCTGAAGTGTCTCAAAATAGCTTCCATCATGAAGGACAATAAATCCAAATGCCTTGGAACCACGGACGCTGCGAACCCAGCCTCCTACTGTCACTTCCTGATTCATATATTCTTCTCTGTTCTTGTAAATTTCTCTTACAGTTGTAAGCTTCATAATCTGTTACCTCTCTGTTTTTTTCAATTCTCATCCAATTGATTTCTAGTATAGACTATTCACCAGATTACTGCAAGAAGTAAATACGAGAGATCACGGGTTTTTATTTCCATGCAAGCATATTCTGAAGTTTATATCCGTCTGTCATATCATAAGAACTGATTCCATTCTCTGTGACAAGATAAAAAGTATCACTGATATAAACACCTCGCAGAGATCGGTACTCACTGGTACTGAGCGTATCATCAAACAGTCCGCTCAGTGCAGGATTCAGATATGCATCCGGCTCAAATCCCTCCTCCTCACTGTAGGAAAGCAGTCCGTAATAATACTGTTTATCTGTATCATAATAATCTCCTGCAGCGGAGTTTTTATACATTCCATATGCAAAACCAAACAGATTCCTGCCCGGTGATACAAGGATTGCACGATAATTCGAGAGTGCGTCGCAGACAGACACATTTTTGAGAACGATTCTGTCTATTTCTTTTACATCCGAAGGATCTGAGATATCAAACATAGAACATTTCAGCCCTTCTGTGCTGCCTGTATCCGGATCTGTCTCCCATCCAATGCCAAGCAGTCTGTTTTCCCCATAGAAATGCAGGTACTCAGAGAAACCTGTGATCTTGAGTTCACCGAGAATTTTGGGATTTTCCGGATCAGAGAGATCAGCGGAAAACAGCGGATCTGTATTCTCATATGTGACAAAATATCCTGTTTTTCCCATAAAACGAGCCGATTTAATCTCCTCATTTTCTGCAAGATTTTCAATCTTTCCAACGGTTTTCATATCTTTATCAAGGACGTAAAGGCCGTTCGTCCTGTGATATTCACTGTAGTCCTTGTTCCATCCTGCTGTTGTTGTCACTACCCGGAGATGTCCGTCATATTCATCCATAGAGAAATTATTATTAAGTTCTCCGGAAACGGAACCTGTACCTCCCTCTGTAAACACTCCGTCCTCATAACCGATGCGGATAATTTCTGTCTGCAGACTGCTGTCGTCCGATATATTCCAGCCGGGAACCGCAGAATAAATATTGTTTTCACTTACATAAAAAGTATCCGCACCACTGATAACTGCCATGCTGTCTGAAACCTGATCTGGCTTCTCGTCCGCCACAGAAGAAACCACCAGATAATTTTTGCCATTGTAGGTATAATCCGTTGTATCTTCCGGCACCGGCAGATAGATGTGATCATACGCTATATAATCATCACCAATTCTTGGAATATACTTCACTTTTGCATCTGCACCTTCCGTGGTATCCGGTGCATATGAGGTGAACAGATAGAGATTGTTTCCGTTTCTTCTGGATGAGAGATAGCTTCCATCCTGCTGGCAGCTTCCAGTCTTCTTCGGATTCTCACGATCAGAAAGATCATAAGTATCAACGGAAACCGTCGTCACCGGTACACTGTAGCTGGCACGTACCGCGTCATCCGAAGAAAGCTTTACCGTTCCCCTGTATGTGATATAAGTCTCCTGCTGATGGATTACCTGAAGGCTGTCACCATTCAGATACATCTCCATATAATCCGCATTTCTGTCACCGGTAATCTCACTGACCAGTTTCATGGAAGCAGCCTCAACAATACGAATCTCTCCTTTGCTGTCCATTGCATAAATATAAGTTCCATCTGTCTTGACAATATCTGCCTCGTCCACATTTTCTTCCTGTGTATTGGTAGAAGAATGATCAACGGCATCCATTTCGTCATATGTGTATCCAGGATCCATATTTCCGGTATCTTTGGAAGCCTCATTAGCAGCTACAGAACCTGTTGTACTGTCACTGACTGCCTCTGCATCATATTCCACAAGATCGCCATCTGTGGATAGGATCCGTGCACCATCAGAAGCAGACCAGTCTGAATTCTCACTCTGCCATTTATGCAGAATATTATACAGAGATTCATAACTCTCAATATGTGCAAGACCGGCAACCGGAGGTATCTCCTTCTTCTCTGATGCTGTACCTTCTGTGCTTTCTGTGCTTTCTTCACCTGCATCCTGCTTCAAAGAAGTATCTTCTGAAGTATCTTCTGAAGTATCTTTTGGCTCTGTCATATTCTGCGGAGATGCTGTCTCTTCGTTTTCCTTTTCGGCAGGGCTTTCTGTTTTTGTATCTGCACTGTCCTTCTCTGCTTTCTCTGTCTGTTTTTTTGCCTCTGTCCCCCGGTTTATAAGCATTGGTGTCACACCAAACGCCACCGCGCCGACCACAATAACCGCCACTGCTGCCGCTATCGTTTTCTTATGCTTCATTATTTGGTGTTCCGGCTCTGTATTCTCCGTTGGTGGTTCTTTTCGTATCGAGCTTTTCCACTCCGGAATTTCTTCTTCATGAGAGTTATTCACCGGAGGCTTTTCCTCTGTGTGCTGCTCTGTGGATTTCTTCCGTATGTTTTTCCACTTCCTGTCTTCTGCCATTTATTCTGCTCCTTTCTGATATATTTCCCTTATATGATACGTTTACTCTGTTTCATTTATTTTACCATATCTTTCCTGCCCGTCTGTAAAATTTGTTACGAACAAAGTATTATTTCCAGACAAAAAGGACTCCGGCCTGTTCTAAGCCGAAGTCCCTCTTTCTAAGATCATTTGTAACTGTTCAATATCCTCACAGTTATGATCATTTATTATTATAATGTTTCAATGAATCGCATAAATGCATCTCTGCCTTCCTGTGTGCATTTGTATACACCTGCATCTTCAAGAACATGTGTAAAGACAATTCCTACTTCTTTCTGAAGGATTTCATGGATATTGTCCTTGTTGATATCCTTGTACTTCGGCAAAAATTCTGCTGCCCAGGCAGCATGTTTCTCAATCTTTTCGTTGGAAGCGATATCCCTGCCCTCAAGAATATATTCTTCCAGAAGTTCCAGTTCTTCTTTCAGTCTTGCCGGAAGAACCGCAAGTCCCATAACCTCGATCAGACCAATGTTTTCTTTCTTGATATGATGATACTGTGCATGCGGATGATAAACGCCAAGCGGATGCTCGCTGGTTGTGATATTGTTTCTCAGTGTAAGATCAAGCTCATACATATCACCGACTTTACGTGCGATCGGCGTGATTGTGTTGTGTGGTTCTCCATCTGTCTCTGCAAAGATAAATGCCGCCTCGTCTGTGTATCCTCTCCATACCTCCAGTACATGAGCTGCCAGATCTACCAGACGGTCTGAATCTTTGTGGCGGATACGAAGTACAGATAATGGCCATTTAACGATTCCTGCCTCCACGTCTTCAAATCCCGGAATGGTCACATGCTTCTCGATCGGTGCTTTTGCCATAGCAAACGTATAATGTCCGCCCTGGAAGTGATCATGACTCAGAATAGAACCTCCAACGATTGGAAGATCTGCGTTGGAACCAAGGAAATAATGTGGAAAGAGCTTTACAAAATCAAACAGCTTGATAAATGTATTTCTCTCAATCTTCATTGGAGTATGCTTACTGTTAAATACGATGCAGTGTTCATTGTAATATACATACGGCGAATACTGGAATCCCCATGGTGTGTCATTGACAGTGATCGGAATGATTCTGTGATTCTGTCTTGCTGGATGATTGACACGACCTGCATATCCTTCGTTTTCCGGACAGAGAAGACATTTCGGATAGCTGCTTGTCCTTGCATTCTTGGCCGCAGCGATCGCTTTAGGATCTTTTTCCGGTTTGGAAAGATTAATGGTAATATCGATATCTCCGTACGGACTTTCTACTTTCCATTTCTGGTCTTTTTTTACTCGATAACGGCGGATATAGTTACTGTCCTGACTCAGTTTATAGAAATAATCTGTGGCCTCCTCCGGGTTTTTCTCATACTTATCCCAGAATTCCTTCTGAACCTGTGCCGGGCGCGGCATCAGGCAGTTCATCAGTCTTGTATCAAAAAGATCACGGTAGACAACGCTGTCTTCTGTCAGATTCCTCTTTACCGCTTCATCCAGAAGCTCATTCAGAGTTTCTTCCAGATCTACATCAGTCGGTTTTTCTTCCGGCTCTGTAAATTCATCCTCGTGAAAAACATCAAGAAGAAGATTGATCGTGTAACTGCGCTCACACTCCGGTGTGAGTCCTGATTCAATTCCATACTGCACAAGTTTTGCAATACTGTTACTTAACATATGGTTGTCCCCCTGTCATTTTATATTTTTTTATAACTGTTCAGTACTCTCACAGTTACTACCTTCTGAACAGCTACATTTTTCGTATGACTTTCCGTTTATTTTTGCTCAAGATAAGTGATAAACATATTTCCCGCATTCTTGAACAACGCAGTACTGTCGTTCATTCCATACGGCTTCACCTCTCCTGTAGACGGATCAAGTAAATAAGTATTGTACTGATCATATCCGACGATCACAACACTGGAATCTGATCCTGTTCTGGCTATCACAGCACGCTGTGCGCTTACCTCATAGAGTACATTTTCCAGAGAACATCCGGTCAGATCAATAACTTTGGCACTGTCACCCAGACCATTCTGAAGATTCTGAACATCCAGAGACGCGGTACGGATGATCTCCGGAATATCTGTTGTGTTCAAGGTGATCTGTGTCTTCATATTTCCGCGCTCCCAGACATACTGCTGTGCACGGTTCAGTACAACTCCTGTCTGTTTATCAGCACGCTGAACTGCCTTTGCCGGATCGGTCCAGACGCTGTCCAGTCCACCTCCTGCATATACATAATAGACTTCCTCGACCGAGCTCTTGTCCACCTGAATATCTACTACCTTTTCTCCTGCGTTCCTTACCTTGGCATAAAGGATAAGAGGTTCCTCCGAAGACGGTGAATCTTCAGAGGTAAGCCGCACTATAACCCCCTGACGGCTTGAACTTGTCTGTTCCACACTGGTCTTATCTGTCGCAGCAGTGCTGTTATTCATAATATTGTCTTTTTTGACACCTTTATAAATATCACCGGACTTCTGCACAAGAGTAAATTCCATCAGAGTAGTACCAACGGTCACTCCTGCTACATACAACCCATCCTGATGATACTCTTTTTTTACTGTACCGTCAAAACCTTCTATCCTGAACGTAGTGATTCCGTCAATCATATATCCGGTTGCGTTCGGCAGTGTGTCGCCGTCCAGAACGATTCCATAAATCAGATCCTCATTCATGAAACCAAGAAGATCCAGTTTCTGAGATGCTTCCGGAACAATTCTGCGTCTTTCCATCGTGTCAAAATCAATAAACTCAATCTGTCCGGCATAATCTCCGCTTTCAGATTTCCATGCCGCATGTGCATTCGTAACAGAAACACCAAAATCATCACTGTCAATATGATCTGCCAGAACTTCATAGGTATTTTCATCAATATTGATCTGATAAAGATTTCCTGCGATCATGATAAACAGCTGTCCGCTCTGATTTACATAAGACAGAGTTCCAAGGTCTTCCTGCAGAAACTCAAAGGACTCTGTGCATGGAATAAATACCTGTTCTTCTATTGCGCCCTGATCATTGTTATAATGATAAATTCCAACACCACTGTAACCTTCATGTGCACCACGATTCATGTAGCCATAAACCATAAAGTCCACATCTCCATTGTTCTCCACACTCAGAAGCTTAATATCATGCTCAACTCTCGCATCCCGAAAATCACTCTCTGTATCCTTGCGGAATGTAAATATTTCTACAAACTTACCTGTATCCGGTACATAACTCCAGATATCTCCATTCTGCGTAAACGCTGTCACGCTTCCGTCTTCATTTGTAAGATAATCTACATCTTTGCTTCGAACTCCCAGAAGAAGTCCACTGTTGCTGATCACAGAAAGAGATGGATCAAAAACCTCGGATGCAGACCGCTTAAAATCAAGCAGTCGGATTCTTGTCTCGTCATAACGCATTCTGTAAAAATCTGTCACAAGATAGTACTCTGTATTTCCATTTTCATTCTGTGCAGATATTTCATATTCTATAGAAATGCTCGCAGTCGTTTCATTGATATCCTTGATGACCGGAATCCCTGCTTTGGACAACTGCGGATTTAAATTTCCCCAGCTGATATCTGCCAGTGGAGAGTTGATATTTAATCCGGCGAAATTTCTGCTGGAAGCACTGTCGGATGTCTCCAGATAAGCAGCCAGATTGTCCGCCTGTGTCTTGTCCAGACTCATCTGCACAAAATCATCTGCAAATTTCGCATACTGTTCTGTATAAGTAGCTGATCTTGAAACCACTCTCGTATAATAATAGGCATCGCCATGATTGGTTGAAAGTGTGATCTGGAGAGAATACTCCTGATTCATCAGAAGTCCGGATGAAATTTCTATTTCTGTTCTCAGGTATCCGTCAGAACCCGTATCCAGACTTTTGATCGTGCGGTTCTCCATAACCTTGCTTCCGTCAGAAGTTCGGATTTCATAGGAAAGATTCCTGACCTTCGTATCATATGGATTTACCACAAGTGTTAATTTCTTTGTTGTATCCAGAGGTGTCACACTGTCCCTGACAAAATCTGCCTCCATCGGTTGTCTGTATCCGTACATACGGTTTGTGAGAACATCTCCAAACTGTACCATTACCTCCGGCAAAACAGCATCATTCATGTCCGAGCGGTCATCGGTTGTCTCATTATTCATAAGAAATGCGGTTCCGGCCACTCCCAGGATAAACACAACAAGAAGGACCAAAAACCTTTTGAAAAAATTTTTCATGGTTCTGGTACTCCTTTCTCCCGCTCAAGTCCCTGCGGATAAAGCAGCCTCTCCAGTGTCAGATCTGCATGTAGTGCTTCTGTCATTCTGGAAAGTTCATCTGCTGACTTCTTCTTTCCGGTTTTGACCGCACGGATCATAAGATTCTTCGGTGTATGCTCCATATCGATAAACTCAAGGATCTGCGTGCGATATCCCCTGGATTCCAGAAGTTCTGCACGGATTCCGTCAGTCAGAAGTGCAGACAGACGTTCCTTAAGTATTCCATAACTGAGTACTGGTTTTAACAGCTCATTCTGTATTTTATCATTTAGTTCATGCTGGCAGCACGGTACAGAAAGAATAACCTCTGCCCCCCATTCAACTGCCTTTGCAAGTGCATAATCCGTTGCCCTGTCACACGCATGCAAAGTCACAACCATATCTACCTTCTGAACCCCATCATAGTCCGCAATATCGCCCTGCAGGAAATGCAGCTTCTCATAACCGTATTTCTGAGCAAGTCTGCTACATTTACTAATCACATCTGTCTTGAGATCCAGACCAATGATGTTCACATCATATCCCTTAAGTTCTCTCAGATAATAATACATGGCAAACGTAAGATAAGATTTACCGCAGCCAAAATCCAGAATGGTGATCTCCCGCTCCCTTGAAAGTGCCGGAAGTATATCCTCAATAAATTCCAGAAAACGATTGATCTGTTTAAATTTATCATAAGAGGACTGATGCACCTTACCCTGCTCACTCATGACTCCAAGATCCACCAGAAACGGAACCGGTATTCCCTCTTGGAGAATATACTGTTTCACTCTGTTGTGAGCCATGATTTTCACCGGCTCCATCGGCGGATGCTGCTTTGTTTTCATAGTCTGCCTGCCTTTTTTGCTGATCAGAACAGACGCATCTCTATGCTGGCCCTGAATCTGAAGCTGGGAAAAACCATTCTCAAGACAATCCCTGACATAAATGATAACCTCTTCCAGAGTATAGTTCTTGTGAATTGCCTTCTGACCGACTGCTGCCGTAGCCTGATAGCAGACAGTACCTCTGATCTCCACAGGACGTATACGCACCTTTGACGGAATGTCATCACCTTTTTGCCTCTGTCCACTCAAAACCGCCAACATCATTTCCTGGTCAAACTGTTCCTCCAAAAATTCCTGTAATGTTTTCATATTTTATTATAAATTCTTTCTATTCTGTATGCTCCATAACTGTTACTGTTCACAATACCACTTCAGACCGAATACACATAAAAGTCTCCATTTCATCACTTGTAAAAGTGAATGTCTTCCCGGCTGAGATAATATCTGTGCCGTCTGCATCGTCTTCGACATATCTCCTGGCAGAGCAGAACCTGGATAAGCTCATCGAGAAATCCGTCCGGGACACCCTGAGCCTTCATTTCACTCTCCACCTGTGCACGAATCTGCCGACATAACTGATGCAGCATAAATTTATCCGGGTATTCATCATAGAGTCTGCTTCCCTCATAGTCCAGAAGCCGACATTCTTTTTCTACTTTTTCCCGGATCCTGTCTGCCGCCTCTGGATAATAGGACTGCATCAGTGCAAACTCCTGTTCCTGTATCTGCTCCCCGCCATAAAAAACGGGATTGGCATACGCTGTATAGAATGGAAAAAATCTGTCATCGTACATAAATTTCTCCTGTTTTTCCCATCATCTATAATAGTCTATGCCCCGCAGTCTATAGTGTGCAATTTCGGCTGAAAATCTGGCAATATCAATCCTTAATCTGGTTCAGGATACGAAGTGTCATCTTTACGCAATGTTCCACTGCCAATGCCTCAAATGTCGGATAATCTACCTCTGCACTTCCGTCCGCCTTGTCAGAAATCGCACGCACTACAATGAACGGAACATTGTTAAGGTAGGCAGCCTGTGCGATTGCTGCACCTTCCATCTCTACTGCACAGGCGTCAAAGTTCTTTATAATCTCATCCTTGACACCCTGATCTGCTACAAACTGATCTCCGGAGGCAATGCGTCCCTCATAAACTTCAATGTCAGGATTTACATCTCTGCATGCCTGTACTGCCAGCTTACGCAGATTCTCATCACTTCTGAATGAAAAAGCTTCCATCTGCGGAATCTGTCCCACCGGATATCCAAATGCAACTGCATTCATATCATGATGTACAAGATCTGTTGAGATCACAAGATCCCCAATGTTAATATCTGCATTCAGACTTCCTGCAATACCGGTATTGATCACAGCCTCTGCCTCAAATTCATCGATCAGAATCTGTGTACACACTGCCGCATTTACCTTTCCAATACCAGAACGTACTACAACTACATTTTTGCCTTCAAGAGTTCCTGCATAAAATTCCATGGAAGCCCTGCGTGTAATCTCGACATTTTCCATGCGTGCTTTAAGCTTCTCAACTTCTACTTCCATTGCTCCGATAATTCCAATACGTCTCATAATATGTGTTCTCCTCTATATAAAAGATAAAATAAAAAATTTTCATAGTTAAAATCGTTTCAACTTTCATTATAACAAAAGTTCAGATTATATGGAAACCTTTTTTACTTTCTGTTATAATATTAAAAATAACTAAGGAGGAATTTTTTATGGTATATAAGACATCTGGCGTCTGTGCCAGCGCTATTTCTTTTGATATCGACGATGCCGGCAAGATCCGCGATGTGAAATTCCAGGGTGGATGCTCCGGAAATACACAGGGTGTTGCCCGCCTGGTAGAGGGCATGGATGCCAAAGAAGCAATCAGCCGACTGGAAGGAATCCGTTGTGGTTTCAAGCCAACTTCCTGTCCGGATCAGCTTGCAAAAGCATTAAAACAGAAATTAGGAGAGGCATAAAGCCTCTCCTAATTTATTAAGAAATAAATCTCAGATATCATTTCTGTCCCACTTATCACACAGCGACTGAATATCTCTGGTAAAACGATCCAGATCCTTGTTTGGAATGCCTTCGTTTTTGCGGATAACAGACATAAGTCTCTGTCCCATCGCAACCAGCTTCTGGAATGCCCTTGCCGCTTTGGTTGCCTTCGGAGATACAGAAGCTTTCGTAATGCGGATACCCTGAGCTTCATAAATACAGCTGTTCGCCCTGAGATCATAGATCGTGCCGCTGAAAGGAGCCATGGAATCCAGTCCCAGTTCTTCATTCAGACGACGGGCAAAAATCTCCGTCACCTCGTCATCCCCGTGAGTTACAAATACTTTCTTCGGTTTTCCCCCGAAAGCTTTGATCCAGTCTATCAGACCATTCACATCCGCATGACCACTGATTCCCGGCATCTGACAGATTTCTGCACTCACATGAACGGTTTCTCCAAAGAGCTTCACATCCTCAGCTCCCTCGATCAGAGATCTTCCAAGCGTTCCGATTGCCTGATATCCCACAAAAAGTATCGTATTCTTCTCATTCCATAAGTTATGTTTCAGATGATGCTTGATTCGACCTGCATCACACATACCGCTGGCAGAAATGATCACCTTGCAGTCTTCATCATAGTTGATGGCCCTGGAGTCATCACTTGTGATCGATGTACGAAGTCCTGGAAACATCAGCGGGTTGATTCCCTTCTGTACCAGTGCGATTGCTTCCTCATCAAAACAGTCATACTGATGCTCATTAAAAATCGTTGTCGCTTCATTTGCCAGAGGACTGTCAACATAAACCTTAAAGTTATCATGCCCTTTGATACGATTTTCTTCCTTGATCTGGCGGATAAAATACAGCATTTCCTGTGTACGGCCGACTGCAAAGGAAGGAATTATGACATTTCCACCCCTGTCAAAGGTTCTCTGTATCACTTCCGAAAGAATCGCAACATAATCCGGGCGTTCTCCGTGGCTTCTGTCACCATAGGTAGACTCCATCACAACATAATCCGCATCATGAAGATAAGTCGGATCTTTGATCAGAGGCTGATGGAGATTTCCGATATCACCGGAAAAAACAATCTTTTTTTCTTCTCCGTCTTCCTGAATCGTCAGCTCAATGCTGGCAGACCCCAGAAGATGCCCCGCATCTACAAATCGTACAGAAATTCCCGGTGCCGGAGTGATTATTTTTTCATAGGGGCATGGTACAAAATTCTGTATAACGCCCATGGCATCTTCCATTGTATAAGCAGGCACAAATTCCGGTTTACCCTGCCGGCGTCCCTTACGGTTACGCCATTCCGCCTCGAACATCTGAATATGTGCACTGTCTCGAAGCATAATATCACAGAGATGGCAGGTCGCCTGCGTTGCATAGATCGGTCCCATAAAGCCCTTCGCATAAACAGCCGGCAGGTTTCCGGAATGATCCATGTGTGCATGTGTCAGAAGTGCAAAATCCAGATCCCCCGGATTGACCGGAATCTCCTGATTCTGATAGTAGTCCGGTCCCTGTTCCATGCCACAGTCTACCAGAAACTTCTTTCCTGCTGCTTCCAGATAATAACAGCTGCCAGTAACTTCGTGTGTCGCCCCAATAAAGGTAATCTTCATATGAGAACCCCCTTTTTCTGACAATTTTGCTAATACATTTTAGTTGTAATTATTATACACGATACAGCAGCTTTTTAACAGTCTCCACACACAAAAACGAGATGAAATTTTTATAAATTCCATCCCGTTTCTGTGTGTGTTGTGTGTGTATATTGTTTTTATCGAGTCGAATATTTTCCCATATATTCTCGACGACTGCAAGCACTTCGCGCCAGTTGAAAGGTAACGGATGTTTACTACGGCTTATTTTATGTTTCTGTCATCCCCCTGGAACGCACCCATGCTTCGCTATTCAGTTGTAATGGTACTGCTTAATATTTTTCTTTTTCTACTGTCGGCAGAAAGATTATTTCACCATGATGCCACTTGTTAATGTGGATGTGGATTCTTTCAGGCCTCCGTTACTTGCCGCATGGTAGCCGCGTACCCGGTAATAAGTACCGCTTGGAACTGCAACATCAAGAGTTTTGCTTAAACTTGTCACATTGGATGCATTGAATTTCCAGTATTTATACGTATAGTAACTTCCATCTAACTTTCGTTCCAGATACAAATATAAATATACTTTACTGCATTTCTTGTGACACTGCGTTAACCCATAAATAGCAATCTCATTACTGGCCACCTTCTGGATTTTAATATGACCCGAGTTTAAGTTTGTACCTCGGAGCATACTATAACTGGTGTCTTCTGAAAAATCTTCCGTTGTCTCTTCAGCGGTAATTTCATTCGCGCCTGCTTTCTCATCCAAAATCGCATCTATCAGACTGTCAGACTGTGCAAATACCGGCTGAGAGCCACATGTCATAAGTAACCCGGCCGTCATACCAGCTGCCAGTATTCGTTTCCACTTCTTTGCCATTCTCACTTCCCTTCTGTCGTAAACAACCCTTACACTATTAATACGACGAAAAAAAGCAAAAATCACGCTAGAATTCCATATTTTTTATAATTTTTTTCAGTTCTGCCTTTTCTATCCTGCCGGAAATCCTATATAGAGTATCATTTGCTTTCCATTCTGCAATATAACACGATTCTTCATCATCCTCAAATTGAACTTTTTCAACAGATATTTCTATATTATCTTTTGTTATCTTCTGACTTTCCCGATCATCTCCATGTGCACTGTTAATATTACTGGATGTGTCTTTTGCTTCTTTATTAATATAGAAAAAAATAACATCACTGCCATACTGATATTCTATTTTAGCAATTTCTGTTAATTCAGAAATTTCATATGACAAAAACCGAAAATGCGGCGGCCTGTAATAAAACCGCGGCATTTCTATCCCCAGTTTCTCTTCTATATCGGCAATTGCCTTATCCTCATCTATATTTACTCTCTCATTTTCCTCATCATTGTCCACAACCGTCTTCGTATCATCTCCACTCCAGATCCTCATACTATTCACCAGATACCTCCGGTTCGCCTCACTGGTCATGCTCGCAGCAAATATACATGCCAAAGCAACCGCCGCCATCCCCACGACTTTTCCAAGCTGATGCTACCTGACTCCTGTTTTTCTGCTTTTGATCTCAATGATTTTTGAATCTGAAGCTTCATGCTCTGCATTTTCCTTTTTTTCTCTCTCAAACCGACGCAGCAGTTCCTGATAAGAATCCTTGACTTCTTCATCTGTGAACACCAGATTTTCTACATCTTTGTCCGCAAAAAGTGCTTCTTCTATCTGCTTTTCTCTCTCTATAAATTCTTCCCTGAGTATCTTCTGAAACATTTCATCATCTATATCATCCCGCAGATCCGGGTTATTTCCCAATGCGTTTTTTTTGTTATTTTCAAACTCTTTTTTCATAAGTAATTCTCCAGCCAATGGGATATCCTGATAAATCGTTTCTGTAAACGGAATTACTGAGTAGTTACTTATCGTAACTGTTCACAGCAACTACTTATCCTCTTATACTGTATCTTTCCTTGACAATTCTGCCCTTGTGGTTCATAGTTATTGATAATAAAAAAGATTTTTCAGGAGGGATTCCCATGAAGCATATTATTCTTACCGGCGGTGGTACTGCCGGACATGTCACCCCAAACATAGCTCTGATCCCGGCACTTAAAGAGGCTGGATATCAGATATCTTATATCGGTTCCTATAATGGAATCGAACGTAAACTGATTGAAGAACTCGGAATTCCGTATTACGGGATTTCTTCAGGTAAACTGAGACGTTACTTTGACCCTAAGAACTTCTCCGATCCGTTCCGTGTTCTCAAAGGATTTCATGAAGCCAAAAAGCTTCTCAAACAACTGAAACCCGATGTTGTATTTTCAAAGGGAGGTTTCGTTACCGTCCCTGTTGTTATCGCTGCAAAGCGTTGTAAAATCCCAGCAATCATCCACGAGTCTGATATGACTCCCGGACTTGCCAACAAACTGTGTATTCCATCCGCTGTCAAAGTGTGCTGTAACTTTCCTGAAACAGTCAGCTCTCTGCCAAAGGACAAGGCTGTTCTCACCGGAACACCAATCCGTCAGGAATTGCTAAACGGTAATAAAGAAGCCGGCCGTCAGTTCTGTGGTTTCACTGCTGATAAACCAGTCCTTATGATCATCGGTGGAAGTCTTGGTGCTGCCTCGGTTAATGACCATGTCCGCAAGATCCTTCCAGAACTTCTGAAGGATTTCCAGGTGATCCATCTGTGCGGTAAGGGAAAAATGGACGAAAAACTGACCGGTACTGCCGGATATGTTCAATACGAATATATCAAAGACGAACTGCCGGATCTCTTTGCCCTGGCAGACGTTGTAATCTCCCGTGCAGGAGCTAATGCAATCTGTGAGATCAGTGCCCTCCACAAACCAAATCTCCTGATCCCGCTGTCCGCCAATGCAAGCCGCGGTGACCAGATCCTGAATGCCCGTTCCTTCGAAAAACAGGGATACAGCATGGTTCTTGAAGAGGAGGAGATTACCGATCAGAAGCTTCTTGATACCATTCATCAGCTTTATGATAACCGTCATTCCTTCGAAGAAGCCATGGCAAAAAGCAAACAGATGGATTCTATCCATCACATCGTTTCTCTTATTGAAGGATGTGTCCCATCAAAATAAACGACAGATATTTTACGCAGACTGCCCACTTTAGGGTTGTCTGCGTATTTTTTTAAGTTTCTCTTTCATCCACGCCTTCGACCTGAAGTTACGATTATTAACCGCATTTCTGCTGATTCCATACTCCTTCGCTACCACATCCGGTGGTTCTCCATAAACCTGTGTCCTGAGCAGGATTTCGTAACTTACAGGATTCTCTCTCCGGAGCATCTCCAGCGCACGATTCCTGTCCGCCTTATCTTCTAATTCGAGGATAACAGCTTCCGGATTAGCCTTCTCGTCTATAATCTCCTCGCCGTTATCCTCATCGTCAATAATACACATTTCATGTCTGTTACAGGAACGTTTCAGATAATCAAGACATACCTTTCTGGTTTTATTATGAACCTTGGCTCTTAAACATTCTTCATCAGAATAATCCAGTTTGTCCTCTTCTTTCAGAAAGTACATAAATACCTCCTGTGCAATATCCTTGGATATGTTCTTTTCCTTTACGATCCTGTAGGCAATGTTTGCTGAGAATTCAAAGAAAGTATCATAGAAATCTGTAAAATTCTCAACCATATCTTTTGCATCATCCTGACATTTTTATTTTACTTTTGCCAGAATTTCCTCTTTCTCTTCATCTGTCAGTTTTCCCGGTTTCCAGGTAATTCCGACATTATCTCCCTCGTATCTTGGAATCAGATGCATATGAAAATGAAATACGGTCTGACCTGCGATTTCTCCGTTATTCTGTACAATATTAAAACCATCACAGTTCAGTCCGTCTCTGAGTCTGGCTGCCATATGTTTTGCAAGAATCATTGCCTTTCCTGCTGTTTCGTCCGGAAGTTCATAAATATCAGCTGCGTGAGCCTTCGGAAGAATCAGGGCATGTCCCTTGCTTGCCGGTCCCAGATCCAGGATCACCCGGAAATCTTCGTCCTCATATAAAGTAGCTGACGGAATCTCTCCATTTGCGATTTTACAAAAAATACAATTTTCCATGATCAATTTCTCCTTTATTTTATAGTGTTTTCTAGCTCTATTGTGACGTATTTTGACGATTTTTTCAATACGAAATTTGTTGCCGCCTGCATTTTACAATGCTACACTTGACATGAGGTGACAGATTATGAAAGAAAAAATCGATTCCGCAAAACATACAGAACAAATTAAAATCCTGTTTTCCAGGTTTTCGCATGAACTGAGAAATCCACTGGCACTTCTCTCCAGTGAACTGCAGCTTCTCGCTTCCTCCCACCCTCAACTCTCCAACGATGAACAGTGGGAAAACATACTCGAAAATCTGGAATATATCCATGCACTGCTGGATGACATGTCGCGATACCAGAATGCAGGACAGCTTTCTCTTGTTTTAACTGACTTAAGTCCCTGCTTAAACGAAATATCAAGGTCTTTTCGCCCTGTTCTGAAATATCTGGAAATCGAATTTAAAACGGACATCCCCGATAATCTCCCACAATTATCTCTGGATCCCCTGAAAATCCGACAGGTATTTCTAAATCTTCTTCGCAACGCTCAGGAATCCATCAGCCATACACATGGAAGCATCTGTTTTCGTGCCGAATCCACTGCTCAATATGTACATATTTCTGTTCAGGATAACGGATGCGGCATGACCCCATCTCAAAAATCGCGGATATTTGAACCTTTCATAACCTATAAGTCCGGCGGCACAGGCCTCGGACTTTCTGTCGCCAGACAGATTATTGAAGCACATCACGGTTTCATAAAAGTTGAAAGTGCTCCCGGTATCGGAAGCACTTTTCATGTATATATTCCTCTGGATCCTGAAGGATGCCAGAACAGGACTGCCAGTACAAAACCTGTAAGCAGACCACCTATATGAGCGGCATTGTCCACGCCTGAACTGGTGAAGCCAAAATAGAGGGAAAATGCTGCCATCACCAGGATCTGTCTCATGGACAGATCACCCAGCCATCCTTTATTTCGAATCACTATATAGATCATGGCACCCATTACTGCAAAAACTGCACCGGACGCACCGGCAGATACAGAAAACTCCTGCGTCTTTAATTCCAGAAGCAATGATACCACGTTTCCTGCTATTCCGCCCAGCAGATAGATCAGAAGGAAACGTATTTTGCCGATCACCCGTTCCAGACGGCTGCCAAGCACAAACAATACCATCATATTATTGACAAGATGTTCAATTCCAAAATGAAGAAACATAGAAGTAAACAGACGATAGACCTCTCCATTTTGTATGATATATGGCGTATAAGCAGCTCCATATTCCAGTACATGCCAGGCATCCTGAGATGTCCCGGTAAACTCTACTGCAATAAAGACCAGAACATTGATCAGGATCAATGCCATCGTTGCAGGTTCTTTTCGGATCTCTTCCAAATTCTTCACTCCATTCTGTAACATTCCAAGACTCAACATTTTATGTTGTTCCGTATATTCTAACAGATGGATCTCCATATAGCAAGAACTCCATAGCCCGGCATATTTCTATTTTATGAACACATATCTCGCTTCTGCAAAATCTACTTCATCTTCATCCTGAAGCTGATACTCTTCATTTGCCCTGAGCAATCTTCCATTTACAGAAGTTCCGTTTCTGGAATTCAGGTCAGCCAGAAAATAGCCTTCCTCCTCTTTACGTATCCGGGCATGGACACGGCTTACAGTAGCCCGTGGGATTACTGCATCTGCCGCATTTTCCAGTTTTCCTATAACAGTAAGGTCCTGTTCCAGAAAAATTGTTGCAAGTTCACCAGGCTCTCTGCTTACCAGGCTGGCAGGCCCTTTGACCGAGCCGGAGGATAACAGCATCGTTTCACCATAATTCTCTTCTTCTCTCTTTTCGCTTCCTGTATAAAGGTTTTTCCCGAATCCAAAGCTTTCATCTGACGATTCAGATTTATGATATTCATGTGGTTTTGTATCCTGGCTCACGTTCTTACAACTGCTCTGAAAATTCTCGAGTTTCTCAGATTTTCCGGCAATTTCCTTTTTGACTTTCTGTCTCCATTCCAGAGTTTCATTCTTTTTTTTCTGGTTTTTCTTACTGAGCCAGGAGCCCAAAGCCCCAATCCCCAACAAAACAATTGCTGCCAGCAGCACAGCTTCTATCGGAACTTCCGGAAGATATCCAAGATAACACGCTACAGCAACGCCCAGCAGAAGAAACACTCCCAGAGCGCAGCCTCCAATCCACAGAAGTCTGCCGTCTATTGTTTTTCTTTTGTTTTTTTCCTTTTTTTCTGCCTTTTTTTCACCGGGATCCAGTACTTTTTCTTCCGGCAGCACCAGGCATTCCAGAGGCGCTTCCACAGGCTTTGTTTCTTCATCTCTTCTCTCGGATGTCTCCGGCACATTCCGATAAATGATTTCTTTGATCATTTCCAGACAGATGCCATTTTCCAGTGCCTTTCGATAAATACCATATCCCATTGTCACTGCAGATGCTTCTTCGTGATCAAGCTTTGGAAGAAAATATTCTGTCATCTCCCGAAACTGTTCACTGATTGTTTTGGGCTCACCCGGAAGACAGCAGAAATACATCTTCTGCTTCTCAACATCCAGATACATATATTCCGGCGAAAGCAGAAGCTGATCCGGATTCAGAAGAAACTCCATCATCTCTTCCATAATCTTTACAACTCCGCCAAAGATAAGTCGGATATCAGAAACCTGAAGTTTCTTCTGTTCATAGAATGAAGCCAGTGACTGTCTTGAAGTAATATCATAATAAAACAGGAAATTTCCATCCAGTCCCTGAATACGACATTTCAGAATAGAAGGCACTGCATTTCCTGTCAGCATCCTCACCTGATAAGAAGAAGTGTCTACCGGATTTTCTCCATGCAGGATCAGATAATTATGGCTCATATCACGTTTATATTCCGCATACATTTTTTATTCTCCCATCTCTTCTATTACTTCAGACGCTGCTTTGATCTTCCGGATCCATGCCGCCGGACGGATGATCAAAGAACTTCCTTCTGCCATAAGTTCCCATTTCAGACCACCAAATCCGGAAATGGTATCAGCAGTATAAGTCACCTTGATCTTTTTTCCGCCCTGCACCTGTCCTGTCAGATTTTCCGCTCCAAAAAAGCCAACATTTCCAAGCTCTCTGCATCTGCTCTCTGCCGCCTGCTCTGCCTGTCCGTCTTTTCTTATTCCTTCCATGCTTCCGGTGAGCGCCGATTCACAGGCAGCAGCCGTCAGCCATGCCCGGTTATGTACAAAAAAGGTCAGATATAAAACACCCATCAATACCAGAAGTACCAGTGACATTACACAGGCCGCCTCGATCGTAAAGCTTCCCTTTCTTAAATATTCTCTTTTCATAGCAACACAGCTCCTATATATCCTGCCAGCAGAAACGGAACCAGCGGTATCTCTGTTTTTCTGCTCTTTCCAAACACTGCAAGAAGAACACCTGACCATCCTGCCGCAAAAAACAGACCCATACAGAGCATCTGAACATAGATTTCGGTACTCAAAAGCGTTCCCAGCGCAGCCAGTATCCAGCCATCTCCAACTCCGACTGTTCCACGACTCAAAAATCCGGCTGCAAGAAACATCATTCCAATTCCCGCCGGAATCAGTATATCTCCAATTGGTCTGCCTGTAAAAATACTGTACATAATCCCGCTTATCCCATAGATTCCTGCCAGCACCAATGAAATCTCTCTTGACCTGAAATCCAGCCAGCTGTTTGCCGCCAGAAAAAGTACTGTATATAGTTCTTTCAAAATATTCTCCCTTCTTATCCGCAACTGCTGCAGGCATGCATATCCTCTACCTGTGACAGCTTCACCAGTCTTATTGTTCGCTTCAGCCCACTGCAGGTTTCCTGATTATGATAACGATTCCCTGTCGAGGTAACATAAACGCAGCCTGCCGGACTCTGATTACGGCTGCACGACTCACAGGGATAATATTTTGCGCCATAAGTATTTCTCATGGAAGCAATTCTGGAACCGGCTACCTGCTGAAGTGATACCCTGAGATATCTGCACCCTGGATTCCTGTGATAAACCGTGCCAGATTCTGTTACATACACCATCTCTTCCGGCGAAGCTTCAGAACCGACATCCGTCTTCTCTTCTGCTCCAGTCCAGGCATGAACCGTTATCGTATTCTGCATCCAGACCTTTGAGAGTGGAATCAGCCCTCCCACCGGTGTATACGAATATGCATCAGGCAAAGTTATCTTCTCCGGTCCTTTTTCGTCCAATGCATATGCGTACATTCCTGCCTCTTTTGTTCTCTCGCAAAGTTTCTGAAGATGTACCGTCTGAAGCTGATAAATATCCATGAAAGAGATCATCGTCACCATACCAAGAAAGAAAAGGGGAAGTACCAGTGCTGTTTCAACTGCAAGACTTGCTTTTCGCAGCCTTCCCCAAAAGGCACAGAAAGATACCTTTTCAGAAAGCTTCTGATACTCTCCGTTCATCGGGGGAAACTGGAGAACTGATTTTTTAAGAGAGCGTTTCCTTTCTTTTTTCTTTCTGTCTATCTTTTTTAAATACCCATCACTTATTACTTTCTGAAAAAGCATCTTTCTGCACCTCTTTTTTTGCCGGGCGGTTATCCTTCGAAACCGCCCTTATTTTCAGATATAACTATACTGCCGTGTTACGTTAAATACTTTCTTTCTGCCGGAACTGACATTCACAGAAGCTTCTATCGCCTCAATACAGCAGTCCAGCCGAAAACTGTCCCTTCCCTTTTTTTCACGGATGCTGACTTCGATCATATCCATTCCCCGTTCCAGTTTTTCTTTTTTTGATTTTGTCATAAGAAGCACCTGAAGATAATCTTCATAGGACATTCCATTTTCATTGGTTTTTCTCTGACTGTCCAGATTTTCAAGAAGATGAGGAATACTTTCCAATGATACCTGCCAGGTTGCCGCACTCTTTACAATCGGCACTTTACCGCCATGAAACAGTTCTCTGACATCCAGAACACTCTCTGCAAAAGCCCAGCATAAAAGAAGTGCTCCTTCAATAATAAATGCTGCCGGCGGAACTAGAAAGGCGGATGCTATTCCAAGTGCCAGTGCATGCATCTGTGCTCGTTTTGCAGGATCTGACATCAGATATGCCGCATTGATCCCTTCCCTGATCATGATCAGGCGATTCGCCACAATGCGGAGATTTGACCTGTCATTGTCATCTGCACCAAGAATGTACTCCTGCTGATACTGAAGTCCTGATGATGCTGGTTTCTGATAATTTCCCAGTCTGTCTGTCAGATATTTCTGAAACAGAAGCTGCGAAGACTGCGAAGAATCTTCTGTCGAATCTCCCGGCATGGACATTCCCTTCTGGATGTTTCTCTTTGATACAAAATCTTTTGTCGAAATCTGTACATCCGATATTCCTTTTGCCGGTGGCACAACCAGGTCCAGAATACTCATGGTTCGAATTTTCTTTATGGCTGGAATCGGATTCTTCGCATCATTAGATTCTCCGTCTGAAAATTCATCTTCTGCATCTCCACTTTCAAAATCTGCTCCATTATTTCCGTCATCTTTTTTGGTTTCTTCCGTTTTTGCATTCTCTTCTGCTTCCTTACTCTTATTAAAGGCATTATTCATTTCCGAATCATAATTTTTCAGCGTTTCGCCATTTTCTGTTGATTTTCCGTCTTCTTCTGCCTTCTTTGTTTTTTCTTCTTTTTCTTTCATGCGTTTCAGAAGTACCTGTACACCCTGGCTTCCCAATGTATCCTTCATATAGGACACCGCCTGATGATAAAAAACTTCTCCATTCTGATCCGTTGCCAGCCTGTATCCCGTAAATCCTCCCTGTTTGATCCGAAGCTTCCGGCCATTCTGCTTCAATACAGGTTTTATATAGGATTCCAGATTGTCATAAACAGCCGCCAGGTTTAATTCCGTTCCTCCCTGAGTTCCATCCAGAAAAAACAGATCATAATCCCGAAGAAGAGAACGGTCATACTGCCCAAACAAAGAGTACAGTCCTATATCCATTCCATTCAGAATCTGAGTTCTTGTCGCTGCTGCCTGCACTGACTGAAGACTGGCACTGACAAGCGACAATAGAATACTGAGTATCAGAGCCAGAAAAACCGTAATGCTGCCTTTTTTCTCCATAGGCACTTCTCCGGATCAGATAGAATTACTCTGTTTTGTAATCTTACTTAAAATAGACTCTACCAGACTTGTGAGCTGATCCTTAAAAATAATTACCAGGCTGATCAGTACTACCAGGATCAGAATGATTTCAACAACACCGACTGCCTCTTCTTCTCTTGCAAACGCTTTAACTGTATCCACAAAATCTCTCATGTACATACCTCCCGATACTGTTTCCTGTCAATAACTGCTATTTTTGGATATTTCCATAGGTTTTTATAGCACCTTCTGAATAGTTACTTACTGTCCATAAAATGAAAGAAATGCCGGAATCATAATGATCGCCATAACTACGATAAGCATCATGATCATTGGTATCAAAAGTTTCGTAGCTGCCGCTTCTCCCAGAACCCTTGCCTTTCTTTTTCGTTCATCCCACGCTTCCATTGCCTCCTGCTCCAGAAGATCTGCCATATGTCTGCTTCCTTTTTGAAGATTCTGGATCAGGATCGTTGAAAAAGTCTTATATTTCATCTGACCGCACCGTTCGCCAAAACGACGATAAGCCTCCAGTTCTGCCACACCACTGTCCATCTCCCGACAGGCCAGTACTATCATTTCATATGCAAAATGTCCTTTTACCGGTTTTGACCTCATATAATCCGATGCCATCTTCTGAAATGCCCGCCTTGCCGTCATACCTGCCTGGATAAGAAGTGTAAATTTCAGGATCAGAGGCGGATAATCCATCAGAAGCTGCTCCGCACGCTTCGCTGATGCCTCCTGCTCTTCTCTCGTTTTTTTGAGCATAAGTACAAAAGCTGCAAACAAACTTAAAGCTGCGATCAGTGTTCCTGTGGTATCACCCGGTTTCTGCCATTCCAGTTTCTGTCCCTTCCAGTCTTTTGGAAGGTAATAATAATCAGGATCCTTTTTGATTTCATTGTACTTCTCAATCGCTTCTCTTAGTTCTTTCTTTCTGGATTCTTCCGGACTCTCTTCTTTCTCTGTCTTTTCTGCTGCCTGTCCTTCTTCACTTTCTTTCTCCGGGATCTGCACATCAATCTTTTCTGCATCCTGTCCGTCTACAGAAACCTCAAATTCTTCTGTATATGCACCGGTCGTTTCTTTTTCAAGGCGATACCCATCTGTATAAATTTCTCTTACACCGCTGGTCATCGTCAGAGCCATTCCAAGACAGTTTCCACAGACTGCCACGATCAGAAATAACCGGATACTTTCCCTGTCTGCAAATCCATCCAGGCGGAGCCATCCTGCTTTCCAGGCGATGCCGATTCCGGCAGTGGCCATAAATATTACAACATGTACCCACATATCACACCTCTATATCTACAATTCTTCTTCCGAGCCAGTAAGAAAAGCTGTATATCCCAAGACATATCGTCATAGCACAGATACCAAAGGGATTTCCATACAGCACTCCCAGAAATCCCGGAGAGGTCAGTTTCAAATAAATAATGATTCCCACCGGCATCAGACTCATAACCATCTGTTCTGCTTTTTTTGCTGCCAGAGTCGTCTCGATCTCTTTCTTGACATCAATCTTATCCCCCAGCATTCTCGCAGATGTCTGGATGATTTTTGACATATCACCTCCGGTCCGCTTCGCTGTGTAAAAGACTGTCGCAAAATTCTCCATATCTTCAATTCCACAGCGCTCACCAAGACTGCGAAACAGTTCTTCTACCGGAACACTGACCTTAAGCTGGCTTTCCATATATCGGAATTCTTTTACTATATCTGCATCCTTCGGATACATGCGCTCCAGATCTCTGGCACACGCTGAGACTGCATTTTCTACAGAATAACCCGCCTGTACTGCCACACTCAACGCATTCAGTGCATCCTTAAACTGATAATTCAGATTTTTCCTCCGTTCCCGGATAAGCTGCTTCTTCCGTACCTTTAAAAATATGACAGACACCGGTATTGCCAGTATCATCAGCCATTTATTTTGATAAAAAAGATAATCCAGTGTTCCACAGAGCAGAATGCTCTGTATCAGATATTTCACGATCTCCTTTCCGGTAAAATGATATTCTCTGTAATCCTGCTTCATAATTCCACTCCTGCCCGGACCAGTTTTTCTCTGTTCAGAAGTTGTGCTGTCTGTACAAGCCCCTTTCCCTCCTGCCATCTGTAAAGTGTCCTGGTCTTTATTTCATGATTTTCGAATCCACAAACCTCTGTTATCTCCAGTACTTTACGACTCTTATCTCTCATACGTCCAAGATGGACCAGAATATCCACTCCGGAGGCGATCTGTCTTCGAATTGCTTCCAGCGGAAGATCTACTCCCATCAGAGTCATTGTTTCCAGACGTGAAAGCATATCTTCTGCCGAATTTGCATGTGCCGTACTTAAGCTTCCTTCATGCCCGGTGTTTAGTGCCTTTATATGGACTCCCTATGTTCCCATCATGCAGAAATACAATATCTTTACTTAATATACACTGTATATAACGTTATTATCTTGCCATTCCACAGTTGCAAAAAGAAAAGAGCGCCTTTCACAGCCCTCTTTCATGTCGACTTTCTCATTCATTTGTCATACTCAACAGTTTTGCAACCAATGTCTCTAAACTTTTTCCCAAAAATGGGACAAAGTCTGGTATTGCACCAAATGCCATCCCAATTATTATCATTCGACCACATTCTCTTGCAGATTCCAATGCAAATCCATAACTCAAAACACCTGTCAGAATAAATATAATTGATAAAAAGTAAAGCAAAATATTTCCCAATATCATCGGAATTTTTAATAACCAGTGAATCAATGTCATTACTGCAAGAATTAAATATAAAAACACTTTTATTATGTACTTAACCAGCATTTTTAATCCCTCCCTTTTTTATCTTTCCGGACAGCAAGAATCTTGCCATCCGGACTTCCATTTTTTTGCTATCCGGACTTCCACTTTTTTGCTATCCGGGCTGCAAAATTCTTGCTATCCAATACAGTTCATTATCCTTTCGTGTATATCATTTCCGTCAAAATCATCTCTTCTGCATCATGACAAAGGGTATTCATCCTCCTTGTCCATTCCATGTTGTCTTGCCTTTTTAATTCCTCTGTAATTCCTTCTTTCTCCATCATCTGTTTTACTAATTGTTCTTCTCTATCCCTTGCTTCTGCATCAATCTGATTCAAATGCTCGACAAGTTTTCCTTGTAACAACAATATTTGATATTTTGCCTTTCTGTGTTCCTGTAAATAGCTTTTACGAAGCATCCCATATTTCCCATAAGTTGGTTCGATATCTGTAAGTGCCAATTCTGGCAAATAATAATCACCACATAACATATAAGTAAGTCCATTTTTCTCATCATAAATTTCGTTCTGCATAAAATATTCTCCTTTTCTTCCTATAATTGGTCGTACATCTTCAACAGTGTTCCCTTTTTCATTTGACTATATTTCACCTGTAATTCTTCATATTTTTTCTGAAGACTTTCATATTCGTTTTTCGGAACACTATCGGATAATTTCTGTTCTAAACTCTTAATCCGTGCTTCCTGTGCTTTTGCAATAGCATCACTTTTAGGATTTCGCAATATCATTCCCTGTTGTTTTTCCTTCAATTCCATCATGACCTGTTTCACATTCGGATTATTATAGAAAAAACCTCTGGAAAGTCCTGTTAGTTTTGTAAGTTCAGCAACTGAAATTTTTATATTTTTTCTATACATTGTTTCAATAGCTGTTATTGCTGTTTCCGTCATTTCCGCACTTTTTTCTTTTGCCAGTGCTACCATTTTATCGTGTTTCTGCATTTTCCTTTTCCCTCCTGTATTGTGCTAATAATTCATTCATTTCATCTCGTACAGCCTTTGTATCCTCCGCTAATGCTTCGTTTCTTAACCGCCGATAATGTGGTATGGTTCGTGTATCCTTATGCCCCAACAGCCTTGCAATGCTATCATCATCTAATTTCATTTCTGTAAGTTTTACTCCAAAAGTATGTCTAAAACGATGTGTACGAAACTCAAAATAATTTCCCTTATCATCCCTGATATCATTTTCATAAATCATGATATTTACATGATATTTCAGCATTGAATCTGTATACAATTTTCCATTATCTTGCAGAAAAATATATTCTGAATCTGGATGCTCCTTTTCTGAAACTTCTATTGCTTTTCTAATCAATTCTGCCAGCTGATCGCTAACTGGTCTTTTGTATTTCCTTGTTTTCTGCTGGATAATAGTTATAAAATAATGTCCAGATTTCTCAGATAAGCAATCCCTTCGCAAAGTCAACGTATCCTCTATTCTTGTACCGAGCATCTGATGTATTATTAAACATCTGCCTAACTGGGGCTTTAATTTTGTTAATGCACAATTAAATCTTCTGATTTCTGCATCTGAATACGCTTCTGGTAAAGCGTTGTCATATGCTCTGCAATCACTGGACAGAAAAAGGTTGCATATATTTCCTATTTCCAGTTCACGCCCTATTTCATCCAACAGATTATCCAAAACCGACAGCTCTGTCGTGTAACTGACTGATGTAAGACCGGTATCCGTTTTTATATAAACCAGATAATCTTCTATCATATCCCTGCTAATTTCTGTAAAGTGCTTTACTTCTGGGAATCGATCATACATGAAACTAGCAAACCGACGGAATCCACGCAATTCACCTTTTATACTACCCATTGCTTTTGTCTGGCAGTGGCTATACAATATTTTCTTTATTATCTCTTTAAATTCTTTCTGCCTGATCTCACGAAAATCTAATCTATATCTTCCACGAATCGGATTACTCCTTGGCACAATATCCAACTTTCTCATATCCCATACATCTTTTTCATTTTCTGGAATATCTGCTGTTTTACACTTCACAACATACTCATAATACATTTTCAGAAAAGAAATCTGAGCGCTACTTTGTTGCTCAACATTCCGCCTATCCGGTCTATTTCTTCTAACATACAGCGCCAATCCTTTTTTATATAAAAATGCTTTATAACTTCTCTCCAGTTCTTCCCATTTTTTATCAGTGATGCTGCTACAACTTGTACACTTCTCATTCAGAAATTCTTTCAACAGATCAAATCTGTAAATATCATTTACTACTGTTGATAATGACAAACGTCTACATCTATCATCGATATACCCATAAATCTCATCCTGCATCTTTTCATTATGAATCTCTGATATGTAGTACACCCTGTTTTCCTTCCATTTCAGTCCTGCCAACTGTTTTTCTGTAGCTTGTTGATAACAGTCATACGAAATCAAATTAATATTACCTTTCATCATCTTCTGCTCCTTTCAATTTAAATGACTGATTTTTAGAGAAATATTTATCTTCAGCCGATACAATACGTTCCGGCATGAAATCAATGTACTGTTTTGTCATATTCTCACTTGAATGTCCTAGATAATCTCGTACCCCTTGTATAGAAACCCCATTTCCGTACATTGAAGTTGCAAGGTTATGTCTGTAATCGTGTGCTCTAAAGATATAATCTCCGCAGGCAATCCCACGAACCTTACACTCCCGAATCATCTGATTTGAAAATGTCTGTCCATTAAATGCACCACCCTTTTTATTTTTGAATAAATACTCCCCATTTTTTATTCCGTACTTTTTTTCATAATCATTCACCAGTCCAACCAATAAACTGGGAACAGGAATGACTTTTTCTCTCCGCATTTTGCTTTGATATATGCGCATCCAATTCTCATTGCCTTGTGAATAAAAGGCTCCCGATTTTATTGTACAAACCTCGCTTTTCCTAATTCCTGTGCAAAACAAAATCAAATACATCAACTGTAAATGCTCTGGGAATGCCGGCAGCTCCTTAATCAGATGAGCAATTGTTTTTTCTGGAACACTTCTTTCATTGTGTTCTGAAAAACCTTTTTTTAAAAATCGTTCCGGATAAAACTTCAACACTTCAATATTTTTCATTTTCAAAAACTGTAGAAATGTATGCATATGTGTGATATATCGGTTAAAAGTAGAATACTTAATATCGGACTTATCCAAAACAGACACATAACCCTCTATATCTTGTATCTCCAGTTCAGTTACTTTCTTACTCTGTCCATCCAGATATTTTAAAAATTGTGAAATAAAACTTATTGTATTTCGGATATTTGATAAAGACAGATCCGATATCCCGACCAAATATTTTGTGTATAATTGTAAATACCAACGATTTTCTTTTTCGTAAATATTAATAAATGAAAGGCTTTTAACAGGTGAACTGGCATTGATTCTCGATTTATCAAACTGAAACCTATCCATATACCAGATACACGCTCGCCAATTTGTCTCTGAATCTGTCAGAAATAACGTTCTTCTCGCAAACTCAACAATCTTAGAAGCCTGTTTTTTTATAATTTCCGACTCCTTGTTTAAATACAGATAAAATCTGTTTTCGTCTGCCTGTTCCATTTCTTCAATATCATCTATTCCGTACTTATCGCAAAACCGTATAAGTGCTTTTAATGGTTCTAAAAAATATCTTCGATGTCTTTGTACCTTATCCATATTCAGAATTTCACACAGCAATATTTTTGTCTGTCGCACCAACTGTGATGAATGTATCCCCGTTAAGTCCCATAACAAATCATTCTTATCGACCACCTGACGAAAAGATTGTGCTTTCTTCTTATTGGGGACATACAGCAAAAACAATTTGTCTTGCTTAAAAAACTCCTGTTCTACAGAGAAGGGCTTTCCTTGTGAATAGACATCTGGCATATTTTCTATTTTTAAACGATCAAATAAGCTCAGTAATTCCTCTTTATATTTTTCTGAAATATCCTCTTTTTCAAGAGAATCCATATACATTTTTCTCGTTTCATAGTTAATATCTGCAGTACACTGTATATCTGTATACTGAAAAAATTTGTATAACCGGTTATAGTATTTTGCTTCTCCAGTCGTAACTAAAGATATTTCTTCCTTTAATTTCTCAGATATTTTTTCCTGATATAACTTCGGAACAATTTTTAATACTGCCAAGGTAATCCCTCCTTCCTTTTACAGAAAATCTGCAATTTGGTATAAATCTTCATTATTTGAGTAGTATTGATCTGTCGCTTCTATCAATCGTTCATTATTTTCACCCAAGTATTTAATGGTAGTTTCAACTTTCTTATGCCCCAGGGCAAAACGAATGTCATTCAAATCCCATCCTTCTTTTCTTCTTTCCTCCGCAAAATAGTGTCGGAGCTGATGCGGATGGGAATTGATATCCGTTTTTTTGGATAGCCTTTTCAACATGCTATACACAGAAGCCGCATCTAATGGCTCTCCTTTGTTTTTTCCAGTTAATTTTGTAAATAGATACTCCGAGTTCATCAGACTTTTTCGGTTATCAGAAATGTACTTAACCAAGAACTCAAAAGTTGTATTACTTAACAAAGCCATTCTATATTCTGCATTTTTTGCTCTTGCCAAGTTGGTATTGGATTCACGATACCTTACCCGAACCGTCCTTCTTTCAAAATCAATATCTTCGGTATAATGGATTCCCAGAATTTCCCCTAATCTAAGACCGGTTTCTGCCATCATTGCTATCAGCAATCGATCTCTATCATTCGTACAGGCATTTATCAGCTCCTGTATTTCTTCGGATGTTATTTCTTCCAGATTAGGTTCTTCTTCTTTGAAGAAACCTTTAAACGAATTCACTGCATTTTGATGATTTACTCCCATACTGTCAAAATATGATACTTTTTTTACTCGTAAGACTTTAAGCATTGGCAAAACATCTTCCAGTGCCAAAAACTGGTAGTATCTGAAGACTGCACCAAGATACATATTGCAGGTCTTATTGCTCGTCTGTGTATTATGCTCAGTATGCTTTCCACTCTTAACCCAATACAAGAAATCAATAAAATGTTTATTCTGCTCTGAATAGGATAGCAATGTAATCTCATCCAATCCTATCGTTTGCTCCTGCAGATAATTGTAATAATATGAAAGTGCGAAAGCTGCGGATTTTACAGTATTCGGAGAAGCATTAATCTGATCCAGATGCTTCAAATACTTTGATGGAAGGATTTCAATTTCTTCAATATCAGAAATAATCAAAAAACGTGGTCTATTATCTTTCAAAATCGAAACAACCCTATATTTCAATCCACAGCCCTCCTTCCTTTCTTTTTGATTCATTTGACTTCTTTGACTTCTTGATTTACATTATACACAAAGATATCAAAATGTCAATTACGTTTTTGACTTCTTTGACTTTTGCAAGAATATCAATAAAGCATTTTTTGATTTCTTTATGTTTTAAATTGATTTTTAGGGATATAATTGATAAGATAAAATACAAGAAGTCAATTTATACAAAGTCAAAGAAGTCAAGAGGAGATTTGAATGAACGAATTTATATCAAATTCAGGCACACTAATAAATCCTGACAGCGTTTACGATCAGGAAAGATTCATCAATATACTTCAAATCATTTTACAGAAAAAAACACAAAAAGAATTATCTGAACAAACAGGCTTAAATAATGCAACCATTTCACGAATGCTCAACGGTGCCCGATCTGGAAGACCATATAAAAGCACTATTGATAAAATTGCAAAAGCCATTGATGATCCAGAACTTATCCAAGAATTATATGATGCAACGGGATATTCTTCTAAGAAAATACGGGAACGAAAAAAGATAATTGCAGACAATGGATTTTCTCTGGATCTCTCTACTGTTCAGGTGCATGAAAAGTTTTTTTCTACTTTAATGCGTGGACTTTCCATGATGACAAGTCTGCATAAAGTTGAATGGACAATAAAATCTGGAACGCCCAGATCATACGATTATTTAATTGAATTAAAAGAGGGAAATATAGATTATTGGTATATTAGATATGTAGATAGAATTACTTCTGATGAAGAAAGAAAAAAAGCCTTAACTGCCATTTATGGAGAATTTGCAAAATTGAAATTGGACGGAAAAATTAAAGTTTCTTGCGCCACTCCTTCTTACGAAGATTATGATTATTTTGTTACAATTCCACCATACCAATTAAATACAAATGCTTCAATTATACATTTTGATTCTGAACTCGAAAGATTTGCAGACGAAACCTTTTTAGAGACAGCTTTACCACTTAAAGAAAATATTCCTGTTAAGGATTTTTGTAATCTTACCGAATCACTGATACTATAACTTTTTAATTTTATCACAGAGAGAGTTGCTTATGACTCTCTCTTTTTTTAACGCTTCCTCCTCCCATGTTCTAACTCATTATGGCAAATCATTTTCTAAAGCAAGTATCGCCTAGAGTAACTCAAAATCCCATTTCTGGATTATGATTCTCTGACGAACTTAATGGAGATTACGATTCCCCATACCCTCAATATCACAAAATATCAAATTTTGCTATTAGCTCATAATAAGTTTTCGCAGCTATCTGTTTTTGCACTCATAGTTATCAAAAGCTTTTTATAACCATCTGCTTCTATCGGCTGCAGATTCAAAATTTTATTATTCAAAAATAAATAAAAGTGGATTCCACCAAAATACCCATCACAAAAAATGTACTGGACACTTTTATTCATTATATTTGCACCGACAACTGGAAGTTATCTTCCTGCTTACGACTTTCCAACAACATAAACTCCAAATATCATTTTGATAATATAAAGATACTTCTTTCTTACCCCAGAGCAAGATCCACCTGTGTTTAACAATATTGTCTTTCCGACAAATGTTCTTTCATCAGGTTTTTATCTTGCTGGGGATTCCCCAAACCCATTCTTTCTATTTATGCCGAGGTTACTGTACACATTAGAGCAAGATCCACCCCGGTAATACCATATCGCTATTTTAGCAATATGATATTTTCCGGACGTAGGATTCTTGCTGAGGATTGTGCTCCCCAGTCCCTCACATTCAGCATAAATATACACTTGGTTCCCCGAATTTTTCCGGTCACAACACAGGGATATAAAATAGACTAAATATCTCTATATCCCTGTGAAATCACTATGTGATTTTAAAAACAGCAAGGACAGGAAGTGTGGATACACTTCCGCAAAATTGCCAATTTCGGAGCCTTATCCAAAATTGAAAAATACATAAAAAATAAAAATCCAAAACCTTACTCAGTATCCAAATTTATGATTTTTTACAAATCACAAAAAACCAATATGAAAATTTTACAAATTTTGTACCACCTGTAAAATTCCCATATTGGTTTTCATTCAGCTTTTATGGATTTGAAATATTCTATATTTTCCAAATATTCTGTGCATTAGCTAAGAGCCATTCTGCACGATTTTCTATTTCATGTTCGTTCCAATCATTTTTTTGAAGTACGTCATGTAATGTATAAAGTCCGCTCGCACACAAAAGTAAACCTGGTTTATTTTGTCCCTTTCCCGCCTTTTTTACATTCCATGCAGCATCACGTATAGATGCATTTAAAGTTTGCGGAATAATCGCCAAATTCCCCAATGTCAGTAATAGAGAATCTCTCTTTTTTGCATCATCTTCTGTCGCACAAGCCCCCCAATTATTTCTCCATTTCTTTGGCATTAAATGTTCCAAACTGTAATTGTCAAATCCAAGCAATGCTGTAGAACTATTGTCTGAACGAATTTTACTTTCTAACAAATAAATAATTCCTTTCGATTGCAGATTAACCAGTTTTGATGTTTCAAAGCCAATTTTCATTTCATTATCATTTGGACAATATGTAGTTGCATCACCATTATTCGTAAAATTGAAGAATGCTCCAACATACTCGTTATCCTCAATCGTCACTGTTTTCCCTTCAATAAATTCCAATGAATACTCCGGCTCTTTATTTCCACAAGCAGTCAGACCTATCAAAAGAACACTTGTCAGTAATAAAAACAATTTTTCATTTTGTACTGCCCCTTAATTTTCTTTTACCATTCTCTGATAGAGTTTCATCAACTCAGCTACACATTCAGCCTCAGTCATCTTTGTTCCAAACCCGTATGCTGCCATAACTGCTTTATCATTTGCGATATGCGCTCTACGTAATTCTGTTGGCATGGTCAACGGATCATACATATCTGCGAGACTACTGTCTGGGAAAAGTGCTCTGGCATCCAAAATTCTATGTGCTGTTTCTTCGATTTTCTGTTTCTGCTGTTCTGTTGGCTCCGGCCATGGAAAATTGTTATATACGATTTTTGCAGAATATCTATAGTCACTCTTTAATCTACCACACACTACTCTCGTCCATGCCATGTGTACGTTAGAGGTAATAATTCCAAATGTATACAAATCAGCGTTTGGAATACACTGGACAGAATCCGTTATAATCGTTTCTGGCGATTCATATCCCATCGGTATATATCTTCTATTTTCCGATGATACCCTTGGTACAATTATATATGGTTCATCTGGCTGTCTAATTTGTTGAAACAATGTTGGTGAATCCGCACTTTTTACAGTAACAGCTTTTGTGCTTTTCAATCGAAATTCACGAACCTGTTGAACACGCTTTTTTATCATCGGCAACTTGTTTAATTCTTTTGGAGAAATATCTCTCAGCCATAAGCAATATCTCTCTTTAGAATTTATAAATTCCTCTGCTCCATAAACCCTGCGAACGAACTTTTTAGATTCTGGCTCATTTTGTATGAGTTCATCTTTTTCGTCTGGTGACAAAAACAAATATCCCCCATCCACTGGTTTATTTCCATTTGTTATCTTAGGGACATTACATAATGGATTAGTACGACTGTTAATAAAAGTAATCGGAGCATCTATTAGGTACGGACTAATTTGTACCGTTTCTTCAACCGCTCCATTATCATACAAACGACATTTTCCCTTTGACATTGATGTGCTAAAACCTATAATAACGCAATGAACCGCCGCTTTTAATTTTGCCTCACTTCCCCATACAAATGTCCTGTGTGCAAAATCTATATGAATATTAAACTGTTTATATAGTTCAGTCCAAACATAAGACACCTGCTCTCCCTGTGTAATGGAATTAGTAGAAACAAATGCCGTTCTAACCTCTGAACCCTCCATCATTTTTGCAGCCTTAAAATACCATGCCGCGACATAGTCGATTTTACCTGCCGTTGAAGTTGATTTTCCATTTTCGTCTACATATACATTCTCAATGTCTTTCTTTTGGCTTTCTGATTGATACGAATATCCAACAAAAGGTGGATTTCCCATAATATAAGATAGACCTGTTGCTGGAATGACCTCATTCCAATCCAATCTTAAAGCATTTCCTTCTGTAATATTTACATATGTCTTCAAAGGAAGAAAATCATCATTAAATCCATAAACAATACTTTTTGTTTCTTCTAACATCTGCGATTCTGCAATCCATAGTGCTGTCTTTGCAACGGTTACTGCAAAATCATTAATTTCTATTCCGTAAAATTGCTGTATTGAGACTTTAATTGGGTTATGAGCTTCTACTAAAGTCATTTGTCCTCCAACTCTTTCACGTATCACTTCATTCTCCAAACGTCGAAGTGATAAATACGTTTCTGTGAGGAAATTTCCAGAACCACATGCCGGATCTAGGAATGTAAGTGTTGCTAATTTATTCTGAAATTCGTCCAGCTTTTTATCTTTAGTCCGCTTTACCTGAATTTGTTTTATTGCATTAAACTCTTTCTGTAAATCTTCCAAAAAAAGTGGATCAATGACTTTATGAATATTTTCGATAGATGTATAATGCATTCCTCCAGAACGTCTGGTCTCAGGATTTAATGTAGATTCAAATACGGCTCCAAATATAGTTGGAGAAATATCACTCCAATCAAAATCTTCTGACGCTTTTGTAAGAAGTAATTCTTTAATTTCCTCTGTAAAAGGTGGTATCTCAATAGTTTCATCAGCAAATAACCCGCCATTTACATATGGGAACTGAGCAAGATCTTCCTCCAAATACTCGTCCCGATCTGATATCGGCGTATCTAATACTTTAAATAATTCTATTAATGCTCTTCGACAATCCCTTACTTCATATGTTACCAAATAATCATGAAACATATTTCTCTTACCCAAAATTCCAGCATCTTCTGCATATAAGCAAAAGACAATCCGTACACATAAAGCATTCAGGCTCTTTAGTTTATGCTCTCTTTTTTCTTTCTGTTCGGACGTTTCATCTTTTTCTTTAATATCCGGTATACGATATTGTTTTAAAAACGCATCATAAATAAGCCCAACAATATCTCCTGCTTTTATTGATACTTCCATTTCATGCGATATTGTCTTTACTTCTTTTTCCACCAAGAAATCCAACAATGGATATTTGCTTTGTAATTCATCTAAAGCAATCTTTGTCGGTTCTGGCTGTTTCTGGTTCATATCATAAATCCAAATTTCCGCAAAATTTGACGTAACAATCCACCGAGCTCTTTCATCAAAAGTTAGCTTTCCATTATATCTGTCTGCCTGTTCAAATGGAGTGAGATCAACATCTCCTGAATTCCTGATTTTCTGATCCAAGGCTTTTCCAAGACTCTTCTGTTCAATAATCACTCGCGTTTCAGGAATATATACATCAATACGTTTTGTATTTCCATCAATTACAACTTTCTTTTCAAAGTTCAAACGTTCTGTCACATTATCCATTCCCAAAACATTCGTCAATAAATCAATCCAATAAGAACGTCCATCTTCATCTTCTTTCCCTTTTCCCATCCATCGGTTTACAAATTGACGGGCAGCCTCTCTTTGTTCTGCATCTGTCATGCTTTTTCCTCCTAAATAATCGTGCATTCACAAATCTTTCTCCGACTATTTTTACATATCATATCCACAGTATATCATAAAATTATTACAGAACAGCATTCATATATCATTATTTGTATTGTGTCTGCACACAAGGAACTTCTACCGCCAAATCATAATAATATTGATACATGATCATGTTATCTTTTGCTTCTATATACACTCTCTGAGCTTCTTTCATCAAGTTATTCCAAATATCTTTCCATTCACTAGGAGCCGAATCTAAAAACCACATATTATTAAATGACATTTCTATCGTCCCCCATAAATCATCTTCTTTACGCTCAGTTTTTATATTCATCTGCATATTTCGTGCAATTTCCAATGCATCTTTTTGTAAAAAAGTGAATTTCACTACTTTTTGAGGATCTGGAACTTTCTTAAAACGACGCATATGAGCTTCTGCCTTTTTAATAATTGTTTCCAATTGTTCATCATGCCATTTTTTATCCTCTAGTATCTCTTCTTCTGACATTTGCGCTTTTTCTTCATTAATTTCTCTTTGCATTTCTTCCAATTCACGCTGTGCAATATCATAATATTTCTTTTCAATCACCATAATCTCCCAACTCCATAAAAAAAGAAACAGTCAACATTTTCGTTACAACTGTTTCCTTTATTTTTGAAGTCCCCGGAGCATTTGTATCACTACATTCTGTTCTTTTTCATCAAGATTATTCCAAATATTCAGAACCTCTTGTTGTGATTCTGATAAACTTACTGGAACATCCATTCCGGCAAAGAATTGTGCCATTGTTACTCCCAGTGCATCACATATCTTTTCTACAGTAGGCATAGTTGGTAAACTTTCTTTAGCAATAATTTTTCCAATCGAAGATTGAGATATACCAGTCAACTGTGACAGCCGATATTTGCTCATATCACGTTTTTTACATAAAGCTATAATATTGTCCGCAATATAATCCTCTGTGCGCAAGTAAATACACCTCTTTCCGATAGTAGTTACCTTAATTGTAACTAGAAATCCGCAAAAATATTAGAGATGTATCTTACAAGTATTTACTAAGGGAAACAGTAGTATTTAAACAAAAAAAATAGAACTATATAAAGTTGTATTCCATTAATGTCAGCTTATTATCTAAATGCTCATATTCTCTTTGTACCTCTTCAATTTTATCATATAGTTTCAGCACTGTCGAACCCTTTATCATTTTATTTTCTTGGCACATCTGCCGGAATTTTTCTTTGTACTCCCGCAGTATTCTTCCTTTTTCCTCTAATTCCTCCAATGTTTTGATTTCCTCTTTATCTGCCATGTATTTTCCTCCCAGACATAATTTTTAATACATAAATGATAACCCTTTTTTCGCTGTTGTTCAATTACAACTTATCGCCTTTTTCTCGCATCAATCGACAATCTTCTTTTTGCTATATACATATGATATACTTCTCTTTATACAACCAATTGCTATTGTATAGCTCACCATTTTTTCTATCTACAACACAAAAAAGTCAAGTTGTGATGGAAAGGAGGTGAGGACATGGAAATAAATTATGCACTTATAGGCAAACGTATAAGAGAAACCCGCAAACAACGAGGATTATCTGCCGAGGAGCTGGCTGAAATTGCTGATCTTTCTACTGTTTATATAAGCTATATAGAAAATGCCAAGCGTAAACCCAGTTTAGAATCTTTAATCAAAATTAGCAACGCACTTGAAATTACTATTGATGAATTACTCTATGGGAACTTGTTATACAATCCTACGGAATATCAAACTGACATTGATTTATTAATGGCAGATTGTACCAGCACTGAAAAACGTTACATATTCGAGGTTCTTTCAGCCATCAAAAACATTTTACGAATCAATGATTGGCATCTATCCTCAAGACACAATTACGATGCTGATAACCCGAATGATTATTAAATCATTCAATAACAATCAAATATCTATTTCTACATAAACCATCCGTTAATCACTTAACTGATGGTTTATGTCTTTTTCAATCAAAAAATTCTATGATAGTTATATCAACTATAAAGGATGTCGCTATTGATGAAAGAAAGTGAAGAACGAAGCAGTAATATTGATGAACAGAAAGCCAGAATCCGGCAAAGATACAAAGGTATTGATCCAGAAGAACTGGAAGTAATTCCGGCACTTCCACCAGAGGATATTTTTAAAACAGAAAAAAAACTACGAGTAGCTGTATATGCAAGGGTATCTACGGATGATCCACGCCAAACATCCTCATATGAATTGCAGAAAAATCATTATCAGGATGTAGTAAATAAAAATCCGAATTGGATGCTTGTAGAAATATATGCCGACGAAGGCATTTCCGGCACTTCGCTTCAACATAGAGATGCATTCAAAAAAATGATTGAAGATTGTGAAGCCGGAAAAATTGATTTAATCATAACAAAAAGTGTATCCCGATTTGCAAGAAACGTTGTTGACTGTATCCGATATGTACGAGAGCTTTCTTCACTCCGTCCACCCGTCGGTGTATTTTTTGAAACAGAGCATTTAAATACTCTTGATCCCAAAAGCGAAATGATTCTGTCATTCATGTCAACACTTGCGCAGGAAGAAAGTCATACCAAAAGTGAAATTATGAATTCTTCCATTGAAATGCGTTTTCGTCGGGGAATATTCCTTACACCTCCTCTGCTCGGATATGACCAAGACGAAAATGGAGATCTTGTAATCAATCCACATGAAGCTAAAATTGTGCAGCTTATTTTTTATATGTATCTGAATGGAAGCAGTACTCAACAAATTGCTGATTCTTTGACAGAACTCGGTTGTAAAACAAAAAAGAATAATGATGTCTGGTCATCCAGTACCATACTACAAATCCTTCAAAATGAACGCCATTGTGGGGATGTTCTGGCGAGAAAAACATGGACTCCAAATTATCTTGACCATAAATCAAGGAAAAACAATCAAGACCGTAATCAATACAGAAAAGTCGGACATCACGAAGCTATTATCTCCCGAGATGATTTCATAGCTGTTCAAAAATTAATTACAAATGCGAAATATGGAAATAAAGAGATTTTACCAGAATTACATGTGATACAAGAAGGCTCTCTAAGTGGATTTATAAGCATTAATCCAAGATGGTCTGGATTTAAAGCCAGAGACTACTTTGAAGCATCTCAAAGCGTCCTTAAACCGGCAAATATGAATGTACCTGATACAATTACTGCTTCCGCCGGTTCCTTCGATTTAAGAGACTATGAAGTTGCCAGAGGACAATTTTTCTCCTCTGTTGGTCGGATTTCTGTTTCTTTTTCATATAAACAGATCTCTTTTAACAAAGATGCTATACGGAAATTTCCAAACATAAAATTTGTCGAACTGCTAATACACCCAAGCTCAAAACTACTTGCTATCCGACCATGTTCCTCTGAAACAAAAAATAAAGTGCAGTGGTCACGTCTCAAAGATGGTCAACTTATTCCAAAACCAATTTCCGGCGCTGCATTTTTGCCAACATTATACGAGATATTTAAATGGGACAAAAAATGCAAATATAGAATATTAGGAGTTGCCCACCAAAAAGACAATGAAAATGTCCTTATTTTCAACATGGACGATACAGAAATACGAATACCGACAAATACCAACGACGTATCCGCCCTCAACAATAACACGCCTGATACAATATCTGATTCTAAGAGTGTGTTAGCTTATCCTGCCGACTGGATGAATAGCTTCGGTAATAATTACTATACTCAGTCTCAAGCGCCAGAATTAACAGAATTTACAGCGGACAAAAACTGGCAGACTGCTTCAGAAAGTAAACCTTATAAAGAGCCCGAGCTACAAACCACTCCCAAAGAAACCATTATACAAAATATAAAGAATATTATTACAGAAATTAAAGGAGACACCCAATGAGCGAGCAACCTATAAATCAATGGAATATGACTACAGAACCTTCTGATATGATGAAAATCAACACACCTATGCCAATAACAGTCGCACCCAGCCCCTCAAATCAAATGGAAGTCATTGACGATGATTCTTTCAGCTATGACGGTTATCAAGTTGTACGTGGCGAATTCTTCGCTCATATTTACGAACCTTCGTTTACGTTTAATAACTACAAGGTATCTGTAAATACCGCCTGCATAAAAAAACTACCCGATGTCGAATATGTGCAAATATTAGTCAATCCCATTGAAAAAAAACTGGCTGTCCGTCCCTGTCGAGAAGAAGAAAAAGACTCTTTTCGTTGGTGTTCCTCTGGAAAAAAGCGTTCGCCAAAACAAATCACCTGTCGAATTTTCTTTGCTAAAGTGATATCTCTCATGGACTGGAATCCTAATTATCGGTACAAGATTCTCGGCAAACTAATTCGTTCTGGCAATGAAATACTGTTCATTTTCGATTTAACTTCACCTGAAATATTTCCTCGTACACTAAAAGACAATGGAACTGTAACCACTGCTAGGACACCTTCTTATCCTGAAGAATGGAAGAATCAGTTCGGTATTCCAGTGGAAGAACATCAAAAATCAATGCAAGTCAATATATTTGAAGGCTACGCAGTATTTGACATACAAGAAAAGAAGAAGGCAACTGATAAATCCATAGAAAAAGCAAAAGAACCATCAACAACAGAAAGTGAGGAAAAATCCTATGAACAACAAACACTCTTCCCATCCACTAATATGTATTGACTTTAAAAAGAATCGTATACGAATCCACCGCAATACACTCCGTCAAATTGGTAACCCAGAATATATTCAACTTCTTGTTAATCCTGATCAAAAAATGATAGGTATAAAGGCTAGTTGTGCAGAGGATAAATTGGCACATAAAGTTAAGGATTATTTTGTCATCAATGGTAACAGTTATGAATTGTACAGCCGAGAATTACTATATTCACTTTCCCAGCTTAACCTTTCTTGGGAGAAATTTAACATTTTTCGTTTAGAAGGCAATATTTACCCAGATAAGAAAATAGCTCTATTTTCCATGGATAACATCATCACAAAACTGCCACAAACAGAATTCAAATCAGAAATAATGGGAGATGAGTATGCGCAATTATAGTATATATACATTAAAAACAAAACTAGAATTCACCAATTTGTATCAATATCTCAGTGAAAAAGATTATAAACAACTTGAACAACAGATATTATGTCATTCCTATCACACCCCAATCTGCACATGGAATGGTATTGTCATTAATGGTATAGAAGCGTATGAATTATTTCGTAAACACAGTATTCCTTTCCGAATAAAAAGACTCCATTTTTCCAGTAAAGAAGATGTAATTTCATGGATATGTACTGACCAACTTAAACGAGAGGATTTAACCAATATCAATAAAAAATACCTGATTGGGAAAAAATATGATGCTGAAAAAATTTTAGTTTCAAGACAACTTTCATCTACGAATAAATCTCATATTTCCGGTGCAAGCATCGCAGCGAAAAAAATATCCGAAGAATGTAATGTAGCAATGGCTACCGTTTACAAATATTCTGCTTACAGTAGTGCACTAGATATAATTGATGAAAAAGTTCCCGATTTTGTCAAACGAGTTCGTTCTGGTCAGCTCTGGATTTCCCAAGCTAATATTATTGAGCTTTCAGGATTATCAAAAGAGCAGCTTTTAAGCCTAAATAACTACCTTCTTGCCGAAAAGATAGAACATCTCAGTTATCATGATATGAAAAGGGAATTACTATGGAATAATTACGCCAAACCGATGTTAAGGAAAGAATCTTCCGTTTCTATTCCTTCAATACGCAACCTGCCACAATTTGATCCAGATGCGGAAATTGCAAGTCTTACATTGACGATTCCCTCGTGGAACAGTTCTATCGAAAGGGTATTAAAAGTTTCAGATTTTAAAATTGCATCTGATACAGCAAAATATAAGCTTAAATATCAGCTTATGTGCCTAATATCAACCACAAATAATATTTTAAAAAAATTGGAGGAAATATAATTATGGATGGAAATACCGAAGATTTACAAAAGTTTGTTCCCCAAGTGCATTTTGAGCAAATACCTATTAAAAATTTATGTTCAAATCAAGATTATCAACGTAATCTTTCCATCAAACACGTTCAGCGTGCTGCAGCTAATTTTGACCTTTATCAGATAAACCCTGTAAAAGTAAGTAGACGTGATGGGATAAATTATGTGTTCAACGGACAACACACTATAGAGATTGTTGCTCTCGTCTCTGGATCAAGAGAAACTCCTGTCTGGTGTATGGTTTATGATGATCTTGTTTACACCCAAGAAGCAGATATTTTTGCAAATCAGATGAAATATGTCAAATCGTTATTACCTTATGAAATATTCATGGCTAATATTGAAGCTGGTAATGATAGAGAACTTATTATTCGTGACCTTGTTGAATCATATGATCTCACTATTACTTCTTCCTCTCGCCCCGGAGGTATATGTGCTGTATCCACTTTAATTAATATCTATGAAAAATATGGTTTTCACACTCTTGATCGTGTTTTACGCCTTTGTGTTGCCACATGGGAAGGTGCGCCTATGTCCTTTAGTTCCAATATGCTTAATGCTATTGCCCGTCTGGATAATGCTTATGGAGAAACAATGAAAGATGACACCTTTAAAGAAAAAGTTGGGCGTGTCTCTGTCAGAGAAATCAGTCGTACTGCCAGAGAACGTCGTGCCGGTTCATTAGGATTCGCAGAAGCTCTTTTACTAGAATACAATAAAAAATCCAAGTATTCACTTCCTTTTGAGAAATTATACACTCATAAAACACCCAAAAAAAGAGAACCATCAACTGAAGATGAATCCGGTCAAAGTTCCACTCCAGAAGGTCAGTTAGATTTATTTTCTACGGATCAGGAGAATACTCAGGCTCTGCCAAACGAATAGCGCAGAGCCTTCAGCCTTTATTCTATCCATACTTTCAAAAGAACACCCTGCTTTAAGGCTCTCTTACATGCAATCACTATTTTATCTTATCCCAAATTCATCATCCGCTCCATCCGCCACCTTATATATGAATACCCATTCCAAATATTTGCTTTTACCGGATACTCTTTCCTGTAAACAAATACAGTGTGATATTTAACAAAATGTATTCTACACCAATTATGTATATCTTTCATATATATGTTATTTATACCATTCACCCACTGTTCTAAAGACCATATGTCTTTATCTGACACTAACTCCATTATGAACAGTACATTATAATATTGAATGACACCTACTCTCTTCCTTTCCTCTATTAACCTTTTACACAATAACCTATACTTAATGTTCATATCGTTCCTATGTCTCTCCCTCTAATCTATATTTTCCATCCTTATATACGTTATATATATAATTATTATATAGTACATATAAGTGCCTGAAGCATATCAACCGCCTCACCTCCGCGGACTTCTCCTACTACAATTCTGTCAGGACGCATTCGAAGTGCTGTTTTTATCAGGTCGCGTATTGTGATCGAAGTACCTCCGTCCACGTTTGCCATCTTGGCTTCCAGACGAACCAGGTTCTGCACTCCCTGGATTTTAAGTTCTGCATTATCCTCAATCGTGATCAGTCTCTCATCTTTTGGAATGTAATTGGACAATGCTCCCAGAAATGTAGTTTTCCCACTGCCGGTTCCTCCGCCGATAACCATCGAATATCTTGCTTTTACAAGTGTTGCCAGAAACTGTGCACATTCCGGCGGAAGACTGCCAAGAGCGATCAGCTTCTCCATTGTGATCGGTGTATCCGGGAACCTTCGTATTGTAAGAATCGGTCCTTCCAGGGCAACCGGACGAATCACTGCATTTACTCTGGCACCATTCTCCAGACGTGCATCACAGATAGGCATGGATTCATTAATAACCCGGTTGCATCTTCCTACAATCTGCTGTATAACATCTTCCAGTTTTTCTCTGGAAGTAAATCCTTTTTCCCATTTTCTCAGTTTCCCGGCACGCTCCACAAAAATATGATCCGGTCCATTCACCATGATCTCTGTCACAGTATTATCGTCAATAAGCTCCTGCAAAACATCCAGTTTTCGTACAGAATAAAAGAGTTCCTGCCGAAGTGCTATTTTTTCTCTGAGTGAAAGTGCCTCTTCCTGTGTTCCATTCAGGAGCAGATCATCAATCTCTTCCAGAATCTCTTCATCTGATAACTCTCTCGCCAGATCCAGCTTTTCCATCAGACGCTGTCGGAGTACTCTGAAGCAGTCACTGTTCATGTGAAGTCTCCTTTCCAAGAAGTTCTCTCACATAGTTTCCAAGCGGACTCCATATCAGGGATTCCGGATAATCTGCATTTCCTGATGTCTCACAGAAGGGAAGACTCATTTTTACAGTCTTTTCAAGCAGATGGGAATATCCTCTCGTATCAAGAAGATTTTCAAACTGCTGAAGTTTACTTTGGGAAATGAGATCTGTACATACAGGCATATAAATAAACTTACATAACTCCAGCAATTGAAAGAGTTCTTCTGTTCCATTCCCCATATCCACTACGATCACATCATAGCTGCCATGAAGAAGCAGTTCCTGAAAAAGATATTCCCAGTCCTTCCAGGCGGTTTCTCTGATGTCCTCCGGCAGCTGTACCGGTGGGACAAAATCGAGTTTTCCTACATTTTGAATCATACTGTTCAGCTTCAGAATGATGCCTGGACTTTTCTGTCTTACATAATAAAGCAGGTCGCTGAGTGTACAGGAAAATTTTTGATGCATCAGTTCTTCAAATCCGGAATATTCTTCCATATTCAGATAAAGCACTGCACGTTCTTCGCTTAATATCTGTGCCAGTGTCCATGCAAAAGAAGTTTGCAGACATCTGCCAAGAGGAGAATACACACCCAGAAATTCTGTCTTCTTTTTCAATGCAGGGCTCTGTATGGGAAAAACATCTCTTTCTTCCCCATAGCACGCCATCACCTCACGGATGATCTCTGCCGAAGACTGATATTTATAGACCTCTGCATACATATCCAACTCTTCCGGTCTGCTTCCTTCTGTAAGAATCACAACCTTTCCAATGTCCAGTTCACGAACTTCCCTGCACATGGCATCCACTGAGATCAACAGCAATTCTACGTGTGTTTTCTGTGCATAAGCTACCAGACTTTCCACACTTGTAAATGCCTGGACTTCGAACGGAAGATTATTTCTTCGATTCAGATATTCCATGAAATTCCGGGCATAATCCGCTTCAAGGTCACAGACTGCAAAAATTTGTTTTTTCAATATAAACCTCCTGTATAAAGCATCACACTCATAAAAATAGGTACTGTAAAATGAATATTTTCCAGTGTATTTCCCGTCTGATAATAAGGCTTTGGCCTTCCCGTCCTGATGCATTCAGCAAGATATGCTGCCAGATAACTCATTCTCTTTCTGATATCGGTATAACAGATCAGAAGTGCAAGCGAAATTCCTGCACCGCACAGAAAGGAAAACCAGATACACCACAGAATCTTCGCAGGACCCATGATTCCTCCCAGTGCACAGAATACTTTAATATCACCTGGACCAAGCATTCGAAAATAAAACATCCACCCGAGGATTGCCAGTGGCACCAGAGCTCCCGGCACAAATCTTATAAGACCGGCAAAACCACTCTTCCAGAAGCAATACCCTGCTCCTGCCAGAAGAGAACATAAAATCCAGTTGTTCTTAACCTTCATACTGTAAAGATCCATAATTACAGATACACCGGCAATCGTCAGAAGCAGCATTTGATCAGCAATAAATAATCCGCCTCCTTGTTCCTGATATTTGATTATAAAAAAATTGGGGTTATTCCGTCAGAACCGACGGTGGGAATACCAGAAGATTTCTGGTGAGTCTTATTATAGTCTTGGCTTCTGCTGTTTGTAAAGAAAATTCGTTCACCAAATCCAGACAGCCAGATTCTGCCTGTTTCTGCTTTTTTGTCAAATTTCTTCCTGTCTTCGCCTCAGGCTTATTGCAGTTTTTTGAGGGCTTTTGTATAATATGTGTAACTGTTCACAGGTAATATTTATCCTGTATTTACAGAGTACTTGCCGCACAGTATAATAATACATAGTTTTGAAACGGGAGGCATTTTCATGGAAAAAAACATCAAAAAAATCGAAGATATGTCATTAAATGCCTGGCCTTCACATAAAATGGAACTTTATGACGGCTGGATTCTTCGGTTTTCTTATTTTTATACACACAGAACCAACAGCGTTGAACAATTTGGCAGTTCAACCTTGCCATGGAGAGAAAAGGTCTCCTACTGCGAAGACGTTTACAAACGCCTTGGCTCACCTGCAATCTTCAAGATCAGTCCTCTGGTCTCACCGGATTTTGACTATACTCTGGAGAACCGTGGATATGAGATCCAGCATACAACAGAAGTCATGACTCTACATCTGGAAAATGCCAATCTCAGTGCCGAATGTTCAGACGTAACACTTACCGATGAGATTCCGGATATCTGGATCACCAGCCTGTTTGATCTCAAAAAAATGACAAATCCGATCCACCGTGCAGTGGTTCCTTCTATGTACCGTGCAATCCCAAAGGATACCATCTGTGCTTCTGTCTGGAGAAACGGCAAGATCATTGCCACTGGCCTCGGCATCCTGGATCGTGACTACATCGGTATCTATGCGATCCATGTTAAAGAAAATTATCGCGGGCAGGGATTTGCCCGCCAGATATGTACTGCGCTTCTCAAAGAGGGAGTGCACCAGGGTGCACAGAATGCTTACTTACAGGTAGTACAGGGAAATACCCCTGCCAAAAGACTTTATGCATCTCTCGGATTCACAGATTTCTATACATACTGGTTCCGAGTTCAGCCACAGGGAGGAACAGAATGAAAAAATGGCTTCTTTTGTCATTCTGCAGTGTATTTATTCCTTTGTTGTCAGGCTGCAGCCCTGAGAATCTCCTCAACAGGATCATGTCTTCTGATAATCAGGAAATCCAGGATATCCATCCTGACAGCACGCGCATCTATATGGATGAACTGCCGGGAACTGTCCAGAGTTTCACCGGAAACAAACTCACTCTTGTCAGTTCTTCTCAACCGTATACGTTTGATGTTTCTCAGGCCACCCTGGAATCGGAGGATGGTATTATCCGCGGAGACTCTGTCAGTGTAATCTATGAGGGACAGCTTACCGATACCGACACCTCTACAGTCCGTGCACTTAAGGTGGTTGATGATTATCATACAACCGATACTCTGAGGGATAAAACTTCTCATGGACAGATCCAGCAGCTCACTGCAAATTCTGTCACCATAAAATCCCGCGGCGGCAAAACTGCCACTTTCCCCAGCACCGGTGCAGAACAGTATTATCAAAACGGCCTCAAGGCAGGTACCTGGGTTTATATTCACTACAAAGGCGAATTGGAGACCCCCGATCCGGAAAATCCCTCCAGATTATACGGTTCTCATGTCAAAGTGCTCAGTATCTCTGATATTGATCCTCTTAAGGTTCCTGACCCGACGCCAACTCCTGCCCCTTCCAAAGATCAGGAGCGTAAAAAGGAGAACCAACTGCGTGCTGTGATCCAGAGTATCCAAACCAACATCCTGCAGATAACTATTGAAAGTACAAATACCACCATAAAACTGGATCTGTCCCGATTTCCATCTTATTTCAGTGGAGGCCCGACTCCGGGATCTCATGTCACCATCACTTATACCGGTGATTTTGACGGCAGCACTACAGAGAATATTTCCATCCTCGAAGTCACAGGAGATGTTCCCGAATCACTCAGTGAGCAAAGGATTTCCTTTGCTGTATCCGGCGACATTATCGCTTCAACCTCCAATACGCTCACTCTTTTGACTTATGATAATGTGTATGTTACCTGCAATATAGACAATGCTTCCAATTCCTCTACAGGCGGACTGCTCAGCGGAAGTTCCGTTAAGATTACTTTCAATCCTGCCAAATCACGCAAATCCAATATTCTCTGTGCACTCAACATCGAAGATGCATAGATATAAATATTGAAAAAATGCCATAACTCTCAGCACTTCTGAGAATTATGGCATCTTCTGTTTTTATAACTATTAACTTCTTCTGAATTTCTTTCGGATGATCTCCTCTCCGTTTCTCAGCCAGTCCTGCACTTTCTTTGAATCTCCCAGTATTTCTCTGAAGGACTGATATTCCTGACAGATTCCATCTCCATGAAGTACGCAATAGGCTCCCGCATCACTCCCAAGAGCTGTTTTGACGCCCTTTCTGAAAGCTGTTCTGACCATTTCTTCTGCCCGATGGATAATCGGAAGCAGAGTTTCATCCTCATATCTTCCGCATCCCAGAAGATTACGGACCGTCACCAGAGTCGGAACCCACACCGTATGACTGTCAGCCAGCATGGTCAGCGTTTCTTCATCCATATAGTTACCGTGCTCCAGTGTATCTACTCCCGCCTCGATCGCCGCCTGCGTGCCATAAATTCCATTTGTATGACTCATCACGGCAAATCCCTCTTCATGGGCGATATGCACCATCTCTTTGACCTCTGTCTTATCCAGAGGTGTACCTGTGATCTCACCATGTTTTCGGAAATCCAGCAGTCCCGTCGTCATGATCTTGATAAAATCTGCGCCTTCCGCTGCCGCTTCCCGGACTCTCTGGTGGAATTCTCTCATATTGCCAAAGCTTCGTCCGACAATCCTGCCATAATGTCCTTCTTTATGGATAGCAAAAACCGGTGTCCTATAATCGATCCCATATTCTCCGGCAATCTGTGCGGCTCTTCTGGAAACTCCGCAGTTATCTCCTCCGTCACGTACAAAAGAAACCCCTGCTCTTCTGTAAGCCTCAAAATACTCCCGGATTTTTGACTCACATACATATTCTCTGTGCAGCTTAACCGCCTCACGGTAATCGATTCCATCCATCAACATATGTGCATGACATTCACCAAACATTTATCCTACCTCTTACTGGCGGAAAAATCCGCGGATTTCTTCCTCAGATGCCTTCACTGAACCCTGTACAAAGAATGGTTTTCCGCCACCTCTTCCATTCAGCGCTGCATTCATTTCTTTTGTGAACTGACGAAGATCACCATTTAGTTCTCCCATGGCATACTTATAGCTGCCGTCTTCCCCCTTTGAGAATACCGCACAGCAGCCGGAGCATGTCTGCATAACAGCGTCTGCCATTCTGCGAACCTGATCTGACTCCAGTCCGTCATGGAATAGAAGGACACTTCCCTCATCTTCCCATCTCTTTGCCTCTGTCGCACAAAGTTCATCTACCATATGACTGACTTTACCTTTGAGCCGGAAATTTTCATCCTGCAGCCGGGCTACCGCTGCCGCTGTCTCGCCTGTTTTTGCAGAAAGCTTCACGGAAATCTGATGATTCTGGTCATCTATCATATTCAGGTAATCCATGACACGTTTTCCACAGATCATGGTCATGCGGATTCCTTCATGGAAATTTTCTACGGAAAGGATCTTGACCGCACCGATCTCTCCTGTATGTGTGACATGCGTTCCACAACATGCACAGAGATCAGAACCCGGGAAACGCACAAGACGCACCTGACCGGTAAGTTCCTTTTTGCTTCTGTAGGACAGTTTTTCCAGTTCTTCTTTTGGCGGATAAAAAATTTCTACCGGAGTGTTCTCCCATATTTTCTGATTTGTCTCCGCCTCAATCTCAGCAAGCTGTGTCTCTGTCAGAACCCCGCTGAAATCTACTGTGATCACATCACTGCTCATATGAAATCCCACATTGTCATATCCATATGCCTCATGCACCAGTCCACTGACAATATGCTCTCCGGAATGCTGCTGCATCAGATCAAACCTTCTGGCCCAGTCAATTTTTCCTGTTACCTTGCTTCCGGTTTCCAGCGGTTTCTCTGTATAATGAACAATCTCACTTCCCTTTTCCTGTACATCCACAACGGAAATTCCATTTATGGTACCAAGGTCACATGGCTGGCCGCCGCCTTCCGGATAAAAGGCTGTCTGATCCAGAACAACCTCATATCCTCTGTCAGTCTCCCTGCATTCCAGAACCTCTGCAGTAAATTCCTTCTGATATACATCCTCATAATACAGCTTTCTTGTCTCACTCATTCTGCTGTCCTTCTTTCTGTAAATTTATCCGGGAAAATCCCCGTTTGTCTGCCTTTCAGTATAGCACAGCTTCTCCTTTATGAACAGAAAAAAGACAGGCGCGCTTAATGCTTACGCCTGTCTTTTGGGAGGTTTTATCAGAAAACAAGGTTATACTTGTCAATACTGATCTCTGCTTTACCTTCTGCTGCAAAAGTGATCTGATTTGCGTCCTGCGGGGTAAACAGAACCATTGTTGCAGTCTGGCTTCCATCGTTGATAAAGATTTCCACACTGAATTTGTCCATAAGGATTCTCAATGTCACTTCTCCATCTACCGGTTTCACCCGAATATCTCTGCTGTGGAGGATGTCGTAGAGATATCCGCTTCTGCTTCTGTCAATATTCAGAATTTCTTCTGCCGGATCATAGGTAATATATGAAGAATAGGTATCATCTGCTGCAAGTTTAATTGTAAACTTATGGAGATCATCTGTCACCTTCAGTTTTACGGTCATATCAATAACGCGTCCGCTGATTCCATCCAGAGCTGTTTCTTCTGTGATTTCAACATTGTGATGCTCAACCAGTTCGCCACGATAATTTTCGATTTCTCTTACCGGCTGCTGGATCAGTTTTCCATCACGATAATTGATTTCTCTCGGAACTGTCATCTGTCCGAAATATTTCACTCCATCCGGAACAAACTTGGAATTCGGCCATGCCTGCATCCATGCGATCATGACACGACGTCCATCCGGAGTGAGCATACTCTGAGGAGCATAGAAATCAATTCCGCTGTCGAGAGGCTGTACATCCTCTCTTACAAATTCATGGGTTTCTTTGTTGTAGGTTCCCGTCAGATAGATAACGCTGTGTCCCACATGGAATTTGAGGTCTTCCGGAAGCATTGCCATCGGACTGACCACAAGGACATGTTTACCGTCAACTTCATAGAAGTCCGGACATTCCCACATCTTGCCAAGTCTGGCATCGCTGTGATCCAGAACCGTTACATATTCCCATTTGAAAGCATCCGGACTTCTGTAAAGAAGAATTCTGCTGTTTCCATCACCTGTCATATTGGAGATCACAGCATAAAAATAGCCATCGTCTTCCTTCCAGATCTTAGGATCACGGAAATCTACTTTACTTCCGCCTTCCGGAATATCATCTCCGGTAATGACCGGATTGTTTTCATATTTCTCATAATTGATACCATCACCCACAGCGATACACTGTGTCTGATGAGTCGGAAGCTCTCCGTTTGCCATCGGAGTATCGCCTACGAAGCCAACTCCAGTGTACATCAGAAGATGTCGTCCATCAGAAAGCTCCAGAGCACTTCCGGAAAAGCATCCAAAGTTATCATAGGATTCTTCCGGTGCCATAACTACCGGAAGTCTTTTCCATGCAAGCATATCTTTGCTGCTGAGATGTCCCCAGTGCATCGGACCCCATTCATTAGAATATGGATGGTACTGATAAAACAGATGGTATTCTCCATTGTAATAAGAAAATCCGTTTGGATCATTGATCCAGCCTGTACCACCAGTCACATGAAAAGAAGGACGTTCTTCCGGAGAAATTTTGCTCAACTGTTCCTGTTCAAATTCTCTGGCCTTCTGTAATTTCTCACTAATCATACATTCGTTCTCCTTATGGTAATATTCTGTAACTATTCAGAGGATAGTATCCCGCGAGGTTTTTTGCATGGTAACAAAAGACCCTGACATCATGGTTTCCTGTTTCTGATCCGAGTTAAAACTTAGCCTTTGATACCAGAAGATGCAATACCTTCTACATAGTATTTCTGCATGAAGATAAACATAATGATCATCGGGATCGCAGAGACAACCAGGGCTGCCATGATGGCACTGTAGTGCACCGGCTGGGTACCAAAAAATGACTGAACTGCAAGCTGGATCGTACGTTTATCCTCACCTGTCATAACGAGGAATGGCCACATAAAGTCATTCCAGTGTGCTACGAAATCAAGAATAAATACTGTAGCATACACAGTTTTGGAAATTGGCATAACAATCTGGAAGAAAGTTCTGATCGGACTGCAGCCATCAATTGCCGCTGCTTCAATCAGGTCATCCGGAACATCACAGAAGAACTGCCGGAACATATAAATTGAGAAGCATTTTGCAACAAAAGGAATAACAAGTGCAGCCAGTGTGTTTACCCAGCCAAGCTGAGACATTTCAATATAAAGCGGGAGCATGATAGCTTCCATCGGCAATACCATCAGTGCAATTACGAGATTCAGAACTGCACCTTTACCTTTGAACTCAAATTTAGCCAGTGCATAACCGCACATGGAGTTTACAAGAAGATCAAGAACCAGGATCAATGCAATATACAGAAGTGTATTCTTAAATACCAGTGGCATATTCAATCGTGAAAATACCTCTGCATAGTTACTCAAGGACGCCTGAACTGGTAAAAAAGTAGTCAGTGAATCCATATTTGCAAAAATCTTAGCCTCTGGCTTCAGTGATGCGGAAATCATCCAGATCAGAGGAGATACAAAGATGATACCGATGATAATATTTCCAAAATAGAACATAAATTTTCCAAATGTATTAGAAAACCTCATTGATTTTTTCATATTTATATCCTCCTTTCTCAGTCTGTTGCCGCAGTTACTTTCTTCATAGCCATAGACATACATACTACGATTACAAAGAATACAGCCGCGATCGAGCAGGCATAGCCAAAGTTACCCTTCTGGAAGCCCTGTGTATAAATATAGTATACAAGAGTCTTTGTGGAGTTTTTCGGTCCACCCTGTGTCATGATATATGGCTGTGTAAAGAGTTTCATTGCCTGGATCATAGTGATCATGATTACATATTTAATTGTTCCCTTCAGCCCAGGAATAGTGATATAAAGGAACTGTTTAAATTTTGTAGCACCGTCTACGGATGCTGCTTCGTACTGGTCTCTCGGGATTCCCTGAAGACCTGCCAGGAAGATCATCATCTGATAACCGGCGCCCTGCCATGCAGACATAAAGATGATAGAATTCATCGCTGTGCTTGCATCACTCAGGAACTTGATCGGGCTCATTCCCAGAGATACCAGAATGGAGTTGATAAGACCTGTGTTCGGGTTTGCATTGTAAAGTACAGACCACAGTACGGAGATAACTACCATAGAAGTAAGCTGTGGTGCAAAGTACATGGTACGGAAAACAGCCACTCCACGGAACTTCTTTGAAACCAGAAGTGCAAGTGCGAGTGCGAGTACACACTGACACGGAACAACAATTACAGTAAAGTACACTGTATTTTTTAATGCAAGCCAGAAGTTTTTGTCACTGAAAAGCTTCTGATAGTTTTCTAAACCAATAAATTTCATGGCATCAGGTCTCATGATCTGATATTTAAATCCTGAAAAATATACGGTATAGATCATAGGTACAACAAGAAATGCAATCAGAAGAATCACTGCCGGTGCTACAAAAATATATGCAGCCACTCTTTCATCACGTTTACGGCCGGAAAGCTTCTTTTTTTCTGCCTTTGCCATTGCCTTTCCCCCTTTTTCTTATCCAGAAAAAGCGAAGCCGCACCGCTTTTTTGCCGATGCGGCTTCGTTTTCATTTATTTGTTTTCTTATTCAGCGTAATATGTTTCGTAGTCTTCTGTAAATGTATCTACCACTGTATCAAATTCAGACTGAATATAATCTGTATCTGCTTCTTCATTACTTGCCGCATCAGAGAAGATGTTTGTCATTGCTTCTGCATATGCTGCGGAGAAAGTAGCATAGGAAGGAGTTCTTGGACGCGGAACTGCTGTGTTTTCAAGCTGATCTACGATAAGAGCTCTTGCACCTTCTTTGTACTCAGCCATTGCTTCTGTTTCATAAGCAGAAGAACGTGTTGCAGGTTTTGCAATTGCTGCTGCATAAGATGCTACGTTATCAGTATTCATCAGCCATGCCAGGAATTCACCTGCTGCATCTGCGTTCTCGCAGTCTTTGGAGATTGCTGCTGCCCAGTCACCACATGGGGAAACTGCTTTTTTAGTTTCAGCATTAACCGGATAATAAGTTACACCCCAGTCAAAATCAGCATTCTGTTCAAGTGTTGCGATTTCCCATGAACCACCGATCATTGTTGCACATGCACCATTGAGGAATTCATCTGTGATCGGTTCAACGTTTGCATATCCTTTAGCGATCAGATCTGCAAGCCATGCTGTTGTGTTTACTGCTTCTTCACTGTTCACATATCCATCGGCTTCTTTTCCATCTTCGCTGATATAATCTTTTCCAGCAGAAAGATACAGCGGTTCAAGAGCATATGGAAGTCCTTCGCCGTGGTCCATGATGATGTGTGTTCCTACATAATCATCTGTTGTACATTTTTCAGCAATCTCAGCAACTTCATCTGTTGTCAGAGGATTTTCGAGTGTACGGGAATCCAGATCATCTGTATCTACACCACATTCTTTGAGGTAATCTTTGTTGTAATAGAATGCTACGGAAGATTCTGTTGCACCTACAGCATATAATTTGCCATCATATGTATTCTGCGTCATTGAAGACTTTACGAAATCTGCTTTGTCTTCATCTGTAAAATAGTCATCCAGCGGAACTGTGATTCCATTAGCTGCATAATAGGAAACCTGCGGTCCGTCTACATAGAAGATATCCGGAAGATCGTTGGATGTAACTGCTGTAGCAATCTTGTTATCATACGCGTAAGAGTCTGAACGGTCAATTGCTTCACGACTTACCTGAATCTCAGGATGTTCTTCGTTCCATTCGGAAATTTTTTCTTTCCACCATGCTTCAATTGATTCTCTGTCTGTTGGACTCCAGATTGTGATGTTTGTCACGTCATCTGCGAATACCGGTACAGTTGTTGCTGCTCCTGAAACTGCAAGTGCTGCTGCCATTGCCAGACTAATGGTTTTTTTCATTTCTTAATCCTCCTTTAATGTTTATTTCCACCGCGCGAAAGGAAATATTTTAGAACTCGTTCCATATTCTCAAACAGCCGATTCTTATAAGTTTGTTCGAGAGGTTTTTGTGGAAGCCGTTCCATATCGTGTCTTTATCATACTTCCATGAAGTGTATTTGTCAACAGAATTTGATTAAAAACTCGTTTCCAAGCACAATTCCGTGCATTTTTATAATTTTAGCATTTTAATTTTGTGCATATTGTATATGTGTATATGTTATTTTTTTAACATAGTCTATTTAGCATACAAAAAACATGCAAAGCCATTTTAGAGCCTTGCATGTTTTAATATTTTGTCAGATTTTTTTGTTTAAATGCTGATATATTTTTCTTTTTATGCTATATTTTTTATGTTTTTTGTTTATATCTTATAATTTACCATCAATTTCAACCGGATAGGTACTTTGTCCCTGCCTTAATTCCACGGATAAAATCTGTCTGTGTGGAACGGGTTCCTTGTCTTCTATCAGATTTATGACACTTTTGGCACAGGTTTCTGCCAGAAATTTCACATTCTGACAAATAGCCGTTACCTCCGGATAGCAGATTCTGCTGACATCCATGCCATCATAAGTGATCACCTTGAGATCCTCCGGGACTCTTTTCCCTGCTTTGAGGGCAAGGTGCATATAGCAGAGTGCCGGCTGGTCAGCTGCAAATACACCATCTGCATCCGGATATTTCTCCATTGCCTCGGCTGCTGCATCCCAGTAAGACTGGTGATCAAACAGATTCCATTCCATGGTCAGATCCAGGACTTCCACTCCATGCTTCTTCAACGTCTCTTCAAATATGATATGTCTGTCATTTGCCGCTACATTCGGAGCAATACCAGTGATGTGGACGACCCTCTTACAGTTATTTTTCAGCATGATCTCTGCTGCCAGCTTACCACCATAAGCATGGTCAGACCCTAGCATAGGAATCTCCGGACCGAAATCCTGATCCAGTGCGACAATTGTACGCTTCCGGTTCACATATTCCTTCCAATGCAATGTATGTGCACCGGTAATGATTCCATCCACCATATTGCGGTCCAACATATTCAGATAGTCGCGTTCTCTGTTGCTGCTTCCTACTGTATTGCAGATCATCGCCTTGTAGCCTCTTTTATATAGAGCCACCTCTGTCTCTCGTGCAAATGAGGAGAAAAACGGATGATCCAGGTCAGGGATCAGAACGCCTATGATACCGGTTCGATTGCGAAACAGATTTCTTGCCAGTTCATTCGGCGTGTATTCCAGATCACTGATCGCCTGTTCAATTTTTTTGCGGGTATCAGCGGCAACATAACCACTGCCGTTTATTACTCTGGACACAGTACCGACCCCTACTCCGGCCTTCTGTGCCACATCTTTAATACTTGCCATACTTTTTAAGTTAACCTTTCTTATACTCTGTTGTCTGGTTACGATAGTTTATTGTAATTGTTCTGTCTCCTTACAGTTTTTCCACTTCAGACAACGAGTTCAAAACATTTCCAATCTTTTTCGCGGTAGATCATTACTGTTCATTCATCAACAGCAATATGAATTATTATCACGCAGAGTGACTCTGCAATTATAAGTAATGTGACAATTATAGCATAGCAGCATTTTCTTTACAATTATCATCCTGTAGGAAAAAACAGACATTTTTCAGCAACGTTACTGTTAACTCCGTTCGCAGTAACTTGGAAGCTAAAAAAGCAGGACCACATTCATTTCTGAATCGCAGTCCTGTTTTGCTGACTTTGGTTTGTAACTGTTCTCTGTTCACATCCCGTAACCGGTTCATGTCTTAGCAGTTACTTTTATATATTTTTGCTGACACGAAGTCTTGTCATCGCTCTTGCGAGTGCAGCCTGGCTTCTGTGATATTCCACAATGCTCTGTTTCTGACGCAGCTGCTCTTCCGCACGGTCTCTTGCCTCTTCTGCTCTGCGGATATCAATTTCTTCCGGACGTTCCACAGTCAGGCAGAACAGCTTTGCACGGTTGTTGATCATCTCAACAAAACCTGAACTTACCGCAACTGTCAGCCAGTTCCCTTCAGAATCCTCAAAGCGCATCTCACCCGGAACGATCGCACAGATCATATTGGCATGATGTGCCAGAAATTCCTTCTGTCCATCCTCGGCCGGGATGATCAGTGATTTGGCTCTTCCTGCAAAAAACTGTCTGTTGGCAGCATAAATTTCAAGTCCGAATGTACTTTCCATAAGCCTCACCCCTTATTCTTCTGATAAAGTTTTGGCTTTTTCGATTACTTCGTCAATGGTTCCTACATTGAAGAACGCATTTTCCGGATACTGATCCATCTCACCATCAATGATCATCTTGAATCCACGAATCGTTTCTTTGAGCGGAACATATTTACCAGGAATACCTGTAAAGTTCTCAGCTACATGGAATGGCTGGGACAGGAATTTCTGAATCTTTCTTGCACGGAATACCGTATTCTTATCCTCATCAGAAAGCTCTTCCATACCAAGGATTGCAATGATATCCTGGAGTTCTTTGTATTTCTGAAGGATTTCCTGTACTCTACGTGCAACTTCATAATGCTCCTCGCCGACTACATCAGCTTCCAGAATACGGGAAGTAGATTCCAGCGGATCAACAGCCGGATAAATACCCTGCTCTACGATCTTACGGGAAAGTACGGTAGTCGCATCCAGATGTGCAAACGTTGTTGCCGGAGCCGGATCAGTCAGGTCATCGGCAGGTACATATACGGCCTGTACAGAAGTTACAGAACCAGAAGTTGTAGAAGCGATACGCTCCTGAAGTTCACCCATCTCCGTTGCCAGTGTAGGTTGATAACCTACGGCAGACGGCATACGTCCGAGAAGTGCAGATACCTCAGAACCGGCCTGTACAAAACGGAAAATATTATCAATAAACAAAAGTACATCTCTGTGCTCTGTATCACGGAAATATTCAGCCATTGTAAGACCTGTTTCCGCAACACGCATACGGGATCCCGGTGGCTCATTCATCTGTCCGAACACTAAGGCTGTTTTCTCAAGAACACCGGATTCCTTCATTTCTGACCAGAGGTCGTTACCTTCACGGGAACGTTCTCCAACACCTGTAAAAATAGAATATCCGCCATGCTCTGTAGCGATATTCTGGATAAGTTCCTGGATCAGAACGGTTTTACCAACGCCGGCACCACCGAACAGACCAATCTTACCACCCTTTGCATAAGGAGCAAGAAGGTCGATGACCTTGATACCTGTCTCCAGGATCTCTACGGCCGGTTTCTGATCTTCGAAGCTTGGCGGATCCCTGTGGATCACCCAATGCTCTGCATCATCCAGAGCTTCTCCACCGTCAACTGTCTCTCCAAGAACATTAAAAAGTCTTCCAAGAGTGCAGTCTCCTACCGGAACCTTGATTCCACTTCCTGTGGCAACTACTTCTCTGTCTCTCTGAAGTCCCTCACTGGCGCTCAGCATAATGCAGCGAACCACATCATTTCCCAGATGCTGAGAAACTTCCATAACGCATTTCTTACCATTGTTTTCGACTTCAAGGGCGTCCTTGATATCCGGAAGATCGCCATTCTCAAAAACAACATCTACAACAGGTCCCATGACCTGTACAATCTTACCTTTACTCATTATCGTCCCTTCCTTTTCTGGGCCTTCGCACCACTGCAAACTTCTGTGATCTCCTGTGTGATTGCTGCCTGACGTGCACGGTTATACTGAATCGAAAGATCCTGAAGCATTTTCTTTGCACTGTCTGTAGAAGACTGCATGGCTGTCATTCTCGCATTGTTCTCACTTGCATATGCTTCTACAAGACAGCCGTAGATCACACCTGTCAGGTAATTAGGGATCATAATGTCCAGTACGCCGTCTGCCGAAGGAAACATCTCTATCTCCTCCTGATGAACGCTCACCGGAACCTCAAGTGGCGAAAAGTTCGTTTTCTTTAAAGGAAGAAGCTGCATATTTACTGGCTCCATCACAACTGCATTCTGCATCTGTGTATAGATGATATGCACCTCATCCACTTCTCTTTCCAGAAAGCTTCTTACAACTTCCTCACTGATCAATCTTGCACGATGCATGGTCGGCTTCTGTACGGTATAGCGGAAGCTTCCATCCATGTCCACATCTTTCTTGCCAAAATACTGACGACCGACCATACCAAGAACATACAGCTTATGATATCCAGGTGTAGATGCTATAAATTCTTCTGTCATTCTGGTAATATTATGGTTATAAGCACCTGCCATACCCTTGTCACCAGTTATCACTATGGTTGCTATCTTACGCTCTTCCTGCGGGATCAGATGACGCACGCTGAAGAACGGATGCTGGATATCCGGAATATGACGAAGGATTCTGGCGATCGCACCCTGCATATTATAGAAGTAAGGCTCTGTATCAGACAGTATCTTCTTGGCTTTTTTCATCTTGGAAGAGGAAATCATATACATGGCATTGGTAATCTTCATTGTGTCCTGGACACTGCTTATCCTGCTTTTTATTTCTCTTGCATTTGCCATAAGTTCCTCCTATGCAATATCTGCTTATTATTTTGCGGCTGCGCGATCCTTAAACTCATCTGCAGCCTGAAGGATCTTCTCTCCAAGTTCATCGCTTAAGACTTTCTTCTCATCAATCTCTTTGCCGATTTCAGGATATACATTATCAAAATATTCAAGCATATCCATCTGATATTTCTTCAAATGCTTCTTATCCACATGAACCAGCTTTTTGTGAGTCGCTGTCCACAGTGTGATAACCTGCTGGTGGAGAGAAAGTGGATTACACAGCGGCTGTTTCAGAAGTTCCATCAGACATCCACCGTAGGCAAGCTGTGCCTTGGTAGCATCATCCAGATCAGAACTGAACTGAGTAAAGACTTCCATCTCACGATACTGTGCCAGATCGATACGGATACTTCCGGATGCTTTCTTCATTGCCTTGGTCTGTGCTGCACCACCTACTCGGGATACAGAAAGACCTACATTGACAGCCGGTCTCATACCTGAGAAAAACAGATCACTCTCGAGGAAAATCTGTCCGTCTGTAATGGAAATTACGTTGGTAGGAATATAGGCAGATACATCACCCGCCTGTGTCTCGATGATTGGAAGTGCTGTGATAGAACCTCCGCCCAGTTTGTCACTCAGACGGCTGGAACGCTCCAGAAGTCTTGAATGAAGATAGAATACGTCACCAGGATATGCCTCACGTCCCGGAGAACGCTCCAGAAGCAGTGACAGTGCACGATATGCAACTGCATGCTTACTTAAATCATCATAAACAATAAGGACATCTTTTCCTTTGTACATAAAGTACTCAGCAAGAGCGGTTCCCGCATAAGGAGCGATATACTGAAGCGGTGCACAGTCACTTGCAGTTGAAGAAAATACGGTTGTATATTCCATAGCTCCATATTTCTCAAGGTTGGATACAACTTTGGCTACCGTAGATGCCTTCTGACCGATTGCCACATAAATACAGATCACATCCTTACCCTTCTGGTTCAGGATGGTATCGATTGCAAGGGAAGTCTTACCGGTCTGTCTGTCACCAATGATAAGTTCTCGCTGTCCTCGTCCGATTGGGAACATGGAATCAAGTGAAAGGATTCCTGTTTCCAGCGGTACATTTACGGATTTACGGTCAATAATTCCAGGTGCCGGATTCTCTACCGGGCGATAATCCTGTTCTTTGATATCACCTTTTCCGTCAATCGGGGCTCCAAGAGCATTAACGATTCGTCCAACGAAACCATCACCTACAGGTATACCTGCCTGTTTACCAGTTCTGGTTACTTTGGTTCCCTCCTTGATTCCGGTATCCTTACCAAACAGAATACATCCCATGCTGTTTGTACGGATATCCTGAACCATTCCCTTGAGTCCATTTTCAAATACTACAACCTCGCCATACATAGCGTGATCAATTCCATAAACAGTTGCAATTCCATCTCCTACGGAAATGACCGTTCCTACTTCCTGGTTCTGGCTGATTTCATCATAATTCTCTATTTCTTCTTTCAGAATGGAAATAATCTCATCTGGATTGATTGCACTCAACGTGTTCACCTCCGGGTCAATTTCTGTTCCAGCTTGCGGTAACGTCCCCGCAGGCTCCAGTCATATTCGCTTCCGCCCGCCAGAAGGACAAATCCTCCGATCAGGCTTTTATCTTCTATCATTTCTATTTCGGCTTTCTGCGCCCCAAATTCCCGGCATAAAAATGCTCTGATACCATCAAGCTGTGCATCCTTCGGTGCTGTTACATAACGCATGACTGCGTGTATGGTCTTCTCATGCTGTCGGCACAGTTCTTCGTAATCTTCAAAAATTTCCTCGATCAGATCAATTCTGTGATGCTTGCAGACGACCTTGATGAAACTCTTCATTTCCTCAGGGATCACTCTGTCGATCACTTTTTCCTTGATCTCAAATGGTACCAATGGGTTCTTCAGACTCTGTGCGAGTTCAGGAACCTCCCGGAATATTTCTTTTGTATTCTGTATGACCTTTCTGGAAACAGAAAGGTCATACAGAGTTTTTGCATAATTAACGGCGGTCACTGTCATCTGGATCACCTGCTTTTTCTATAAATTGGTCATACAAGGATAAATCCTGGTCTGCTCCACTGTTTTTACCAATAATTTTACCGGCAGCTTCCATAGCAAGAGAGGCAACATCATCTTTCATCTGACGCATAGCATTCTCGCGCTCTGTGTTGATGTCCTCCTGCGCTTTGGCAAGCATTGCAGATACCTTTGCCTGTGTATCTTCCACAGTTTTGTCTGCCTGTGCTTTGGCTTCTTTTCTGGCCTGCTCCATAATCTGGAAGGATTCTTCTCTGGCGGATTTCAACGCACCCTCATACTGTTCCTTAAGTGCCTTCGCCTGATCCTCCTGCTCCTTTGCTCCTGCAAACTGCTGATCGATCATAGCCTTTCTTACGTCCATCACTTTGATGATCGGTCCGAATAAAAACTTCTTCATCAATAAATAAAGAACTAACAGGTTGATGATCGTAAAGACAAGGTTGATGTCAATTTTTATCACCTGGTCCACCTGCCTCTCTGTATTTTTCGGTTCTTTATCATTAGCCCAGCATGATGATGATCAGAAGTCCGATTACGAAACCGTAAATAGCTGTTGCCTCGGCAAGGGCACAACCTAACAGCAGGTTCTTACTGATCTTGCTCTCTGCTTCCGGCTGTCTTGCGATAGCTTCAACTGCCTTGGAAGTTGCGATACCAATACCAATACCTGCTCCAATACCTGTAAGAACTGCGATAGCTGCTCCGATTGCTACTAATGTTGACATACTTTTTTCCTCCTGAATAGATATCAAATTTTCTTTTGCCTTACTCGATTGCTTCCTTGATGAACAAGGATGTTAAAAATACAAATACATAAGCCTGTATGAATCCGTCAAAGAAATCAAAATACAGACTGAACGGTATGGGAAGAATTGCCGGACATATAAATTCAAGCAATTTCATTACAACAAAGCTTCCCAGGACATTACCAAATAATCGCATACACAGAGATGTTGGTCTGATCGCAAGCTCCAGAATATTGATTGGAAGCATGATTGGCACAGGCTCTGCAAAGCTCTTAAGGAATCCCTTAAGTCCTCTCTTATGAAATCCTGCATATTCAATCAGAATAATGCTCATAAGCGACAATGCTATGGTAACATTCATGTCCTTCGTCGGTGGTGTAAACCCAAACACACCTGCTATATTGGCTATTCCAATGAAAATTACGGTTGACATCAGATAAGGGACATACCGTTTTCCCTCTTCTCCCAGAATTCCCACAAAGAAATCCTGGAGGAAACTTACTCCTGATTCCAGAAGAAGCTGTTTTTTGCCTGGATTCTCGACTTTAAGGTTTCGAACCAGTATCAGAGAAAGTATTACCAGAACGGCCATAATGACCCAGGTAACCGCGACGCTCTCTGCAATCGGTATTCCGCCGAACACTGGTATCGTAAACAATGTCTTGCTCTCAAGCTCTTCTGCCAATGTGGCTGATAAATTCCCCGTCTTTCTCCCTCCTTTTCTCCGACCGAACCAACATATTGGTCATACCGGTCTGTCATTTGATGCCTTTATTTTACGCTTTGTCAAAAAAAAGTCAATATCCATTCTAACTGTTTTGTACAAGAAGTTTTTCGTATTTTATACATTTTGCATAATTATATTAAATATAACTTCATATTATAAGTGATATTTCTCCATAAGATAAGACCGAAAATGAGCCGTCTGCTTCCTGTACTCTGAGCCTTCCATCCGGACAGATTTCCAGGGCCTTCGCCTCACGTATTTCCTGCCCGTCCACGATCCGGACCTCTCTTCCGGGGACAAGATTTTGCTGTATATATTCAGGCGGAAGCCGTAGTTCCCTGGTCTCTTCAAGCAGAGAATTGATGATCTCTGCTGCCAGCCGGTTGCGGTCCAGTTCTGCTGCTGCCTCCCTGTCCTTATAAAGTGCTCCTGCAATCCCCTTTAGTTCAGATGGATATCCCTCAGCTGCTTCATACAGGTTCAGACCGATCCCCACCACTGCAAAATCAATCTCCCCACTCTCAAAATCTGTGACAGCCTCTGTCAGAATGCCACAGACCTTCCTATCATGATAATAAAGATCGTTGACCCATTTAATATCAAGAGAGATTCCCGTTACCCTGAGAACCGCCTTGTAGACCGCCACAGCTGCCTCTGCGGTGAGAAGAAGGCTCTCCCTTAAACTTCCCTGTGGTTTAAGGATCACACTCAGATACAGCCCTGCCTCCTCCGGAGAATAAAAGCTTCTGCCTCTCCTTCCCCGCCCTGCAGTCTGCTTTCCTGCTACCACACAGCCTCCATGACCGGCAGTTCCTGTCACTGCCGCTTCTTTCGCCGCACGATTCGTAGAATCTGTTTCCCGATATACCTTCAAATAAACTTCTGGTGAAACTAAAAAAGGCCGTATTGCCTCAACGGAAAGACGATGACTGTCCTTCACCAGCATATAGCCCTTATTCTGTCCTGCTTCTATTGTATATCCTTCTTCCCTGAGAGCCTTCACTGCCTTCCAGATGGCCGCTCTGGTACAGTGAAGTTCCTCAGCAAGTTTCTCGCCAGAGAGAGTTTCTCCTTTCTGCTGTTCTAATATTCCTAAAAGTTTAGATTTTACCGTCATATTTTTCTCCATAATTTCTAAGAGTTTTTTTAAGAAATGCGACATATTCCCTGCGGATATTATCCGGTGATACGATCACAGCTCCGCTGCCAAGTCCTGCAAGCCAGCCAAAAAACTGTGTACCAACCTTGATCTGTGCCTGCATGGAAAAATGCTTCTCATCCTTGGGGATCAGCATAACATCCCGTCCGAAATGATCCAGCACAGTCCCTACAAACTGATTCTCAAACTCCATCCGCACACTTCTCTCCATGCCTCCGAACATTCCAAAGGTACCGGAAGAAAATTTCCCAAGATCAAAATCTCTGAAAATATTACCGCCGTTTCTCTTCTGTTTCTCAATGACCTCCACATGCATCATCTTATCCACCCGGTAATGCTTCAACACTCCACTGTTCTCATCCAGACAGAGAAGATAATAATTCTCATTCTTCCAGATCATCTTCCACGGGCTTACCTGATACCATTCACCGTTCTTCCTGGGCTTCAGCTCCCTGGACAGAGTCCATTCATAGTAGTGGAACCGAATCTGCCGATTATTCGATATCCCCTCATAGATGGTCTGGATATTGCTGTAAATCTCCTCGTTGACTGTCTTATTGCCTGGCTCGATAAAAAGCTGCTCCCGAAGCTTCTTGGCCGCTTCCGGGACAACAAGACTCTCCAGTTTGCGCAGCAGTTCTCTGGATTTCTTCTGTGTTACAAATCTCGAAGACTGCACTGCATCCATAAGAAACTTCACTTCCGGAAGCTGAAATTTACGGTTTGCTATATAAAATCCACCAACCTTCCCACGGCGGTTGCGGATATCAAGTCCGTAGATTCTCAGTGCCTCGATATCATCGTAGATCGTCTTGCGCTCCACACTGATCCCGTACCCTCTGAGATACTGTGCCATGTCCTTCGCAGTTATGGGATGCTCCTCATCTGTCCGCTCCAGCAATACATCCATCAGGTATAATATTTTGAGTTTCTGGTTAAATGATTTCGGCATGTAATATAATATCCTTTTAATTCTGCTTTTATTTATCGGTCAGTGCTGCCACTACACCGGAATATACTACCACAAAAGCCAGTGCCATCGCAATCCAGTCAGCAGAATGCACATCAATCTTCATGACCATGGCACCCAGGATCATGATCTCCACCGTTACCAGTATTCCGAGTATCATCGCCATAGCATTGGAAAATTTCTTCCTCTCCGTATGATTCTCTCTGTTCTCTGTCTCATAGTGTCTCTTTGCTGTTTCTGCTGTGTTCATCATAGTAAAATCCCCTTTATATCGTATTATGGTCCGAGAGTTCCGAATATTTGTTCTGAACATATTTTCCGAACATCTTTTCGATATAAAGAGTATCTCATATTAAATGTCCAATAAAACGGGATGAACTTAAATTTCCGAATATATGTTTGCTATTTATCTGCGAACACAATTTTATCTACCTGATATGTGCCATTTTCGACTGTCATAACTGCCATTGAGATGTCCTGCCCGAAACGGCTTCTTCCGCAGCTTCCCGGATTCAGCCATAGTCTGCCATCGATCGTTTTTTCAAAATAACTATGGGTATGACCAAAAATCACGACCTGCGTGCTGCCAAGCTCCCATGCCACATCTTTTTTGTTATGTGTCATAAAGAACTCCACTCCTTCAATCCTGAAACGAAGGGTCTTTGCGATCCCGGCCGCCCATTCTCCGTCATTATTGCCCCGTACAACATAAATAGAAGCAAGACAGCGAAGTTCATCAAGAAGTTCCGGCCTGGTCACATCACCCGCATGAAGAATGCAGTCACATGTTTTGAGGATTTCCAGAATCTCCGGCCTTAACAGTCCATGCGTGTCTGAAATAATCCCGATTTTTTTTGCCATAGGATGCCTCTCCCTTTCTGTCAGAGCTGATGATCTTATGTAACTGTTCAAAGTAACGATCTATCAGTAACCTTCTATGCGTCTTTCCTTTCGGAGTGCATTGCGCTTCTGAGCTCCGAGCCACTCGGCTTTTTCAGATTCTGTCTCGACGATCAGACCGGGAACTTCTACCTTATTGTCATTTTGATCCAATGCAACCATAACCTCATAGGCACGGTTGATGACCTTACGCGTTCCGTCAGGGCTTTCTACATAGGTATCGATCCGTACTTCCATGGAGGTTCGGCCGACATAAGTCAGCTTCCCGATCAGAACCACGGTATCTCCCAGATAGGCTCCTGCCTTAAAATTCAGATTATCCACGCAGGCAGTCGTCACGATCGTCCCTGCATGTCTGTACGCTACGATCCCCGCCATCTCATCGATCCACTGCATCAGAACGCCGCCAAAAAGTCTGCCGTAACCGTTGATATGCTTATTCATGATGAGATAGGTATTCTCCGTGCGGGAATCCTCCATGTGCTTCATCTTTCTCATAATTTTTCTCTTTTCTTATAACTATAATCCCTGTTTCTGAAACTGTACAGCTGCTTTTTCATATTCCGACATCGGCACGCCATATTCTCTGCCCATGCGCACGACTTCATATACAAGTCCATCAATCTCAGACTGCTTTCCGGCCATAACATCTCTCTGCATGGATGTTGTGGATTCCGGTGCGAGATTTGAAAGAATCTTGAGGTTTCGTTCCACAAGGTCTTCTTCAAATTCAATTCCCATTGCATGGGACAAATTAACGATTTCACGCATCAGTTCGCAGATCATCTCACGTTTCTCGCCTTCCTGCTGAAAATCAACTGCCGTGGCATTGTAATATAAACCTGCTGTTCCGATCGGTGATACATAGGAAAACTTCACCATCGCATCTCTGCGGATATCCGGTGAGAGAATCACTTCCAGATTTTCGGATAACATATCCCGTGCAATCGCTCTCATGCTTTCGGTTTCTTCAGAAGGAGTCCGCGCACCAAAAACAACCCGAAGGATCCTGCCATGGCGAAGGATCACTCCCGGCTCCTCGATTGCCGCTGATACATAGATGCATCCATCCGGTACGGTGAGATCTGGAAATTCTTTCTGTAATCTGCCGCCGGTTCCATAAATATTCAGGATTGGAAGAACTACTGTCTCCGGACCGGCAATCCTGCGGATATCCGGGATCAGATCCGTCAGGGAATAGCCCTTGACACACACCAGGATCACGTCCGGCTGCTCTGTGTATTCTTCCATCCGGCATGCTTTGACAGGAATGGTCTCTTCTTTTCCATCCCAGAGCTGTCTCATGGTAAGCCCCTGTTTCTGCATCGCCTCAAGATGGTAGCCTCTCGCGATCAGAGTTACATCCTTTCCTGCTTCTGTAAGATAAAATCCAAGAGTCCCTCCGGTTCCTCCTGCCCCGATGATTGCGTATTTCACACCAGATTCCTCCTTTAAATTCTGTCGTATTTACTTTCAAAACAGGCCCCTCGTCATATGAGGAGCCTGAAGTATTCATGAAGCACTTCCGCGCTTCTTCTAATATCAAATATTTTTCTGGCAGATATCCTCCAGACAACATTTGTCACAATATGGCTTCGTCCGTGCCGTACAGACTTCACGCCCATGATAGACAAGGCGATGGCAAAAGTCACTTCCCTCTTCCGGAGGAATAATCTTCCATAACGCCATTTCCACCTTCTTCGGATCCTTGATTCCGTCAACCAGACCGATTCTGTTACACAGACGAATGCAATGTGTATCCGTCACAATTGCCGGCTTGCCAAAAACATCCCCCATGATCAGATTCGCACTTTTGCGTCCCACCCCCGGAAGCTTCAGAAGCTCCTCAAAGGTTGTCGGGATATTGTCATTGTAGTTCTCGTGAAGAATCCTCATGCATGCACTGATGTCCCTTGCTTTGCTCCTGCCAAGGCCACACGGACGGACGATCGCCTCAATCTCCTCCGGTTCTGCCTTTGCCAGAGATGCCACATCCGGATACTTTGCATAAAGATCCTCCACAACCACATTCACTCTTGCATCCGTACACTGGGCAGCCAGTCTCACACTCACAAGCAGTTTCCATGCCTGGTCATAGTCCAGCGTACATCCTGCATCCGGATATTCTTTCTTAAGTCTGTCGATCACTTCCAGTGCCAGTTCTTCCTTTGTCATTTCTCACACCTCAGCCTAAAAAGTACCGAAAATACGGTCGCCGGCATCTCCAAGACCCGGACAGATATATGCGTGATCATTCAGCTCACGGTCCAGATGTCCCACATAGATCTGTACATCCGGATGTTCTCTGTGAAGACGCTCCAATCCTTCCGGTGCTGCAATAACAAACATACATTTGATTTTTTTGCCGCCATGCTGCTTGATCATTCTGACAGCATCTACCGCAGATCCTCCAGTTGCGAGCATCGGATCCGTCACAATGATCTGTCTCTGTTCGATCCGATCCGGCAGCTTACAGAAATATTCATGCGGTTCATGGGTCTCCGGATCTCTATAAAGCCCGATATGACCGATCTTTGCAAAAGGAACCAGTGTGGTAATGCCATTCACCATACCAAGACCTGCACGAAGTACCGGTACGATCGCCAGCTTCTCACCTGCGATCATAGGTGACATACAGGTTTCGATCGGTGTCTCAACCTCTACATCCTCCAGCGGAAGATCTCTCAGTGCCTCATATCCCATTAGCACCGCGATTTCCTCAATCAGCTTACGAAATTCATTTGTCCCTGTGTTTTTGTTTCGAAGCATGGATATTTTGTGCTGGATCAGAGGATGATCCATAATAAATACATTCTCCATAGTTACCTCCAAATACGTTTTTTTGTTCGCCACTTACTTACCGAGGCAATGGCTTAAGTTGTTACTGTTCACTCCGTTCACAGCAACTTGTTTTCTATCGTGATTATACTCTATTTCTCAATCATTGACAACCATCTCAAAAGTGTTACACTTAACTTATATTTATCGCAGACAAGGAGAATTTTATGACGGATTATGAACAGGTTTTTCTATCTTCCGGGCAGGAGAAACAGAAGCTTGCCATTGCCCTGAAACGTTTTGCAGAAGTCAGCGAACCTGACTGGCAGAACCGTTACCAGAGTTATCTGCGGACAAGATTTCGTCCTGCCATGACAGAACTGATCCACAGCGGTGACCTCGAACGGATCCGGAGATTATGCAGCTTCGCTTCACTGACTGCCCCCACACTGGAACAGTTTATTCAGGAGGCTTCCGTCTCCGGTCAGACAGAAATCCTTACCTTTCTGCTCCGGTTAAAAAAAGACTCCTTCGGCTTTCATGACAGGGAGTTTTCTCTATAAAAAATAATAAGGAGACAGCACAGGAATCAGTCATCCAGGATTGACTCCCATGCCCGGTGATATCATATGGAGTCCTTTGATAAACATTCTCTCTATCAGAAAATCTGGGAGCTGACACGCGAACAGCTCTCTGTAAAATATCCATTTTTCCGGAAACTCCTGTGGGATTTTTCCTTTCAGGAATCTGAGGATACCCGGACCGCCGGAACAGACGGCAGCATTATCTATTTTAATCCTGATTTTGTGATACGAAGCTTTCAGAACTCCGCCACGGAACTGGAGGAGTTTTTTCTGCATATGCTGTATCACTGTCTGTTCCTTCATCCTGTCATGGATGTACCGGCAGATCCTGTACTCTGGAACCTCGCCTGCGATACTGCGGTCCAAAGAATTTTACATAATGAAAAAAAGGAATGGGATCCAATGAAAATCTATCAGGAATTTTCTGCGTCAGAAATCTCCGAACAGACAGATTCTTCCGCCTCCGCTCCCGAATCAGACCCAGTCATCCCACTGGATGACCATGCTTTCTGGAAATATGTCCACCGGGATCAGTTTCTGGAAAAAATCCACAAGACTCTCGCCGGCATGTCAGGCGCCTCCAGTCTGGGTCTGTACGGAAATGGCGGCCGGGGCAGTTCGCCCGGAAATCGAACCGAGGAGCTTTCTGTCGAAGAAAAAGGTAAATACGATTTTCATCGTTTTCTCAGACGCTTTGCCGTCCACCGGGAAGAAATCCATACAGACACCCAGAGTTTCGACTATATTCCCTATATATACGGACTGGAACACTATGGAAACATCCCCCTGATCGAATATCTGGAATATCAGGAGGTGACCCGTCTGGAAGAACTTGTCATCGCGATCGATACCTCCGGTTCCTGCTCATCTGACACGGTTCGACGTTTCATGGAAGAAACCTATGGAATCCTCAGTGACCAGGAGAATTTTTTCTGCAAAATGAACCTCTATATCATACAATGTGACTGCTTTGTACAGGACGTGGCACACATTATCTGCGAAAAAGACTGGAAGGATTATCTCAAAAATCTCAGAATCCACGGACGCAGCGGAACCGATTTCCGACCTGTTTTTGACTATATAGAAAAGCTTCGCAGCGAGAGGAAACTGAAAAACCTCAAAGGTCTTCTCTACTTCACAGACGGCGACGGAATCTACCCGGAAAAGCCCACCGATTATGAGACTGCTTTTGTTTTTTACAAAGAAAAAGCCCTGCACCAGAAGGTTCCCGCATGGGCTGTAAGATTATACCTTGATACCGAAAAATCCTGAATCTCCGCTGAAAGGGTCATGTTATGAATATCAAAGAAGCCAAAGAAGAAATTCTGCATACCATACAGATCTACACCCGAAAGGATGCCCACGGACAGTATCTCATGCCCTCCGTCCGCCAGCGTCCCGTCCTTCTGATTGGTCCTCCCGGAATCGGAAAAACTGCCATCATGGAGCAGATTGCCCGTGAATGCGGCATCGGCCTCACCGCCTATACCATCACGCATCACACCCGCCAGAGTGCCGTAGGACTTCCCGTCATTGTCAAAAGAAATTATCAGGGACATGAATATTCCATCACGGAATACACTATGAGTGAAATCATTGCCTCCGTCTATGAAACCATAGAAAAAACCAGCTGTAAAGAAGGCATCCTGTTTATCGATGAGATCAACTGCGTTTCAGAAACCCTGGTTCCTACCATGCTCCAGTTTCTTCAGAATAAAACCTTCGGTACGCATCCTGTTCCTGCGGGATGGATCATCGTTGCCGCCGGAAATCCAATAGAATACAACAAATCAGCCAGAGAGTTTGATATTGTCACTCTCGACCGTGTAAAGCGGATCGATGTGGAACCGGATCTTGCCGTATGGAAGGAATATGCCTGGGCAAAAGGGATCCATCCGGCAATTCTGTCTTATTTAAGTTTACATAACGACAGATTCTACCATGTAGAAAATACTGCTTCCGGCGTACATTTTGTCACAGCACGAGGCTGGGAAGATCTGTCTTCTATCCTATATGGCTATGAAGATCTTGGGTTTTCGCCGGATGCCTCTCTGATCCTGCAGTATCTCCAGGAACCGGAAGCTGCCAGAGACTTTGCCGGCTATTATGCACTCTATGCAAAATACCGTCAGGATTACCAGATTCCACAGCTCCTCTCCGGTCGCCTGTCCGAAGAGGAATTCCAAAATCGCTGCAATCTCGTGCAGCAGGCCTCCACCGATGAAAAAATCTCTGTCGCAGGTCTCCTTCTTGATGGATGGAACAGTTTTTTCCAGAAATTCCAGAAAGAAGACCAGTTCACAACTACACTTCATGAAACACTGAAACAGATCCGCACTTCCCTGCTTCGAGGAGAGACTCTGGATGAGATCATTTTACAGCGAAAACAGGCACTGAAAGTCAGAGCGGAAAATCATCTTATCTCATCTGAAGAATACGATCAGGCCGATCAGATCACAGAAATCCTGGAAAACTGCCTGATCGAGACACGCAGAGAACGGGCTGCATCCACTGACGCTGTTCTTGATATTCTCCGGGATGCCTTAAGCGACGCCGTTGACAGCCGCAAAACCGCTGCCGCCCGCACTTCGCTTGCGCTGGAGCATGGCTATCGTTTTGCAAGCGAAGCCTTCGAGGATGGACCGGAACTGCTTTTCCTTACTTCTGATCTCGGTCATAATCCAAAAGCAGTACAGTTTATCAGCATCTTCGGATGCGAACCCTATTTTCATTACAGTGAGCAGCTGATGTTCCAGGAAAAACGAAAGTCTCTGCTTCGCGAAATCGAAAACCATTCTTAAAGCCAAAAAACGGGCAGATCCCCTTGTTATATCCAGGGATTTGCCCGTTTATCATTTATAAATCATATCCAGTCTCTGCCATCAGAATTTCTGCGAATCTTCGGTCCCATCAGACCATTTTTGCGCTCCAGTATCTGACGAAATTCAGATGCATACATCGCAAAGGACATTGCCATACATACCGCACATGCTCCGATCAGTACGTTTGCCGTCGAGTACGGAAGTCTCACTCCCGCCGTCAGAACCATGACAACCACATAAGAAACCGCAGTATTCAGCTTTCCATGCCACTGTGCTTCTCCTGTCGCTTCTGTCTCCATCATGACCTTCCAGCCCATCACAAGCATATAGGTTTCCTTCACCGCAAACAGGATCAGAACCAGCTTTACCAGCGGATAACGCGACATCAGACACGCCAGCATCACTGCCTGCATCGCCTTGTCTGCCAGCGGATCAAGGATCCTGCCGATCTTGCTGACCTGATGAAAGGCTCTCGCGATTCTTCCATCCAGAAAATCGGTCGCTGCAGCTACCATAATGATCATAGTCAGAACCGGCCTGTTTCCTCTCATTCCATGTCTCTCACAGATACCAAGGAAAAGTACTGCAAGCCCAAGTCTGATAAAACTCAGAAGATTCGGTACTGTAAGGATTTCCTTACGCGTAAAAATCTCCGCCAGTTTCTCTTGTCGAGCCGGAATCACACGATAGAAAAGCTGATAACACAGAATATTCAGGATCAGTGCAGTCATTACATCTGAGACACAGTGCTGTTTCAAAAACATCGTTGCCAGAACAATCGAAACTGTCAGGACCGTCTGAGCTGCAGTAAACAGCCTGTTTTTCCTGCATCGCTCATTCTGAAAAAGTGCTATGCAGCTTGCCACAGAGTTAAATACATGGATGCTTGGAAAAATATTCGTCGGTGTATCTATTTTGTACAGATATCGCACTGCCGAAACAAAAACTCCGCTCTCCCCGCTCAGATCCGGACGAAGATTCTGTCCGTTCGGATACACGTAGGAGACAAGGATAAAAAGAGTCATTCCCACTGCCAGAGTGCCAATATACTGATAATATTCCTTCTTGCTCGAACAGAACAGTGCAAAATAAGCGATTGTGCCAATCAGGAAAAAATACCACAGCACATATGGAATAATAAAATACGGGCAGAATGGAATCCTGTCATCTGCCAGGGAATGGATGATATGTATCCTCGCTTCACTTTTCTCTACAAGCGTAAAGGACAACATATAAAAAACTCCATACAACGGAATCATCCATAAATGTTTTGATTTCTTCAGATAATCCAAAATATCACCTTTCCAAAAACGCTGGCCTGTGCCAGGAGATAATTTTCAGTCACTTAGTTCTCGTTTCATTTATCTGTAGGTAATAATATACCCATTCACAAGATTTAATCAATCCACAAAATACCCAAAATAAATGATTTTACAAAAAATTCACCATCTCTTTGCATAAAGATAAGATAAAAATAAGAAATTCTTTTGTTTTCTTCGGACGCAAAAGAGGAAGTGCTTTTATGCTGCACTTCCTCTCTTCCTCTGTGTATCCTTACACAAGACCTGCTGGAATTCTCTCAGCTTCTCCTTTGCCTCAGGACTTAAATTCTGCGGTACCTGAATCTGTACGGTCACGTACTGATCTCCATGTATGGCGGAATCTTTCATAGACACAATACCTTTACCTCTCAAACGGATCTTGCGTCCGGACTGTGTTCCCTCCGGAATCTTACAGATTACATCACCGTACAGAGTAGACACCTTCGCCTCACCGCCAAATACGGCTGTTGTAAATGGAATATTTGCTGTTGTGTAAATATCCATTCCTTTACGCTCAAAGCCAGGTTTCGATGTTACATTGACCTTCAGAAGAAGATCCCCTGCCGGACCGCCATTGAATCCCGGATTTCCTTTTCCTTTCAGCCGGATGCTCTTGCCATCCTCGATGCCCGCCGGGACATGTACCTTAAGTGTCTGAACCGCACCATTTCCGGATGGATCAGACAGTCTCAGCATTCTGTCACAGCCAAATGCTGCCTCCTCGAAGCTGACACTTACTTCAGACCGCAGATCACTGCCTTTCGCCTGAGCACTTCTCCCGCCGAAGCCACCTCCAAAACCGCTCTGTCTGTGGAAACTCTGACCTCCGAAGCCACTGCTCTGACTGCTGCCCTTACCGTGGAACATATTTCCAAAAATGTCTCCGAAAATATCTCCCATATCGTCCATGTTTCCATTTTCGAAATGGTATTCACGATAGCCGCCATTACCATCCTGATGAAAGTTAAAACCACCAAAACCACTGCCATCAAAACCGCCCTGGCCATGAAAGCCCTGACCTCCGCCATAAGCACCGCCGGCACCTGCACCTTCCTCAAAGGCTGCGAAGCCATACTGATCGTACAGTTTCTTCTTCTCATCATCACTTAAGATATTATATGCCTCTGTGATCTCTTTAAACTTCTGTTCCGCATTCTTATCCCCCGGGTTCATATCCGGATGATATTTCTTTGCAAGTTTTCTGTATGCTTTTTTGATTTCCTTCGCATCGGCATTCTTACCGATTCCAAGAACTTCATAATAATCTCTCTTAGCCATAACTGCCACCTCCGGTTATATTTGTATAGAAAAGAAGATGCGGTCGTAAACTCCCGCATCCCCTGCCCTTATCTTTTTGTTCTATTTGTAATATAACACTTGTTTTGCAGTATGTCAAGCGCCTCCGCCAAACAATTTTAAAAACATAAGAATCTCTTTATCCAGACACTTTGCCATATATCGACTGTCGCATAAATGATTGAATTACTTTTCCTCTATATGAAACAATGCCTATATCGCCTATTGAAATCAGCAATGTTGATGCCCGTGGATTCTTAAGTTTCAATCTTTCTCCGTTTTGGCATTCGGCAATATACCATTCAACATTTTTACTCTTTACTACTTTTCTTTTTATCTTTATGCGCTTTGTAATTAATTTTCTTCGACCACAGCCTCTCTTTATTAAATAAAATATTACCATAATAATAACTACGGCAATCAGTAATATTATAAATATATTCATAGATGACTACTCCTTTTTTACAAAATCTCTAATATTTTGTACTATCTTATCTATTTTAGAAAATTCCTGTCCGTGTTACAAGATGTGGCATAATTAGTGGACAGTTTTTTTATGGATAGTTTTTTATTTTTGAAAGAGATTTTCAATATCGTCATCTTAAAAAAATACATTTTATCTTCCTGCTTTATAATATTTTTCTTTTAAAATACTTCTTCTTTTTCCTTTTTCATAATCGCGCCGCATCAATATCCGCTTGAACGAACTGTCTTCGCATTCTTCATGTATCTGTTAATGGTCCTATTATAAGTAGAATAGCCTACTTTCCTTCCATTGATCGCATATCCACTCTTAAATTTACCATTAAAACGTTCGGCCCTTACTACTCTCGTAGCTTTGGTGCCTTTAATCTTGTAGATGTAATACTCACTTCCACCTGTATTCGCATTGCAGACCATTACAGTATGGCAGCTTCTGGAATACTTGATCGGCAGGTTGTATCCCTTTCCATATCCGATAGAACCTACCCGTACATTTTTTCTTGTTTTGGGATTGTAGGTTCGGACTTCATTGATTCCTGCTGAACTGTTATGCATGAGCAGTTCCGGGATTCCATTTCCATCGACATCTACAATCTTATAACTGCCGCGTTTGCCTCTCATGTACTTCTTGTAGCTTGATACTGCTGCATTATACTTTGATGACGCAGCCATGACCGGTACTGTCATTCCAATGCACAAAATAGCCGCCAGCAAAATACAGCACAACTGTTTTGCTTTCTTTTTCAGCACTGTCTGTTTTGTGGTTTTCATCCTCATTGCTCCTCCTTATTTTATGGTACTTTTAGTTTATCATAGCATATTGCAAATTTGTTTTTTAAAGCTGTTTTTAAATTTGTTTTTGATCTTCATACTCCGTTCCATCTCCTTCATAAATATTTTTTCCCTCTCTTTGTTCTTTTTTATATCTCGTTTATGTAAAATCACAAAATTATTAATATAATAAATAATTTCAAGAAAATTCCAACCATATCACAAGATGGGGCACAATTTGTGGACGAATTTTCTGTTACTTTTTACCAGTTTTTGTCTGATTTTCCAAACAGATCCTCTCAGCCATCCTATAATCTGGCGACTTCTGCGCCTGATTTAAAGGAGGATTTTTCTCCTAGCCAGAACTGTCTTCTGCTGAATTCCAGACAGGCAATAGATTCTTCTGTTCACCAGATTTTATTATCAGAGGCAGCCAAACCAAATGGACAGATTGCTCTTTTCCTTCAACCTGACTATCCGTTTCTGCTGCATCTGCTGTCTACGATCCAGCCTGCCGGTTCATTACAGAGCGATCATATTTTCAGTCTGAACCGTACCGCACAGTTTACAGACGCACATGAGCTTTATGAACTTTATTACCTGCGAAATCTGTTTCCGATTTATATGAATAAGCTGGATTATCATATTCATTGTTTTTATACAAATGAAATTTCACATTTGCAGAATCTCTCTGCTCTGCCATATATGATTTTGACCTCGGAATTTGCCATCACATGTTCTTCTGATTACCAGACGGGAATTCTATACCAGGATCCGGATATTCTGCAGGCATTGTGGAATCTTTTTCATTCGCATCGGGATCTTTGTCAGCCTGCCTTTCAAACTTTTCCGATTATTGCAGATGATCTGCCATCCCTTTTTCAATTTGTTGCTAATACAAGAGCTTCTGCCGATCTGATTATTTCTACTCAGCCTGAAGCATGCATTCTCCCGTTTTTACGTCTGGATTTGCTGAAAGATATTTTTAATTATGACATTCCTGGGGCAGATTCTGTTATAGCTATGGCAGACGCTTTGTTCAGCAATAATATACAGCTAGTCAATGATGGAAAATTTATTATCTATTTTACAGAATATGGAATGACCCGTTTTCTGCAAGAAGGTTTGTTTGAAGAGATTCCACCAACATTCTATCATCCGTTAAATATCGAGCAGTGCATCCGAATTCTTCGTGAAATCGCACAGTGCTGTCATAACGGTTCCTATCGAATCGTGATATGCTCCTACCACTTAAATCATAGATTTTGAAGTGGGGGCTTCTTGCTCAATGGCTCTATTGAGCCAAGTATCTACAAGCTATCCTCGCGTACCCCGCGATTTTTATAAGTCCAGATACGGACTTTTTATTGTGCTGTCATGCACATTCTGCAAAGATTCTTTTTCCCTCATTCATGAGGTTCACTGCTGCATTTACATCACGATCCATTCTGTTTCCACATTCACAGTAATACATCCTTTCAGATAAAGACAATCCTGCTTTTTTCTTTCCGCATACACTGCATATCTTACTGGATGCGAAATAACGATTTACTTTGATCAGATATTTTCCGCGTTCCTCCAGTTTATATTCCAGCATAGACAGGAACAGGCCATATCCATTATCATGTACGCCTTTTCCAAAATGAAG
>NZ_WWVR01000061.1 GCF_009883055.1 Blautia sp. BIOML-A1 | reverse complement strand
AGGCAAGCAGTATTGGTGTCATGGACGCACCCTGAAAAAAGGCGGTATCCCGCCAGATTTCAGATGCTCTGGTAACTTGTTGCCGAGTAGTTCACATGCTCTGGTAACTTGTTGCCGAGTAGTTCACTGTATTCTTCGGTATGAGAGAGAACCTGACACCTCCATGATCCGGATGGTAATTTCTTTGCAGTTGCCATAATATCATCTTCCTTTCCTAAAATTGGGTACAAAAATAACAGACACACAAATGTTCTGGTTGTATGTCTGCTCCGAAGATGATACAATATGTTTCGTCGAAAGAGTATCTCTTCGGAGATCTGAGCCGGTTCCTGTTGGCGCGGGAGCCGGTTTTTTATTTATGAATTATCTTTGAGAGTGAGTAGTGTACAATTTGTCACAAGTTCTCAATCCATCTATATGTTCGAAAAGATCTGGCTTTATTGCGGCACCTAGAGGATCTAGAATAAAATCGATACCTTCTCTACGAGCAAGTTTTGCGGCAGAAACAAAGTCGCTATCTCCGGAAATCAAAACAATTTGATCAACCTGCTGTTTATAAGCCATAGAAGCGATATCTAATCCTATTTTCATATCGACTCCTTTTTGATCAATCTCTAAGCAGAAATCTTTTTCCTGCAAATCTGTAAAATTAAGTTTTCCATTACATAATTTTTTTACTACCTCAGGACGAATCGTATAGTGTGCTTGCTCTTCTGCAAGCTTTCCTAAACGAATAGCAAACTTTCTTTTCTTTTTTAATTCATTCAAAAAAGTAGTAGTCCATTCAAATAAATCAGTTTTTCCAAGATCAACTTGTTGTTTTAGAAAAGGGTGATAGATACGCTTCTTGGAAGGAGCACAGTCATAATAGAAAATTCTATACAGATCATTATCTTCCCCATGGGTATTTAAGTGACGCTTACAGTAATTGGTTAATTCAACTGCACGCTCTTCAGCAGTTTTATCTCCAAAAACAGATTGAGCTCTTCGTCTATAAAAGCCTCCATCAACAAGAATTGCTGTTTTTAAATGCGTTACAGTATTGTTCTTTCTCATATGTAATTCCTTTCTTAAAATGGAAAAAGCTCTAGGGTTCGGTCATTCCCATATGCTGAGAGACGTACAACCTAGAGCATTATTAACAAGGTAATCTTTGATTACAACCTCATCTTAGTACTGTTTTATTAAAAAGTCAATACTTTTTTGAATAATAGTATTGACTTTTTTTAATATAAGTATATAATATAATGCCCTATACAGAATGTAGGGTGAACGAAAGATTGAAATACAATATATAGTTATGTTATATAAAATAATCGTTTGAAATAGTCATTTGCGGTTGGCGATAATTTATTGTCGATGCATTCAGCAGTAACAAATTTCATAACCGCGAACGGTTCAAAATAAATAACATAATTATCAATAGCAGCACACACGCCGTATTTGGACCTGTAGCACCGAATAGCTTCTTTCAGGTATCCTTCTGTAGCATCCAGAAACTCTGCCATCTCATATAGGTTTCTGCACCCAGCTTCATAGGCTCTGACCAGACCGGTTAATCCGATCTTGAGGTTATAACCATATAATCTGGCACGCTATTCCTGCTTCTGTTTCATAATATTATCCTGATCCAAAATATCCCCGGAACTGGTACGATCATGTCCAATCTCTTCGGCAAGCACACAAGACTTCTCAGCTTGCGTTTCTATATCTTTTCGGATTGCTATCCGTTTACCCTTGAGCAGACCGTCGTGATCTGTCAGAGAATGTTCTTTTACTGCCAGACCATTCTGATCGGCAGCAGTCAGTAACTGTTCGTAATTCAACGGGATCACCCCTTTTAAAATCAAATTGCGGATTTTAAGGATGGATAGGTATAGCTGTGTTCATACATATATTCCGGGGCACAGTCAATCTCCTCGTCCATCCACGTAACAACTCCATGGACAATCTTGAAATTGCTAAAAATATCAGGATCATTTAAAGGAGTAAATACTTCCTCGTTTAAAACAGTAGCATCAAATACTCTTTTCTCACCGGAAGAGAAAGTAAGAAGCAACATTTTCTCTCCTGTAACCTTTGCATCCTGTATTTTCAATAATTCTTTTGCAGAACCTGCATACAAAATTCCATTTACTTCAAACATGATTCCTCCTTATAATAAAACTCCCTTTTCAAAGTTCATAAACAAAATATGGTTTGACAAATATTTTGAACATTTGTATAATATACTTAACAAGACAACTGGAACGATAGCTGAAACCTATCCGTTTCTGGTGTAATAAGAGTTATAGAAATAGCATCCTACTTGACCAGAGCGGGGATGCTATTTCTTATTTTTCAGATTCAGAATAGCTACGATTAAAAGTCCTGTGTTCAGGATAATCATAAATTCTTCATATGTACTCATAAGCCCCACTCCTTTCTGCAAGACTCAGAAACGGAGTGGTACCGCATCCTCCCAGTTGCCCTGGTAAGTATATTATATTGTCAAAGTATCTGCGTATTCGGTCGAATACAATCTAATTCCACATAGAATCATCATCCATAATATCAAGATCATGCTGAACACCCTCCGGTGTCTGCTCAACGTCTGTATGGGCATGGGCGGCGAGAACGTCTTCTTCCATCTGCTGAGCGGAGAGAAGACTTTTTGAATAGGTGAGAACCTTGGACTGGTTGGGTTTATTTAACTTTCTATAAGAGAGAACTAACTCGGATTCTGCTACATTTTCACAACGAATATTATTGTGCAAAGGACTAATTGAAGAAGACTGCCATCCCATTAAATCAGCAGGAGTAGTATCTAGGGCTTTGGCTAGAGGCTCTAAAACGGGAGTGGGCATATTTTCAATATCTCCATTTTCATATCTATATATTGTTGCACGAGATTTTCCAATTTTTTCGGCTAAATCATCAGCAGTAAGTCCAAGCTCTAATCTACGTTGCTTTATTCTGTCTCCTGTATTCATATTAATATCCTCCTTACGTTAGGTATAGTAACATATAAATCGCAAATTTGCAACATATAAATAATGAATATGCGAAAATATTCTCAAATATGCGAAAAGTGGCTTGACAAAGAAATATGGTTGTGATAATGTAATTATAGTCGCAGATATGAGAAAAAGAAAGGAGGCATACAGTGGTAAATATAAATAGATTAAAAGGGAAAATAGTAGAATGCGGCTTAAATACTTCTGAACTTGCGGCACTAATTGGAATTGATAGAGCCATATTATACAGGAAATTCAATGCTGACGGGGAGTCAATTACGATTAAAGAAGCGGATTTGATTTCAAAAGAATTAAATCTTTCGCGTGATGAAGTGAATGCTATTTTTTTTAGTCAATTTGTCGCATAAATGAGAATTAATGTTAAAAAGGAGTGAAATGAAAACGAATAAGGTAAGATACCAAGACATGACAGAAAGTGAGAGAAACGAGCTTATTGCCTACACAGCAGGAATGGAAGCGCATTCCAGTGAGAATATTGAGAAATTACGGAAGGCGCAGACATCCCTACAGGCTATTGTAGTTCTGGACACAGTGTTGTTATTAATTATTTTAACAATGATATGACTGCACATATAGCAGAAGTTCCAGCGAAAATAGTGTTGAGTATTAATAATCCTTTGATCCAGAACCATTCTGAGCGTTTTTGCCTTTTTAATTGTTTTTCACGTTCAAGAGTAGGAAGTACATATTTTTTGTAAGCTTCGGATTTTTCAAATTCTTTTAATGATTCTTTTGAAATTCCAGCGATTGAGGATGGATCAGGAAAATCGGGAAACTCAGGGATGAAATTAAAATGTTCAAAAGTTTTTTTATCCATGGACATTCTCCTTAGGTTAAGTATTAGGCATGGTCAATATTTCAATGGAACGGTAAGGTTTAAGAATGCATACCTGATTGATCTTGGAGAACATTCAGATGAGATTTCAAAAAAATGGTATACAAACATTTTTCCAACTAATTTTAATAATTCCTCAGCAATGACGGCAAAAATGACTCCTTCTAGCAAGAACGGTTGGAAGACATATGATTTTCTTGTATCTCATACAAACGTATGGGGTTGAACAAAGTATAAATATACGGGTGATGAGGTCATTGCTCTGAGAGGACATACGATAGAACTGGGCTGTACATTGATGGAATTTTCCAATGGTGAAACAGGAATGGGAAGTTCTTCGAATGGATGGGTAAACTATGCGTTTGGAATTGGTGTAAATACAGATAACCCTAATACAGTTCGTTTGTATGCAAATACTCAGGATAAATCAGAGGTTTGGGATGGTGAAAAAATATGCTGTTTGAAATATACGATTCCAAATGATGCGACCAGCCTGGTTATAGGTTTCCAAAGCTACGGATTTGCGACTACAGTAACGGTATCCCTCAAAGATGTGTATATGTATGATCTGGGAGAAGAAGTATCTATACGAGGAAAAGATTCTACCAATGCATCATTGCGTCTTTGCAGAATTAACGAGGAGCAGGAAGAACTTACCCCATCGAAGATGCGAAACGCTTTATATATAACTGAAAAAGGCGGAATGTACTGTTATGATTTGAAAGGTGTGAAAGTAGACATTGCTGGAAGCATCTACATTGGTGCTGCCAAGGCAGGTTATACCGGATCTCCAGAAGAATTTGGAAATGCCCTGTACCAATTAATCCAAAAAATAGATTTGTAGAGGAAAAATATGAAGAAAATCAGAGCAGAGCCGTAAGGCTCTTATTTTTATACAAAATTGCGCCGGCGCAACCGGAGAAAGAGTGGAATAGTGAAAGAAATACTTATCCAGACATATACTATTGTATTACCGGTACTCTTAGGCTACATCGTCTGGCTCCTGAAAAATCAGAAAAAAGACAGAGACGCTAACAGCAAAGGAACGATGCTTCTGCTTCGCGTCCAGCTCATAGAGTATCACGCAAAGTATACAGCCCTTGGAACCATCCCGTCATATGCTTACCAGAATTACTGCGAGATGTATGCAGCATATCACGAACTAGGCGGAAACGGCATGGTGACCAAAATGAAACAGGAAATCGAAGAGCTACATATTAAAAGAAAAGGAGAATGATTATGGAACAGATTACAAATTATGTAAAACCGGAACTCATCGTAGTAGCTATTGCTTTATATTTCGTAGGCATGGCACTCAAGCAGGCGCAGGCAGTAAAAGATAAGTACATCCCGCTTATTCTTGGCGGGATCAGCGTTGTGATCTGCGCAATGTATGTATTTGCTACAACCACGCTGGGGACACCACAGGATATTGTGATGGCAATCTTCACGGCTATCGTACAGGGAATCCTGGTAGCTGGTCTTTCTACATATGTCAACCAGCTGATCAAACAGACACACAAAGACGAGTGACCTGGGGATGAGAGATCATCCCTTTTCTCATTATGAAAGCAGGAGGTAAAAACATGGAAATTAAAGGTATTGATGTATCAGCCTGGCAGGGCAAGATTGATTGGAAAACAGCCGCAGATTACGGAATGGGATTTGCAATTCTCCGGATCACAGAAGCTGGCAATGTTGTTGATTCGCAGTTTGAAAACAATCTGGCCGGATGCAACAAATATAACATCCCTGTCGGTGTTTACAAATACTCCTATGCAATGACGATCGCAGAGATCCAGAGAGAAGCCCGTAAGGTAGTAAGTACATTAAATGGACGCAGGATCCAGTTTCCGGTATTCTTGGATCTGGAATACAACAATCAGAGATCTCTTGGATCCGAGAGCATCCACAAGATGGCAGATGCCTTCCGCGAGATCGTAGAGGCAGCGGGATATAAATTTGCTATCTATTGCAATGTGGACTGGTACGAGAACGTGATCTGCAGTCATCTGAAAAAGTATGACTTTTGGATTGCCCGCTATCCGGCTAACGATGACGGATGGCTTCAGGAACGACTCCGACCAGATTTTGGCGTGGGCTGGCAGTATAGCTCAAAAGCCAAGATTCCAGGCATCAGCGGAACTGTAGATCGCAACGTATTTTATAAGGATTACTCCGAAGAAATTGAGAAGAAAGAGGAAACAACTGTGAACAAATTACAGGAACATACCAAGCTTGGAGATTATTACGCCAACAATGGCGGCACAAAACCATATCTGGAGAAAAAAAGTAATGCTTATCTGGATGATTTTACCAAGAACGCTGGTGACAAGAACTACACCAAGTTTGCCCGTGATGTAAATAACTGGAATCAGCCGGGATGCCAGGGGCAGCCGTGGTGTGCGGTCTACCAGTTCTGGAAATTGGTCAAAGTGTTTGGATTGACCAAAGCCCTTCAGATCATGGGTGGCGGCTTCTACAACTGCCAGAGTGTCACCCGTCATGCCAAACAGAAAGGAACCTGGCACAGCACACCAAAGAAAGGTGCGCTGATCATCTTCCGGAATGGCTCACACATCGGATCCGTAAACTCGTATGACGCAACCTACGTCTACACCAATGAAGGCAATACATCCAGCGCACCAGGTGTTGTGGCAAACGGCGGAGCGTGCCGCAATAAGAAATATAAACTCACAGATTCTGCGATTGATGGCTACGTATGGATCGATTACGGTACAACAGAAGACCAGAAATCCACAGAGACTGCAGTGCAGCTTAGCAAAGTTCCGAAATGGGTGGGCATGGTCAATACCGCCGAGCTCAACGTCCGTTCCTGGCCAGGCAAAGAGAATCCAACCATCAAAAAATACCCGTATCTTGCACAGCATAATCTTATTGATGTGTGCGATACAATCAAGGCTGCTGATGGCAGTACTTGGTATTATGTCCGTATTGTAAATAAGTACTACGGATTTGTGGCAGCTCGTTACATTACCAGGGTATAAAAAAATCCCGGCAGGTACCCTCTGCCGGGAGCATATTGTATCATCATTTTCGTGTGAACTTTCGTGAGAACCAGTGTGCAGTTTCTATGTTTTATTGTACATTATCTTGTAACGCGGAACATAATAAAAGTATTGATTTTACAGGGCTTTCGGAGAATTTCTTGTATTTACTGGTGTTTGCGGATTTTCAAAGAATCCGGTTCGAGTCCGGCCAGCGGCACCTCAAAAGTCCTGAATTTTTCAGGGCTTTTTCTTTTTGCTTTATAGGAAACTGCTCCTACGGAGCACTCTTGAATGAAAGATGCCCTCCGGTAGGCGGGCATACTAAAAGGACGG
>NZ_WWVR01000060.1 GCF_009883055.1 Blautia sp. BIOML-A1 | reverse complement strand
ATTTTGCCCCGTATGTCTCGGGATTTTGCCATATTCATGGCAAAACACCTCGCGGGATATTACCTGTGAACAGTTACAATCCAAACACAAAAAGAGGAATCCTTCACACGAAAATCTCCCCACCTGAAACACCAGGAGAAATTTTCAAAGGATTCCCCATACGATTAAATTTTTTTAAATTACATAATCTTTCTAAAAAGATCCTTCAGATCTTCTACACTTGCATTCTTCGGATTTCCCGGTGCGCATGCATCTGCATGAGCAGACTCTGCCAGGAACTGAAGGTCTTCTTCTTTGATTGCTTCCAGTTTTGTCGGGATTCCAACATCGACTGAAAGTTTTCTTACTGCATCGATTGCAGCTTTTCTGTACTCATCCTGTGTCATGGAATCTACATCTTTGACACCCATTGCACGTGCGATCTCACGATATTTTTCACCAGTGCATTCCTGGTTGTATTCCATAACGATCGGAAGCATCATAGCACATGCAACTCCATGTGGTGTATCGTAAACAGCGCCCAGCGTATGAGCCATGGAATGAGCAATTCCAAGACCTACATTTGAAAATCCCATACCTGCGATATACTGTCCAAGAGCCATTCCCTCACGGCCTTCTTTGGTGTTATCAACTGCTCCACGAAGAGATTTGGAGATCAGTTCAATTGCTTTCAGATGGAACATATCTGTCATTTCCCATGCAGCTTTTGTGGTGTAACCTTCGATTGCATGAGTCAGTGCATCCATACCGGTAGAAGCAGTCAGTCCTTTCGGCATAGAGGACATCATTTCCGGATCAACAACTGCGATGATCGGCATATCATGTGGATCAACACACACGAATTTACGTTTCTTTTCTACATCTGTGATAACGTAGTTGATAGTAACCTCTGCTGCGGTACCTGCTGTTGTCGGAACTGCGATGATCGGTACACAAGGATTCTTTGTCGGCGCGGTACCTTCCAGGCTTCTTACATCTTCAAACTCCGGGTTTGCGATGATGATACCGATTGCTTTTGCAGTATCCATAGAGGAACCACCACCGATTGCAATGATATAATCTGCACCGGAATTCTTGAATGCAGCCACACCATTCTGTACATTCTGGATAGTTGGGTTCGCTTTGATGTCAGAATAAATTTCGTACTCCAGACCTTCTTTTGCAAGAACATCTGTTACTTTGCTTGTCACATTAAATTTAATCAGGTCCGGGTCAGAACATACAAAAGCTTTTTTGAATGCATGAGCCTTTGCCTCATTTGCAATCTCAGCAATTGCGCCTGCTCCATGATAAGAAGTTCCATTTAAATTGATTCTGTTTGCCATGATAATTACATCCTTTCTGCATTGTTTAAATGGTATTTTAGTTGTTGATTAGAAATAGATTTGTAAATTTGTTACTATATTAACAATGTTGAAATAAAAAAGAAAGTTACAGAATTTGTCAAGTGTAACGTTTTCTGTAACTTTCGTGATATGTTCCAAATTCAGATATTTCTATTCAGTAAAAATCACCACAGAGTTCCGAAAAATTCTTTGTACCAGCTCATAGCACCTATATTTCCAAGTATTTAAGGCATCTCAGTTCAGAATACCAAGCCCTGTAAAAACCTCTGCCAGCCTTCCGGGCATACCATCCACCAGTGCAGCAGCCAGACCTTCCGGCATACATGTCAACTCTCCTGTCACCCATCTGACTGTCATATAAATGGAACTGTGGCAGTACATTTCAAGAAGAAAACGAAGATTTTCATCCGGAACTTTGCCAGTTTTTTCACAAATCAGCTTTTCGTAAAAATCCAGGATCAGATCAAAGTCATGCTGGCGCAGAGAATTCTGCTCATCATACCGAAACGCAGCTGCAAAGAATGTCTGCTCTTCCTGAATATAGATAAACTTCTTTACCAGTGCATCATAGACAGTTTTTCCCTGTCCCATGTGCTCAAAGGATTTCGCCAGAAGCTTGTCAAAATACCAGTTGATCAGATCATATTTATCCAGAAAATTCCGGTAAAAAGTCTGCCTGGTAAGCCCACAGTTTTCTGTAATCTGTTTCACGGTAATGTTCTCTACTGAAGTAGATTTCATACATTCTTTCATGGCTCTTGCCAGCCGGTATTTCGTCTTTTCTCCCTTTGTCAGATTTCTCTCGTTGCCTGCTTCAGCCATTCTTTTTCATCCTCATTTAAATGTGGAGATAATGTTTTATATACTTCCTTATGGTACTCATTAAGTAATTTTCTTTCACGAACGGACATCTGCTCCGGATCAACTCCATCCAGATCAAACGGCACCATCGTCAGATATTCAAAGCACATAAACTGTCCAAAGGAAGTCTTTTCTGCTTTCTTACAAAGGACAATATTCTCATGACGGATTCCAAATTCATTCTCCAGATAATATCCCGGTTCATCCGATGTGAGCATACCTTCTTCCAGCACTGCAGCCGGACTTCCTGCAATATTTTTCCAGCGGATACTGTTTGGTCCCTCATGCACATTGAGGAGATATCCTATACCATGACCTGTGCCATGATTGTAATCTTCTCCCATTTCCCAGAGTGGTTCTCTGGCAATATAGTCCAGATTCAGTCCTGTACATCCATATTTAAATTTTGCTGCTCCAAGGTTCAGATTTCCACGCAGAACCGCCGTGAAATATTTCTTTTCCTTATCTGTAACAGGTCCAAGTACTACGGTTCTTGTGATGTCTGTTGAACCTTCCAGGTAGTGTCCGCCTGTATCTGCAAGCACCATTCCTCTTGCCTCAAAAGGAATATCTGTCTCTTCTGTTGCACTGTAATGTACAATTGCAGCATGCTTTCCATATGCAATGATCGGATCAAAGCTGTCTCCCAGGAAGTTCTCCTGCTCACTGCGGAACTGATATAATTTCTTAGCCGCACTGAGTTCTGTGATCTTTTCTTTTCCAACAGTTTCCTTCATCCAGCGAATAAATCTGGTAACTGCAACACCATCTTTGATATGTGCAATTCTTTCATTCTCTACCTCAGTTTCATTCTTAATTGCCTTCGGAAGAAGTGTCAGATTTTCTTCGTCCAGAATTGTTACCTCGGACGGAATATTACTTACCAGACGACTGTTGACATTCGCTTTTGAAAGCAGCACTTTCTGATCTGCATCTATCGTCCGGACATAAGAATAGACATCATTATACGGATAAATTTCCACACCATCCGCTTCCAGATTTGCACGAATCTCTTCTGAAAAAACAGTTTCATTTACAAATAGTCTGAGTTCTTTATCTGTCATAACAAGATAAGAAAGAACAACAGGACAGCAATGAACATCATTTCCACGGATGTTCAAAAACCATGCAATATCATCCAGCGAAGTAAGTACAAAAATATCTGCTTTCTTTTCCCTCATCTGCTTACGGATTTTCGCAATTTTATCTGCTCTTGACTCGCCTGCCCATTTCACATCCAGTTCCATAGCCGGCTCACAGGAAAGTGCCGGACGGTCACTCCAGATTGCTCCGATAAGATCATCGTTTACAGCAAAAGTAACCTCTTTTTTCTTTAAAAGTTCTTCTAATTCTTCTGCCTCCCTGGCACTGACTGTACGTCCATCAAAGCCAAGGCACATACCCTTTTCAAGCTTTTTTGCAAGAAACTGATGTACTGTCGGCACATCCGGCTCACCCATTTTGAAGAGTTGAATGGTACTTCCTTCAAGCTGGTCTGCAGCCTGCAGAAAATATCTTCCATCCGTCCACAGACCTGCCATATCCTGCATGATCACAGCCGTTCCCGCTGATCCCGTAAATCCGGTAATATACTTTCGACATTTAAAATAATCACCAACATATTCCGATGCATGAAAATCATCCGTCGGCACCAGATATGCGTCAATCTTCTTCTCCCTCATCAAATCCCGAAGAGCATTAAGCCTTTCCAAAACTGTCATTTTCCAATCCTCCCTGACACATTTTATACTTCCTCTATACTACCACATTTCTCCCCCAAAAACCATACACACAAAAATACCAGAACCCCTCTCCATACGCTTTATTACTGTTCACTTCGTTCACAGTTACTACGCTTTACGTATGAAACGGTTCTGGTATTTTATTATCTCCCTATCTTACCTGCTTTTCAGCGTGGTTTACAATCAGCTTTTATCAGAAAAGTCCAGTGATCTTGCCTGTTTCGTCTACATCGATTCTCTCAGCAGCCGGTACTTTCGGGAGTCCTGGCATGGTCATGATCTCGCCTGTGAGGGCTACGATGAAGCCTGCACCTGCGGAAATCTTGAGGTTACGTACAGTAACTTCGAAGTCTGTCGGTGCACCAAGTTTTGTCTGGTCGTCTGTCAGGCTGTACTGTGTCTTAGCTACGCAGATCGGGCAGTTGCCAAATCCGAGTGCTTCAAGCTGTTTTGCCTGTTTCTGAGCATTTGCTGTCAGAACAACTCTCTTACCGCCGTATACTTTCTGTACGATCTGGTTCAGTTTGTCTTCGATAGATCCTTCCAGTTCATATGCATAGGAGAAGTCGTTTGGTTCTTCTACGAGACGGAGAACTTCTTCTGCAAGTTTGATTCCGCCTTCGCCGCCTTTAGCCCATACTTCAGAAAGAGCAACGTTTACGCCGAGTTCTTTACATTTTTCTTCTACAAGGTCAAGTTCTGCCTTTGTATCTGTCGGGAATGCATTGATAGCAACAACACATGGAAGTTTGTATACGTTCTTGATGTTGCTTACATGTTTCAGAAGGTTTGGAAGTCCTTTTTCCAGTGCTTCCAGGTTTTCGTTGTTGAGGTCAGCTTTTGCTACACCGCCATTGTATTTCAGAGCACGTACCGTAGCTACGATAACAACTGCGCTTGGGTGCAGTCCTGCCATACGGCATTTGATGTCGAGAAATTTTTCAGCACCGAGGTCAGCACCGAATCCAGCCTCTGTGATGGTGTAATCAGCAAGTTTCATACACATCTTTGTAGCTGTTACGGAGTTACATCCATGAGCGATGTTTGCGAATGGTCCACCATGAACGATTGCCGGTACATGTTCCAGTGTCTGAACAAGATTTGGTTTCAGAGCATCTTTCAGAAGTGCTGTCATAGCACCTTCTGCATGAAGATCGCCAGCTGTTACCGGTTTCTGCTCGGATACTTTACCATATGTATATCCGATAATAATCCTGGAAAGTCTTGCTTTCAAATCTGAGATGTCGCTTGCAAGACAGAGAACTGCCATGATCTCGGATGCAACAGTAATGTCATATCCGTCTTCACGTGGCATACCGTTTGTTCTTCCACCGAGTCCGTCTACTACATTACGAAGCTGACGGTCGTTCATATCCACGCATCTCTTCCATGTAATCTTTCTCGGGTCAATGTTCAGAGCATTTCCCTGGAAGATATGGTTGTCGATCATTGCTGCAAGAAGGTTGTTTGCTGCACCAATCGCATGGAAGTCACCTGTGAAATGAAGGTTGATATCTTCCATCGGAACTACCTGCGCATAGCCGCCGCCTGCTGCACCACCCTTAACACCAAATACCGGTCCGAGGGATGGCTCACGAAGTGCAACCATAACGTTCTTACCGAGTTTCTGCATTGCATCAGCAAGACCTACGGTTGTAGTAGTTTTTCCTTCACCTGCCGGTGTCGGGTTGATTGCTGTCATAAGAATCAGCTTACCATCTTTTCTGTCGCTTTCTTTTAAAAGATTGTAGTCGATCTTTGCTTTGTATTTTCCGTACTGCTCCAGATATTTGTCATCAATACCTGCTTTTTCTGCAATCTTGGTAATTGGCTGCATTACGCACTCCTGTGCAATTTCGATGTCACTCTTGAATCCCATAATTGTCTCCTTTCATTGTAGGCACACCACCATTTTAACCATATATTCGGTTAAAAAAAACAGTATCCGAGATATTCTCAAATACTGCCCAGACGGTCGACTCTGCAAATCTCTGATTCCCATGTGGTGATTTCCACTGCTCCGCCAGTCATCAGAGACGTTATCAAATTGATAAGAAAATAATATCATATATAACGGAGTTTGTCAATAAATTATCAAATTTTTTCTTTTCTTTTTACAAAATGATAAAGAATTCAAAATAAAAGTTGTTTATTTTTTACAATAAAAATATAAATAAAAATTGTTTTTCATTTTTTCTTTTGTAAAAGAAGGAACGCAAGGGGACTTGGCCAGTCCCCTTGCAACCCCTGGGCTAAAAAGCACACAATTTCTTCTCTCTTCAAATATAAAATAAATCGAAAAATACCAGGACTCCTCTCCCTCGCACGGAGAAGATATCCTGGTATTTTATCATACTACTAACAAACTTTTACACGTGGCCTGGTGGGGTATATTTTCTCAAACTTACTTGCTTTTAGCGGGGCCAAGCAGGGGGAGTCTGAGGGGGACCTTCGGTCTTTCGCAACTTTGAGATGGTCCCCCTCAGGGTTTTATAAGTTATCAAACTTCTGACAGTTGTTAAGGAAGAACCTTAAAAAAGTGGTTTAAGGCTCGGATACAGTTTCTTAAACTTCTGATACTTTTCTTCGTATTTTGCCACAAGTTCTTCTTCTGGCTCAACAGTGTCTACTACATGTGCCATCTTCTTTCCAACAGTCTCAACATCCGGATATGCTCCGCAGCCTACAGCTGCCAGCATGGCTCCTCCCATGGATGGTCCTTCTTCAACTTCAAGGACATCGACTTTGAGGTTCATCACATTTGCGATGATTTTTTTCCAAAGCGGACTCTTTGCTCCGCCGCCGCAGATCTTGGTGCGTTCAATCTTGATTCCGAGCTTTCTTGCTACTTCAAGGGAATCACGAAGTCCAAATGCAACGCCTTCCAGAACAGCCTGTGTCATATCTGCTCTTGTAGTGTCCATGGACATTCCAAAGAATACGCCTCTTGCATCTGGATTATTATGAGGTGATCTTTCTCCCATCAGATATGGAAGGAAGAATACGTTATTTTCTCCAAGTTTCTGGATTGGAGCCTGTTCTGCTGCAAAATCCCTGGTCTGAAGAATTTCTTCTGCCCACCATTTATTACAGGAAGCAGCACTCAGCATACATCCCATAAGATGATAACTTCCGTCAGCATGACAGAAAGAATGCAGTGCATTGTTCTCGTCAACACCAAAGTTTTTGCTAGAAATAAAGATTGTTCCGGATGTTCCAAGTGAAATGTTACACTGACCGTCACCGACAGTTCCTGTTCCGACCGCAGCAGCTGCATTATCTCCGGCACCTGCCACAACTTTGACATCAGCAGAAAATCCGAGTTCCTCTGCCACTTCCGGCTTCAGCGTTCCGACCACTTCCCAGCTCTCATACAGTTTCGGAAGCTGTTCTTCTCTTACGTCG
>NZ_WWVR01000059.1 GCF_009883055.1 Blautia sp. BIOML-A1 | reverse complement strand
TGCCCGTAATGAGGGGCGGATTGTAAAACGTGCTGTTTACATTGCGATTGGGATTGATATGGAAGGACGTAAGGATGCCCTAAAACTGTATTATAATACAAACAAGGACAGAACCCTGAAAAACAGGTTCTGTCCTCGATAACTAATGACATATCTTATATCAGTTTTTTCTGTTTACACAAAACTTGAAACGCTCTCTTCTGATATTGTTTGGCATATTTTAGCATTTCTCGAAGATGACGTATCTGAGACTCGAGAGAAACAACAGAGGTATTTACCTCTTTTTGCTGCATATGTAACAAGGCTATGCGGTCTTCAAGTTCTGAAAAATTATGTAGATTATGTGTGAGCATCTTGTTATATTCAGCAGAGACAATTTTTAAATTTTCCTTATTTGCCCATTTCTGAAGTCCAATGTTTCCTGCTATATTGGGAGTGTTGGTGTCTATTAACTTATTACGAACAGAAGGAACAGTAGTTCTGTGAAGCTTATTATTAATGCGTTCTTTGATACGTTCCTTAGTAAAGTTTTTTCCTAAAGATTTAGCACTTCCACGCACTGGACGGGACATATCGGGAGAACGAAAGGTAATGTATTTTCTGCTGTTTTCGCCAAATTCTGCGTTTTTTATTTCATATCCTTTAGCTTCCATAAATGTAAGAAATTCTGAATAAGTGGAAACGATTCGGATTGTCTGGTTTATATCTTTTCGCAGCTGCGTTTTTTTACTGGATTCAGATTTATTTGCAGCCCATTCATTGTATTTCATTCCCTTTTTACCATTTGGCATAATTGTGGACAGGTTATGTTCCTGGCATAAAGTGTCGCTGAGATTTCGTATTTTCCAGTAATTCTTTTTACAGTCATGGTAATGAGAAAAAGTGATGTTATCTGCAGAACAGAAAATTAAATGGTTATGTACATGACCTTTATCAGTGTGTGTTGTCAGAACATAGGAGTATTTTCCCTCCAGCAAGCGATCCGCAAGTTCTCTGCCGATTTGATGGGCTTCTTCATAGGAAACTTCACCAGGGGAAAATGCCTGAATCAGATGAAATGCCTTATTTGTATTGTGCGGATCTCTGCAGTCATGTGTATGATCCAAAGTGTATTTAAAGTCAAGAGCGGCTGTTTCGGGAGAGCAGGCAAAGGAAGAAATATATAGATTCTGGTCAGTTTTATCTGGATTGCAGATGTATTCTATTGCTTTATCAACGGTTGTTTTGATACCATGGATTTTTGTAACTGCCATATTTTTTCCATTAACTCCTTTATATCGTCCAGGTCCTTTTGGTAAACTGTATTGCTACTGTTTATACGATGGGTGATCTGATTCAAATTGCTGCTGATATTGCCCAGCAGGGTATTCATTTTTCGGATATGAGAGTAGTCTACTTCATATACAAATCCATATAAGATCATTTTCCGTAGAAAGGCAGATTTGCTTTTCATCCTGGAAAGACGATATTTTTCTTCTAAAATGTATTGTTCGTCATCATTCAAATAAAATTGTACGGGATGAATTCTGGTACGTTTGCTCATTGAAATCCTCCAATTCGTTTTTTTCTATAAAAAAGAGTACAAAAAAACTGTCTAACCAGTTCGGCTATGACAGTTATATTACTTGGCTGTATGATGTTTTGGACAGATGTGTCTACAGTTTATTTTAACAGGAGTAGGCAGAAGCGTCAAATTAAGAAATTATAAAATATGAGAGGACCAGGGATACTCCCTGATACATTTTTACAAAATAAACCGAAGGGGAAATTTTGTAAAATGAGCCAGGTGTCATGACACTGGCAGTGCTTGCTTCTTTTGGGGTGTAGCCTGCAAAGCAGGCTATGCAAAAGCTATAAAACATAAATAGAACTGTGAGAAGTGGTTGAGAATATAATCCTGATAGCGTATAATCAGAGCAAGAAATCGTAAGTGAGGGATAAATTTGGAACGTGAAGAAATTTTTCAATATGTGAAAGAGCAATATGGAACGGAACCGGAATATTTATGGAAAAAAGATCCTGATTCTGCGGTGCTTCGACATAAAAATGGAAAATGGTATGCTATAATTATGGCAGTGGAAAAGAAAACACTGGGATTAGAAGAAGATGGAAAAATTAATATCCTAGATGTAAAATGTGATCCTGATCTGGTTGGGATGATTATTCAAACGTATGGATTTTTACCGGGGTATCATATGAATAAGCGGCACTGGATTACGATTCTTCTGGATGATTCTGTCAGTGAAGCTAAGACACTGGATTTTCTGGATATGAGTTATGATTTAATTGACAGTGGGAAGTAATTAAAATTAAAAAGGAAGCCTTTCAGAAAAATCTCTGATCGGCTCCCAGGTATTTATTCTGGATATGTATAAGTTGATCTTTGCAATAGGATATTTTCCCAATCTCGTTCATGGCGCAGCACTCGGAGAATATGAATCTCTTTTGTTTCTTCCATTATAATATAAAAAATAATAGATGGCGGAAAAGATCTTTTATGTATGGAATATCCTCTGTACAGAATTTGAGTTCGGGGAAAGGCAGTACTGAACTGACTTAAATTCTGCATTTGTTCTTTCAAATCAGATTGAAAACGGTCAGCATGTTGCTGGCCGAATTCTTCTTCAATATAATCTGCAATGTCTGTGACATCGTAAATTGCTTCCCAGGTTAAAATAATTCTATATTCTTGCATTTCTTCGTGCATCCCTTAATTCTGTGATTTTGCGAAAAGCATCTTCCAGTGGCAATTCACGACCAGCTTCCATATCATCAATTCCCCGGTCTAACATGCGGAGAAGATGATTGTTTTCCTGGCTTTTATCGGTTGTAGGGACTTTTTTTGTTAATTCCATGAAATCACTCCAATCATACGGTTTATAAATAGTGTATGTTGTTCAGAAGTATCTATCCATAGTTTAGCATATAATTGGAGGCAATACAATTAAATTATTTTGCAGGAGCGTCCGTCAGACCGAGAAGATATTCGCAGGAAACATTAAATACTTCGGCCAGTGCGACAACTTCGTAGTCGGGAACGAAACGTGTGCCTTGTTCAATTCGCAGGATTGCCAGATCATTAAAATCATATCCTGCAAGTTGTAATTTGGCAGCGAGTGTTTTCTGAGTAAGATTATGAGCCTTTCGTAATTCTTTTACCCGTTGTCCTATTCTGTTTTTACTGTTCGTTTTTTTATCCCAATAAATAATCATTCTGATCCTCAAAAGTTTCTAAAGATGAAGTATTATTATTGATTTTAAGGAAAAATATTGTTACTATACTTCTAAAGATGAAGTTTTTGGAAAGTTTATTTGATTTTTGAAATAAGAAAATGATAATGCTGCCTGTAATGAGAAATAATTCTAATGAGAGGTGGAAAGAAGATGAATGAATTTTATGAAGCAGTATCGAATTTATTTGAGGAATTGCGCTGTGACTTCGGAGAAAGAGAATATACAGTACAGCCGGAAGAATGGAAAGAAGCAGAGAAGAATTTGAAACAAATACAAAAGAAGCTGCCACTACATCTGGAAAAAATCCCAGAGCGTGAGCAGAATTTCTGGAATAAATATCTGGATCAGTTAGAACATTTCCATTATGAAGAGGAGCAGCGGGCTTATTACCAGGGAATGATGGATGTAGTTGAGTTTCTTATTAATATAGGGGCAATAAAGAAATCCACGAATGTTAAGAGAATGATAGAAAAATATGCACGTTAAGAGTGGCGGTATGGGAAACCATACCGCTTCTTCAGAATAATTCAGATAGAATTCAAATGAATTTCAGGGATCTTGTTTATCGTGGTCTGTAGGAATTTTGTATGTGCGCAGGTATGCTTCTACGATGGCAAGGATAGCGGTAATTTGCTCATCGTTGCATTTTGACAGGTACATGAGCAGGCGTTGATAATCAAGATTATCTGTATGATTGTTTGGATAAAACAATGGTTCAGGAGGAACATTTAAAGCGCGTACCAGTTTTCTGATTTTATGAAAACTGGGAACTCGGCCCCCATTTTCAATTTCCTTTAAATATCGGCTGGACATTTCTGCTTTTTCAGCTAATTCTTCATAAGTCAATTTTTGCTCGTGTCGGGCGTTCTTAAAAAACAATCCCAGTTCTTTATCTGTTTGTTTTGGCATATGATACACCTCCATGTTTAGTGTATAGTTCCCTTTCTTGAAAGAAAATGAACTAATATTTCACTAAAAAAGATGGTGATATTTCACTTTTTAAAAGACATATAAAATTCTGAATTTCCGTAAAACAGATCCGGAGGTATAGGAAAGATTAAGAATTTTATTGTCTGGTATCATATCCGTCATTACGTGACGGATGAAATAGATAAATAGTTCAAAAAAGCAAATAAATTTCTTTACCTCAAAAAGTGAATTATATGCCACAAAAAATGATGGCAAAATATTATCTTTTGATATAAATAGCGTCCGATGGGCTAAAAACTACCCATTAGGACGTTTTTTATATACCTCAAAATACAGGAAAAACAATTTTCTCGTATTTATTAAGAAATTTTTTAAAAATTTCTTCCCACACCCCGACAAATGCACTCATCCGTTTGGGATATGTGTGAAGGGGAAGCAAGAACTTTGCTTATTGCCTACCGGCGGGGAAGGAGGTGAACTCTTATGGAGCAATCCTCTTTTCAAGATGAGCAGACAGTCAGACATCAGTTTGATTCTCTGTGCAAGCTGGCATTGAAAAGTGAAGTTATTAATTATGAAAAGCATATGGCATATCGCCAGAAGTATGAAGTGATGTTGTCAGAATTATCAGAAAAGGAGTTGAGCAGACTTTTTATAATGGAAGAGCATGAAATGGAAACACATCGTTTTCAGGTCCTGGGTTACGACATAGAAGTCAAAGATGCATTGATTGCTGAAGCACTGCAGACACTTACTGAAAAGAAAAGGAATGTTGTATTATTATCATATTTTATGGATATGAGTGATGCAGACATTGCCAGAGAAATGAATCTTGTACGCAGCACAATTAATGAGCATCGTAGACGATCACTGGAACTGATGAGAAAAAATATGGAGGAATCTGCAAATGAAAAAAAGTAAAAAACAGAAATGCGCATTTGATTTGCTGCCATTCCATGTTATTGAGGCAGCATCAACTGGTGATACTGAGGCAATCCAGGCAGTGTTGAAGCATTATGAAGGGTACATAACAGTTTTGGCTACCAGAAAAATGTTTGACGAATTTGGACAGGTAACCCTTCGTTCTGCATTGGTTGATATCATCCAAGAGGTCAACAGGCTGAGAATCCGGTATTGGTGTAATGACCTAGCAGATGTTGATAAATATGACGTTACTATGATATGGGCAATAAGAGGACGCAAACAGGGAACATACGACATGGCAGACGAGGATTTTTATGAAAAATTGATGCGTATGACCTTGGAGTATTTTGGATGTGATTGCTCCAATAGGGAGGATTACATATATATTCCAAGCAAGATGCATCCACGTCTTAAATCAACGGAAAAAATTGGAACTATGATGTACAAGGTCAGTAAATGGTATGACGAGCTGCCAGACGGACATACATTCACGATGGCTGATATGGCAGAGGGAATCGGCGTCTCCAAGAAATCTCTCAACTCATTATTGAGCAAGGAGCAAAATAAAGAATTTCTGGAAAAATTGAGAGGAAAAGATTCCTGTAATGTCAAAAAAACTACCGGAAGAGCTGGCTATATCTACCGCAAGCCTGGCAAGGAGTCGCCGGAATCAGTTATGAAATACGAGAAATTGATAAAATCGCTTAATGTAAAATACAGTTTCTCGTTCTCCAAACCACCATATTTTGTCAAAAATGGTTGTGAAATTGTTATTGCTAACACGAGAGGAAACGTAACGCTCTGTAATGTGTTAGATGTTGAATATAGCGATGTTAAGAAAATATGTGAAAAAGCAGCTGTCAAGTATGCTCCAAAAAAGAGAAAAAAAGCCATTATCTTGAATGTTCCAGACGAGGAATTGGATAAGATGGATGCTGAGACCGTGATAGAAATGCTTCGTAAAACAATAACAAAAAACAACGAGATGGAGTACGGAGAGTGTAAGGACAAGCTCCCTGAAACATACGCTGATATGTATTTTGCATTGTATCAACATGACAAAATATTGACTCTGAGGTTCCCAGCAGAACTCAGAAAAGAAGATATTGATGTGCCGGTTGATAGGGTTACAGCAAGAGAAATTTATTACAAATTATCGCCGTACTGCAATGTCGTTTATTGATTTTTGCAATTCTGTCGGGGATTACTGAGTTGGTAGCATATTATAAGCTGTTGAAACTGTACTAATAGCCCATAATATTACCAACTCAGAGCTGGTAGTCAATGCTAACGCATTCATTTTAAATGTAAAAACTGACGGGCAAATTAATAGCTGTTAATATTGTCGCCAATCCGGAAGTGATTTTTGAGTAGATTTAACAGACAATAATTTAACTAATAGCTGTTAATCTTTTTCAGCTCTTGGCAACAGACACTCACTGATTACATTACTGAGTTAATAAAATTATAATCTTTTATTGCTTTTGTGTGATTTGTAAAAAAAAGATGCTTTAAAAAAGCTGATAATTGACGAGTATGTTACCACCAGACCCTTATATATATTATAGACTCCGGTGGTAACAAGAGCATATAGTTCTATAAAATACAGAGGGCTTGTAACATTACAAACTCAGTAATCCCCGCTCAAATTTCAGATTTACAGGAAGAATAGGAGGGTTATCTCATGAAAAACATCACAACAGCATTATCTGCAACTGTTAAACATTGCGTTATTGGCAAAAATAAAACACTGGTGTGGTTTGAAGCCTGCACCAATAGTGGACGCAACATCAGTAGTAGGAGATATATCTTTGATCGTGTTGCTGATCGATGGAGTTATCAGCTCGATGAGAACGAAATGGAAGTGTCCGAAAACGCTGTCGTAAACGATTTTTTGGATACATACAAGAACTTTTTAACGATGGCCGACATGATTGACGGCGCATTGATCGGAATCAAGGAGGGCTTTTTATCATGAAAAATATACCAAGCAGAATTTTTGTCGTGATTGATCGCTACGAACTGAATTTTGGCGGCAATATGGGAGAAAGGTGTATTCAGCTGGCCGTCGGCGGTGCTGATATTCACGGAGCGAGTGGAATGATCGGTTATGACAGCACAACCGGACGTTGGCTGGTAGGAGAAAAAAATGGTGTCCGTGAAATATCTGAGGAAGAAGCGTTTAACCAGTTAGTTAAAGCTTACGAAGACTCTTACACCGTTGAGGATTTGGTACGTGCAAACATGGAGGCGATTAAGAAAGGATGGTAATAATGGCAGGTAAAACAAAAAGAACGCCTCAGCAGATTGGACGCGCGAGCAGGCAGAAAGGCGCGAGATTTGAATTGGAAGTCGCGCATTATCTTCAAGCTCATGGTTACCCGGACGCTCACCGCACAGCGCAGCACTGCGGAAAAACAGGAGATGCAGGAGATGTGGAAGGTGTCGGCGGATTACATGTAGAGTGTAAACATGTGGAGAAATTAAATCTATATAATGCCTATCATCAAGCTGTGCGGGATAATTCCGCAAAAAATGCTGGTGATATCCCAGTAGTAATCCATAAAAAGAACAGGGAGGAAACGCTTGTTTCCCTCTCCTTGGACGATTTTATCAAAATTTTTTCTACCTATATCAATAAGGAGCATTCCTGTAATTCATTAAAAGCGCCAATTGAATAAAAAAGAACCTCAAGGTATGATTGAGTTGCATCTTGGCGGATGTAAGC
>NZ_WWVR01000058.1 GCF_009883055.1 Blautia sp. BIOML-A1 | reverse complement strand
CCGTCCTTTTAGTATGCCCGCCTACCGGAGGGCATCTTTCATTCAAGAGTGCTCCGTAGGAGCAGTTTCCTATAAAGTAAAAAAGGCCGGGATCCTTTCGGATCCCGGCTATATATGGGGGGAGAATAAGCAATGGAAGTTAACCTTCGATTGCGATGTAACCATCTTTTTCTTCAACGGCTTTCGGTGCTTTCTTCGGAACAGAAAGTTTCAGAATACCGTCTTCATATTTCGCATGGATATCTTCTTCACTGACTGCATCACCAACATAGAAACTTCTACTTAAAGTACCAGCATAACGTTCACGTCTGATGTAGTTGCCCTTCTTATCCTGTTCATCTTTATCAAGACCTTTGGCTGCTGACAGTGTCAGATAACCATCCTTCAGCTGAACCTTGATCTCGTCTTTCTTAAATCCCGGAAGATCCACATCCAGTTCATAACTGCCATCAGTTTCACGGATATCCGTTTTCATCATGTTCTGCGCATGTTTACCATAAAGCGGATTCTTCTTGCCCCAGAACTCATCTTTAAACGGGAAGTCCATCCAGTCATCATCAAATAAGTTTTCTCCAAAAATACTAGGCATCAACATAAGTCATCGCTCCTTTTCATGACAAACAAATCTATTTTTAAGTCTTTCGACTGTTACTTACTAATCTATTTTAAGGATACCGCCCGAAGTCTCCGGGCAGTATCACGAGTCTTTAACGATCATACATTACCTGACGGAAATGAATCAACTTCTCAATCATTCAATGGTGATATATTTCGGATCGTTGGAAACCGGTTTTGCTTCTTTCTTCGGAACAAACAGTTTCAGGATACCGTGTTTATACTCGCCCTTGATGTCTTCCTGTGTAACATCTTCACCTACATAGAAGCTTCTCTCGCAGGCTCCTGCGTAACGTTCACGTCTGATGTAACGTCCTGTCTTCTTGTCATCCTCTTCCTCATCAAGGCCTTTAGCTGCACTGACTGTCAGATAACCATCTTTCAGTGCTACCTTAACTTCATCTTTCTTGAATCCAGGAACATCAATTACAAGTTCATAACCTTCCTTGGTTTCTTTAATATCGGTCTTCAGAAGATTCTGTGCTCTGTGTCCGTACAGCTTCTTCTCTGCTTTCTTCTCATCTTTATCATCGTAATAGAACGGTGTAAAGAAATCATCAAATAAGTTTTCTCCAAAAATACTAGGCATTAACATAAGTCATCTCTCCCTTTTCTTTTATGATCTATCTTGAAATAAGTTTTAAGTTCTGAACTCGGTTGGTATGAAGGATATTCAGAAGATTTTCTTTCAATCTTTTTATCTCATATCCCTCTTCCTTTGTTCTAGTTGTAATATAACACTTATTATTAGCACTGTCAAGAGGTGAGTGCTAATTATTTTGTGAAGATTTTGTGAAGCCTTGATTTTACGGGCTTCACAGGGATTTTTCACTTGCTTTCGCACTCGTTTTTCTTGATTTGACCACATTTTTACCACAAATTCTTGGAAAAATATATTCGTCTGATTTTCTTACCACATTTTACGACAACGACTTATGGTTTATACCACAGCAGGTACGGTTTCTGGCAAGTTCATTTTAGACATCTCGTTCTCCACATGAGACTTCTCTGCAATATGATTGTAGACATTCATTGTGATCTGTGCATCTGAATGGCCCATCACATACTGCATAACTTTGGGATTGACATTGTTCTCACCCAGTCTGGTACATCCCGTATGACGAAGAGTATGCGATGAAATGGGAGGCATCAGTTCCGGCTCTCGCTTCTCTTCTTCTGCCAGTTTGCTTTCTTTCTTATTATAGGCATTGACAATATTTTTCAGAAAGCTGTTCACTCCCGCCGGCATGATTGGACGTCCATGCTTTGTATTGAAGATGAATCCACTGCGTCCACCGATCTCTACATTACTCTGCAAACCAAGCATCAAGTTCAGCTCTCTCTGTTTACGGAACGCATCATATACCATCTGTGTCATAGGAATGTCTCTGATTCCTGCATCCGTTTTGGTTTCTGAATCATGAAAACAATATCCTTCATCACCTTCATAATATACAAGCTGTCCACCTACATGGATCTCCCGATTCTTCATATCCACATCTGACCAGGTTAATCCAATGGTTTCACTCACTCTCAGGCAAGCCCCAAACATAACCTGCATCATTGGAAGATGAGGCTTATACACATTACTCTGTTCAACAAACTTCAGAAGTTTTTCCTGCTGTTCCAATGTCAGTGCTTCTTTCTCTTTTGCCGGAGCCCCATAATCTCCAAGTGTTCCAGTTACCGGATTCTTACGGATAATCCCATCTTCCACTGCCAGTTCAAAACTGGGATTCAATAAGCCATAAAGGCCTTTGATTGTACTGTGTGCCAGTCCTTCATCTGACAATGCGGAAAAGAACGTCCTTATGTGAGATGTCTTAAAATCCACAACACGAATGTTTCCCAAAGTATTTCGTATCCGATAGTCCCACATACGAATATAATTCTTTTTCGTTCTTTCCTTGATATTCTTTGTTGCCATGTATCGCTCAAACAACGTATTTACGGTCAGCTTCTTGACTGAGGCGTCTGTAATAAGCAGATCATCCATATCCTTATTGATCTTCTTTTCCATTTCTCGCAGACTCGCCAGATCAGCTGCATAAACCGAATTACGCTTTCCGGTAATTTCATCCTTGTAGCGATACTCATAACGTCCATCCGGACGCTGGTATTCACCTGTTTTTAAATTTCTGCCTTTATTATCTTTTCTTGCCATATCATCATTCCTTTCACTTCATTTTTCGTTATTCGGAATGATTTTTGTCCTGTCGGTATCAGTCATTTACTGTCTGATATCTGCTCACAGATTAACATAATATTTTATGATTTCCAAGGGTAAATTCCTGCAAAATGCTAATTTTTATTTGCCTGTTTTACAGGAATATTTTCCCTTTTTTACTTTTCATTCCGAAGGAAAGTTGTTGTATTTTATCTTCTCATCTTTCATTACACTGCCATTGCATCAAGATATTTTTTTATCTTATCCACGTTATAAAGAACACGTCTTCCAATAATCACTCTTGCTTCTGCATAATCTGCAATTTTCTTTGCAGTTACTTCTCCGCAGGATAACATTGCCATTAATCCTTCAATATCTACCGTCAGACGGTTCTCAGCCTTATACTCTATTGTTTTTCTCATGATGCACATACCTCCTTTCCTTCGTATTCTTCTGCATCACCTCCCAGACAGCGGTTATGCCCGTTGTCAGTACACTCTACTTTTTGTTTAGACTTCTTACGATGATTTTCCATTCCGTTCGGCGTGTTGGCTTCCATTCATACACCTGCTGTCAATGTTACAATCAACCTCTATCAGAATTATTCTGAATGTCAGCAGCTTCTTTCCAAACATACCGACCGTTTCCGGAGTATCTTCAACGCTCCCCATAAAAAGCTATGGATCTTGGCATCTGTGTTAGCTACATTTTCTATAAAGGAAAATATGGTGTACAGCTCATTCAATTTTCAAGGTACAAGAAGGATTTTAAATATCCCCTCATCTATACAGCCCTGCGAGGGTAAAATGTTATTCGATTTTTGGAATTTTAAAAAATCCTTTCACTAATAAAGCCTGACAGAAGCGATTTACCAACCTGCTTTTGCGATAATTCACAAAATATTTACATTTCAGCTTTTACTTTCGCTTTAATGCGAACTTTACTGTTCTGTTATTATAGTTCGCTTTAATGTTAATGTCAAGCATTTTATTCGCTTAGTTGCGAATGTTTCTGTTTACATTCTGAGATTTTGATAGTAAAATGGAATTATCAAATAGAAAGCAGGAAATCTGATATGACAATTGGTGATAAAATAAAAAAAATCCGGACATTCCGGAATATGACACAGGCAGAACTCGGTGCAGCTCTTGGCTGGGGCGATAAAGGTGCAAACCGCCTTGCCCAATATGAAACTAATTACCGGGTTCCCCGTAAAGATCTGGTTACTGAAATGGCTAAGATTTTGGATGTGAATCCACTGACACTGCATGAGCCAACTACGATGAATGCTTCTGAACTGATGGAAATCCTGTTCTGGATTGACGAATTTAATCCTGGCATGATTAATCTCTTTCAATTAGAGACTTATCCAAGCGAAAAATCAAATTCCAGTGGCGATACCGCTATCCGCTACCATGATTCTGATAGTTGGCCTGCTCATCCGCCTATTGGTATGTGGTTTAATTATGGGATTCTCAATGATTTTCTAAAAGAATGGACACTTAGAAAAGAAGAACTGACATCTGGTGCGATTACCAGAGATGAATATTTTGAATGGAAAATCAACTGGCCACAGACCTGTGATGATTGTGGTAAACGGGAACCGTCGAAACAGTGGCGGAAATCAAGCGAGTAGAGCTTAGTGAAACTTAGCAAAACTTAAATTTATTATATTTTTTTCTTTTTACTCAAGGAAAAGGCACTGAAAAACCGATAATCCATTGTTTTCAGTGCCTTTTTTGCATATTTTTCTATTAAGATTCTCTCACATGCTTATATAGGTGAAACTTAGCGAAACTTAAATTATGCCCAATATGGAATGTACTTTTTATATCTTGGTGCTGTATCCGGGTCCATTACTTTAATATATCCACCTTCGACAGCACTGGTAAGAAGTCTTGATGCCTTGGCCTTCTCTTTTTCTCCCAGACCAAATATTTTTCGAATATCTGAATTAGAAATACCTTCAAAATTGACATATGCTAGACACGCCTGCATATAGCAAGTCCGCATCCGATCTTCTTTGGTAGTTAATTCAAATGGTACTTTTGCAAACAATATTGCTTTTGTGAATTGATTATTCTGATTTTCAATTCTCGGAGCAAGCAGCTCATTTTTACCGGTTGCTTCAACAATCTTATCATAACCACTGCCACGCTCCTCACAAATACCACATTTGTGCATAAATCCGGCAATGTTTTCATTTCTGGATACTGGCACCGAATCTACAATTCTTTCGATTGCCACCAATGGTGCTCCGGCATTTGAAAACTCGATTCGATTTTTAAACACCTCCACCATTGGATTCGTTCCCCTTTGCTGAAGATCCTGATGTATCATAGCATTTGCCAGCAACTCACGGATAGCGATTTCTGGAAAACTGACAACAGATTTTCTCGTAGCTTCCACAATGACTTCTTCTTGCGGAATAATTGTCATAATATACTGCACGATTTCTTCATGTGAAAATGCATAACCTGCACAAAATTCCTTTTCTCTTATAGCATCCAATCTGGAATTTTCCTTGTACCAAATAACTCGAACCGATCTCCTATGCAAAGATTCGAATTTTTTCAAATCTTTTGCAATCATCAAAGCACCCATATTCGTGATATCCCATGTCCCAGCGTCATTTTTCATAATAAATTTTTCATGTTGCAGGTCTTCTAGTACCTTATCTCGATTTCTCGGAATCGGCATTTCAAGTTTGTCATAATATTTAGAATAATCCAGTAATGACACCATTTCATCCTCATTCAGATTTCCCATCGCAATTCGCAATTCATATGGTGTGGAATCAAATGTTCTCCACAATTCTCTTTCTTTATCCGGATACTCTTTTAAGTTCTTTTTATTTGTTCCAATTCTTATATATTCCCCACCAGCGAACTGTACCGGCTGTTTTTCTGCACAAGGAATCTCCATCAGCACAACCATTCCTTCATCCATCGGAACCTCAAAAAATCGGAAATTAATTCTTGGTGAAAGCATCCTGGAAAGCCATGCTTCCAATTCCTCATTTCCCTTTTTCATTTTGCGATACTGAAATTCAGTGCCTACAATTTTGTGCGTTGCATCATCCACACCCCAAACAAGATATGCTTTTGGTCGTTCGCATAATGCTGCTGAATTGCTCAAAGCAGAAATATATTCACCAATCATCTGTGGCTGTTTATTATTACATTTAAATTCTACCCACTCAGTCTCATCCGGAAGTTTTGCAAGTTGCGCAAGATGTCTGTCAAAAGATGTTTGTCCTCATTAGCATAAATCCCATTAATCTGGTTGTAACTGCTCATGATTGCTTTTGCGTGTCCTTCTTTAACAGCTATCTCAAAACCGGTCAGGTATATTTCTCTTAATGTCCGTTCGTCAACAACTGCGTCCATTGCCATTCTCCTAAGTTCCTGACTGTTAACCGCCAGATGCTTCGGGCAGGCATAAACGCCTTTACTCTGTATTCCACGAATATATGACGCTGCCATCTTCCCGGAAAGATATGGATCTTCTGAAAAATATTCAAAATTTCTTCCACATAATGGGCTTCTTTTAATATTTAATCCCGGACCAAGCAGGATATTTACATCCATACTTGCTGCTTCTTCTCCAAGAGCCTGTCCGATCTCTTCCCCCAGATCCTGATTCCAGCTGTTTGCTATCGTCGCTGCTGTGGGAAAACAAGTTGCATTCAAGGATGCATTCAGTCCCAGATGGTCTCCTGCTCCTGCCTGTTTTCTGATTCCATGCGGTCCATCTGAAAGAAAGATGGACGGGATGGAAAGCCTGTCAATTTCTCTGGTCTGCCAGACAGTTTTTCCACTGAGTATCGCTGCCTTTTCTTCTATTGTCATCTTTTCAACCAATTTTTGCTGTTTCATAACTGTTTTCCATCCCACTTTCATCCTTATTCAGCATTCTTTCTTTTCTTATATCCTCTGATTACCAGTACTTCCATTCCTGCCATGAAAAGTGCTATTACAATGTCGATACCAATTCCTGCTTTCTTCCAGTTTTCCATACCTGTTTCTTCGTGTTCTCCATCATAAGCCCAGCTGCTTACAACTGTATACATGACATTTTTGCAGGCATTTCTCATCTGAAGTACAGATGTTGGATGCTCCGGATTGGCTACATTGTTCTCTTCTCCGTTGAATGTGGACAACATTGCATCTACTCCATTCGCCAAAGCTGCATCTGCATTCATAAATCCATGACCATTGTTTCGGAAGAAGTCTGTAAGTGCCATTCCCCTGAATCCCCATTCATCTCTGAGAACTGTATTCATAAGGTTACTGCTTTCTCCAGTCCATTTATCTCCAAGGAAACTCCAGGAAACCATAACCGCATTTGCGCTTCCCTGTTTTACAGAAATTTCAAATGGTTTCAGATAAGTTTCACGGATTGCCTGCTCATTTGACCAGACACTTACCATCTTTGCATTTCCTTCATACAGTGCAAAATGCTTAATGTAAGAATAAACTCCATATTTTCTTGCACCTTCTACTGCATTTGCCCCCATATTTCCTGCAAGAACTCCATCTTCTGAAAAATATTCATAGTTTCTTGCTCCAAATGCGGTTCTATGAGTATTCATACCTGGTGCATACCAACCCTCTGCACCCATTTCCTGACTGATCTTGCCCATGCATTCGCCCCAGGACTGTGCAAGTTCCTTATTCCATGTGGAAGCAACCACAACTTCAATTGGAAATCCAATAGAACCAACTCCTGTAAAGTTGTTATTAATTGCTGCTGGTCCATCGAAATCAAGTGTAGCCACTTTTCCCACAGAATCCATGGCTGCTGTCTGATAACCAGCCATTGCAATCATATTTTCCATTTCATCAACAGTAAGCTGATCCAGAAGTTTTTCCCAACGAGGATCGTCATAATCAGCATCACGCATATCAGCTAATGTAAGTCCATTATCTGCTCCCGTTGTCGGCATTACATCCTCATCATTGAGGTATGTAGTCTTGTCAAAGTTGCTGTTTAGATGATATTCAGAAACATATGGCTCACTCAGCTCTGCAGATGCCGGTGCTGCTGTAGCCTCTTCATAATTTGCAAAATGATCTGCACGTGACAGATATGTTATATCTCTCTATTCTTTTTAGTGCATGTTCAACAAAAATCCTTGATTTTACTGACTTTGCTGAACAGTTAATAAGTTACAT
>NZ_WWVR01000005.1 GCF_009883055.1 Blautia sp. BIOML-A1 | reverse complement strand
GATTCCAGTAGTACCGCTTTATAGCGGGCCAGTAAAAGTGCTTGCGATACCGCCCTTTGGGGCGAGCAGTAACAATGGCCCTTTGGAGGGCCAGGGATAAACCACCAGTTGAACTCAACATCATAAACTTAAGATTAGATATTACACATTTATATTATCCTGCTAAAAACTCATTTCAAAAGGGCAGATTAAAACGAAGAGAAATCTTCACAGAGCTCCTTCTGTATACTTTAACAACTTAAAATGCCCATAATCTCCCTTTAAACGGAGAATGGGCATTTTAAAAGCTACTCTTTTGATTGTTTTTATATTTATTTGAGATGTTTTTTCTACGCTCTTTTCCAGGTAGTTCCCTTATGGGAAGTACATAGCGCTCCATTTCTTCCTGTAGTTCTCCAAGTTTTTTGATCCGCTTCTTTTCCTCCGGTTCCAAAAGGATTTTTAGCATAGTCTCTTTGAAAAGACCGATGGCTACATTTTCATTGGTATGCATGGGATATTTATTCCTGTTTTCCCGTCCTGCTGCTGCGGCCTCTTCGTCCGCACTGTTCCGAATGTCCTGAACCATGTTATATACTAAAACCTGCGCCCAAAAATCCTGGTGCACATATACTGTGGCTTTCCCTGTTACACTTTCAAATTTCATTTTGTTTTTTAGAGTATTGTATTTCTTCTCAATTTCCCATCTTTGGTAATATAAATCCGCTAATTCTTCTGCGGTAATTGTATCCGGAAGATCTGTCATCAGCGCAAGTTCATTCCCGGAGGGAAGAGTCGATTTTGATATTCTTACCAGCGTGCTCCCTTTCTTTTGCATCTGTTCATATCGTTCCGGATGTTTTTTTCGTATTTTTTGTAGGCGTGCAGATGAATGTTTTAAAATGACTTTTTCATCTGCCGACTGCATCCGTTTACGTTCTGCCATATAATCGTTGGATGAAAGACGGATCAGATAATGAATCCCTTCCGTTTCCAGAAAGTCAATAAACTCTAAGGAAGGATAACCGCGGTCAAAAACTGCGACAACCGGCTTCCTGATTCCAAATTTTTTTAATTGTTTTAAGTTTCTTTTTGCCAGTTCGTTTTCACTGATGCAAATATGTTCAATTTCAATATCCAGGTAAAAATGATTCAAAACATCATACATTCCGCTTACCAGTGCCCGTACCTGCCCTTTCCCGGAATGCTGGTTGCCGCTGTTTCCAAATGCTTCCCTGTTATCCTTTGAGTTTGGAACTTCCGCCTTGCTCCCGTCAATCGCGATTAACAAATATCCTTTCCACAGTCTGGGTTCGTCAGAACGATAAAAATCCATAAGATATTTACGGTTCAGATAGGGAAAAATTTCCGGATTTAGACGTTTTCTCTGTTGTAGATATCCCTGGACAGATAACTGCATAGACAAGTCTCCTTTTTCTTTGAAATAGTTTCTAAGTTCAAATGTCGTGGTAAGCCCCTTTTTTGAAAGACAGCATAGCAACATGTCTTTTAGGGGCATTTTTCGCTTTCTCGAAAAAGCATGGTTTCCATTCTGTCTCGCATATTTTGCAATTTCCGGATCAGATAATAATGCAGAAAACTTTTGAAATCTTGTTTTATAAGATTTAATCATATACACCCCTGCCTATATTTTAACACAATGAAAGGAACCTGCGAACAGATTCCTTTCCATTTTTTCCTTAAGTTTATGATGTTGAGTTGAACTGGTGGTTGCTAACTTAAATATCATCGTTTTTTATACGAAAAACTGAGAAAATTTGAAGGAAAAACTGCCTAGAAAAAAATGCGGCTGAAAAAATCCAAACAAGGATTTTTTGCGGCCAAAAACAGAAAGTATTTATCAAAATAAAAATATCCTGAACAAGTTGCAGAGCCAGAAAGCTCTGTAACTGCCAGGATATTTTTGTTTGGTGCTGTCAGCTCTAAAAAACGTTATTTACCGACAGCTCCTTTTTTGTCGTTAAACAAATGCCGGAAGCTTATTCAGCCATTTTTTTCCGGACCAGATCAAATTCATCTGTAATCTCTGTGGATGGAGCTCTGGTAATAATGCTTACAAGGATGATCATCACACTGGAGATAAGGAAGGCCGGAAGGAGTTCATAGAAATTAAGGAAGGAAACATTTGGACGAACCAGATATTTCCATACGAACACCATAACACCGCCGGAAACCATACCTGCGAGTGCTCCCTGCCAGTTGGTGCGGCGCCAGAACAGTGCGAAAAGTACGACCGGTCCGAAGACAGCGCCAAAACCAGCCCAGGCAAAGGACACGATATTAAACACAGAACTGTCCGGATTACGGGCAATGATGACTGCGATCACTGCGATCAGAAGCAGGGTAACACGGTCTGTCAGCATCGTTTCCTGTCTTTTTTTCTTCTTCAGGATACTGCCAAGGAGGTCAGAAGAAACAGCAGAAGAAGCAGCCAGAAGCTGGGAGTCTGCTGTGGACATTGTGGATGCCAGAATTCCTGCAAGGATCGTACCGCCGAGCAGTGCCGGAAGAACACCGTAAGTACTTAAAAGATCGGCGATTTTGACGATAATAGTCTCAGAGTTAGAACCCTGAAGCATCTCAAGACTTCCTGCCTCTGTCATACCGAGACCGATCACACCGATCAGAACAGCAACAGCGAGGGAAATCACAACCCAGGTAGTTGCGACTCTTCTGGACAGAGAAAGCTTCTTTTCATCTTCGATTGCCATAAAGCGAAGGAGAATATGGGGCATACCAAAATAGCCCAGTCCCCATGCCAGCATGGAAACGATGTTGATGAGCGGATAAGCTGCTTCTGTGCCTGTTTCAGGGTTGTAAGTGGTCATCATGGTAAGATAGCCCGGCAGAGATTTTGCGTGGCTGATGACTGCGTCAGGACCACCTGCCACAGAGATACCGAAACAGAAAACAATGATCAGAGCAATGGACATGATAATGCTCTGGATAAAGTCCGTAGTGGACGCTGCAAGGAATCCTCCGAGAGTAGTATATGCTACAATGATCACTGCGCTGATGATCATGGCAGTAAGATAATTTACTCCGAATAAACTTGCAAAAAGCTTTCCGCATGCAGCAAAACCAGAGGCTGTGTATGGAATAAAGAAGATCACTATAAAAATAGCTCCGATCGACTGCAGAATCCTGCGCTCGTCTCTGAAACGATTGCTGAAAAAGGATGGTAAAGTGATAGAGTTTCCTGCCACATGTGTATAGAGGCGAATTTTTTTTGCCACGATTTTCCAGTTAAGGTATGTACCGATTGCGAGTCCGATTGCGGTCCAGCCGGCGTCTGCGATGCCGGAAAGATATGCGAGACCGGGAAGACCCATTAAGAGCCAGCTGCTCATGTCAGAGGCTTCTGCACTCATTGCAGTTACCAGCGGCCCAAGTTTTCGACCACCCAGATAGAAATCTGAAGTATCGTTGTTTTTTTTGGAACACAGATATCCGACAAAGAGCATTGCACCAAGATAGACAATGATTGCAAGCATGATACAGATGTGTGCTGTTGTCATAAGTTCCTCTCCCTTCTGAAGTTAAGATGCATAAATATGCATCTGTTAATATGCACATACATACAATATTATTAGAAAACCTTTTAAAAGTAAAGAAATTTTTGGGTAAAGAAAACTTCTTTTTTAAAAAAAAATAATTGATGAAAAAAGTGCCGAAAAAGCCGCAGAAACAATGGGGAAAGTGAAACAAAATGCCAAAAAATCTGTCGAATTTTTTCATTAATTGTCTGACGAATGTGGTTGACGAAAGAGGAGATTCTTCTTAGAATAAATATGAAACCTATAGTATTGCACAAACGGAGGATGGAAAATTGGAAAAAAAGACAGAAGTTGTAATTGTAAATTACATCGAAAAAATGCTGGGAGAAAGGAGAGAAAAGATAATTGAATCTGATGAATATATCCGGCAGGATATAGAGGATCTTAAGGAACTGGAAGAAAGATACGCCAGTATGAAGATTCCATATATGTTTCGAAGGGTGATAGATGACTATATTGCCTGCATGGAATCAAAGAGTGAAAGATATGCAGATCTTTCTTATATTAAAGGTATGGGAGATGCGATTTCACTTCTCAAAAACATAGGTGCCCTGAATAGTCAGGAGACACTGAGCATGAATGTGGAATAATTAATAAAACAATATCCTTTATGCAATAAAAGAGTATATTTATTTTATATTTCAAAAGGCATAGCCGGGGAAATCCGGTGACGCAAAACTATAGGGTCTAAGCAAAAAACAATGTATGACAGCCAGTTGCAACTACAGGATAATTATAGATCTTTTAAAATCAAGCAAAAGATAAACAATCAGTAATGAAACGACTATAAACAGTTACAGACAATTCACAAATAAATGACGATTATACATAGGTTAAGGGCTCACAGATGATCAGATGAAATGATTATCTGTGAGCCCTTTTAAGATGTTCCATAAATGGACCTGAGGGGAATCGAACCCCTGTCCGAAAGCCTGTCCCTTGCGGTATCTCCCATCACAGTCGCTGATTTAACATTCCCTTGGCAGTACGCCCACCGACAGGCTTACTGCTTTAGTAGCTTCATGATACATCTGCCGGGGCAAAGCTTACCCGACAAGGTTTCTCACATAGTCGACACCAGATTCCTGATGTGTGAGTGCATCAGGGCTGATGAGCAGCGCTTAGGCTGCTAACGCGTACTGTTCGTCTGCGTTTATATTTAGTTTCCCGATTGATACGCAGTTCAGGAGTCTGCGGATGGCTGCCTCAACTTCGAAGCCCCCGTCGAAACCAGTACAAGCCCCAAACGTTTGGTCATAAGATCTGTAAGAATCTTCTGAAAAATACTGGTAAACAGACGATGCTTTGTTTTAACTGTTCTTTATTATATGCAATAAGCATTCTGCTTGTCAAGGAAAACAGCAGTTTTTTCTGAAATAAAAATATAAAGAGTCTGAAAGGTTAGTCTTGACAGAAATGGGTTAGATGGTATAAACTTACAATAGTTTCAATAAACTAACTGAACGGACGGGAGTGAACACAATGGAAGCACTGAGAGAGACCATATTTAATGATACATTGGATTCTGATAGGAATTCCTGCCGTGATCAGCAATACCAGCGGAGTAATATGCAGAGAAGTGCGATTATGAACAAACTTCGTCAGGCCGGCTGCAGAATTACAAAGCAGAGAAAAATCATATTGGACATCATTTTACAGGAAGAATGTACCTGTTGTAAGGAGATTTATTTTCTGGCAGCCAGGAAAGATCCAAATATTGGAATGGCTACAATTTACCGGATGATCAATCTTCTGGAGGAGATGGGAGCACTTAAGAGAAAACGTGCCTATCGCATCTGCGATGAAGAAACTATGGTAAATATCTGCAGTATCAGACTGGATGATCATACCAACGTTCGTCTGGATGGAGAGAAGCTGCGCCAGGTGATTGAAAGAGGAATGGAATCCTGCGGTTACCTGAATAACAGACGGGTAAGGAGCATTTCTGTGGAGCGTGGTGAGTAACCGCTCTTCACAGAAATTTTGAAAGGATACAGTGTAAAAGCTTATATTTTTACACATTAATGAGAAAATTTCTCAGGGAAGTAAATTGTTCTGGACTTTTGAAGAAGGAAGAATATAATGTCATTAATGTCAAAATATGGAAGCGGATTTCAATGTTCTGGCAGATGCAGCAAATGATTGAAACAAAAAATAACTTACAGGAGGTTTAAGATAATGATCAAACTTAACACAAAACACAGCGGACTTTTTGCAGCAGGAGTGGTATTTGGAACAGCGGGTATTAAAGTGCTTTCCAGTAAAGATGCAAAGAAACTTTATACGAATTGTACAGCAGCAGTTCTTCGTGCAAAGGACTGTGTCATGAAGACAGTATCCAAGGTTCAGGAAAATGCAGAGGATATCTATGCTGAGGCTAAGCAGATCAATGAGGACCGCGCTGCCGCAGAAGAAATCTTTGAGGATGCCGCAGAGGAAGAAACCGTAGAAGAGACAGAAGAAACAACAGAAGAAACAACAGAAGAAACAGCAGAAGAAACAGCAGAAGAATAAAAAACAGGAATACCTGTGGTGATGAAGATCATTGCGGGAGGAAAGATGATATGAAATTCAAAATAGAACATCAGATCAGAGGCAGGATGAGGATTCATCTCTGCCAAAAAAGAATGACCTGCCGTCAGGCAGATCAGCTGGAGTACTTTCTCAGAGGGCTTGAAGGCGTGATCACGGCAAAAGTGGCAGAACGCAATCAGGATGCCGTGATCTGTTATGATGGAGACAAGACAGAAATTCTGAAAGCTGTGCAGAGGTTTTCTTACAGTCATGCGGAGGCACCGGAAAGCTATCTTCAGAACTCCGGGCGGGAGATGAACAGTGAATACTGGGAAAAAATGGTAAATCATGTTGTGATCCATTATGGAAAGAAGCTTTTTCTTCCGATGCCGATAAGGACAGTGCTTACTACGCTACGTTCTGTAAAATATATCTGGAAAGGTGTCCGTACACTTGCCAGACGAAAGATAGAAGTTTCGGTTCTTGATGCGACAGCAATTGGAGTATCCATTTTCCGCGGTGATTTTGCAACAGCATCTTCTGTCATGTTCCTGCTTGGATTTGGAGAAATCCTGGAAGACTGGACACATAAGAAATCCGTAGATGATCTTGCAAGAAGTATGTCTTTGAATGTAAGTAAAGTATGGCTTGTGACAGAAGAAGGAGAAGTGCTTGTAAATTCAGATCGTATCAGACCGGGAGACGAGGTCAGGATCCGTATGGGAACAGTGATTCCATTTGACGGCGTTGTCACGGCCGGAGAGGGAATGGTCAATCAGGCATCTCTTACGGGAGAGTCCATGCCGGTTGCAAAACGGGAATCGAGTTATGCATATGCAGGAACAGTTGTCGAGGAAGGCGAGATTACTATCTGCGTCAAAGAAACGACAGGTTCCACCAAGTTTGAAAAGATTGTTACAATGATCGAAGAAACCGAGAAACTGAAATCAGCAGTGGAAAGTAAAGCAGAACATCTTGCAGACAGCCTGGTTCCATACACACTTGCCGGAACAGGACTTACATATCTGCTTACCAGGAATGTGACCAGGGCATTATCCATTCTTATGGTGGATTTCTCCTGTGCACTGAAGCTTGCAATGCCGATTTCTGTTCTTGCGGCAATACGTGAAGCGAACGCACACAAGATCACCGTCAAGGGAGGCAAATTCCTGGAAGCAGTTGCAGAAGCGGATACGATTGTGTTTGATAAGACAGGAACTCTGACAAAGGCACAGCCGACAGTTGTAGATGTTGTCTCCTTTAACGGAGATTCAGGAGATGATCTTCTTCGTCTTGCTGCCTGCATGGAAGAGCATTTTCCGCATTCTATGGCAAAGGCTGTCATGGATGCGGCCAGAAACCGAGGTCTGACTCATGAAGAAATGCATTCGAAGGTAGAATATATTGTGGCACATGGTATTTCTACAACGATAGATGGAAGAAAGGCTGTTATCGGAAGCCATCATTTTGTGTTTGAAGATGAGAAATGCAAAATCCCGGATGGAATGGAAGAAAAATTTGCAGAGCTTCCACCTGAATATTCACAGCTGTATCTTGGCATCGAAGGAGAACTGGCGGCTGTTATCTGTATTGAGGATCCGCTTCGTGCGGAGGCACCTGGTGTGATCCGGAAACTGCGTGAAGCAGGATTTAAACAGATTGTCATGATGACAGGTGACAGTGACCGCACAGCCAGGGCTATCGCGTCAAAGGTTGGTGTTGATGAATACTATTCTGAAGTACTTCCAGAAGATAAAGCAAGATTTATTGAGGAAGCCAGAAAGAATGGACATAAAGTGATTATGGTCGGGGATGGAATCAATGATTCTCCTGCACTTTCGGCTGCTGATGTGGGCATTGCGATCAGTGACGGAGCAGAACTTGCAAGAGAAATCGCAGATATCACGATAGGGGCAGACGATCTCTCTGTAATGGTTACCCTCAAAGAAATCAGTAACGGACTGATGGCAAAGATACACAGAAACTACAGACGCATTGTGGGAATCAACGGAACACTGATCGCACTTGGTGTGACAGGTGTGATCCAGCCAACGACTTCTGCGCTTCTTCATAATACATCTACTTTACTGATTGGTATGGATTCCATGAAATCGGTAATTTGAAAAAAGTTAAACGCAAAAAACTATTGACAGTGCAGGAAAAATATAGTACTATCCTAGTAGTTAGTTAATACTAACGACGGAGTAAAGATTACGCATATGGAGACATATGCGTAACTTTTAAAACATGGGTTAGTTAGAACTAACGATATTCCTGCGTATAAACGGTGAAAGCCGGAAATTTCTTTCTCCTGCAGGATGCATCATGAGCGAAATGGGGGTAACCAAATGTTAGAATCAGATATTGTTGCGCACTGCGCTCCGACGCTTGCAGGGATAAAGACGGCAAATATGTTTAATTATCTGCCGGATGATATGGAAAAACTGCATCAGGAGATACAGGAAGAAAACTGTAAGCTGAATAGTAAAGGTGTCTATGTGGAAATACTTCGGACAGGTGAGAAGAGGGCTTTGATATATGTCTATCGAAAAAACAGACTGGAAGCTGATCTGAACAGGAAAGGGGCAGAGAGTATTCTTCAGACCTGTGGATATGAATGTGGGGAGACAGACTGCTGTCTTCGAAAGCTTCAGGAGCGCTTTTTTCAGTATGAATGTTTTCCGCATGAGGTGGGACTGTTTCTGGGTTATCCGCTGGATGATGTGGCAGGATTTATTGAACAGAAGGGAAAAAATTACAAGTGCTGTGGAATCTGGAAGGTTTATGGAGATGAGCATAAGAGCCGGATGACTTTTCAGAAGCTGAAGAAGTGTTCAGAAATCTATCAGAGATTATTTGCGGATGGCAGAAGCATTCTCCAGCTTACGGTGGCAGCATGATCAAGGACCAAGAAAGGACAAGGTAAAAAGAATATGAGTAAAGTAGCAGTTGTATACTGGAGTTCTACAGGAAATACAGAAAGCATGGCCAATGCAGTGGCAGATGGTGCAAAAGCAGCAGGTGCAGAAGTGTCTGTATTCGAGACAGCTGATTTTGATGCAGCAAAAGTGGATGGATTTGATGCGATTGCTTTTGGATGCCCGGCTATGGGTGATGAGGTTCTGGAAGAGGATGAGTTTGAGCCGATGTTCAGTTCCTGTGAGGCAAAGCTTTCCGGCAAAAAGATCGGGCTTTTTGGATCCTATGGCTGGGGAGATGGAGAATGGATGCACAACTGGGAAGATAAATGCAGAGAAGATGGAGCACTTCTTGTCTCAGATGGTGTAATCTGCCAGGAAGAGCCAGACGATGAAGCAGTAGAAAAATGCAAAGAACTGGGAAAAGCTCTGGCATAAATGAAAGAATAAATGAAAGATGCTGCCGTCAGAAACCATTATCTTTTATGAAGATAGCTGTAACTGTTCACAGGTAATATCCCGCGAGGTGTTTTGTCATGTATATGACAAAATCCCGAGACATACGGGGCAAAATCCCATCACCGAAGGTGATATGGAATGGATTTTGACCAAGTTACTGCGAACGGAGTGAACAGTAACAGATGGTTTTCTGAGGCAGCATTTTTGCTTTTATAAAAGGATGAACAGTAAATTTCGTATATTGCAATAAAACAGATCTTATATTATACTGTACAGCAGAATAGTGGTAACTGTTCACAGGTAATATTCCGCAAGGGATTTTGCCAACGCTGCTGTGAGCGGAGTGAACAGTAACGATTAATATACAGTATTTTATGAGAAGGAATTTACAGAATGAGCAGAATATATCAGCAGCGTGCCAGAATCCTGGTAATAGACAATTCAGAGATCAACAGAGAAATGTTGAATGATATTTTGGGGGAAATCTATGAGATAAAACTGGCAGGAAATGGTCGTGAGGCTCTGGAAATCCTTGAAAAGGAACATTGGAATCTGGAACTGGTGCTTCTGAAGCTGGAGATGCCGGACATTGATGGATACGAACTCCTCAGGATTATGGGAGAGAAGAAGTGGCTGGATGAGTTTGCTGTGATCGCTGTGATTGCAAGTCTGACTGCAGATGTTAAGAGAGCATACAGACTTGGGGCCTGTGACTGTTTCAGACTTCCTTTTGTTACAAGCATACTGAATCACCGTATCGAGAATGCGATCGCCACTCATGAGAAGGAATACAGAGATTATCTCACCAGAGCCTATAATCGCCGGGGATTCGTCTATATGGTAGAAAGATTCCTGAATCATTGCGAGGACAGAACCAGATATGGAATCCTGTACTTTAACATTAAGAACTTTAAAGCAACAAATGAACTTCTTGGTGTAAAGGAGGGAGACTGCATCCTTCAAAGTTTCTGCAAGAGTATAGAGAGGTCTTTTTTGCATCCTGTTTATACAGCAAGGGTAGAAGCAGATCATTTCGTGAGTTTTGTGGAGCGTGACAGGATCTCTCTGAAGAAGCTGGAAGAGTTTTGTAATCAGACTTTTGAAATTTACAATAAGAAGATTCGTGTGCACAGTTGCTGTGGCATTTTTTATCTGAAGGATGAGAATATGCCCGTGGCAGGGATGGTCGACCGGGCTAAGCTCGCAAAGCAGCACATTGTAGATGAATACCTTAAGCCATATGCAGTGTTCGATCAGAAGATGGAGATGGAATATATTGATAAGGCGGAAATCGCAGCTGCATTCGAAGAAGCAATCATAAATGAAGAACTGGAAGTGTATTATCAGCCGATTGTAGATCCTGTTACAGGCAGGATTATGTCAGCAGAGGCATTGGTTCGTTGGATACATCCAAAGAAGGGATTTATTTCTCCTGGTATATTTGTACTGAAACTGGAGGAGGATGGCTCTGTTTCCAAACTTGACCGTTATGTTTTTCAGAAGGTGCGTTCCTATATCTCGGGCAGATATGAGAAAGGGCTGGAGGTTGTTCCGGTCTCCATGAATCTTTCATGGATGGATTTTTATGATGAGGCACTGATCGATGAAATCGTCGATTTTCTCGAACATCCGGAGTTTCCGTCGGAACTGATCCGGTTTGAGATCACAGAAACCTCCTATGCGGCACTGGAGGAGAATGTCGGTAAGGTTCTGAACAAGATCAAGAAAAAAGGAGCATGGATTCTTCTGGATGATTTCGGAAGTGGATATTCCTCTTTCAACATGCTTCAGAGGTTTTCCTTTGATATCCTCAAGATCGATATGTCTTTTACGAGAGAGATTGAGATGAATTCAAGGACAAGAAGGCTGATTCCACTGATCATAGAGACAGCACACGCACTGGACGCCAAAACCGTGGCAGAGGGTGCAGAAACAAAGGAACAGGTAGAATTCCTCAGAAACCATGGCTGCGATTACATTCAGGGATATTATTTCTACAGACCGTTGAAAAAAGATGAGTTTTCGGAAAAACTGGATCAGAATTCCTGAAAATGTTCACAAAACAAACATAAATCTCTGATAAGATAACAGCATATGAACGATAGAGGAAGCGGTGTAACTGTTTACAGGTAATATCCCGCGAGGTGTTTTGCCATGAATATGGCAAAATCCCGAGACATACGGGGCAAAATGCTATCACCGAAGGTGATTTGGAATGCATTTTGACCAAGTTACTGTGAACGGAGTGAACAGTAACAAAGCGGTCATTGTGAGCAGTGACAAGAAAATTTGATTGGAGGAATCAGAGATGGAAGCCCCGAAAATTCTTATAGTAGATGATGAAAGCCGTATGAGAAAGCTGGTGAGAGACTTTCTCGAAAAAAAGAATTTCCAGGTTCTGGAGGCCGGTGACGGCGAAGAAGCAATGGACATTTTTTATGAAGAAAAGGATATTGCCCTTATACTTCTGGATGTTATGATGCCGAAAATGGACGGCTGGGAAGTATGCAGGGAGATCCGTAAGAATTCCAAGGTGCCGATCATCATGCTGACAGCACGTGGGGATGAGAGGGATGAACTCCTGGGATTTGACCTTGGAGTGGATGAATACATCTCGAAACCGTTTAGCCCGAAGATTCTGGTTGCGAGAGTGGAGGCCATTCTTCGAAGAACAGGACAGGATGCAGGAAATGATGTTCTGTCAGCCGGTGGAATTGTGATCGATAAGGCCGCACATCAGGCGACTGTTGACGGGGCGCCTATGGAACTGAGCTTTAAGGAATTTGAACTCCTGACATATTTCCTTGAGAATCAGGGAATTGCTCTTTCCAGGGAGAAAATTCTGAATTCCGTATGGAATTATGATTATTTTGGAGATGCCAGAACTATTGATACGCATGTCAAGAAACTGAGAAGTAAGATGGGTGCGAAGGGAGAATATATCAAGACAGTCTGGGGAATGGGTTATAAATTTGAGGTGGATGAATCATGAAATGTTTACACGAAGATTCAGCTAAGAAGCACAAGACCAGGAAATTTCATCCGCTTCGCCGACAGATAGCAGTCCTGTTTATCGGACTGCTTCTTCTTTCTATGATCGTCATAACACTGATCAATGGACTGTTTCTGGAACATTATTATATCAGCAGGAAAACAGAAGTTCTGAGAGATGCGGTGCAAAATCTGGAAAGTCTTGATGTAGTAACGGACTCGGACGGAAACAGCAGTGCAGAAATCTCAGATCAGATATTTAAGGACTGCTCTGAGAATAATCTTACCTGGGTGATGATCACAGCGGATGGTCAGACGATATGTGCTGTCGGAAGCAATGAGGATCTGCTGGAGGCCCGGCTGGTAGGATATATTTACGATCTGGACCGGAAGAAAGGTAAGGAAAAAGTCCTTCAGAAGTATGACAGCTATGTGATCCAGCAGGTAAGTGACCGCTTTGCGGGAATGGAGTATGTAGAAAGCTGGGGAGAACTGGGAAATGGATGCTATTTTCTGATCCGTACCCCGCTGGAGAGTATTCGTGAGAGTGTTGCAATCTCCAACAGTTTTTATTTCTACGTGGGTCTTGTGATCATTGCTCTGAGCGGACTGATGATCTGGGTGGTCACGAAGCGTATCACAAAGCCTATCAGTGAACTGACGCGGCTTTCTACCAAGATGAGTGAACTGGATTTTGATGCAAAGTATCACAGCCAGGCAGGTAATGAGATTGATGAGCTTGGAGAGAACTTCAACAGAATGTCCGAACAGCTGGAAAAGACAATCTCAGAGCTTAAATCAGCGAACAATCAGCTCCTTAAGGACATCGAAAATAAGGAAAAGATTGACAGGATGCGTCAGGAGTTTTTGAATAATGTTTCTCATGAGCTTAAGACGCCGATCGCACTGGTGCAGGGATATGCGGAAGGCCTTAAAGAAAATATCTCTGATGATCCGGAGAGCAGAGAATTTTATTGTGATGTGATCATGGATGAAGCGGCCAAGATGAACAAGCTTGTCAAGAACCTGCTGACACTGAATCAGCTGGAATCCGGCCGGGATGAGGTGACCATGGAGAGATTTGATATTGTAAGTCTGATTCGGGGAGTCCTCCAGTCTATGGATATCATGATCCAGCAAAAAGAGGCAAAAGTGAATTTTGAAGCATCGGATCCGGTATATGTCTGGGCAGATGAGTTCAAGATTGAAGAAGTTGTGACGAATTATACCAGCAATGCACTGAATCACTTGAATGGCGAGAGGGAAATTGAAATCCGTGTGCTGCCTGAGGATGACCGTGTCCGGGTAACGGTATTTAATACAGGAACTCCGATCCCGGAGGAGGATATTCCGAAACTGTGGAATAAATTTTACAAGGTAGATAAGGCAAGGACCAGGGAATATGGTGGAAGCGGAATCGGACTTTCCATCGTAAAAGCGATCATGGAAAGTCTGCATCAGCAGTATGGTGTGCAGAATTATGATAACGGAGTCGAATTCTGGTTCACACTGGACCGCAAAAATGATTAAAAAAGGAGCGGATGTAAAGAAATTACTTTGCATCTGCTTCTTTTTGCTGTATACTTGCTTACATGACAGTTGCTTTTTGGAGAACTGTGTTATATGAAAAAAGACAGGATGTGAGACGCGAATGATAGGTATTATTGATTACGATAGCAATTATTTTTTATAACACACTGATTATCATTTAATAACAAGAAAATCTTTAGCACTTTTATTACTTTTACGAATTATTTACGAATTATAGTGTCTCGAATATGTCATATAGAAAAAGAAGGCAGACTGGTTTTTATTTACCAATCTGCCTATATTTATATACACACTCACATTTTCTTACATATTATTTTTCTGCTCTCAACAGCGTCACATCGATATTAGAAGTGTCAGCGTTGACGTCTGTATTGGTGTATGCAGTAGCATCAATCGTATAGTCAACGACTCTTACGATAATGAAGTCACTCTTAGCATATCCTTCTTCATTGAGCATCTTTTCAACTCTTTTATCCAAAGCTTCTTTGGAACCGAGTTCAAGCGGAATTACCTCGCCATCAATATTTGTTGTCAAATATTTATACAGCGTTTCGTAATTATCTCGCTTAGCCTGAGCAATCATAATTCTATACATTCTCAAGCACCTCCTGTTTAATGCTTTGTCTTTGCTTTTGCGTTTTTCACGTATGTAGCAGTACCATCAAATTTGTGTTTATACTGTTCCGGTGGCTGTTTAGGCAACGCACGTATTTCGTCCATAAGACCTTCTACAAATGAGTTACCATGCTCATGCTGATAGATTAAGAATCTACGCTCTAAGCATTCCATAGAGTAGTCATCAATCCATCCATGCTCATATACGAAGAAATGATGACGTTCTGTTACATAAGCCTTGATACTTTCCTTGTCAGACTCAATCAGCATAGCAATACTGTCATTGATTTTGTCTACAGAATTATTCGTATCTTCTTTAGCTTCCTTCAGTTCATCTACATCTTCTTTAATCGTGTCAATCTCTTCTCGTTCGTCATGGTCTTTATCATAGTATTTGCGGACACGATCACAAGCCCAGTCGATAAAAGACACTACTCCCTTAACAGCAAGACACAGGATTACTGTGTACATGATAATATCTGTGGGAGAATAGTTTGTAAGTAATTTTTCCATATTTCCCTCCAAAAGTTACATGCCGGAAACACATAAGGGCGGAATTTACCGCCCAAACATAGATTACAGTTTTACGCAGTAATCAAGAGAAATCCATCCGGCTCCGGATTTCAATTTTCCCCAACCCTTAGTAGAGCCAGTTCCTGCTTTTTCCTCGATAATAGTGAAAGTTCCCTTTCCGGTATATTCACCAGTAGTCGGATAGTTTGTGCCAGCGCCAGACCGAATTCTAAGATCACTTGCATCGACACGAACCTTATACGGTACTTTTGATACGTTTGTAGATGGTTTTGAAGATGTACCAGATACAGATGAGCCAATCGTACAATAATCCGCATTTGCAAGATAAATCCATCCAGCACCAGATTTAAGCTTTCCCCAGCCATTCTTCACAGATGTAATTGTAAATACACCCTTTCCGGTTTTCCCGACAATATCTCCATTAGGTGCTTTTCTGATATTCAAATCAGACACAATCACGTTGACTGTAAATGGTACCTTTGGGAAGTTTGTATTCGGTTTTGATGGTGCAGAAGTGTTTGTAGAGTCATTAGAGTTTCCTCCTGATGCTGTGGTTCCGCTTCCGAGTAATGCATTGATACGATTAGCTAAATCGCTATATCTCGAATAAAGCCAATCGCCAGGACAGCTCTTATTCGCAAAGAAGCGATGAGCAGTCAGCACCATCTCATTGCTCTTTGGTTCGTATGCAAGAGAAGCAGATTTGCTACCCTTCCAAACTACTTTAGTTTTACCGTTTCTACGACAGATATCAGCGCAAAGCTTAATCAGCTTTTCATATACGGTATTATTCATTTCGTAAGGCTCTTTCATACCGCTGGCACATTCAATAGTAATGGCTCTCTGGTCGTTTGCGTTGCTAGATGAACACCAACTCCGGTTGGCTTCATCAACACATAACACAACTCGTCCATCCTTGCCGATACCATAGTTACAGCTTGCTTGTACAGATGAGCTTGTAAAACAACTTCCGATTGATTCAGCAGAAAGCTGTCCAACAACGCAATGCGGTGTTAATCTATCAATGGAGTGAGTACGTCTGCCACTGTGGTTCGGACTCTTTACCACACAATCTACAAGTGAACTATTTGTGTAACCCATAGTTTTACCTCCTTCTGGTTTAGTTGCTTTTGAAGCAAATTTGTCATAATATACCTGACCGTAAGATGCTCTGCGTCTCTGTACGGCAGAACTCTGGTCAGCAGGACGTTCATACTTTAAGAGCACAGCATTGGATGCTTGAAGAACAGAAGTTGCGCTACGCAGTTCGGAAATCACAGTACCGTAGTTTTCACTCAGTTCCTTGTACATGAACTCAAGCTGCATCTCCAGATCGCCAATAGATGTGCCTTTAGACTGGCAGAATGCAAGTAATGCCTGTTTTCTGCTCCAATAAGTCCACTGGCACAGACCATATCCAGCACTGTCTCGTACAAAATTTTTGTATGATCCGTTATCGACTGCTGCTGTGTAAGCTGCATCGGTATATCCGAGTTTCTTTTCAAATGAATTTTGCAGGTTGGTAGGGACTAATCCGCTTTCTGCGTAGATGTTTCCCATAAGACCTGCGGCTCCGCATTTGCTCATTCCTTTGCCAATACAAAAGTTCCAGATGCGTTCTTCATTTGTCGTTCCTTTTAATGCCATAGAGAAATCAATCCCCTTTCGTAAATAATTTAATTAGCATGAATAACTAACAAGAAAGACGGGATTTAATTCCCGTCTTTGCTAGTAGATGTTGCATTTGTTTTTACAATTTCACGCAGAGTATCTAATGCAGAATCAATCTGCTCATCAATCCATTCGATCAGAGCTTTCTGATCTACGACTTTAGAGAGAATAGGATATTCTTCATAGATCTGCTTGATTACCTGAGCACGTTTGATAGAGCCTGCTTTGCTCCATTCCTGCCAATCAACCTCTGCATCACTAATCATTTTCAGAATAGTTGTCTGAATCTGTTTCTTTGCGATTTCAATCTTTTCATCCTGACTCTTGGACATATAATCCTGAGTTTTCTTCACGATGCCGATGACAAGACCAATGCATACGAGAATACTTGTCCAGTTGTCATTCAGAAGCTGTAAAAATTTCTGTAAGCCTTCCATAATCCATTACCCCTTTCCTGATTCCGAATTGATTATTGCTTCCTGTTCTTTCATAGCAGTTTCGTAGACTATGCCACCTTCTGTATTTTCGGCTCTGGACTTACTATAGTATCCAAAGATAACAGGTGCGAGTGACGCTACGATGCCGAGTAGAGCATCAGAATCGCTTATCAGCATTCGTCTAAATACGGTATATAAAAAGGTTTCATCAATACCCGGCTGAGCAATAATCTTATTTGCTCTAATGCCGCGAGCCGCATCGCTTGCGTAGACGAATCGAATCATTGTTCCATCTTTCAATTCAATCCAGCAGCCACAACGTGATTTAATCATCTTGTTAATCATGTCATGCGGATATGCATCCAGAACCTTACTGAACATCTCGTCTCTCCATTCGATGTCAGAATATACAATCAAAATTCGTTGTCTTAATACTGTAGTTAAATCGTTCATTTCTTCTCCTTAAAATTCCATCGATAATATGGCTTTTCTTCTCCAAAAAACCAGTATCGCTCATAGTCATCAATCACAATCGCACATGCAGATAACACCACCCACAAAAGAGAGAATGGTAGACAAATCTGACCGAGAATATTAAATGGCATATTTGAATAGTCCCAGATACCAAGTCCGAGCCATAGATTCAAAATACATCCAGATACAAATTCTCCGATTGTTACAATACACGACCCAATGATTGCCTGCAGCCAGATCGGTGTATCCATTGATAAGACTTCATTAATAAGTCCAATGCATACGCCGCATACGCCTGCTAGAATAAACATGCTGATATGGCTATATCCTCTCCACACGATTTCAATCATGTAGTAAATAGACCCCATCACAGCAAACAGCGACAGATATTTAAGGCATAATGATAGAGCCTTTTTCATCATATAACCTCCGTATAAATGCAAAGAGCCGGATATACCGACTCAGTGCATATTATTTAATTAGCGTGATATGTTAAGCCTCTGCGTTTGCCTGAGAATACAGCATCTTCAGAACTTCGGACTGATAAGCCTCTGGGATATCAGCACCGTACTCTACAGCACAAATATCATTGATATCAGTCATACTCTCGATATAGTCTCTCAGAGAGTTAAAGTATGTAGTCTGGAATTCAATGCAGTTCTCCATTGCTGTATTCAGAGCTACTACTTCATCTTTTGTGTAGAATTTACAGGACTCGCCATCTGCATGATACGGGAGAACCGTGATACCAGCATTGGCTCTGTCATTCAGCTTAGAAATTTTCAGCTGATCTGCAACTTCAAGGCTGAAGTGATGAGATTTCTTATCAGACAGAGTGATGTCAAATCCCTGTGTGATGACTTCGTTACAAGCCACACTCATTTCTGCAATTTTAGCAGACTTTACATCTTCGATATTGTCGTTTGTTACAACACCGGATTTGACAAGCTGCTTCATGACAGCACCCTTGATTTTGTCTGGCACTGCATCAAATTCCTTCTCACCATTGTAAACAAGGTCTGTCCAAAAATTGATTAACTGAATCATATAATACCCTCCTCTTAAAGTAATGCACTCAGTTCAATGATGCACTGTTTCATTTTTTCTGCTTCTGTCATTTCGCGGATGATAAATCGAGTATGACCGTCCTCGCTCCAAATATTTGTGCAGGTCATATCTTTATAATCAACACCGCCGATATTTACACTGGATAAATTGTCATCAGACAGAATCTCAATATTAACTTCATCATCTGTGATGTAGTTGTTGCCATTCAGTGTAGCGTGAATCTCTGTTCCGTTTGCGAGGATAATATTGTAAATAGTATTTTCCATCTATAAAACCTCCAAATAAGTCGTAGTAAAGAAGATTTAAGTTATCACGTTGTATCTTACTCATTAGGTGCGCATGACCGCCCATCCAGGATCGAAACATATTCTCGACTTCTTCCTGCGTGCGCTCACCTCTTTGTACCTTTCTATTCAATGCTTTGAGCTTACGTCTCATATCAACAATTCTTTGCATTGTGTTTCTTGTCAATATTAATTAACGAAGAAAAACGGACGAACGCCAAAAGAACCAGACGCGCCGAGGTTGCTCGCAAAGCCGCTGGCGTCCACAAAACAGAAGCTAGTCGCAGACCTCACACCACGAAGCCAATAGTTGAAGCGACGGTGAATGTACTCAGGGGCAAGAGCGAACAGTGGGAACTGAGAGTTGATACATCCGACCTCATAGCCGCTATTAGCCCATACTTTTGTTCCGTATACCATCGTCTCAGACATCAGCTCAACCTTACAGTCGTACCAAGCCCATCCAGAAGCCTGTCCATCAGCTGTTGCATTTGGCAAGATATCTCTATAGGACATTACGTGAGAAGAACCGAAGTCACTCACAATTTTCTGAGTAGCCTGTGCGAGGTTAGCAGTTCTCATGTCAGAATTAGCATAAGCACCAGTTGTGGTATTTGCGGCAGCGCCTTCTGTATACTGACCGCTGTCTGTGTTATGCATCTGAGCATTGTACAGTGCAGAGTCAGGTACGAGACACATGCTATTACCCATAGATGTATTATCTCCAATCTGTTTTCCAAGATTGAACCCGGCAACTCGATATACAGTACCGTTGATTGTCAGGTAGTCACCTACGAACAGGTCATCAAATGTACCACTCTGAATAGCTTTTGACATAGCAGAAGTATAGGAAGTACCTAAGTTCTTACCTCTGAAAATGGAGTTATGACCGCCTGCATTGTTTCTTGCTGCGTTTGTGTACAGTTCATTAATTGCGGCTGGAAGAGATTTTGTACCCTGATCCAGACCGTATGTTTTGCTTGTCAGCTTATTAAGGACGGCAGTGGAGAGATTTCCGAAAGTCACACCCTTAGTACCATTCGCACCGTCAACTGGGAGTACATCAGTATCAGCAACAGAAGTAACAGCGGAAAGGTCTTTAATTCTTGTTGTATTTGCCATAGTATATTCCTCCTCTTATATACCTAATTTCTTTTCTAGTTTTTCTATACGGTCATTGAAATCCTGCATTTGCAGTTCGTCGTATAGCAATCTGACCAATAAAAAATGAGTATACTCAATGCAGTAATACTCATTTTCATCGTCGGGATTTAATTTTCGTGTGCCAAGCATCAGGAGTTTATCTTCAACTCCATGCCTAGCAAATGCATTTCGTAAATCTTGCGCCAGTATTCCGACACACAATTCCTCGTGGTCATAATCTGGTGCTGACATTCTGAACTGTACGAATCGGACTTCTCCAACAGCTTGAATGATATTTCTTGCTATTGGTTCAATATCACGTTTCATACGTCTGTCTGATAGACTTCCACTCCATGTTCCATCAAGGAAGCCCTTTCCTGTTTGAGCCTTCACATGGACACCATCTGATGCGGCATAAATGGAACCATTCTTTTGCTGAGTACCATTGTTGTTGTAGTACCAGTCAGCACATCCATAACCTCCTGATGTTGTTTCGTTCATTAACTGAACACCTTTGAGAATACGCATCAACATAGCACAATCGATTCCGGCACGATTGGCTGTTTTACCGAAAGCAATACCATCACCACCAGCCTTATAGTCCATTGTTGCGAAGCCGTTTGATAATGTCATAGTGGCGACGGCTTCTTTCCCAGCTTTATCTCTGATGGTAAGTTTGATATCATGCAGACTATGTATGCGGATCATTTACAAAGACAGTATGTGAAGCAAAGAATAAGAACCAGTTACTTAAAGCAAAAACTATTGCCGAGGAATTGGGACTTGTTGAAGACATTGATTATGGATGCATCTATGATAAGTGTCTTACAGAACTTGAGCCGGAAGAGGATAACGGCACGACACTCACTGGCATGTGGTTTTGTCCGTTAGACGATGAGGTTGCTCACAAGATTAGTAAAAAATATCAATTATATAAATAGGAGAGAAAATAATGACAACAGCAGATATGAATATAAAGAAATTAAATAATGACTCTATCGTACCTACAAAAGGATCTGAATATGCAGCGGGTCTTGATTTGTATGCATATATTCCAAGAGGTGCGATTGACATCCCGGCTGGCGCTACTGTCAAAATTGGTACTGGCGTTGCAACTGAAATTCCGGCAGGATGTTTTGGCGCTGTATTTGCACGAAGTGGACTTGCTACTAAACGAGGATTGCGCCCATCTAACTGTGTGGGAGTCGTAGATTCAGATTACCGTGGTGAGGTAATTGTTGCACTATACAATGATTCTGATAAATGCGAAACAATTCATCATGGTGATCGTATTGCTCAGCTGGTTATTATGCCGTATATTGATGTTAAGCTACATGAAGTCAGTAAACTGTCTGATACAGATAGAGGTGCGGGAGGGTTCGGAAGCACGGGACTCGGAAAATAACAAGTAGGAGGTAATAAAGTGCAGGAAAAGATTTTACTTTCCATAGCAGAAGCATCTCAATTATTTGGAATTGGTCAGCATAGGTTACGAGAAATAATGAAAGATGATTATAATTGCATATATCATCTTACTGTCGGTCGTGTCATAAAAGTAAAACGCAAACCCTTTGAAGAATACATAAGCAAAGCTGAACAGATATAATATCGACAAAGAGTTTTGAATATGATAGAATTGCTTATGTGGTCATATTCGAGGCTCTTTAATATGGAGGGCTAACGAATGGCAAACAAGACAGCAAAAGAAAAAAATAAACCTGTAAGAAAAACACTCAGAGAAAATGAATACTATAATCCAAAAACAAAGAGATATGAATATCGATATAAGGATGGATTTGGTAAAAATAGAGTAGTTAGTTCATACAGATTAGAACCAACCGACCAAGTACCTAAAGGAAAGAAATCAGGAAAGAGCCTGCGAGAGAAAGAAGAGGAAATTAATGCGCTTCTTTCAAATGATATTGATATAGATGGTTCAAAATTAACTCTTCTTGAGGTAGTAAATAGATATTTAGAGCATCTTTACAACCGCAAAGAGTTAAGTCATAATACAAAAGTTGGATACAATGTAACTGTCAATACATTAAAGCAGTACAAACTTGGATATATGGAAGTTGGTAAGATTAAGCCAGAACACTGTGAGGAATGGCTTGCTGATATGAAGAAGAAATACAGAGGCTCTTCTATACAAAGTCAAATTAGTTTGATTAAGCGTTCGTTTGAATATGCGATTGATTATGATTATATAGCCAAAAATCCTTTCAGACGAATTACGACAGATAGAAGCGATAGTAAACCGATGGTAGCGATACCGGTCGATGAAATGAACAACTTCCTGGATTTCTGCAAGAATGATTCACACAGCAAACACTGTTACGACATGATTTATATACTGTTTTGGACTGGCTTGAGAGCCTCTGAGCTATGTGGTCTTACATTAGATAATATAGATATGGAAAACCATGTTATTAAAGTCGAAAAACAGTTGCAATGCATTAATCATAAACACGTTGTAACAACCACAAAGACATCGAATGGCGTAAGATATATACCAATGACAGATGGGGTATATAATTGTTTTCAGTCAGTTCTTGATAATAGGTATCTAAAGGGAGATATCGAACCCATGTGTTATGACGAGAGAGGAAATTCATACGATGGGTTCGTATTTCTGGCTACAAGGAGTCGTAGAACGATTGTTAGGGCGCATGTAGAAGAGTATCTTCAAAATTGTATTAAGAGATATAATCTTGCTAACCCTGATACTCCTATCCGTAAGTTTGAACCACATATATGTAGGCACACATTTGCTACTAATATGCAAGGGCTACCATTAAAGACTCTGCAATCTATATTGGGTCATGGTAACGTCAGAACCACGATGAATCATTATGTAGATGCAAGACCTTCTCATATTCAAGTAAATGAGATCAATATCATAGCAAACTCAATCGGTTAATTCGTAAGATTTTTCGTGTACGAATTATTTACGAATTATAATGTTAAACGAGATGTATTAGTATGGAATAAAATGTAACGAAATAGGTGGTATCAAAGAATATCAATGTACTGTTATTCAGCTGAAACCACTTATAATCAGGAGGTTATAATAAATGATAGCAATTATCGATTATGATGCAGGAAATATCAAAAGTGTAGAAAAGGCACTTGCATATCTTGGGGAGGAAACGGTTGTATCTCGTGATCCTGAAGTGCTGACAAAGGCAGACAAGGTGATTCTTCCCGGTGTTGGAAGCTTTGGAGAGGCAATGGAAAACCTGCATAAGTATGGTCTGGTTCCGGTAATAAAGGATATGATAAAGGAAGGAACTCCTTTTCTTGGAATCTGTCTGGGGCTGCAGCTCCTTTTTGAGAGCAGCGAGGAGACACCTGGCGTTGAGGGGCTTGGAATCCTGAAGGGCAGAATCCTCCGAATTCCACCATCTCCGGGACTTAAGATTCCACATATGGGATGGAATTCCCTGCATCTGCAGAATAATGGAAGATTGTTTAAGGGCATTCCGGAAGATACGTATGTTTATTTTGTGCATTCCTATTATCTTCAGGCAGAAGAACCGGAGATTGTAAAAGCAGTGACAGATTACAGCACGACGATTCATGCTTCTGTTGAGAAGGACAATGTATTTGCCTGCCAGTTCCATCCGGAAAAGAGCAGCAGATATGGTCTTAAGATTCTCGAAAACTTTGCAAAACTTGAGAAGGAGGGGAACTGAAATGTTTACAAAAAGAATCATTCCCTGTCTGGATGTAAATAACGGCCGGGTGGTAAAAGGCGTTAATTTTGTGGATCTTAAGGACGCAGGAGATCCGGTGGAGATTGCCAGAGCCTATGATGCAGCAGGTGCAGATGAACTTGTTTTTCTGGATATCACGGCATCCTGCGAGGAACGTGATACCGTTGTGGATATGGTGCGGCAGGTTGCAGCGAATGTTTTTATCCCGTTTACCGTAGGCGGCGGCATTCGTACAGTAGAGGATTTCAGGAAACTTCTCCGTGAGGGTGCAGACAAGATCTCTGTCAATTCTGCGGCGATCGATCGTCCGGAACTGATCACAGAGGCAGCAGAGAAGTTCGGAAGTCAGTGCGTGGTCGTTGCAATCGATGCCAAGAGAAGACAGGATGGCGGCTGGAATATCTATAAACATGGCGGACGACTGGATACAGGCATTGATGCCATTGAGTGGGCCAAGAAGGTTGAGAAGCTCGGTGCGGGTGAAATCCTTCTTACCAGTATGGATTGTGATGGCACCAAGGCAGGATATGACATTGAGCTTACCAGAGCGATCGCGGATGCAGTTTCTGTTCCGGTCATTGCATCCGGAGGTGCGGGAACTCTGGAGCATTTTTATGATGCACTGACAGAAGGCGGTGCGGATGCGGCACTGGCAGCATCTTTATTCCATTACAAAGAATTGGAGATCCGTCAGGTAAAGGACTATCTGGCAGAGAAAGGGATTTCCGTCCGAAGATAAGAGGTGATAGGAAATGGCTCCTTTATCAGGAGAGTGGCTGGAAGCATTAAAGGGAGAATTCCATCAGCCATATTATTCGAAGTTATACAAAACAGTGATGCAGGAATACCAGACACAGAAGATTTTTCCTCCGGCAGAGGATATGTTTAATGCATTTCATTTTACCCCGCTGAGTCAGGTAAAAGTCGTGATTCTCGGACAGGATCCATATCACAATGACGGACAGGCGCATGGACTTTGCTTTTCTGTCAAAAGAGATGTGGAGATTCCGCCGTCATTGGTTAATATTTATCAGGAACTGCATGACGATCTGGGATGCTATATTCCGGATAACGGTTATCTGGAAAAGTGGGCGAAACAGGGAGTGCTGATGTTGAATACAGTGCTGACTGTCCGTGCACATCAGGCAAACTCTCACAGGGGCATCGGCTGGGAACAGTTTACCGATGCAGCGATCCGAATCCTGAATGAACAGGACCGGCCGATTGTTTTTCTTCTGTGGGGACGTCCGGCACAGACCAAAAAATCCATGCTCAATAATCCGAAGCATCTGATCCTGGAGGCTCCGCATCCAAGTCCGCTGTCTGCGTACAGAGGCTTTTTTGGGTGCCGTCATTTCAGCAAAACCAATGAATTTCTGCTTCGCAACGGGCTGGAGCCGATCGACTGGCAGATCGAGAATAAGACAGAACAGGAAAATAAGGAGTGAACATGAATCAGAAGAACAATTTAGTCAAAAACGCGTCTTTTCTGATGATCGCGGCAATGATTTCCAAGGTTATCGGGTTATTATACAAAAGTCCGCTTTCTTCGATCGTAGGAAATATGGGAATGGGATACATCAGTCTTGCCCAGAATGCCTATATGATCCTTCTGATGATTGCTTCTTTCAGTATCCCTCAGGCAGTCTCCAAGCTGATCTCTGAGAGGATTGCTTTAAAGGATTACAAAAACGCACAGAAGATTTTTCATGGTTCTCTGATCTATGCGGCAATCGTAGGCGGAATTGTGGCACTGGTGTGTTTGTTTGGGGCGAGGTTCATCATTCCGAGTAATCAGCCCAATGCGGTGCTGGCACTGCAGATTTTGTCACCTACGATTTTTCTTTCAGGAATTCTTGGCGTGTACAGGGGATATTTTCAGGCATACAGAAATATGATGCCTACTTCGATTTCGCAGATCCTTGAGCAGATTTTTAATGCGGCAGTCAGTCTGATTGCTGCGTGGATGTTCATCAAGTATTTTGCGGATGGAAGTGATGGCAGCGTTGCAAAATGGGGTGCTGCCGGTTCTACGGTGGGAACGACTGCAGGTGTTGTGATCGCACTTCTGTTTATGCTTCTTGTGTATGGTGTGAATCGCAGAAATATCAAGAGAAGAGTAGCAGGAGATCATTATCATGAGGCAGAATCTTATGGGGAGATCCTGAAACTGATCATCCTGATCGTATCGCCGATCATCCTGAGTTCTTTTATTTACAATATCAACGGATACTTAAATGGTGTACTGTACTCGGAAATTATGGGAAAACATGGCATGAACGCTGATACGATCAGTATGCTTTATGCAGAATATGCCACTTATTTCATGAGTATCATCAATATTCCACTGACACTCTCCAGTGCGGCACCGACCTCTATGATACCGGAGGTTTCTGCTCTGTATGCGACTGGCGATATCGATGAAACAAGGAGAAGAGTAGACCAGACGGTACAGCTTTCCATGTTTATTTCCATTCCGTGTGCAGTCGGTCTTGCTGTCCTGGCACAGCCAATCGTATCTCTGCTCTTTGGAGGAACAAATGGTGTTGCAGGGAAGCTTCTTATGCTGGGTTCCTTTACGATCCTCCTGAATGGAATGTCCAATATTTCCAACGGTGTGCTTCAGGGAATCGGAAAGCCGAAGATTCCGATGATGACAGCAGCGGTGGCACTTGTGGTTGATGTGATCGCGGTTGTGCTGCTTCTGATGTTTACGGATCTTGGAATTTATGCACTTCTGGTTGCAATGATTATCTATGCGATTGTTGTATGTGTGATGAATGATATCTTTATGAAAAAATATCTGGATTACAGGAATCCATGGAAGACCGCCTATGTAAGCCCGATCATTGCTTCTGTTGTTATGGGAGTAGTGGCAGCAGGGGTATATTATGGATTACATGCCATAGTGCCATCCAATATTATCTGCCTTGGTGTGTCGATCATCCTGGCAGCGGCAGCATATTTTCTGGTTTATGTTATGGTAGATAAGAGTGCTGCCGAGCGTTTGCTTCGAATACCAGGCGGGACATATCTTGTCAGAATTGCAGATAAATTTCACAGATAATGAATAAAAGAGCATTTTCGGAATTCCTCCGAAAATGCTCTTTCCAAGTATACAATACTACCTGTGAACAGTTATTTTCAAAATCCTGAAGTTGGTCATTGTCATTTGGAAAAGTTTGTCGTATAATGTTACGGAATTCGATTAAGAAACACTTTTTAATAAGAAGTAATATATTTTATTACAAAGAAACACGTTACATTCATAACTGTATGATACAGTTTATGACGAGGAGGTCGATTTATTGAATACATACACATTGGGAATTGACATCGGATCCACGACAGTAAAAATTGCGATTCTTGATGAGCAGGAGAATCTTTTGTTTGCAGATTACGAGCGTCATTTTGCAAACATTCAGGAAACACTGGCTGATCTTCTGGAGAAAGCCCAGGGGAAACTTGGGGAAATGACACTTTGTCCGGTCATCACAGGTTCCGGTGGTCTGACACTTGCAAACCATCTGGAAATTCCGTTTGTGCAGGAGGTCATCGCAGTTTCAACTTCGCTGCAGAAGCTTGCACCAAAGACGGATGTTGCGATCGAACTTGGCGGCGAGGATGCCAAGATCATTTATTTTGAGGGCGGAAATATTGAACAGAGAATGAATGGTATCTGCGCCGGTGGTACTGGCTCCTTCATTGATCAGATGGCATCTCTGCTTCAGACAGATGCACCTGGACTGAACGAATATGCGAAGAATTACAAGGCTCTTTATCCGATTGCTGCAAGATGTGGTGTGTTTGCAAAGACAGATATTCAGCCGTTGATCAACGATGGTGCAACAAAGGAGGATCTTTCTGCGTCTATTTTCCAGGCAGTAGTCAATCAGACGATTTCCGGACTGGCATGTGGTAAACCAATCCGTGGTCATGTGGCATTCTTGGGAGGACCGCTGCATTTCCTTTCTGAACTGAAAGAAGCGTTTATCAGAACATTGAAACTGGATGAGGAGCATACGATCGTTCCGGACAATTCTCATCTGTTTGCTGCAATTGGCTCTGCATTGAATGCAAAGAAGGATGTGACCGTTTCCCTGACAGAACTCAAAGACAGACTTCGCCATTCGATCAAACTGGATTTTGAAGTAGAGCGTATGGAGCCGTTGTTTGCATCAGAAGAAGATTATGAAGCTTTCAAGAAACGTCAGTCCTCCTATAAGGTCAAAAAGGGAGATTTGGCTTCCTATAAGGGAAATTGCTATCTTGGTATCGATGCGGGGTCTACTACGACCAAGACTGCTCTGGTAGGAGAAGACGGAACACTTCTGTATTCTTTTTACAGCAGCAATAATGGAAGCCCACTGAAGACCGCTATCCGTTCTATTCAGGAGATTTATTCCATACTTCCGGATGATGCACAGATCGCCTATGCATGTTCTACAGGATATGGAGAAGCACTGATGAAGGCAGCCTTTCTTCTGGATGAGGGAGAGGTTGAAACGGTGTCCCACTATTATGCGGCAGCGTTCTTTGACCCGGAGGTCGATTGTATTCTGGACATCGGCGGACAGGACATGAAGTGCATCAAGATAAAGAATCAGACCGTAGACAGCGTACAGCTGAATGAGGCGTGTTCTTCTGGATGCGGATCCTTTATTGAAACATTTGCAAAGTCACTGAATTACAGTGTGCAGGATTTTGCAAAGGCTGCTCTTTATGCACAGCATCCGATCGATCTCGGAACCCGCTGTACTGTATTTATGAACTCCAAGGTAAAGCAGGCACAGAAGGAGGGAGCGGAGGTATCGGATATCTCTGCGGGTCTTGCCTATTCTGTTATCAAAAATGCTCTTTACAAGGTTATCAAGGTGTCTGATGCGACAGAGCTTGGCAGACATATTGTGGTGCAGGGCGGTACCTTCTATAATGACGCGGTACTTCGAAGCTTCGAAAAGATTGCCAGCTGTGAAGCAATCCGTCCGGATATCGCCGGAATCATGGGAGCCTTCGGTGCGGCTCTGATCGCAAGAGAGCGTTATGAGACAGGAAAAAAGACAACGATGCTCTCTATCGACAAGATTAATGAGCTGAAATATACCACCTCTATGGCAAACTGCCATGGATGTACAAACAACTGTCGTCTGACGATCAATAAATTTACCGGCGGCCGTCAGTTTGTCAGCGGGAACCGCTGTGAGCGAGGAATTGGTAAAGAGAAGAACAAAGACCATGTTCCGAATCTCTATGAATACAAATATAAACGACTGTTTTCCTATGAACCGCTCAGTGCAGATCAGGCGACAAGAGGACAGGTGGGAATTCCGCGAGTCCTGAATATGTTTGAGAATTATCCGTTCTGGTTTACATTCTTTACAAAACTGAAATATGAAGTGGTGCTCTCACCGACTTCAACCAGAAAGATTTATGAGCTGGGTATTGAGTCTATTCCGAGTGAATCCGAATGTTATCCGGCAAAGCTTGCACATGGACATGTCAGCTGGCTGATCAAAAAAGGCGTGAAATTTATTTTCTATCCGTGCGTGCCTTATGAGCGTAATGAGTTTCCGGATGCAGTCAATCATTATAACTGCCCGATCGTTACTTCCTATGCAGAAAACATCAAGAATAACGTGGATGAACTCAAGAACCCGGATATTCGGTTTATGAATCCGTTTATGGCATTTACAACGGAGGCAATTCTGACAGACCGTCTGGTAGAGGTGTTTAAGGATATCCCGGCTGATGAAGTAAAAGCAGCAGCACATGCGGCATGGGAAGAGCTTGCACAGGTGCGTAAGGATGTACAGGCGAAGGGCGAGGAGACTCTTCAGTATCTTAAAGATACCGGCAGAAGAGGAATTGTTCTTGCAGGTCGTCCGTACCATATTGATCCTGAGATCCACCATGGTATTCCGGATCTGATCAATGGTTATGGTATTGCGGTGCTTACGGAGGATTCTGTTTCTCATCTGGCAAAAATTGAACGTCCGATCCGTGTCAATGACCAGTGGATGTACCATTCCCGTCTGTATGCGGCTGCAAACTTTGTCAAGACACAGGACAATCTGGATCTGATCCAGCTGAACTCCTTTGGCTGTGGTCTGGATGCAGTTACGACCGATGAGGTTTATGAAATTCTGGATGGCAGCGGTAAGATTTATACCTGCTTAAAGATTGATGAGGTCAACAATCTCGGTGCAGCAAGAATCCGTGTACGATCTCTTCTTGCAGCACTTCGTGCAAAGGATGCCCAGCATAAAGAACGCGAGATCCGTCCGTCCTCCATAGAGAAGGTTGTATTTACCAAGCAGATGCGAAAGGACTATACAATCCTGTGTCCGCAGATGTCACCGTTCCATTTTGGTATTCTGGAGGCGGCATTTAACAGCTGTGGATATCATCTGGAAGTACTTCCGAATGACAACAAGCATGCAGTAGATGTCGGACTGAAATATGTCAACAACGATGCCTGCTATCCGTCACTGATGGTTGTCGGTCAGGTCATGGATGCACTTCTTTCCGGGAAATATGACCTTGACAAAACTGCCGTTATCATGTCACAGACAGGTGGTGGATGTCGTGCATCTAACTATATCGCGTTTATCCGCCGTGCACTTAAGAAAGCCGGCATGGAGCAGGTTCCGGTTATTTCTCTCAATTTAAGTGGACTTGAAAGCAATCCGGGCTTTAAGCTGACCCTTCCGCTGATCAAACGTATCTGCTATGGTGCAGTCTTTGGAGACATACTGATGAAATGCGTTTATCGTATGCGTCCGTATGAACTGGAAGAGGGAATTGTCAACCGTAAACATAAGATATGGGAGCAGAGAGTTATTTCTTTCCTGACAGGAGGCAGTGTCAGCCACAGTCAGTTCAAGAAGATGTGCCATGAGATGGTACATGAGTTTGACCTGATCCCGATCAGCGATGAGAAGAAACCACGTGTCGGTATTGTCGGAGAGATTCTTGTCAAATTCCTGCCGGCGGCAAATAATCATCTGGCAGAGCTCCTGGAGGCAGAAGGAGCAGAGGCAGTATGCCCGGATCTGATTGATTTTATTAATTATTGTTTCTATAATCAGAACTTTAAATGTGAGTTTCTTGGATTTAAGAAAAACAAAGCAGCCATGGCAAACTGGGGAATCAAGGCGATCGAATGGCTGCGCAAACCTATGAATGAGGCACTTGCACAGAGCCGTCACTTTACACCGTCTGCAGATATCGCAGATCTGGCAAAGATGGCAGAGCCGATCGTATCACCCGGAAACCAGACAGGTGAGGGATGGTTCCTGACTGGAGAGATGATGGAACTGATCCATGGTGGGGTGCCGAATATTGTATGTATCCAGCCATTTGGATGTCTTCCGAACCACATTGTCGGCAAGGGCGTGATCAAGGAGATCCGAAGAGAGCATCCCGAGGCAAATATTGTAGCGATTGACTACGATCCGGGAGCCAGTGAGGTTAACCAGCTGAACCGTATTAAGCTGATGCTTTCCACAGCACAGAAAAATCTTAACAGGGAATTGTCCTGATACCCATCCAAACATTCCCCTTTACCATTTTCGTACCTTCTGATATACTTAAGACCGAGTGATATTATATAAAAACAGAAAGAGGAACGAATATGGCAAAATATACATTGATGAAAACGGAGGGGCGTGCGAAGCGTGCACAGTTTGAGACTGTCCATGGAACGATCCAGACTCCTGTATTCATGAACGTAGGAACCATCGGTGCGATCAAGGGGGCGGTTTCTACACAGGATCTTTATGACATCGGAACACAGGTGGAGCTTTCCAATACCTATCATCTGCATGTGCGTCCTGGTGACAAAGTAGTCAAACAGCTTGGAGGACTTCATAAGTTTATGAACTGGGAACGTCCGATTCTCACTGATTCCGGTGGATTCCAGGTATTTTCTCTGGCAAAGCTCCGTAAGATCAAGGAAGAGGGCGTACACTTCCAGTCACATATTGACGGACATAAGATTTTTATGGGACCGGAGGAGAGTATGCAGATCCAGTCCAATCTTGCGTCCACCATCGCAATGGCATTTGATGAATGTCCGAGCAGTGTGGCAGACAGAGATTATGTACAGAAATCTGTAGAGCGTACCACACGCTGGCTTGCACGATGCAAGACAGAGATGGCACGCCTCAACAGCCTTCCGGATACCATCAACAAAGAACAGCTTCTGTTCGGTATCAATCAGGGGGCAATCTACGAAGATATCCGAATCGAACATGCAAAAGAAATTGCAAAGATGGATCTTGACGGTTATGCGGTAGGCGGTCTTGCTGTTGGTGAGACACACGAAGAAATGTATCGTATCCTCGATGCGGTTGTGCCGTATCTTCCGCAGGATAAGCCAACTTATCTTATGGGTGTCGGAACACCTGCAAACATTCTTGAGGGTGTGGACAGAGGAATAGACTTCTTTGACTGCGTATATCCAAGCCGCAATGGCCGTCATGGACATGTGTACACCAACCATGGCAAGATGAATATGTTTAATGCCAAATACGAGCTGGATACACGTCCGATCGAGGAAGGCTGCGGCTGTCCGGCATGCCGTCATTACAGCCGGGCTTATATCCGTCATCTTCTCAAGGCAAAAGAAATGCTTGGAATGCGTCTCTGTGTTCTGCACAATCTGTATTTCTATAATCATATGATGAAAGAGATCCGTGACGCACTGGATGAGGGCAGATTTGCCGACTATAAGAAAATGCGTCTGGAAGGATTTGCGGCAGGGGAGCAGAAATAATAAAAATATGCAAAAATACTTGAAGTAAAGACTTTTTTTGTGTATGATAGTGTGTAGTGTTCCTGGAGAAGAACAGGAATGTAAGTCAGAAACAGGAGGAACCTCAAATGAACGAAAGTACCGCAAGCATGGGTATGATGATTTTGTGGATGGTTGTTATCTTCGGAGTTATGTATTTCCTGATGATCCGTCCTCAGAAGAAAGAGCAGAAGAGACTTCAGGCAATGCTCAACAGCATGGAAGTCGGTGACAGCATTGTTACCACAAGCGGCTTCTATGGAGTGATCATCGACATGACTGAAGAAGATGTGATTGTAGAATTCGGCAATAACAAGAACTGCCGTATCCCAATGAGAAAACAGGCTATTGCAGAGGTGGAGAAAGCAGAACAGGCATCCGCATAACTGCAAATAAGAAAGTAAGTGCTGCGTCAGATGCGGCACTTCTTTTTTTTACTTTATAGGTACGGCCACTTCGTCTGGCAACACGTTGTAACTTTTAAGTAGTAAAGGGTTGAAAAGTGACAAAAAGTGCGTTATTATAATAACAATATTCGCAACGAAAGGAATCTGCATGTTTTTCGTGTGATGCAGAGAGAGGAAGAAAAAGATGGAATACAGAATCGCATTGATCCCGGGAGATGGAATCGGACCGGAAATCGTTAGTGAAGCAAAGAAAGTTCTTGATAAGGTATGTGAGAAATATCACCACACCTTCACATATTCAGAGGTACTCCTCGGTGGAGCATCGATTGATGTTCATGGCGTGCCGCTTACAGAGGAGGCAATTGCCACTGCAAAATCCTCTGATGCAGTTCTGATGGGTTCTATCGGCGGAGATGCCAAGACGTCCCCATGGTATAAACTGGAGCCGTCCAAACGTCCGGAGGCAGGTCTTCTTGCTATCCGCAAAGCCTTAAACCTTTTTGCAAACCTTCGTCCGGCGTATCTTTACAAAGAACTGGAAGAAGCCTGCCCGATCAAGAAAGAGGTGATTGGCGAAAACGGATTTGATATGATTATTGTCCGTGAACTGACAGGAGGTCTTTACTTCGGAGAAAGAAAAACTATCGAAGAGGACGGCGTAAAGAAAGCAATCGACACACTTTCTTACAATGAAAACGAAATCCGTCGTATTGCGGTCAAGGCATTTGATATTGCAATGAAGAGAAAGAAAAAGGTTACAAGTGTTGACAAGGCAAACGTTCTTGATTCCTCAAGACTCTGGAGAAAAGTTGTAGAGGAAGTTGCAGCGGACTATCCGGAAGTAACCCTGGAGCATATGCTGGTTGATAACTGTGCAATGCAGCTTGTACATGATCCGGCACAGTTTGACGTTATCCTCACCGAGAATATGTTCGGAGATATTTTATCCGATGAGGCAAGTATGGTCACAGGATCTATCGGAATGCTTTCTTCTGCAAGCCTCAACGAGACAAAATTCGGTCTGTATGAGCCAAGCCATGGATCAGCACCGGATATTGCAGGACAGAATAAGGCAAATCCGATTGCGACTATTCTTTCAGCAGCAATGATGCTTCGTTATTCTCTGAATCTGGATGAGGAAGCCGATGCGGTAGAAGCAGCCGTACAGAAGGTGCTGACAGACGGATATCGTACAGGTGACATCATGTCAGACGGATGCAAGGCTGTCGGAACGAAAGAAATGGGAGATCTGATCGCAGCAGCAGTATGATAATCCCGCAATATGCGAATGTCGGGCAGGATTGTAGGAGTGCTATGCACGGAATAATCCGTAAGTATCGTATAGATTAAGTAAAGAGGAGTAAATAAAATGAGAAGTGATTCAGTAAAAGCAGGCTCACAGCAGGCACCTCATCGTTCCCTGTTTAATGCCCTTGGATTAACAAAAGAAGAAATGGAACGTCCTTTAGTCGGAATCGTAAGTTCCTATAATGAAATCGTACCTGGCCATATGAATCTGGACAAGATCGTGGCAGCCGTAAAACAGGGTGTTGCAATGGCAGGTGGTACACCGGTTGTATTCCCGGCAATTGCTGTCTGTGACGGTATTGCAATGGGACATGTCGGAATGAAATATTCACTGGTAACTAGAGATCTGATTGCAGATTCCACAGAGGCGATGGCAATGGCTCATCAGTTTGATGCTCTTGTTATGGTTCCAAACTGTGACAAAAACGTACCGGGACTTCTGATGGCAGCAGCACGACTGAATGTTCCGACTGTATTCGTAAGCGGAGGTCCGATGCTGGCAGGTCATATTCACGGACATAAGACCAGCCTCTCCAGCATGTTTGAAGCTGTTGGCTCTTATGCGGCAGGTAAGATCACAGAGGATGAACTGACAGAATTTGAGAACAAAACATGTCCTACATGTGGATCCTGTTCCGGTATGTATACCGCAAACTCCATGAACTGTCTGACAGAGGTTCTTGGTATGGGACTTCGTGGAAACGGAACTATCCCGGCAGTATATTCCGAGCGTATCCGTCTTGCAAAGCATGCAGGTATGCAGGTTATGGAGATGTACCGCAGAAATATCCGTCCGAGAGACATCATGACAAGGGAAGCCATCCTGAATGCGCTGACAGTAGATATGGCACTTGGATGTTCTACCAACAGTATGCTCCATCTTCCGGCAATCGCTCATGAAGTCGGAATGGATTTTGATATCAGCTTTGCAAACGAGATCAGCGCAAAGACACCGAACCTCTGCCATCTGGCACCGGCAGGTCCAACTTATATGGAAGACCTGAATGAGGCCGGCGGTGTTTATGCAGTTATGAATGAACTGAACAAAAAGGGACTTCTCCATACGGAATGTATGACAGTAACAGGAAAAACTGTAGGCGAAAATATCGAAGGATGTGTTAACCTCAATCCGGAAGTTATCCGCCCGATCGACAACCCGTACAGCCAGACCGGTGGTCTTGCAGTTCTTAAGGGAAATATCGCTCCGGACGGCGGTGTGGTAAAACGTTCCGCAGTCGTAGAAGAGATGATGGTACATGAAGGTCCGGCGAGAGTGTTTGGCTGTGAGGAGGATGCGATCGCAGCAATCAAAGGTGGCAAGATCGTGGCAGGTGACGTTGTTGTTATCCGCTATGAGGGACCGAAGGGCGGCCCTGGAATGAGAGAAATGCTGAATCCGACCTCTGCGATCGCAGGTATGGGACTTGGCTCTTCCGTAGCCCTTATTACAGACGGACGTTTCAGCGGTGCATCCCGTGGAGCTTCCATCGGACATGTTTCACCGGAAGCAGCAGTAGGCGGACCGATCGCACTGATCGAAGAAGGGGACATCATCAGTATTAATATTCCGGAACTTCGACTGGAAGTTAAGGTTTCTGACGAGGAGATGGCAGCAAGAAAAGCAAAATGGCAGCCGCGTGAGCCAAAAGTCACAACCGGATATCTTGCGAGATATGCTGCAATGGTTACCTCAGGCAACAGAGGTGCAATCCTTGAAGTGCCGAAAGCAAAATAATATATGATGAACACAGGAGGAGATACAATGCAGCTTACAGGTGCAGAGATCATCATCGAATGCCTTAAGGAACAGAAAGTAGATACTGTTTTTGGCTATCCGGGAGGTGCAATCCTCAATGTCTATGATGCTCTCTATAAACACAGTGATGAGATCCATCATGTCCTAACATCTCATGAACAGGGTGCTTCTCATGCAGCAGATGGTTATGCCCGTGCTACGGGAAAAGTCGGAGTATGTCTGGCAACCTCCGGCCCTGGAGCCACAAATCTGGTTACAGGTATTGCGACCGCATACATGGATTCTGTCCCGGTGGTAGCGATCACCGCGAACGTAGGAAAACCACTTCTTGGAAGAGATTCCTTTCAGGAGGTTGATATTGCCGGCATTGTAATGCCGATCACAAAACACAGTTTTATCGTAAAAGACATTTCCATGCTGGCTGATACGATCCGCAAGGCTTTTTATATTGCCAAAAGCGGACGTCCGGGTCCGGTACTGGTTGATGTGACGAAAGACGTAACAGCAGCGACATGTGAATATTCTGTACGCCGTCCGGCTACGATCAACCGAGAAGTCGAGACGATCCGTAAAGAAGATCTTGAAATTGCAGCACAGATAATAGAGGAAGCGAAGAAGCCATATATCTTTGTCGGCGGCGGTTGTGTGATCTCTGGGGCTTCCAAGGAGATCAGCGAACTGGCCCACAAGATCCAGGCACCGGTGTGCGACAGTCTGATGGGCAAGGGAGCTTTCTCAGGAGAGGATCCTCTGTATACAGGAATGCTCGGTATGCATGGAACCAAGACTTCCGATCTTGGCGTTACACAGTGTGACCTTCTGATCGTACTGGGTGCACGTTTCAGTGACCGTGTCACCGGTAATGCGAAGACCTTTGCAAAACAGGCCAAAATCCTTCAGATCGATGTGGATGCGGCCGAAATCAATAAGAATGTTGTGGTAGATGCGTCTGTGATAGGAGATGTAAGAGAGGTACTCCGCAGACTTCTGGAAATGATTCCGGAAGAACAGCATCCGGAGTGGATCGAGCATATTCAGGAGATGAAAGCAAAATATCCTCTGACTTATGATCATTCTCAGCTCACAGGACCATACATTATAGAGAAACTCTATGAGATCACCAACGGTGATGCAATTATCTCAACGGATGTCGGTCAGCACCAGATGTGGGCCGCACAGTACTTCAAGTACAAAGAACCCCGTACTTTCCTGACTTCCGGTGGTCTCGGAACAATGGGATACGGACTTGGAGCTGCGATCGGTGCCAAGATGGGAAGACCGGACAAAACAGTTGTCAATATTGGCGGAGATGGCTGTTTCAGAATGAATATGAATGAGATCGCGACAGCAGTGCGCTGCCATAAACAGCTTTTGCAAATTGTCATGAACAATCATGTGCTGGGTATGGTGCGTCAGTGGCAGACCTTGTTCTATGAACACAGATATTCACATACCGTCCTTGACGATGCCGTGGATTTTGTGAAAATATCTGAGGGCATGGGAGCGAAGGCAATCCGTGTCACGAAGATGGAAGAGGTAGAGCCGGCAATCCGAGAGGCGCTGGCGACAGACGGACCTGTAGTACTGGACTGCTGGATCGACCAGGATCTCAGCGTATTTCCAATGGTGCCTGCAGGTGCAAGTCTGAATGAAGTTTTTGACGAGGAGGATATGAAGAACAATGAGCAGAGTATATAATTTTTCCGCAGGACCGGCTGTACTGCCGGAAACAGTTCTGAAAGAAGTAGCAGATGAGATGATGGATTACCAGGGAAGTGGTATGTCTGTAATGGAAATGAGCCATAGAAGCCCGGAATTCCAGAAAATCATTGATGATGCAGAGAAAGATCTCAGAGATCTTATGAATATTCCGGATAATTACAAGGTATTATTCCTTCAGGGCGGTGCTTCCCAGCAGTTTGCCATGATTCCGATGAACCTGATGAAGAACGGAGTTGCTGACTATATTGTTACCGGTCAGTGGGCAAAGAAAGCATACCAGGAAGCACAGAAGTACGGAAAGGTAAATAAGATTGCATCTTCCGAGGATAAGACCTTCTCCTATATCCCGGACTGCAGCGATCTTCCGATCAGCCCGGATGCGGATTATGTATACATTTGTGAAAACAATACAATTTACGGAACAAAATTCAAGACACTTCCGAATACAAAAGGCAAAACTCTGGTGGCAGACGTTTCTTCCTGCTTCTTATCTGAGCCTGTAGATGTAAGCAAATATGGTATCATCTACGGTGGCGTTCAGAAAAACATCGGACCTGCCGGCATGGTGATCGCGATCATTCGTGAAGATCTTATTACAGAGGATGTTCTTCCGGGAACACCAACCATGCTTACATACAAGACACATGCAGATGCAGGATCTCTTTACAATACACCAAACGCATACTGCATCTATGTATGCGGCAAAGTCTTCAAATGGCTCAAGGCTATGGGCGGACTGGAAGAAATGCAGAAGAGAAACATCGAAAAAGCAAAGATCCTCTATGATTATCTGGATCAGAGCAAACTCTTCAAAGGTACAGTAGAGCCGGCTTCCCGTTCTCTGATGAATGTTCCTTTTGTCACAGGTGATAAAGACATGGATGCCAAATTTGTCAAAGAGGCAAAAGCAGCAGGTCTTGTAAACCTCAAAGGACACAGAACAGTGGGCGGTATGCGTGCAAGTATCTACAATGCAATGCCAAAAGAAGGCGTAGAAGCCCTCGTTGCATTCATGAAAAAATTTGAGGAGGAGAATGCGTAATGTTCCAGTATAAATGCCTTAATCCAATCTCCCAGACAGGTCTTGGCCTGTTTGGAGATGAGTACAAACAGACGGAAGAATTAAAGGATGCAGATGCAGTTCTGGTAAGAAGTGCCAAGATGCATGATATGGAGCTTCCGGAGAATGTCAAAGTTATCGCCCGTGCAGGCGCAGGTGTCAACAACATTCCGGTTGAGCAGTGTGCAGAGAACGGTATCGTAGTATTCAATACACCTGGCGCAAATGCAAATGGTGTTAAGGAGCTTGTTCTTGCAGGAATGCTCCTTGCTTCCCGTGATATCGTTGGAGGTATTGAGTGGGTAGCACATGAAGAAGACAAAGAACACATCGACAAACTGGCTGAGAAACAGAAAAAACAGTTTGCAGGATGTGAGATCAGCGGTAAGAAACTGGGTATTATCGGACTTGGTGCGATTGGAGCCATGGTTGCAAACTCTGCAACACATCTTGGAATGGAAGTCTACGGATATGACCCGTTCATCTCCATTGATGCAGCATGGAACCTGTCCAGAACCATCAAACACAGCAAATCTCTGGATGAGATCTACAGCCAGTGCGATTACATCACCATCCATGTACCGCTTACAGACAACACACGCAAGATGATCGACCGTGAGGCTTTCACAAAGATGAAAGATGGAGTCGTTCTTCTGAACTTCGCAAGAGACCTTCTCGTTGACGAGGAAGCCCTTGTAGAAGCTCTTGACAGCGGAAAGGTAAAGAAATATGTTACTGACTTTGCAAATGCAACTGTAGCAGGCAGACCGGGAATCCTTGTAACACCACATCTTGGTGCATCCACAGAGGAATCCGAAGAGAACTGTGCAGTTATGGCAGTCAAAGAAGTCAGAGATTTCCTCGAAAACGGAAATATCAAGAATTCTGTGAACTATCCAAACTGTGATATGGGTACCTGTGTGGCAGTCGGACGTATCACCATCTGCCACAAAAACATCCCGAACATGATCAGCCAGTTCACCAAGATCCTCGGAAGCGAGGGATTGAACATTGCTGATATGACAAACAAGAGCCGTGGTGGATATGCGTATACCATCATTGATCTTGAAAGTGCAGCATCCAAAGAAGCTCTGGATGAGCTTAGAGCAATCGAAGGTGTATCCAAGGTTCGTGTAATCAAATAAAAAGTTTAAAAGCCTTCTGGCAAAAAAAATCCCGGAAATTCTTCATCAGAATTGTCCGGGATTTTTGTATGTAAATGATATGAAAAATTATTTACGGCTTGCAATGAAACTTTCAACTTCTTCACGTGTCGGCATAACACGGAGCGCACCCTTACGTGTGGTAATGAGAGATGCAGCCGCGTTTGCGAAGGTGAGGAGCTCTTTGAGATTTTCCTCTGTGAGATTCTCAAGACCGTGATCGAGAACATAGTTTAATGTGCTTGCACAGAAGGTGTCTCCGGCACCGGTTGTCTCGATGGTGTTTTCCTGAAGGAAAGGAGCTGCCTCTACGATCATGTCCTTGTAGTATGCACGGCTTCCGTCCTTACCCATGGTGATGAGAATAAGCGGGATGTTATATTTCTCCTGGAGCATGGCAGCACCTTTATTGTAATCTGTGGTTCCACACATGAATTCTACTTCATTGTCGGAAATTTTTAATACGTCGCATTTAGACATACCGTATTCGATCTCTGCACGGGCATCTTCGAGAGATTTCCAGAGAGGCGGGCGGAGGTTTGGATCAAAGGTAACGATGCATCCGGCTTCCTTTGCAAGTTCAATGGCATAGCGGGTAGCTTCACGAACACCCTCATGAGTAGAGGAAAGGGTACCAAAGTGGAAGATACGGGAAGCCTCGATCAGGTCTTTCTGAACTTCTTCCTTAGTAAGCATCATATCTGCACCCGGGTCACGGTAGAAAGAAAAGTCACGGTCACCGTCCGGATAGGTATGTACAAAAGCGAGGGTGGTGTGGCAGTTTTCATCCATGATAAGGTTGCGGGTGTCAATACCGACTTCTTCAACAGCGGTCTTTAACTGTGTACCGAACATATCCTTACCAACCTTGCCGATAAAGGCTGTTTTCTTGCCAAGTCTTTCAAGCATTGCGAGTACGTTGCAGGGAGCTCCGCCGGGATTGGCCTCCATCACAGGATTTCCCTGGGAACTGGATCCGTTTTCTGTAAAGTCGATCAGTAATTCGCCGAGAGCGGTTACGTCAAATTTTCTGTTTTCCATAATAAAAAAACCTCCTTGGATTTCTGAATTCTGTTTCCTGTGTATCAGAAAAACGTTAATTTCAATTTATCGCACCAGAGCAGTTTTGTCAAACAAATTTCGTTCTATTCTTTATTTTTACCTGAAAAAATGATAAACTATTTTTTAAAGAGATGTATTTTACAGAAAGGTTTTGACAGCGGCATCTCGGAATGGAGGCAGTAAAGATGGAAAGCAAGGCATATGAGTATATGGACTGGCCGAGGATTGAAGCAATCGTATATGGAGAAGAAGCATCCCCGAAGGATGTCATGGCTCCGCGTCTGACCACAGACGGTGTTCTGGTCCAGGGATTTTTTCCGGAGGCAGATAAGGCAGAGGTTCTGGTCGGATCCCGTAAATATGAAATGGAAAAAGAAGATGAGGCGGGATATTTTGCAGCAATGATCCCGGGCAGAAAGATCCCGGAATATGAATATCGCGTTACCAGAGGAGAAGAAGTTCAGGAGTTTTCGGATCCTTACGCATTTGCAGGACAGATCACAGAAGCAGAGGAGAAGGCATTCTGCGCGGGCGTTTATTATCATGCCTATGAGAAGCTGGGTGCACATCCGATGGAGATCAATGGTGTTAAGGGAACAAGCTTTGCCGTATGGGCACCGAATGCAGTGCGCGTCAGTGTGGTCGGCAATTTCAATGAATGGGACGGAAGACGCCATGCGATGCACCGAATGCCAATGTCGGGTATTTTTGAACTTTTTATCCCAGGTGTGAAGGTCGGAGATATCTATAAATATGAACTGAAGCTCAAAGGAAACCGCATAGAGCTGAAATCTGATCCATATGCTGCCTGTACAGAGGTCCCGCCGGCAGGTGCTTCCGTTGTGGCAGATACAGGAGCCTTCCAGTGGGAAGATGAAGAATGGATGGCAGGACGTAAGAAATTCGCTGACCGTAAACAGCCAGTTTCCATCTATGAGACCTCTCTGACAGACTGGAAGGACGGGGAAGAACTTGTTGAGTTTGTGAAGAAACTGAATTACACGCATGTAGAACTTCATCCTGTGATGGAATATCTGGATGATGAGGCCGGGGAGTACAGTACCTTTGCATATTATGCACCGACCAGGAGATTTGGTATGCCGCAGGATTTCCAGAAGACAGTTAACGAGCTTCACAAAGCAGGAATCGGACTGATCCTTGACTGGACACCATCTCATTTCCCGAGGGTCGAGGGCGGACTGGAGCTTTTTGACGGAACACCTCTTTATGAGAATCCGGATCCGTCTATGGCGATCCATCCGATCTGGGGAACTCTTCTGTATAATTTCGGAAGTCCGATGGTGAGAGATTTTCTCCTTGCAAATGCTTTTTACTGGCTGGAGGTTTATCATGCAGACGGACTGAGACTGGATGATGTGGATTCCATGCTGTATCTTGATTTTGGAAAGGAATACGGACAGTGGAAACCTAATATCTACGGCTCAAATGAAAATCTGGAAGCGGTGGAATTTCTCAAGCATCTGAATTCTATTCTGGATAAAAAGCTTCCGGGAACGCTTACGATCGCACAGGAAGATGGCCTCTGGTCTGAACTCACCGGAAGTGTGGAGGATGATAACATCGGCTTTGATTATAAATGGAATAATAACTGGGCAGGAGATTTTCTTGCATATCTTTCCAAAGATCCGATCGAGAGAAAATATGTCCATGATCAGCTTACGCTGTCCATGCTTTATGCGTACTGTGAGCATTATGTACTTCCTCTTGGAAGCCGTGAGGCGGGAACGCTTGCTGAATTTATGGAGAAGCTTCCGGGAGATGATGCACAGAAGCTGAGTCAGATCCGTGAAGCCTATGCCTATATGATGCTGCACCCGGGATGTATGATGATGTCACCGGGCAGGGAAGTTCCGGCAGAAATGGAGAAATATATCCATGATCTCAACGAGCTGTACCGCACCCATCCGGCACTGGTTCAGAAGGATGATGAGTATGATGGCTTTGAGTGGATCCAGCTTATGAAATATGAAGAGAATGTCCTCACCTTTATGCGTAAGACGGATAAGCCGGAAGAAACACTTCTTGCAGTATGTAACTTTGCGGCTGTTCCTTATGAGGACTATCAGGTTGGCGTTCCATTCTATGGCAAATATAAAGAAATCTTTAACAGTGATGCAAAGGAATATGGCGGTCAGGGAATTGTCAATCCAAGAGCAAAAACCTGTAAGCAGGATGAGTGCGATGAGAGAGAATATTCCATTAAGCTTAAGGTTCCTGCACTTGGTGTGACGGTATTTTCCTGTACTCCGACTAAGAAGAAAGAGGCAGTTTCCGCACCGGTCAAAAAAACCGAAAAAAAACCGGCAGCAAAGAAACCGCGTGTTGCCCGGAAATCATCTAAGGCTTCTGTGAAGAAGCCGGCTGCCACAGAGAAGAAAACAAGAAAAACTGCAGCAAAGGAAACAGCGTGAGAGAAAGAATTCCAGCTGTTCACAGATACAATAATAAAAATTAAAATTAGTTCTTGATTTTTCTGAAAAATCAGGTATAATAATGGTTGTGTTTCAGGCACAGGCTGGAATAGCTCAGTCGGTAGAGCACTTCACTCGTAATGAAGGGGTCGTGAGTTCGAGTCTCATTTCCAGCTTACCATTATTGAATCCGGATACTTTGAACAGAGTATCCGGATTTTTGCGTTATCCGGCGGTTTTTTTGTGATTTTTCAGTGCTTGCATTGCTGAAAATTTATGTTATCATAAGGGGATAAAGGTTTATTGCTTTTATAACGTATTAACTTATGAAAGTGAAGGCTTTTGATCCATACTCTATACCTGAGAAAGCTGTACAGATTTTGATGGACATAGAGGATATCAAGAGAGGATGTTAAACAAATGTTAGATAAAACAGAAGAAAAGATTCTTCAGAGAATTGATGCATACAGAGAGCAGATCATAAATTTTGCAGAAGATATCGCGTCACATCCGGAACCGGGATTTGAAGAAATACGGACAGCACAGAAAACAGCAGAGTGTCTCAGACAGCTGGGATATGAGGTGACGGAGCATCTTGCACGGACTGGTGTACGTGGTGACAGTCATCCTGCAGAAGGCCCGCATCTGACGATCATCGGAGAGATGGATGCAATCGGCTGTAAGGCACATCCTGTGTCGGATCCTGTCACCGGTGTGGCACATGCCTGCGGGCATCACGCACAGATGGCAGCAATGATAGGCTGTGCAGCGGCACTGGCAGATACAGAAATCCAGAAAGAGCTTGGCGGAAGCCTTTCTTTTCTTGCAGTTCCTGCTGAGGAATATATTGATGCAGATAAACGTGTCCGTCTTCAGAAAGAAGGAACAGAATTCTGCTGCGGCAAGAGTGAGATGATCCGAACGGGAGTTTTTGATGATACAGATATTGTACTCACGACACATGTTCATATGGTTCCTGTTGAGGAGGATTTTTACCTGGGAAATCCGGCGTGCAACGGTTACAGTGCCGAACGTGTTACTGTCCGGGGTAAAGCGGCACATGGAGCCATTGATCCGTGGAATGGAGTGAATGCCCTGAGCATTACGACAAGTGCGATCCAGATGATGGGGCTGATGCGAGAGACTTTTCGCGAGGAAGATCATGTGCGTCTTCACAATGTGATCCGTAAGGCCGGTGATGTCATCAACAGTGTGCCGGATGAGGCTGTGATAGAAACGAAGGTGAGGGCAGCCTCGCTTGGGAAGCTGGAGGAGATCACGGATATGGTCAACCGCGCTTATGACGGAGCAGCCTATGCGTTTGGCGGCAGAATCGAGAGAGAAATCCTTCAGGGGTATATGCCGATCCTTCCGCGAACAGCAGATGCAGCACTTATGGAAGCAGCAGACGATCTGAAGCTTACCTATCGCACGGTACAGAGGGGCGATTTTAACAATGCCTGCACGGACGTGGGAGATTTAAGTCATCTGTTTCCGGTCGTGAATTTTACCTTTAAGGGATTTGAGGGACGACTTCATGGAGCGGATTTCAGGATCACGGACCCGGAAAAGGCATATATCCTTCCGGCGAAGCTGCTTGCACTGACTGTATATAAGCTTCTCAGAAATGGCGGAGAAGAGGCAGGGAAGATATGTCAGGACTTTACCCCTGTCTTTGACAGAGAAAGCTATACCGACTATATCCGGCAGCAGACAGACAAAAATAAAACATCAGGAGGAAAGACAGAATAAAAATGGCAGACACATGTTTGGAATTAAAAAATATCAGGAAGTCCTTTTCTAAGGATGAAACCGTTCTGAAGGAAATCAGCCTTTCTATTGGAAAGGGAGAATTCATCACACTTCTGGGTTCTTCCGGATGCGGCAAGACAACAACTCTTCGTATTATTGCAGGGTTGGAAATGCCGGATTCCGGTCAGGTGTTTCTGGATGGCAGGGATGTGACCGCTCTTCCGCCGGAGGCGAGAGATGTAAATACGGTATTTCAGAATTATGCACTGTTTCCGCATATGACAGTTGCAGATAATATCGGCTACGGACTGAAACTCAGGAAAGTCCCGAAAGCAGAAATCAAGAAGCGGGTATCACAGATGCTGGAACTGGTGCAGCTTCCGGGTTATGAGAAGAGGAAACCATCCGAGCTCTCCGGAGGACAGAGGCAGCGAGTAGCAATCGCAAGATCCCTGATCAATAATCCGAAGGTTCTTCTTCTCGATGAACCTCTCGGGGCACTGGATCTCCAGCTTCGCCGCATCATGCAGCTTGAACTTAAGAAACTGCAGAAGAAGCTTGGGATCACCTTTATCTATATCACCCATGATCAGGAAGAAGCGATCAATATGTCTGACCGTATCGCCGTTATGAATCATGGAACATTTGAGCAGATTGGTTCTCCGGATGAAATCTACAACCATCCCAAAACCAGTTATGTGGCTACCTTTGTGGGAAATGCAAATATCCTTAAGGGAAAGGCTGAAGAGCTGGAAGGGGATAAGGTGCGGGTAAGTCTTGCAGGAGGCAGTGTGCTGGCGGCAGCAGATGGAAATACCCCTGCGAAGGCTGCTCCTGTCACACTGGCAGTCCGCAGTGAGAATATTGTTCTGGATGAGAGCTGTCAGAGGGGACTTTTGGCAGAAGTTGTCGAAAAGAGCTTTGCAGGAGGACTTCTCCGGGTTGTATTAAAACTTACGGATGGAACAGAAGTGATCGCGAGCAGGTATGGTATTGACGCCAGTGTGCAGCCGGGACAGAATGTGACCTGTTTCTTTGAACCAGAAAATGCAGTTTTGGTAGATGTTGAAAAAGAAAGCGGGGCAGAATCATGAAGAAAAAGAAATCCGGCGCTGTCTGGATGATCCTGCCGCTGTATATTTTTACGATCATCTTTGTGGCAGGTCCGCTGCTTTATATGGTGGCTTTAAGCTTTGCACAGCCAAAGGCCGGACATGGAGTGGAGTGGATCTTTACTCTGGAAAATTATAAAAAGATACTGGATCCTGTTTATATGCAGACATTTACGGGTTCCTTTAAGCTGGCACTGACCAGTACACTGTTCATCTGTCTGATCGGATATCCGTTTGGATATTTTATGGCAAAGCTTTCCGATAAATGGAAAAAACGTGCGATGATCTTTCTGATGCTGCCATTCTGGGTGAATTCCCTGATCCGGCTTTATGGATGGATGATCATCCTTCAGACAAAGGGACTTCTGAACCATGCACTCAAAAGTCTGGGACTGATCGACAAGCCGCTTCGGATTCTCTACAGCTATCCGGCGATCGTGATCGGTATGACCTATGTGCTGCTTCCGTTTATGATCCTCTCTGTATATTCCAGTGCGGAGAAGCTGGACTGGTCACTGGTCGAGGCAGCCAGAGATCTTGGGGCAAAGCCGTTTAAGGCGTTCTGGACAGTCTCTTTTAAACTGACACTTCCGGGTCTGCTGTCCGGTGTGATCCTGACGTTTGTTCCGTCCATGGGACTGTTTTTCATCGCAGACATTCTGGGCGGAAATAAGATCGTACTTGTGGGAAGTCTGATCCAGGAACAGATGACAAGAGGAAGTAACTGGCCGTTTGCAGCAGCTCTTGCGGTGGTCCTCATGATCCTGACGACACTGATGATCATGCTTTACCGTAAAATTACAAATGCAAAAGAATTGGAGGGTGTGGGATGAAAAAAAATTCAAAACTCTCCGGGTTTTACCTTGGACTGATTTTTGTACTGATGTATCTGCCGATCGCAGTTGTCATCGTATTCTCGTTTAATGAATCAAAACTTCCGGTACGTTTTACCGGCTTTTCGCTGAAATGGTATCAGCAGCTTTTTTCAGACAGTGCCATGATCGAGGCGCTTGGAAACAGTTTGTTCCTGGGTGTGGTCAGCTGTCTGGTATCAGCTGTGATCGGAACTCTTGGGGCAGTGGGACTTTCCAGGATTCACTGGAAGACAAAGGGAGCTCTGGAATATATTTCTATCCTGCCGCTGATGATCCCTGAGATCATCCTCGGTATGGTTATGATGGCATTTTTTTATATGCTGAATCTGCCGTTCGGCATGCTGACACTGCTGATCGGGCATACAGTGTTCTGTGTACCATATATTCTTATGGAAGTAAAGGCGCGTCTGGCGGGAATGGATCCGTCTCTTGAGGAGGCAGCCAGAGACCTTGGAGCGGGACCTTTTAGGGCTTTCTGGGATATCATCCTTCCGCTCATCATGCCGGCGGTAATGTCAGGTTCACTTCTGGCATTTGCAATGTCCATGGATGATGTGGTCATCAGTATTTTTATCAATGGTCCGAGACTGTCCACCCTGCCGATCAAGGTGTACACACAGATAAAGACCGGTGTTACGCCGGAGGTCAATGCACTCTGTACGATCATGCTGGCAGTAACGATCCTGATTCTGCTTATTTATACAGCAATTGGGAAAATTACCGGAAGAAATCAGAAAAATAATTAAGAAACTCTTTTCAATGCAACAAAAGTAAGCTATACTAAACCTGTCTGAGGTTTAAAGTAAATAATGAGTAACTGTTTACAGCTAATGTTACTGCGAACAAAATGGACAGTAACATGAAAGACAAGAAGAGGAGAACAATTATGAAGAAATTAGTGGTATGTGCATTATGTGCGGCACTTGTGGTTCCGACACTGGCAGTTTCTGTCTCGGCAGATGACTCCAAAGAACTTGTACTTTACACATGGGAGAATATGTTCCCACAGGAAGTTCTGGACGGCTTTGAAGAAGAAACAGGTATCAAGGTTGTCTATTCCAATTTTGATACAGATGAAAACATGCTGGAGAAGCTTTCCATGGCAAAGGGCGGAGATTATGATGTTATTGTAGCAGACGATTATATCATCCAGACAGCAATCGAGGAAGGTCTGGTAGAGAAGCTTGACACATCTAAGCTGACAGGCTGGAAAAACATCAATCCGCTTTATCAGGGACAGTTTTATGACCCGAACGATGAATATACAGCACCATACGGTGCAGGCATTCCGCTGATCGTTTACGATCCGGAGCTGGTGGACATTGATATCAAAGGCTATAATGACCTCTGGGATGCCTCTTTGGAGGACAGCATTGCCCTGACTGCCAATTACCGTGTGCTCAACGGTATCACAAATCTTGCTCTTGGCCAGGACTTTAATGACCAGAATACAGATGATATCGCCAAAACAGGGGAGAAGCTTCTGGAGTTAGCACCAAACGTGCGTCTGATTCAGGATGACAATACACAGGATGCGCTTCTTAATGGGGAAGCAAGTGTTGCCTTCCTTTATACATCTCAGGTAACAACAGCCCTTCAGGAGAATCCGGATCTCAAGGTTGTTTATCCGGAAGAGGGACTTGGATTTGGCGTTATGGGTATGTTTATCCCAAGCCAGGCACCGGACAAGGATGAGGCATATCAGTTCATGGACTACATTCTTCAGCCGGAAAACGCAGCAAAATGTTTCGACTACATCGGATATTACTGCACAAACAAAGCAGCAGATTCCCTGCTTGAGAATCAGGATCTTGTTGTCCCGGATTCTGTCACAGAGGGATCAGCAGTAGAAAACATCAGTGCAGAGGCAGATGAAGCCTACAATAAGAACTGGACAGAATTCAAGGCTGCCTGCAACTGATAAAAACAAGGGGGAAGCAGGATGGAAATCTACAAAGGTGTCGCTACCTTTTCGGGAATTGCCATCGGTAAAATTTTATATTACAGCAGAGGAGAATATCAGATACGCCAATGTCTGGTCAGCAATATCAAGAAAGAAATCGATGATTTCCAGAAAGCCAGAGAACAGGCAGTCAGTAAACTCAGAGAGCTGTACGAAACCAATAAATCTCTGAATGAGCAGGAGGCCAGAACTTTCCTTGACCAGGCAAAGCTTCTGGACTCCGAAAGTTTTCAGAGAGCAATCGAGAGCAGCATTGCCAATGAAAAAGTCAATGCTGCTTATGCAGTTATGACAAACCGTGATGAACTGGTGGAGACCTTCCGCAATCTGGAGGAACCAGTGATCCGTAAGAGAATTTCAGATATGCAGGAGATTTCGAATCGTTTGATCCAGATTCTTGGAGGTGCGGCAATTCGCATAAATCTGGGAGAAGAACCGGTGATCCTTGTTGCGGAGGCACTTTCACCGACAGAGATCATGGAGATGGACAAAGAGAAGCTTCTCGGGGTTGTCATGCATCATGGCTCAGCTGTCTCACACGCCTCTATCATGACGAAGACCATGGAGATCCCGACTCTGGTGGATATTGCACCGGATGATGAGTGGGATGGCATGACCGCGATCGTAGATGGTTATACGGGAACTTTGTACCTGGATCCGGATGCAGAGATCAAGCGGGAATATGAGATCCGTCTGGAGGCAGACAGAAAAGAAAGAGAAGAACTTCTCAAACTCAAGAGCCAGAAGGATGAGACAAAAGACGGCAGAAAGATTGGCCTGTATGCCAACATCGGCAACATGAGTGATCTGAGCAGCGTTCTTTTTTACGGAGCGTCGGGTATCGGACTTCTTCGAAGTGAGTTTCAGTACCTTGGAAGAGAAAATTATCCAAGAGAGAATGAACTTTTTCATGCGTATAAGAAGCTGGCAGAGACAATGGGCGAGCGTATGGCAGTAATCCGTACAGCCGATCTGGGGGCTGATAAGCAGGCTTCTTATCTGGATATTCCATCAGAAACAAATCCGATCATGGGAAACAGAGGTATCCGTCTCTGTCTGGACCGTAAGAGAATGTTTAAGGCACAGCTTCGTGCAATCTATCGTGCCAGTGCCTATGGAAATCTTGCGATGATGTATCCGATGATTGATTCGGAGGAGGAGATGGATCAGATTGAGGAGATCATCCGTGAGGTTAAGGAAGGACTTGATGAGAAGGGGATTCCTTATCGCGACATCCGCACAGGGATCATGATCGAGACACCGGCGGCAGTTATGATCAGCCGGGAACTTGCAAGGAGAGTAAATTTCTTAAGCATCGGAACAAATGACCTGACACAGTATACACTTGCCATGGATCGACAGAATCCGTTGCTCAAGGATAAATATAACGATCATCATCCAGCAGTCCTGCGTATGATCAAAATGGTAGTGGAAGCTGCCCATCAGGAAAACCGTCAGGCGGGAATCTGTGGAGAAATTGCAGCAGATACGGAACTGACAGAAACCTTCCTCCGAATGGGCGTTGATTTCCTGTCTGTTGTACCGGCGTGTATCCTTCCGGTCCGAAAGGCGATCCGTGCAACAGATCTCGGAGAGGGTAACTATGAATAAAAAAAGCAAAGTAATTCTTCTTCCCTGTAATTCCTACAGGGAAGAACTCGTTTATGAGAATCTGGAACTCGGTCTGGAGCTTCTGGGTGGAATTGAAGGTATTATAGATAAAAATGAGTCAATTTTGCTGAAACCGAATCTTCTTAAGAAAGCAGAAGTGGACAAGGCAGTCATCACACATCCGACCGTCGTTGGTATGTTTGCCAGACTGATGCGGGAAAAGGGATATCAGGATATCGTACTGGCAGATTCCTGCGGAAACGGAACGACCAGTAAGGTGATCCATGGAACAGGAATGGACACTTATCTGGAGAAGTTTGATATTCCGGCAATTGATTATACAAAGGGGATTCATGTAGAGAACCCGAAGGGAATCCAAGCGAAGGAGTTTGTTCTTCCTAAGGAGCTTCTGGACAGGGACTGTGTGATTTCACTGTGCAAAATGAAGACGCATGCTCTGGAACGCATTACAGGTGCAGTTAAGAACAGTTATGGATTTGTTTATGGATTTCACAAGGCAAAAGGACACACCCTGTATCCGAGTGCAGATAGTTTTGCCAGGATGCTGGTGGATCTAAACCAGTATGTAAAGCCGCGTCTGTATATTATGGATGGAATTGTTGCGATGGAGGGCAATGGACCGGGATCCGGCGAACCGGCACCGATGAATGTAATGCTGATGTCGCAGGATCCGGTGGCACTGGACAGTGTATTCTGTCACCTGATCCATCTGAAGCCGGAGATGGTGCCGACAAACTATCACGGAGAAAAAATGGGACTTGGAACATGGAAGGAAGAAGAGATTGAGATTCTCACACCGAATGGTCCGATCACCATGGGAAATGCGACTGCCCAGTATGGCAATCCATATTTTGATGTGGACAGGAGAGTGGCACGGTCCGGTATGTGGGAGCGTCTCGCAAAGGCTCTGAATATTTTTCAGAAAAAACCATATATCCAGCCAGATAAATGTATCCGCTGCGGCATCTGTATCAAAAGCTGTCCGGTTCCGGAAAAGGCTGTGAATTTCAGAAACGGAAGGGAAAATCCGCCAGTCTATGATTACAAAAAATGTATCCGGTGTTTCTGCTGTCAGGAAATGTGCCCGGAGAAGGCAATTCATGTAAAATAAGATTTTCAGTATATATCTTATAAAGAAAATGTCCCCTGTATGGGCTGTGAAAGGAATCCGCAGTCTGTGCAGGGGACTTTTTGCCGATATTATCTTATGGAATCATGCAGTGCTCTGATAAATGCAGGGGTAGTACCGCAGCATCCTCCGACAACGGATGCACCATTTTCGATCAGAATCTTCATGTAGGAAGCGAAATCCTCTGGATTCATGCTGTACACGGCATTTCCCTTATCATCAATCGTCGGCATGCCTGCATTTGGTTTGGCAATGACAGGAATAGAGACATTTTCCTTAATACTTCTTACAACGGATACAAGCTGATCCGGTCCGACAGAGCAGTTGATACCAACGGCGTCTGCACCGGCTGCCTCAAGCGAAACTGCCGCTTCGATAGCATTGCCGCCGCTGAAGATACTTCCATCCGCTTCAACAGTCATAGTACACATGATCGGAAGGTCGCATACAGAATTTGCAGCATCTACAGCTGCGAGGGTCTCTTCGATATTGATCATAGTTTCGGCCGCGATCAGATCGATGCCGGCATCTGCGAGGATCTTAACCTGTTCCTGATACATTTTGAAAGCGTCATCATAAGTATAGTCGCCGTCAGCGGTGATAAAAGAACCGGAAGTTGTGATGTCCCCGGCTACATAGACTCCGTCTCCGGCAAGTTCTCTGGAATATCCGACCAGTGTGCGGTTGATCTCTTCAATCCGGTCCGTCAGCCCGTGCTTGGCAAGATTGATACGGTTGCCCCCGAAAGTCGGAGCATAAATAACCTGACTTCCTGCTGCAATATAGGCACGCTGAAGCTCCTGAAAGATCTCCTTGTGTTCGATCACCCAGGTTTCCGTGCAGATTCCTCTGGGCATTCCGCTTGCCATAAGATTGGAACCTGTGGCACCATCGAGAAGAAGGATGTTTTCGGTCAGTTTACGGAATTGTTCTTTTGTCATGTTGGTTGCCTCCTTGATGAAAAAATAAAATGTATAAGCAACTTACCTGGCAAGCTCCGCATTTCCGTCGGAAGTGCTTATTTCAGTTTTTTATTATAACATGGGTATCTGCAAATGTCGATATTTGTAGATGAAAACAGGTTGCCGTTTTGGCTGGTCTGTGCTATTTTTTTATTATAATCTTTGTCCGGCAGTTCTGCCGGTAAATTTCCCAAATAAATATTATATATAAAGGGATTCTCATTTTTGTGTGTAGTGAGAAACCAATCAGAATCACGTTACTGTTCACTCCGTTCGCAGTAACTTGGTCAAAATGCATTCCAAATCACCTTCGGTGATGGCATTTTGCCCCATATGTCTCGGGATTTTGCCATATTCATGGCAAAACACCTCGCGGGATATTACCTGTGAACAGTTACAGAATCACAATAATACAATTTCATAAGGAGGCAGCATGAATCTATTCGATTATACGTACTGCGGAAATTATAATCGGCAGATACAAAATCTCTCCAGGATCGTTCCGGAGAAATGGAGTTTTGGCGGCACAGAAGACAACGGTATCCTCAAGGGCTATCTGGAACATACTTTTCAGAGGGTTTATGAAGAAGGAAAAATACTGGAAACAGAGAATTATGCGATTTTCAATACAGGATTATTTAATCGATACTATCAGCCCGTCTATGTATATTTTATACCAAATCAGGTGCCGGACAGGCAGAGATGGTTTCTGGAAGGATTTTATACAGAGTATTATCTTTTGAAATCGGGGATTGACAGTCTGCCAAAGAGAGCAGAGTATGTACAGGACCCTTCAGAACTTATCTTTGATACAGGACTTGATATCATTCCCCAGTATGAACATATTTTTGAGGAAACAGAAAACAATCAGCGTCTTCCGGAAAATATCAGGAACAGTGTCATGAAAGTACCTCTCTTTGACGGTGCACTCCGGCAGACAAAACGAATGCTGGAGGCGGATTATCGCACCGCAATTCCCCAGTATTATGATCATAATATTCAGTTTCTCATTCCGGTCTGTCTGCAGGATCCGGCAAGAGCAGATTTGGCACTTGCCTGCGTCAAGACAGAAGATGGCAAAAAATATCTCGGACGAACCTGTCTCACCCTTAAGATGGCGTATCACAATGCGAGACTGCTGGCCAAGATCCACAGCAGCTGGCTGTGTCCGTAATAGTAATATCCCGGAAGGGATGAAAAACAGCTGTATTTTATATCTGAATCAGAAGTAACAAGATACTATCGAATCCGTACAAAACAGGAGATGAGCAAATGAACAGACAAAGAGAAAAGCGATCAGTGATACATAAGGTTGGAAATGCAGCAGGCATTGTTCTGAGCGGCATTTTGATTTTTATTCTGAGTATGAATTGTATCCTGATCTTCAAAAGCCTTACAAATATGGAGAAAGTGCCCGGAATCGGTGGAATCATACCGATGATCGTCCTGACAGATTCCATGTATCCACAGATCCAGTCAGGAGACCTGATCGTCTGCCGTACCAGAGAGGCAGATAAGGTCAGAGAAGGAGATGTGATCGCGTTCTTTGATCCGGCCGGCAATGGAAGGAGTGTAGTAACACATCGTGTCCGAAAGATCACGAAGGATGAAGACGGAAACCTTGCCTGGGTGACAAAGGGTGACGCCAACAATACAGAAGATCAGGCACTTGTTCCGGCAGAAAATCTGGTAGGAATCTATCGGCACAGAGTTGCAGGACTTGGCAGTGCAGCCATGTTTTTGCAGACCACACAGGGAATGATACTCTGTGTGATCTGTCCGATCCTTTTGATGGTTGTCTGTGATACGATCTGCCGCAGGAGAAACGAAAGATCAGAAAAGAAAGCGGCAGACGCCCTCAGGACCGAACTGGAAACTCTGCGGGCAGAGAAAGAAAAGCATATTTAGTTCTGAACGTGCCACACGGAACTGGATATAAATAACACAAACTGGAAAGGAGTACATAGCAATGAAGAAAAACAAAATGATGAGAAACACAGCCGCCCTGGGGGTAGCTGTATTACTTACAGCAAGTGTGCTGTCCGGAACGTTGGCGAAGTATACGACTACAGCAGAAGGAACTGATTCGGCCAGAGTTGCAAAATGGGGAATTGTCATGAACAGTACAGGCAGTTCCACATTTAAAGATTCTTATGATTCCAGTGTCGCAACAAGTAAAGCAGGCGAAAAGATTGTTGCACCGGGAACCAGCGGATCAGCAATATATGCTGTAACAGGAACACCGGAAACAGCCTATGAGATCACGTTTAAAGGAAGCAGCGAAAATGACGTATATCTGGAAAACGGACTGGCTTATTCTTATGCTGGCACCGATGTCAAGTATACCAAACCAGACGGCAGTCCCGTAGAAAGAGCGTATTATCCGGTAAATTACAGTGTGAAAATTAAACATACAGGAAGTGGAGATGCCAAAATAAGTAAGGCAGGTACGGAGGAAAATGCAGTAAGCATTAATGCATTAAATACGGTTCAGACCTTTGAAACTCTGGAGGCTGCAATGAAGGCCCTTAGCAATACTAAAGTTACATATGACACCCCTAATACAGCAGCTGATCTGACGGTGGAACTCAAATGGGCATGGCAGTTTGATAAGGATACAAATACAAACAGCATTAAGGTAAGTGGAGGACATGAGCCAAATGATGCCTATGATACGGTTCTTGGTGATATCATTGCAAAAAACACGGATCTCACGATAGATGGTCAGAAAGTCAGTGCAATGACTCCTGCTGTTGCTGATAAATATAGTACACAAATTGGATATACACTTCAGATGACAGCAACTCAGGTTGACTAACCTGGATACATATAACTGCGATCAGTCAGACTTCGTCCTTGTTCAGTGGCAGGACAGGGACGTTTTCTGACTTTTCCAAAAACCAGAATCCTCTCTGCTTTTTGGGAAGGTCAGAAGAAGGAGAAAAGAAGATGTCAAAGAACAGTTCTACTGCGAAAAAAAGGAATCACAAAAATCACGGGCTTTGTCAGTTGATACTTATGTTGTCTGTTTTTGTGTTTGTGACAGCTGTGTCTGTCCTGTCCGTGCTGCATATCTGTCACAGTGATCGTGAGATCAGCCTTTATAAGGGGCTTATGAGTGCAGATCAGAATATACACAGAGCGATGGCCATGCAGAGTACAACTGCAAAGCTTACCAAAAAGCAGGCAGAGACTTTTGAGTTTAAGGTTTTGGATGACCGGAAGGTATGGAATACGGAGACTCCCATTGAACTGTTTCATACTTCCTGCCGAAATAAGAGCGATGAAATAACTGTGCAGAGCAGGAACACCCAGAAGGCTGTGGCACCTGGGACGGAGGGCGATTATACATTTTCACTGCAAAATTCAGGCAAAAGGAATGCACAGTATAAAGTCTGGTTTGAGGCTGACAGTAATTTCAGTAATTATGAGATTCCGCTGGAATTTCGTATATCCGGAAGCAATGGCTGGATGGACAGAAGAGGAAAATGGCTGAGCGCAGAAGAATTCAGTAAGATAAGTGAAAAAAGAAAGCTTTGTCCGGGGAGAAATGCAGAGTACACGCTTTACTGGAGATGGAGATTTGAGCGGGGCAAAGATGAACAGGATACGCTCTATGGAGATTTTTCCGCCGGCACGGGAAACATATCTGCAAAGCAAAAGAACGAACATTAGGAAATTTCCTATAGAGTAGTGATACATACACTTGCAGCAGAAGAGGCAGGCACAGAGGAATCTGAGGATTTTGTCCAGGCATGGTCAAAGAATACGGGCAGTGTCTTAAAGAAAGCACCAAAGACCGGTGACAGTGCGCAGACCGGAAGCTGGCTCATTATGCTTGCTGCATCAGGAATACTGGCTGTGGTTGTCAGCTGCCGCCGCATAAATTCCGGGATTTTACGAAGAATTTCCCGGGGACTTTTCTGGCTGATACTGGGGATAAGTCTATATTTTATGAAGGCGCAGGATGTCTCGGGGAGTCCGATGCCCATGCCGTTTGGTATTGGTGTGGCAAATGTTCTTTCCGGAAGCATGGAACCCACTTTTTCCAGAGGGAGCCTTCTGATCGTCAGAAAAACGCAGAAGGTAAACAGAGGAGACATTGTGGTATATCAATCCGGAAACAGCCTGGTAGTACATCGTATCACAGAGATCAGAAAGGACCAGATCATAACGCAGGGAGATGCGAACAATGCACCTGATCCGGCATTTGACAGGTCCGAAATTCAGGGAGTGGTGATCGGGTGGATCCCATGTCTGGGAACTGTCCTGAGCATGGTCTGTACACTGAGAGGGATGTTGTTATTTTGTACGATAATTTTTCTGATCGAATATTTTTTGCAGCGGCGAAAAAACGAGGAAGCACAGGAACTGAATGCTGTCAGGGAAGAGATCCGTATACTCAGGCAGGAAATAGGTCATGCAGAATGTCAGAGAAAAACACTTCGAAATAACAGAATCATACAGATATTAGCCGTTTTATTCTGGATAAGCGTACTGTTTAGCTGGATAGCGTCTGATATTTTTGCGAGATGCATGACACAGGTATCGGAAAAAAACGGTGCGGTCGCGGCGAAATTTGAAGTAATGGAGACAGGGACGCTTATGCAGGAAATTTCCAATATCTCCATAGCACCGGGAGAAGCCGTTGAGTATGAAATTCAAGTAACAAATAAAAGTGAGACAGCAGTCAGGTATGCCATTTATGCAGCCAGCAGAGATAAGAATCTGCCACTGGTGTTCAGAATATACAAAACAACAGAAAACACAGAGCAAAAGCAGTTAAGCGATGGTTCAGTCCTGGCAGACAAAATTGAAGTATCTTCCGATACGATTCTGGCAGATGATCCGAAAGTGCATGGCTATATTCTTGAAATTGTCTGGCCGGTGAGTGAGAATCAGGCAGAGAGGAATGAAGATTATGCCGGAAGATCAGAGACTTTTGTTGTCACACTAAAGACAGAGCAGATTGATTGATACAGACAGGAAAGGGGATGAAAAATGACAGGGACAAAGATATTTTGGGCAGTTTTTTGTATGATCATGATTTCCATTTCCTCTGTGTCGGCAAAATATATAAGACAGACAGAACTGACAGGTGTAGTAAATGCCAGGAATTTTTATTTTGTCAGTGATCTGCTGGATGGCGGCGTACATCAGGTGATGGTAAAAGAGGATACAATGGCGTCGGTGACTCTGATGAACTATATAAATGAAGAGAGATATTCGGAAGTGGATATTGACTATGTGGTGGAAGTGAGAGATACAGACAAAGATGAAAAAAGCAGTCTTACAGTCAGCCCGGCAGCAGGAACCATAACAAAAGGGCAGCGAAATGCGGTGGAAATTGTGGTCAGTGGACTGAAGGCAGGGCATACATATAAGATTACTGCGTCGACAGATAATACATACGCAAAGACACTGACAGGAGTAGTAAAGGTCAACGCGGATGACAGCCCGCTGTGTGCACCGGAAGCCGATGGAAAGGTGCAGTCGGAGGCAGAATTTACAGATTCATTCCTTCCTGAAACTACGCAGGAGAGTACTCCGGAATCTGGAGAAGAAGCAGAGTGGGAGGAGGTTGAACTGGAGGATCTGAGTGAAAATTCAGAAGATATGGAACCGGTGGAATGTGAGCCATTACCCGAAGAGAATGAAATGGAAGCGGATACAAAAAATTATGCTGAAATCCTCTGAAACCTATTGAAATCAGAACGTTTTTATGATACAAAAAGAAAGTTGCTATTTTATATAGAATATTTGTAAAAAAGAGGGGATATTTTAGGAGGACAGCCAATGAGTAATAAGCTGATCGACTTGATCGACATTTCTAAATCTTATGGGATGCAGACAGTTCTGGATGAACTGAATCTTTATATCAGAGAGAATGAATTCCTGACGCTTCTTGGTCCAAGTGGATGTGGAAAGACCACTACACTTCGTATCCTGGGAGGCTTTGAGACACCGGATAAAGGACACGTGATCTTTAACGGGCAGGATATCACAGATCTTCCGCCAAATAAGCGACAGCTTAATACCGTATTTCAGAAGTACGCATTGTTTACACATATGAATATTGCGGAAAATATTGCCTTTGGATTAAAAATAAAAAATAAAAGTAAACAGTATATTTATGATAAGATCAAATACGCATTGAAGCTTGTTAATCTGGATGGATTCGAAAACCGTATGCCGGATTCCCTGAGTGGTGGCCAGCAGCAGCGTATTGCGATTGCAAGAGCAATTGTAAATGAACCGAAGGTGCTTCTTCTGGATGAGCCTCTGGGAGCTTTGGATCTTAAGATGCGTCAGGATATGCAGTATGAGCTGATCCGTCTTAAGAATGAACTGGGAATCACCTTCCTGTACGTAACGCATGACCAGGAAGAGGCTCTTACCATGTCAGATACCATTGTGGTTATGAACCAGGGATATATCCAGCAGATCGGAACACCGGAAAAAATCTACAATGAGCCGGAGAACGCTTTTGTGGCAGATTTTATCGGAGAGAGCAACATTATTTCTGCAACTATGGTAGAGGATCGTCTGGTCAAGATCCTTGGAGTTAATTTTGCATGTGTAGATGAGGGATTTGGACAGAATCAGCCGGTCGACGTTGTGATCCGTCCGGAGGATATTGATCTTCTCAAACCAGGCGAAGGAAGTATTGACGGCGTGGTCACACATATGATCTTTAAGGGTGTCCATTATGAGATGGAGGTAATGGCAAACAATTATGAGTGGCTGATACACAGTACGGATATGTTCTCGGTGGGAACAGAGGTCAGCATTCATGTGGATCCGTTTGACATTCAGATCATGAAGAAACCGGAGTCAGAAGATGAGGAGGCGGTAAACATTGAAGAATAAGCGTATGCTTGCCGGACCTTATCTGTTCTGGGCAGTATCTTTTGTTGTGATCCCGCTTCTGGTGATCGTATATTATGCATTTACCAGTGATGATGGAAGCTTTACGTTTGCAAACCTTGCACAGATCACGACACCTGAGAATCTGAAAGCACTGGGAATGTCCATCCTGCTGTCTTTTCTGAGTACAGTATTCTGTCTGCTTCTGGCCTATCCGCTGGCAATGATCCTGAGTCAGAAAAAGGTCAACCAGACAAGCTTTGTAGTACTTATTTTTATTCTGCCGATGTGGATGAATTTTCTTCTGCGTACACTGGCGTGGCAGACTCTGCTCGAAAAGAACGGTGTTATCAACAGTGTTTTGAGTTTTTTGCATCTGCCGGCTTTGGAAATCATCAATACACCATATGCAATCGTTCTTGGTATGGTCTATAATTTCCTGCCGTTCATGGTCCTTCCAATCTACAATGTGTTGATCAAGATCGACAATAACGTCATCAATGCCGCTCGTGATCTGGGAGCAAATCCGGTACAGACCTTCTTAAAGGTTATTTTTCCACTGAGTATTCCGGGTGTGATCAGCGGTATCACGATGGTATTTGTACCGGCACTGACGACTTTTGTTATCTCTGATCTCTTAGGAGGCGGCAAGATCCTTCTGATTGGAAATGTGATCGAACAGTCCTTTAAACAGAACAGTAACTGGCATGTGGGAAGTGGACTTTCTCTTGTACTGATGGTATTTATCATTGCAAGTATGGCTCTTGTGGCAAAATATGACAACGAAGACGGGGGTGCGGCATTTTGATCAGAAAATACTTACAGAAAATCTACCTGGCACTTATTTTTATTCTGCTGTATGCCCCGATTGTAACCCTGATCGTACTGTCCTTTAACCAGTCCAAGACCAGGGCAAAGTGGGGTGGTTTCACCCTGAAATGGTACAGAGAACTGTTTCGGAATGAACAGATCATGAGTGCTTTTTATACGACACTTATTATTGCGTTTGTTTCTGCAGCGATCGCAACGATCATCGGAACTGCGGCGGCAATTGCAATCCAGGGAATGAAACAGAAATGGAAGACCATGTATATGGGACTTACCAATATCCCGATGATGAACGCAGAGATCGTTATGGGTGTATCTCTGATGCTTCTTTTTATTGCGTTTCATATGACGCTTGGTTTCGGAACGATCCTGATTGCTCATATCACATTCAACATCCCGTATGTGATCTTAAGCGTGGCACCGAAGCTGAAGCAGACAAATCGTTACACCTATGAAGCTGCTCTGGATCTTGGGGCATCTCCGGTCAGAGCATTTTTTAAGGTGGTATTCCCGGATATCGTACCGGGCGTGCTTTCCGGATTTATGCTGGCCTTTACGATGTCACTGGATGATTTTGTTATCACTCATTTTACCAAGGGACCTGGAATTGATACACTTTCAACCAAAATCTACACAGAGGTACGAAAGGGAATCAAACCGGAGATTTATGCACTCTCCACGATCATGTTTGTGACGGTTCTGGTGCTTCTTATTCTGGTCAATTATTCTCCAAAGGAGGATGAGGAGGCAGCGGCAAGAAAAAAAGTCCGCAGACCTTCCAAAGTCAAGAAGATCATCATCCGCCGTGTACTTCCGGTTACAATCTGTATTGTGTTTATCGGAGGCGGTTTTTATTATGCCAAAGAAAGCGATGTCCTGAATGATGAAAAGCTGGTTGTTTATAACTGGGGCGAATACATTGATCCGGAGGTTCTGACTATCTTTGAGAAGGAAACGGGGATCGATGTGATCTATGAAGAATTTGAGACAAACGAAATTCTTTATCCTAAGATCAGTTCCGGTGCGATCGCTTACGATGTGATCTGTCCAAGCGACTATATGATTCAGCGAATGATCAAAAATGATCTGCTTTCGGAGATTGATTTCGATAATATCCCGAATCTCAAAAACATTGGAAAACAGTATCTGGAACAGTCAAGGCAGTTTGATCCGGAGAATAAATACTCTGTACCATATTGCTGGGGAACCGTGGGGATTCTTTATAATAAGACAATGGTGGATGAGCCTGTAGACAGCTGGTCCATTCTCTGGGATGAGAAATACAAGGACAGCATTCTGATGCAGGATTCAGTCCGTGATGCTTTTGGCGTGGCACTGAAATATCTTGGCTATTCTCTGAATTCCACAGACCTGGATGAATTGACCGAGGCGAAGAATCTCCTGATTGAACAGAAACCTCTCGTGCAGGCATATGTCATTGACCAGGTGCGTGACAAAATGATCGGAAATGAGGCGGCCATCGGCGTGATCTATTCCGGCGAGGCAATTTATACACAGAAAGAAAATTCGAATCTGGAATATGTGATCCCGAAAGAAGGAAGCAACATCTGGATTGATTCCTGGGTAATCCCGAAGAATGCAGAGCATAAAGAAAATGCAGAGAAATTCATCAACTTCCTCTGCAGACCGGATATTGCCCTGATGAATTTTGATTATATTACATATTCTACACCGAACGAGGCGGCAAGAGAGCTGATCGAGGATGACGATATCCGAAACAGTAAGATCGCATTCCCGGATCTTTCGAAATATGACAATCTGGAAACCTTCCAGTATCTTGGAACAGAAGCAGATCAGACGTATGGAGATCTGTGGAATAAAGTAAAATCATCGTAACTGTGAGGGTACTGAACAGTTACAAATCATTATAAAAAGTATGGACTGTCGAAAAATGGACAGCTCATACTTTTTTTGTGCATTTTTTATAATAAAAAACGATAGTTAGATTAAACTTACCGACTTGTTTTGAAAAATTATACAAAAAATAAAAGAGAAAACAGGATAAAAATATACAAACTTCACAATTATATACTTGCAATGCTAAAAAGTATCCTATATAATAAAAGATATCCAGGGGGAAACGTAGAATTTTTGATGTATCAATAAAGGAGGGAATTGAATGTTAGACAAAACATACTATGACAAGGCGGATGAGGTCATTGCCGTTTATGGCCGCAAACCGGCTTCGCTGATTCCAATCATGCAGGATATTCAGGCGGAATACCGTTATCTGCCGGGAGAACTTCTCAATTATGTAGCAGATGAGATTGGAGTGACCCGTTCAAGAGCGTACAGTGTGGCAACCTTTTACGAGAATTTTTCCTTTGAGGCAAAGGGTAAATATGTGATCAAGGTGTGTGACGGAACTGCCTGTCATGTAAGGAAATCCCAGCCGGTAAAGGATGCCATTGTCAAGGAACTGGGGCTGGCTGACGGAAAATGTACAACGGATGATATGATGTTTACAGTTGAAACAGTGTCCTGCCTGGGTGCCTGTGGACTGGCACCGACTATGATGGTGAATGAGGACGTTCATCCAAAAATGACACCGGATAAAGCAGTAAAACTGATCCGAGAATTAAGGGGGGATAAGGCATGAGTATTACAAGTAAAGATGACCTGTTAAAGAAGCAGATAGAAGCTCAGGAAGAAATCAATTCCTATACCTGCCGTATCCTTGTCTGTTCAGGTACCGGCTGTGTCGCTTCCGGATCACAGAAGATTTATGATGAAATGTGCAGACTCTGTGAGGGAATTGACGGCGTAGAGGTCAGCATGCAGAAAGATGTACCGCATATCGGAACCATAAAGACCGGCTGCCAGGGCTTATGTGAGCTGGGACCTCTGGTTCGTATAGAACCGCAGCATCTGCAGTATGTACATGTGCAGGTAGAGGATTGTAAAGAGATCGTAGAGAAGACAGTCTTAAAGGGAGAACCGATTGACAGATTGTTTTATAAACATGACGAGGAAGTCTGCAGGCAGCCGGAGGATATTCCGTTTCTGAATCAGCAGACGAGAATCGTCCTGGAACATTGTGGAAATATAGATGCAGAATCAATTGATGAATATATCGCAGTGGGTGGTTTCCAGGCGGTTCTGAAGGCATTTTTTGAGATGACGCCGGAAGAAGTTATTGAAGAGATCACAAAGTCCGGAATCCGTGGCCGAGGCGGTGCCGGATTTCCGATGGGAAAGAAATGGAGTCAGGTAGCGCGCATTGAATCTGATGTGAAATATGTAGTCTGCAATGGTGATGAAGGAGACCCGGGTGCATTTATGGATGGTTCCGTAATGGAGGGAGATCCTTATAAGCTTATGGAAGGTATGATCATTGCTGCATATGCAGTAGGTGCACATGATGGATATATTTATGTACGTGCAGAGTATCCGCTTTCCGTAGCCAGACTCAAAAAAGCAATTGCACAGGCGGAGGAATATGGACTGCTCGGAGATAATATCCTGGGATCCGGCATAGACTTCCATTTACATATCAACCGAGGCGCAGGTGCTTTTGTATGTGGTGAAGGTTCAGCACTGACAGCATCTATTGAGGGCAAACGAGGAATGCCTCGTGTAAAACCACCGCGTACAGTAGAAAAGGGACTCTGGGAGAAGCCTACCGTACTGAACAACGTAGAGACTTATGCAAATGTTGCGAGAATTATTCTTGACGGTGCTGACTGGTATCGCTCCATTGGAACAGAGGGAAGTACAGGAACCAAAACTTTCTCTCTGACAGGAGCAATAGAGAACACAGGTCTGATCGAGGTTCCGATGGGAACAACACTGCGTCACATTATTTATGACATTGGCGGCGGTATTAAGAAGGGAGCAGCCTTTAAGGCAGTGCAGATCGGAGGACCGTCCGGCGGATGTCTGGTTGAGAAGCATCTGGATGAACCACTTGACTTTGATTCCGTCAAGAAGTTCAATGCGATCATTGGTTCTGGCGGACTGGTTGTTATGGACGAAAATACCTGTATGGTTGATGTCGCAAAATTCTTTATGGGCTTTACGCAGAGAGAATCCTGCGGAAAATGCGGCCCATGCCGAATCGGAACGAAGCGTATGCTGGAACTGCTTCAGAAGATCACCGAGGGCAGGGGAGAACTTAAGGACCTGGATAAACTGGAAGAGACTGCAAAATTTATTCAGTCCCGTTCACTCTGTGGACTTGGAAAGAGTGCACCGCTTCCTGTTATCAGTACGCTGCAGAATTTCCGCGATGAATATGAGGAACATATTGTGGAGGGCAAATGCCGTGCCCATGTATGTGAAGCAATGAAGATTTATGAGATTGATCCTGACAGATGCAAGGGCTGTACGAAGTGTGCCCGCAACTGTCCGGTAGGTGCGATAACAGGAGAGAAGAAAGAACCGCATAAGATCGATCAGACAAAGTGTATCAAGTGCGGAACCTGTATGGAAAACTGTACTTTTGAAGCAATCAGCGTGAAATAAACGAAAAGGAGGAGGATGACATGATTCATTTGACGATAGATGGAAAGCCTGTTGAAGTGGAGAAGGGGACGACCATCCTTCATGCAGCCAGGAAGGCAGGAATTGAGATTCCTACTTTATGTTATATAGAAGACTTGCTTCCGGATGGCTCCTGCCGTTTGTGTGTGGTTGAAGTCAGAAATAACGGAAGAACCAAGATAGATACAGCCTGTACCATGCAGGTTTCTGAGGGTGATGAGGTTTTCACCATGTCAGAAAAAGTGATCGAGTCAAGAAGGCAGACACTGGATCTGCTTCTGTCGGATCACAATATTCACTGCTTTTCCTGTCCGGGCAATGGAGACTGTAAACTTCAGGACTATGCATATGAGTATGGACTGGATGGCTCCAGCTATGAAGGAGAGAAGAGCGGAGGAAAGATTGATGACTCCAACAAATTCTTTACCTATGACCCAAGTCTGTGCATCCTGTGCCACAGATGTGTCAACACCTGTAATCAGATTGTAGGAAGAGGTGCGATCGCTACTCTGGAACGTGGATTCCAGTCTGTGATCGGAAATGGCGAAGGTGTGTGGGCAGACGGTACCTGTGAATCCTGTGGAAACTGTGTGCAGGCATGTCCGACTGGTGCACTTACCATGAAACGAAGAAAGAACTACCGTGCATATCAAATCGACAAAAAGGTGCTTACAACCTGTCCGCACTGTGCAACAGGATGTCAGTATTATCTGCTGGTCAAGGATGGTAAGATTGTTGATACAGAAGCTTATAACGGTCCGTCCAATAAGGGACTTCTCTGTGTTAAGGGACGCAGCGGAAGCTTTGATTTCGTACATCATCCGTCCAGAATCACAGATCCGCTTATCAAGAACAAAGAAACCGGTGAATTTGAGAAAGCAACCTGGGATGAGGCACTTGATCTGGTTGCATCTAAGTTCATGGAGATCAAGAAGAAATATGGTTCAGATTCTCTTGCCGGTTTTGCTTGCTCCCGTTCACCGAATGAAGATATTTACATGGTTCAGAAGATGGTTCGTACCTGCTTTGGAACCAATAACACGGACAACTGTGCACGCGTATGTCATTCAGCATCTGTAGCAGGTCTGGCAATGACGCTGGGTTCCGGTGCCATGACAAACCCGATCGAGGATATCACCAGGAAACCAGATGTGATCATGCTGGTAGGCTCAAATCCGGAAGAAGCACATCCGGTTGTTGGTATGCAGATCCGTCAGGCAGTACAGCGCGGCTGTAAGCTGATCGTTGTAGATCCGCGTGATATTGGTCTTGCAAAGCATGCCGATATTCATCTGAAACTGAAACCGGGAACCAATGTTGCATTTGCAAACGGTATCATGAATGTTATTATCTCCGAGGGACTTCAGGATGAGAAATTCATCGCAGAGAGAACTGAGGGATATGAGAAGATCAAAGAGATCGTTAAGGATTATACACCGGAGAGGGTTGCAGAAATCTGCCATATCGATGCAGATGAATTGAGAAAAGCAGCCATCATGTATGCAAAGGCAGATAAGGCTCCGATCATTTACTGCCTTGGTGTAACAGAGCATTCTACCGGTACGGAGGGTGTTATGTCCATGTCCAATATGGCACTCCTTGTAGGTAAACTTGGCCGTGAGGGCTGTGGTGTCAACCCACTTCGTGGCCAGAACAATGTACAGGGCGCCTGTGATATGGGTGCATCTCCGACAGATTTCCCGGGATATCAGAAGGTGGCGAATCCGGAAGTAGTTGCCAAGTTTGAAAAGGCATGGAATACGAAGCTGAACCCGAATCCGGGACTTCATGCAACAGACGTATTTCCGGCAGCAATCAAGGGAGATGTCAAAGGTCTTTATATTTATGGTGAAGATCCGGTTGTTACAGATCCGGATACCCATCATATCATTAAAGCACTGGAAAGCCTAGAATTCTTTGTGATCCAGGAACTGTTTATGACTGAGACAGCAGCGTATGCAGATGTGATCCTTCCGGGTGTCAGCTATGCAGAGAAAGAAGGAACCTTTACCAACACCGAACGTCGTGTGCAGCGTGTTCGCAAAGCAGTGACGATTCCTGGAAATGCAAGACTGGATACAGATATCATCATTGATCTTATGAACCGTATGGGATATCCGCAGCAACATCTGACATCGGCACAGATCATGGATGAGATTTCTTCTGTGACCCCATCCTTTGGCGGAATCAGTCATGCCCGTCTGGACAGTGAAGAGGTAGGCGGAAAGGGCCTTCAGTGGCCATGTCCGACAAAGGATCATCCGGGAACACCGATTATGCATGTCGGTAAATTCGCGAGAGGTCTTGGATGGTTTTATCCTGCAGAATACATTCCTTCAGCAGAACTTCCGGATGAGGAATATCCGATCATCCTGATGACTGGTCGAATCCTGTATCATTATACGACAAGAGCAATGACAGGCAAAACACCGGAACTTATGGAAATAGAGGGCAGCTCTTTTATTGAAATGAACGAGGAGGATGCAGCGGCACTTGGAATCAGGAACGGAGACAGGGTACGACTGACTTCAAGACGAGGCCAGATAGAATCCACAGCCCGTGTAGGAACAAAAGTATCCAAGGGAGAGTCCTGGATGCCATTCCACTTCCCGGATGGAAACGCAAACTGGCTTACCAATGCCGCACTTGATAAATATGCGAGAATTCCGGAATATAAAGTATGCGCAATTCGAATTGAAAAGGCATAGGCACATTGCCTTGAAACAGAGAACGGAATAGTTGTCCGTCAGCAGGGAATATTTTAAACCCGTCAGGGAATAAAATATTCCCTGTATTTTTTTTATAAGTTGAGGATTTTTTGTATATATGTTACAATAAAACGAAAATAGGATTGTAACATTTAGTGATAAAATATCGTCAGCGAAATGCGGTTCGGAAGATGATATTTGAAAGGCAGGATAAAGTTTTGGAGAATCTTAAGGTAGAAGATGCAATTGAACAATTATTGATCCACACAAGGATCATACAGGAAACAGAAACAGTAGACTTGCTTTCGACACGGGGAAGAATACTTGCAGAGGATATGAAAGCGGAGCTTGACAATCCTCCGTTTGACCGTTCGCCAATAGACGGATATGCCTGTAAGTCAGAAGATCTGACGGGGGCGGCACCGGGAAATCCGGTAACGCTTAAGGTGATCAGGGAGGTTGATGCAGGACAGTATTATGATGGAATGGTACAGTCCGGCGAGGCTGTTCGAATCATGACAGGAGCTGCGATCCCGAAGGGATGTGACTGCTGCGTAAAGCAGGAGGATACGGACTACGGAGAGGACAGGGTACAGATTTATAAGAGCATGAAGCAGTGGGAGGACTACTGCTTTCAGGGAGAGGACTTTAAGAAGGGTACGGTCTTACTGAGGGCAGGTACGAAGCTTGACTTTGTAGAAATCGGAATTCTTGCAAGCATGGGAGTGGCAGAAGTGCCTGTCAGAAGGCGGGCGAGGGTTGCCATCCTGACAACAGGTGATGAAGTCATGATTCCCGGTGAGCAGTTAAAGCAGGGGAAGATTTATGACTGTAACCAGAGTCTTCTTGCCGCACGTCTGATGGATTTTGGGGCAGAGCTGATTCGCGTGGACAAGATCGCAGACTGTCCGGAGGATATGACGAAGGCTCTTGAAGGAACTGTCGGGACAGTAGATATGATCATCACAACAGGGGCAGTTTCCGTCGGAAAAAAGGACATTATGCATGAGGCACTTAAGGAACTCGGGGCAGAGAGGATTTTCTGGAGGATAGAAATGAAACCGGGAATGCCGACGCTTTTTTCTGTGTACAAAGATACCCCGATTCTGAGTCTTTCCGGAAATCCATTTGGCGCAGTGGTATCGGCTGACGTTCTGATCCGGCCGATGGTGCAGAAGATGACACAGGATCCCGGGCTTGGCACGATCAGGAAAAAATGCACACTGACCAATGAATTTGGGAAGAAGATCAAAGGTCGGCGCTATGTGCGTGCAGTTACGGATGGAGAGACGGTGACGATCCCGTCAGGACTTCATTCCAATGGAATCCTTGCAACAATGGCAGGATGTAACTGTCTGATCGAGATGGAGGCTGCAAGAGAAGGAAACTATGCCGGGGAACAGGCAGAAGTTCTTCTTCTGTGACAGGACAGAAAGAATGAAAACACAGAAAAAACAACTGATACTGGCAGTGAGCGGAATCAAGAATTCAGGAAAGACAACACTGATCACCGCACTTTTGCCGGCATTAAAAAAAAGAAACCTTAATACGGCTGTGATCAAGCATGACGGGCATGAATTTGAGGCGGATATACCGGGAACAGATACCTGGAAGGCCAGAGAAGCCGGAGCCTGTGGGACGCTTGTTTTTTCCGGTACGAAATACATGATGGTCAAATATCATCCGGCAGAGTCAACGGAGGAACTGATCTCTTTATTTCCGGAAGCAGATATTATTTTGCTGGAAGGATTCAAACATTCGGAATATCCCAAAATCGAAGTGATACGAAAGGCAAATTCTTTGTGTTCTGTCTGTGACCCGAGATTCCTTCAGGGAATAGTGACTGATATTTCGAGGGAAGAACTGAAATATGATGCCGGTGAAGAAGTGGAGGAGATCCCATTTTTTGAGCTTGATGAAACAGAACCTCTTGCGGAGTGGATCTGTCAGCTATGGAAGAAAAAACAGAGTAGTTTATGATATACAAAAACAGGAGTAATAAAAACGCGGAATGAATGAAAGAAATGAGAATATAGAAGGTACTGCAGAAACACAGGCCTGTGATCTTGGTGTCAAGACAAAGGTGATCCTGACCAAAAATGCGGATTTTTTTGGGCCGGGGCTGTTTCATCTTCTGCAGTATATTGATGAGGAAGGAACGATTCATGCAGCATCCAAAAAGATGGGAATGTCTTATTCCAAATGCTGGAAGCTTCTGAATCGTGCGGAGGAACAGATGGGTTTTACCTTTCTTGACAGATATAATGGAGGCCCTCATGGTGGAAATTCCAAAATTACCGAAGAGGGCCGTGAATTTATGAAACGATATGAAGCATTATTAGATGAAATGCAGCAGACAGGTCAGAAGATTTTTGAAAAATATTTCGAGAAATATTTTAGCTGACAGTTATGAAGACTTTCATACGGTCTCTTCTTGCTGCACAGATGAGTGTCAGCTGGTATTTTCTGGCAAGCTCGATCGCTTCCGCAGTGGGAGATGCCTTTGAGCAGAGAATCGGAATGCCGGCATAGATCGCTTTTATTGCCATATCGGTGGGAATCCTGCCGCTGGAATAAATCATACATTCCCTGAGATCGATCTGGTGCCGGAGGGCATATCCAATCACTTTGTCGAGGGCGTTGTGCCTGCCGATGTCTTCACAGGAAAAAAGAACCTCATTTTTTCGGGCGAGAAGACAGCTGTGCGTGGCAAAGGTAACACTGTGAAGAGGCATTCCATCGGCAAAAGTATCAGCCATATGGAAGATCCATTCAGACTTCCATTCGATCGGAGTAACCGGAACCGGTGGATGGTCCGAGGAAAAATAATCGTTGAGGATATGGTTTCCGGTGCAGCAGGAGGGAGTGGTCTCCACAAAGGAAGCCCCCAGGGCTCCGGACTCTTTATTCTGGGACGGGCGGAGATAGACTTTGGCGCGTTTTCCATATTCGCAGATATAAATCTGCTCGATGTCATCGACGGAACGGATGATGTGCTCTGTCAGAAGCCGTCCAAGGACGAGTTCTGTGAGATGCTGTGGAAGACAGATAAGCTTCATTGTGAGACGGTCATTGATATAGACATCAAGCAGATGCTCATTCAGAACCTGCTCTTCTGTAGAGAAGTTCTGTCCATCCCGGCCAATAAACTGATAGGCTTTTGTTTCCAGTAATGGAAGATCATGGTATTGTTCGTTAATATGCATAATAATTTCTCCAATATTATAATCAGTGGATTCTGAACAGCAGCAGAGACTGCATAAGCTGTAATGCCAGAAATCCCTTTGCAGATATCTTTACTATAGCAGAAAACGGACAATTTCAAAAGAGTAATATATAGGTAGACAAAAAGAAACGGAGAAAGATTTAGTTATGAAAGACAGATATGGACGTGAGATTGACTATCTTCGGATATCCATCACAGACAGATGCAATCTCAGATGTATTTACTGTATGCCGGAGGAAGGAATCTGCCAGACAGCGCATAAAGAAATCCTGACTTATGATGAGATCAGGAGAATCTGCCGCTGTATGACAGCTTTAGGCATCAAAAAAATAAAACTGACAGGCGGAGAGCCTCTGACAAGAAAAGACAGTGCGGTTCTTGTACGAATGCTGAAAGAACTTCCAGGAATAGAGAAAGTGACGCTGACCACAAACGGGATTCTTCTGAAAGAACAGATGGCTGAACTGGCGGAGGCAGGAATTGATAATATTAACATCAGTCTGGATACACTAAATACAGAGGCTTTCAAAAAAATAACACGAAGAGAGGGACTGGCAAGGGTCCTGGAGGGATTGAAAGAAGCCATGAAATATCCGCAGATTGGTCTTAAGATCAACTGTGTACCGGTTCTCGAAGATCCGGAGAATCTGATAAATCTTGCCGAGATTGCAAGAGACAATCCCATCCATGTGCGTTTTATTGAGATGATGCCAATTGGCTATGGCAAAGAATTTCGTTTTTGTGGTGAGGATGAAATCTGTTCTGTTTTGGAGGGAGCATATGGAGAAATGACTCCGATCACAGAGAAATATGGAAATGGTCCGTGTCATTATTACAAAATCTCTGGTTTTCAGGGAAAAATCGGTTTTATCAGTGCAATGACCCACAAGTTCTGTTCGCAGTGTAACCGTGTCAGGATGACTTCAGAGGGATATCTCAAGGCATGCCTGCAATACCAGACGGGAGTAAGTCTCAAAGATATGATGCGGACCGGCTGCAGTGACGAGGAACTGACAGAAGCAATCCGTAAGGTGATCTGGGAAAAGCCGGGAGAACATCATTTCACATCAAGGGTGATCGATGAAGGCGAAAGCAGGCTGATGTCACAGATCGGCGGCTGAAAACAAAGCAGGAGGGAAAGGGCGTATGGCAGAAACGAAACTGGCAATGATCGTTCTGGCAGGAGGAGCCAGCAGTCGTATGGGCAGGGAAAAGAGCGATCTGCTCCTGAACGGACGAACGTTTCTTGAGACACAGATCGCAAAAGGAAAACAGCTTGGAGTGAACAGGATTTATGTTTCCGGCTATCATGGAGAGGGCTGCACAGAAGAAATTGTGATGGACCGGATCAAAGAAAGAGGACCACTGGGCGGACTCGAAGCCTGCCTCAGTAAAGCAGCCGGTGATGGAGCGGACAGATGTCTGGTTCTTGGTGTGGATACTCCGCTGGTCCCGGTATCGGAACTGTATAATCTTATTCAGACAGCTGAATATGAAGGCTTAAGCCGAGTGGTTCTTCTTCGGCATCATGAAAGGGAAGAGTCATTGATAGCAGTTTATGAGACCAGTCTGCATAGGGAGATCCGGGAATTTCTGGAACGAGGACAGTCTTCGGTTTTTCGTTTTCTGAATGAAATCGGTTATTCCTGTTATGATGCACAGGAGAAAGAAGTATGTTTTACGAATATCAATGATCCGCAGATTTATGAGACAGTCTGCAAAAATCAGTATGAATAAAAGACCCTGAAAGATCGCCTTTTCTTTTTATTTTTTCAGTGTATATTTCTCGATGAGATCCAGCATTGCATACAGCACCATGGCGATGACACACAGGATCACGATCGACATCAGCACCCATGTCAGCTTGAAGGTCTGTGATCCGTAGATGATCAGATAGCCAAGACCGCATCGTGCACCGATAAATTCACCGATGACCACACCGACAAGGCATAACCCGATATTTACTTTCATGATACTTAAAATAAGAGGCACAGAAGACGGAAGGACAATTTTTGTCAGTTCGTCTTTTTTTGTGCCGCCAAGCGTGCGGATAAGCTTTAACTTTTCCGGATCCGCCCCACGAAATCCTGTGTAAAGATTGATCACAGAACCGAAAAGTGCCACAGACATTCCTGAAACAATGATGGTTCGGACATTCGCACCGAGCCAGACAATCAGAAGTGGTGCGAGAGCGGATTTGGGCAGACTGTTCAGGACGACGAGATAAGGTTCCAGTACTTTTGACAGCTTTGGACATGCCCACAGAAGAACAGCGGTGCCGATTCCAAGTAATACCACAAATGCAAAGCTTATAAGTGTTTCCATCAGTGTGATTCCAATGTGTGCAAAAAGCGACTGATCCTGTATCATGTGGAGAAAGGTCTGCCCTATCGCGGAGGGACTGCTGAAAATAAACGAATCGATCCACTCCTCTCGGGCGGAAATCTCCCACAAAAGCAGAAAACCCAGGAACAGGAAGATCCTGGATATCCGGATCAGATATTTTTCATGACGGATATGAGTCAGATATTTCTTCTGAGCAGGGGAAAGGTCAGTCATTCTGGTTCAGCTCCTTCCAGATGAGATTGAAATAAGATTTAAACTCCGGTGCACTGCGAGAAGCGAGAGGGGTTCGCTCTGTGAGGGACAGCCTGATTGGAACGATGCGTGCAACATGAGCCGGGCGGGCGGAAAGGATGATCACACGGTCAGCCATGCTGATCGCTTCGGAAATATCGTGTGTGACAAGGATCGCTGTCTTCTGTTCTTTTCTGAGAATACGTCCGATGTCATCACTGACATTTAAACGGGTCTGATAGTCGAGGGCAGAAAAAGGTTCATCAAGCAGCAGAAGTTCCGGCTTTAAAGCGAGAGTGCGGATCAGGGCCGCTCTCTGGCGCATTCCTCCGGACAGCTGTGAAGGATGGGCATTGCGGAATTTATCCAGCCCATAAGTCTTCAGCATCTCTTCAACGCAGGAGAGCTTCTGGGGGGTCAGTTCTTTTCGAATCTCAAGGCCGAGAATAACATTTCGATAAATTGTCCTCCATTCCAGAAGATGATCCTTCTGGAGCATATATCCGATGCGGGGGTCTCCGGGAAGCGGAGGCGTACCGTTCATAAGAATCGTACCTTTTTCTGTTGGAAGAAGACCGCAGATCAGGTTCAAAAGCGTAGATTTTCCACAGCCGGACGGACCGACAACAGCCAGAAATTCGCCAGGCATCAGATGAAAGGATATATGTGAAAGAGCCCTGGTTTCTCCGGATACGGTATGGTAGGAAAGAGAAACGTCTCTGATTTCGAGAAGGGGGTTCATGGTAATACCTCCATGCAATGTAAATTCAAAAGATGAAAATCTGTAACTGTCCAGTACCCTGTTACTGTGAACAGTTATGTACTCTCGCAGTTACGAAAATCTTATTTTAAGATATGCGAAGAGAGTCATATGTGTTATGATAGGTTACATCAGAGTATAGGATTAAAGGAAAGATAAATGATGAATAAACGAAATTACCAGAGGGAACTGGATGCCCTCCTTACAGAGATAGAAAAAGAACATAAGATCCCACGGCTTTTCCTTCACAGCTGCTGTGCACCGTGCAGCAGTTATGTGCTGGAATATCTTTCGGAATATTTTGAGATCACGGTATTTTTTTATAATCCAAACATCTCTCTGGAAGAAGAATACCGTAAGAGGGTAGAGGAGATCAAAAGGCTGGTCAGGGAAATGAAATTTGCCCATCCGGTCCATATCGAGGAAGGAAGCTATGACCCGCAGGTTTTTTATGAGATGGTCAAAGGGATGGAGAAGCTTCCGGAAGGCGGAGAGCGCTGCTTTAAATGCTATCGTCTCCGCATGGAAGAGGCAGCAAAAGCTGCCAGAGACGGCGGCTATGATTATTTCACGACCACGCTCTCCATAAGTCCGCTCAAGAACGCACAGAAAATTAATGAGATCGGGGAAGAACTGGCAGAAATCTATGGGGTAGCACATCTTCCATCGGATTTTAAGAAGAAAAACGGTTATAAACGATCAATAGAGCTGTCTCATGAATATGATCTTTATCGGCAGAATTACTGTGGCTGCGTCTTTTCGAAGCGTGAACAGGAAGGAAAAATACAGCAAAAACAAGATTCAGAGAATTCAGCCTCTTGATTTTCCACTGGAATGTGGTAAACTGATAACACGTTCTGTGCTGACAGCTTTTTCAGAGAATATTGTCAGATTAAAAATCAGCGTACAAAAGGAGGACATTATGGCACAGTTATGGGGAGGACGTTTCACAAAGGAAACCGACAAACTGGTATACAACTTTAATGCGTCTATTTCATTTGACCAGAAATTTTATAAACAGGATATCCGTGGAAGTAAGGCACATGTCAGAATGCTTGCAAAGCAGGGAATTCTGACAGAAGAAGAGAGAGATCAGATCCTTGGCGGTCTGGACAGTATTCTTGCAGATGTAGAGTCCGGCAGGCTGGAGATCACATCCGAATATGAGGATATCCACAGCTTCGTAGAGGCAAATCTGATCGACCGTATCGGAGATCCGGGCAAAAAGCTTCACACAGGAAGAAGCCGCAATGACCAGGTTGCCCTTGATATGAAACTCTATGTCCGTGATGAGATTGAGGAAATCGATGCAGAGCTTAAGAAACTTCTGGAAGCACTTCAGACGATCATGGAAAATAATGTGCATACGTATATGCCGGGCTTCACACATCTGCAGAAGGCACAGCCGGTCACACTGGCACACCATGTCGGAGCATATTTTGAGATGTTCCGCAGAGACAGAAGCCGTATGGCAGATATCCGCAAGCGTATGAATACCTGTCCGCTTGGTGCAGGTGCACTTGCAGGAACTACTTATCCTCTGGACAGATTTTATACTGCAGAGCTGCTTGGTTTTGACGAGCCGACCAGAAACAGTATGGATTCTGTATCTGACAGAGATTATGTGATCGAGCTTCTTTCTGCAATGTCTACCGTTATGATGCATCTGAGCCGTTTCTGCGAGGAGATCATCCTCTGGAATTCCAATGAATATCGTTTTGTGGAGATTGATGATGCCTACAGTACAGGAAGCAGTATCATGCCGCAGAAGAAGAATCCTGACATTGCAGAGCTTGTAAGAGGAAAAACAGGCCGTGTCTATGGGGCACTGACCTCTATTCTGACAACCATGAAGGGAATCCCGCTTGCATACAACAAAGATATGCAGGAAGACAAGGAACTGACCTTTGACGCGATTGATACAGTTAAAGGCTGCATTGCCCTGTTTACAGGAATGGTTTCTACCATGGAGTTCCGTAAGGATGTTATGGAGGCAAGCGCCAAAAACGGCTTTACAAATGCGACAGATGCAGCAGACTATCTGGTAAACCATGGTGTGCCGTTCCGTGATGCACATGGCATCGTAGGACGACTTGTTCTGACCTGTATTGATAAAGGAATTTCTCTGGATGAACTTCCTCTTGAGGAGTATAAAGAAATTTCTCCTGTATTCGAACAGGATATCTATGAGGCAATCAGCATGAAGACCTGTGTGGAGAAGCGTGAGACTTATGGTGCACCGGGACCAAAAGTTATGGAACAGGTTATCGCCTTAAATCGAGAATATTTGAAAAATAATTAAAAAACCTCTTGCATTTTTATACGAAGTGGTATAGTATGTACAAAGAAAACATATGTATGCCGTGCAAAGACATGCAAAGAATGAGTGAGGAGAAAGTATTATTATGAGCGAAAAACTGAGAGTTGGCATTTTAGGTGCAACAGGAATGGTAGGACAGAGATTTATCTCCCTTCTGGAGAATCATCCGTGGTTTGAGGTTGTTACCCTCGCTGCAAGCCCGAGAAGTGCAGGAAAGACTTATGAAGAGGCAGTAGGCGGAAGATGGAAAATGGACACTCCAATGCCGGAAGCAGTAAAGAATATTGTTGTAATGAATGTTAATGAAGTAGAGAAAGTTGCATCTACCGTAGACTTTGTATTCTCAGCAGTAGACATGTCTAAGGACGAGATCAAAGCAATCGAAGAAGAATACGCAAAGACAGAGACTCCTGTTGTATCCAACAACAGTGCACACCGCTGGACACCGGATGTACCGATGGTAGTGCCGGAAATCAACCCACAGCATTTTGACGTGATCCAGTATCAGAAGAAACGTCTCGGAACAACCAGAGGCTTCATCGCTGTAAAACCAAACTGCTCTATCCAGAGCTATGCACCGGTACTTACCGCATGGAAAGAATTCGAGCCATATGAAGTAGTTGCCACCACATATCAGGCAATTTCCGGAGCAGGAAAAACCTTCAAGGACTGGCCGGAAATGGAACATAACATCATTCCATACATCGGTGGAGAGGAAGAGAAGAGTGAGAAAGAGCCGCTCAGACTGTGGGGCAAGATTGAGGACGGTGTGATCGTACCGGCTACAGAGCCAGTGATCACCTGCCAGTGTCTGCGTGTTCCGGTACTGAACGGACATACAGCAGCCGTATTTGTTAAGTTCCGCAAGAAACCTACAAAGGAACAGCTGATCGAAGCTCTGAGAAACTTCAGAGGACTTCCTCAGGAACTGGAACTTCCGAGTGCACCGAAGAACTTCATCCAGTATCTCGAAGAAGACAATCGTCCGCAGGTAAGCGAGGATGTCAACTACGAAAACGGAATGGGTATCTCAATCGGACGTCTCCGTGAGGATACAGTTTATGATTACAAATTTGTAGGACTTTCCCACAATACTGTAAGAGGAGCTGCCGGTGGTGCTGTACTCTGTGCAGAGACACTGAAAGCAAAAGGATATATCACAAAGAAATAAGACACAGCCGTAAACTGTGAGAATAAGGAACCGCTCTGTCAGAGAAAGATCTGACCGGGGCGGTTCTTTTTGCCCGCTGTTGTAAACAGAGTGAACAGTAACGTGAAAATACCCGGAAACTCCAGGAGTGAAATTTTACTATAGAGAATGTATGGGATTTATGATATGATACATATCATAGATGGAAAGGGATGATCCCGTTATCTAAAGAAGGGAGTATCAGATAAAATGGAAAAGATATATCTGACAAAGCTTGCACCGAACTGCGGCTGTGCTGCCAAAGTCGGCCCCGGCACACTGGCGGGAGTGCTCTGCAAACTGCCGAAATTTCACGATGAACATCTTCTGGTTGGAACAGAAACTTCAGATGATGCGGCTGTCTATAAGATTTCAGATGATCTGGCAATGATCCAGACTCTTGATTTCTTTACACCGGTGGCAGATGATCCCTACGATTTTGGACAGATTGCAGCAGCTAATGCATTAAGTGATGTGTATGCCATGGGTGGAGAACCGAAGACAGCACTGAATATCGTGGCTTTTCCGAAAGAGATGGATACAGAGATCCTGGGTGAGATTCTTAAGGGAGGTGCTGACAAAGTACTGGAGGCAGGCGCAGTCCTTGCAGGCGGTCATACGATCCAGGACGACACACCGAAGTATGGACTGAGCGTCACTGGGTTTGTAGATCCGGAGAAATTCTGGAAGAACTATGGAGCACAGACAGGAGACAGGCTGATCCTGACCAAGCCGCTTGGGACAGGAATCGTCAATACTGCGATCAAGGCCGATCTTGTATCGGAGAGAGCAAGGGAAGCAGCTCTTCGTTCCATGAAGACGCTGAATAAATATGCATGTGATATTCTGAGAAAGTACACAATTCATGCATGCACCGATGTGACAGGGTTTGGTCTTGGCGGTCATGGCACAGAGATGGCAGATGGTAGTCAGAAGACACTGGTCATTGATACCAAAGCCCTGCCGGTACTTCCGGATGTGGAGGAGTATGCATCCATGGGGCTGATCCCCGGCGGAGCATATCGTAACCGGGAATTTGCAGATAAATCAGGGTATCAGAGCAGTGCGCAGCTTTGGAGAGAGGATCTTGTGTTTGATCCGCAGACATCCGGAGGACTTCTGGCAGCAGTTCCGGCAGAAGAGGCGGAGAAGCTTCTCGCCGAACTGAAAGAGCTTAATCTGCCCTGTGCAATGATCGGAGAGGTTATTGACAGACAGGAGTACGCATTGCAGATTCGATAACGGTAAGTTATCGGTAATAGCAACAAGTTTGTTAATTAAATATCGAACTTTTTTGAAATTGTGTTGAGAATCTTTGTGGAAAATGCTATAATAAATTCACACAATATGCGGAGGATATATTGAATTATCACAACGATTTGGTGATTAAACCATAAATACAATATATCCTGGGAAAGGGAGGTATTTTTTATGAATCACGAGGATGTACAGAAAGTATCAAATGCGGCAAATGCAAAGATCACTCTGCTTCAGAATAATTTTCTGAAGTATTTTATGAGAGCGGTCATGGCAGGATTCTTCATTGTGGTGGCAATGATCTTTTCCAATGTGGTCGGCAATGTTTTTGCCGGAGCAGAGGAACCGGCGTGGGGTAAGTTCCTCGGAGCAATCGTGTTCTCAATTGCCGTTCTTCTGATCTCAATGGTTGGAGGAGAACTCTTTACCGGAAACAACCTGGTTATGGCGTTTGGAGCTTATGACAAGAAGGTAAGCTGGGGAGATGCCGGTAAGGTGTGGGTTGTAAGCTACATAGGAAACTTTGTGGGATGTCTGATTCTGTCGCTTATCTTTGTATGGGCAGGAGCTTCAGGAACCGGAGATTATTTTGCCGGATTTATCGGAAACAAGCTTGCGATCCCGGCAGGCCAGATGTTTTTCCGTGCTGTTTTGTGTAACTTCTTTGTATGTCTTGGGGTACTTTGTGGAATCAAGTTAAAGAGTGAGACTGCAAAGTTTTTGATGATCGTTATGTGCATTGCAGGTTTTGTTGTCAGTGGATTTGAGCACTGTGTTGCAAATATGGGTATTTTTGTGACAGCGGGTTTCCTGGTACCGGGACTTTCCATTGGTGCAATGTTCAAGAGCATGGTGATCGTCACACTGGGAAATATGGTTGGCGGTGCAGTTCTTCTTGCATGGCCGCTTAGAAAGATGAGTGCAGATCAATAATATGAGTAAGGCTTTATATATTGCAGAGAAACCGAGCGTCGCTCAGGAATTTGCAAAAGCATTAAAAATTAACGGACAGAGAAAAGACGGATACCTGGAATCAGAAGATTCTATCGTGACCTGGTGTGTAGGACATCTGGTCACGATGAGTTATCCCGAAAAATATGACATCAAGTACAAAAGGTGGAGTTTTGATACCCTGCCTTTTTTGCCGCGTGAATTTAAGTACGAGGTGATCCCGGGGGTTCAGAAACAGTTTGACATTGTGAAAAGGCTTCTGAACCGCCCGGATGTAGAGACTATTTATGTGTGTACCGACTCCGGACGTGAGGGAGAATATATCTATCGTCTGGTAGCACAGATGGCTGGTGTGAAGGATAAGGATCAGAGACGTGTCTGGATCGATTCCCAGACAGAAGAAGAGATCTTAAGGGGAATCCGTGAGGCGAGGGAACTGTCAGCTTATGACAATCTGGCGAACTCTGCTTATCTCCGGGCCAAGGAGGATTATCTTATGGGGATCAATTTTTCCAGGGTGCTTACACTGCGCTATGGAAACAGTGTCTCCAATTATCTGAATACGAAATATCAGGCGATCGCAGTAGGAAGGGTCATGACCTGTGTTCTTGGGATGGTCGTGCGCAGGGAGCGGGAGATCCGCTGCTTTGTCAAGACACCGTTTTATCGCGTGATCTCCGGAATTGCTCTGGAGGGTGAGAAGTTTGATGGTGAATGGCGGGCAATGGAAGGAAGCCGGTATTTTAAGTCTCCTTATCTGTATAAGGAAAACGGCTTCAAAGAAAGAAAACACGCACAGGAACTGATCGATTTCTTAAATAAGGAGCAGCCGCTTAAGTGCTGTGTCGAGAAGATCGAGCGTAAGAGAGAAAACAAAAATCCACCGCTTCTTTTTAACCTGGCGGAGCTTCAGAACGTATGCTCTAAGCTGTTCAAGATCAGCCCGGATGAGACTTTGAAGATCGTCCAGGAATTATATGAGAAGAAGCTGGTCACATATCCAAGGACGGATGCCAGAGTGCTTTCCACGGCAGTATCGAAAGAAATTTACAAAAATATCGCAGGTCTTCGCAGTTATTCCGCAATTGGAAATGCCGCAGAAGAAATCCTTCAGATGGGAAGCTACAAAAGCATTGCAAAGACACGGTATGTCAATGATAAGCAGATTACAGATCATTATGCGATCATTCCGACCGGTCAGGGACTGAATGTGCTTGGCAGGCTTTCACTTACGTCGCAGAGAGTTTATGAGACGATCGTGCGCCGTTTTCTGTGCATTTTCTGTCCTCCGGCAGTCTATCAGAAGGTCAGTCTGGTGACGGAGATGCAGAAGGAGAAGTTTTTTTCAAGCTTCAAGGTACTTCAGGAAGAAGGATATCTTAAATATGCGGTGAATTCTTTTGCCCGTCGAAATACAGGTGGAACACAGGATGCAGAAAAAAGTGACAGTGAGGATGTTTCCTGTGATGCACAGCTTCTGGCCGCATTGCATAAGCTCAAAAAGGGTGATATACTGGACATAGATTCGCTGGAGATCAAGGAAGGCGAAACTTCACCGCCGAAACGTTATAATTCAGGTTCTATGATCCTTGCGATGGAGAATGCAGGACAGCTTATCGAAGATGAGGAACTGCGTGCACAGATCAAAGGAAGCGGGATCGGAACCAGTGCGACCAGAGCAGAGATATTGAAGAAGCTTTTTTCCATCAAATACCTTTCGCTTAATAAGAAGACACAGGTGATCACGCCGACGCTTCTGGGAGAAATGATCTTTGATGTGGTGAACTGTTCGATCCGGCAGCTTCTGAATCCGGAGCTGACTGCAAGCTGGGAAAAGGGACTGAACTATGTCGCAGAGGGAAGTATCACGCCGCAGGAATATATGGATAAGCTGGAACATTTTGTCCGGATCCGTACGGATCAGGTAGAGCAGAGCAATTATCAGTATGCGTTGCGGCAGTTTTTTGATGCGGCGGCGGTTAATTATCAGAAGAAACAGACAACGTCAAAACGAGGAGGAAATATCTGAATGTTAAAAGATTTTACAATTTCAAATCTGCTGGATTTAAATGAGACGATTGCAGGGGAATTATTTGAAGGAAAAACCTATCCGTGGGAAGTGCTTCCGGAGATTGGAGATTTTATTCTGAAGCTTGGCAAGACTCTGGATCCACAGGAATATGACTGTAAGGATGGCAATATCTGGATCGCAAAGAGTGCAAAGGTTGCACCGACAGCATGTATCAATGGACCGGCGATCATAGGAAAGGACGCAGAAGTGCGCCATTGTGCATTTATTCGCGGAAATGCCATCGTAGGTGAGGGTGCTGTTGTAGGAAATTCTACAGAGCTTAAAAATGCAGTACTGTTCAACAAAGTACAGGTTCCGCATTATAACTATGTAGGAGATTCTGTCCTTGGTTATAAGTCCCACATGGGAGCCGGATCCATCTGTTCCAATGTGAAATCCGACAAGAAGCTGGTTGTAGTCAAGGATGGTGAAGAAAAGATTGAGACCGGGGTTAAGAAATTTGGCGCAATGCTTGGAGATCATGTAGAGGTTGGCTGCGGTTCTGTTCTGAACCCGGGAACTGTGATCGGAAGAAATTGCAATATTTATCCTCTTTCACCGGTAAGAGGCTGCATTCCTGCAGACAGTATTTACAAAAATGCAGCAGAGATCGTCAAAAAGAACTGATCGTGACGTTTAACGGTAGAACAGGATCTGCCGGAGGATCACCAGAAGGATGATGTGCACCGGATAAAACAGATAAAAAAAGTATTTCGCGGCTTTTCCTTGGATAAAGCCGCGTTTTCCATTGTACATATTAATGGAAATAAAGGAAAAACACATTTTCCACTCATAATTCATCCACAGAGTGCTGACAAGTGCCTGCTGGAACTTCTGGGTACGGAGCAGATACATGATCAGGATCAGAAGAAAGCCATGCCAGCTGTAATCTGCGTGTAAAACAAAAGAGAAACCGAAGAGTCCGGCAATACATAACAACTGCAGCAGTGGCTTCTCCCACAGAGCCTCCAGCGCACAGAGTCCAAGATAACCCAGAAATAAGGTAAAAAATACATTCTGTGTATCCGGGTAATGCCAGGTATTGCTGAACATGAAATTCCATGGGATTTCTGAGATCAATGCAAAGAGAAGCAGGTTCTGTCCGTATTTCCGGCGATCATGTGTGTGCAGGAATCCTTCCATCAAAAGAAAGCAGAAGATTGGAAAGGCAGATCTGCCAATGTCCCGGACAATACGGTACCAGGTGATCTCAGTGGAACCGATGGTAAAAAGAACCCGAAGCGCGGGCTTATAGTTGGCAAGGATCAGAACTCCGGTATGATCGATCAGCATCAGAATGCAGGCAAGAAGCTTAAGGGCACTGCCGCTTAAGATCTGAAATCTTGTCGGAAAAATACTCGGAGGTAATGTCGGCTGTGTGCAGGTAGTCATAAAAATCTCCTTCGATAAAATTTTCGTGTTTTGTATGCTCATATTTTTGCATGAATGAACAATATCCTTATTTTAGCATAAAACATACTATTTTACCAATCTTGTCTGGGAAAATAGGCTATGTTATATTGTAACTGTTCACAGGTAATATTCCGCGAGGTGTTTTGCCATGTATATGACAAAATCCCGAGACATACGAGGCAAAATGCCATCACCGAAGGTGATTTGGAATGCATTTTGACCAAGTTACTGCGAACGGAGTGAACAGTAACGTTATATTAAAGTAATAAAGCAAATGGCGCAGGCTGGGAGGGATGTTTATGGTAAACAGATGGAAAATTCAGATTCCGGAGCTGACAGGGGAGGAAGAGAGGAATCTTTATATTTATCTTCCGGATTCCTATGACTGGGATAAAGAAAGATATTATCCGGTCTTGTATATGTTTGACGGACACAACGTTTTCTTTGATTCTGATGCGACCTATGGGAAATGCTGGGGAATGAAGGAATACATGGACTATACAAACACGCAGATGATCATTGTGGCAGTCGAGTGTAACCACAGCCCGGACAATGGACGGCTTAAGGAATATGCCCCATTCAGCTTCCATGACGCAAGATGTGGAAGCATCACAGCGAAAGGCACGATCACGATGGACTGGATGGTTCACACTCTGAAACCAAAGATTGACAGAGATTTCCGGACGATCAGTGACAGGAAGCATACTTTTATCGCGGGCAGTTCCATGGGAGGCCTGATGAGTCTGTATGCAGTGACCCAGTATAACGCTGTTTTTGGAAGGGCTGCGGCACTGTCTCCGTCTGTATGGACAAGTGCTGATAAACTGGAGCAGCTGATCCGCAGGACCAAGATCCGACAGAATACAGTGATCTACATGGATTACGGTTCTGTAGAACTGGAACAGCGCCCAAAGGTCTACAGAGATTTTGAGCGGATCGCGGCGGCATTTTTCCAGAAAAGAGCTCTTCTGGAAGTCAGAATCGTTCCGGGCGGCACACACTGCGAGGCAAGCTGGGAAAGACAGATCCCGTTTTTTATGAATACACTTTTGTACGAGGAATAAAGAGATGGAAGTACAATACAAAAAAGAATACAGTCCGGCTCTTGGGCGGGATATGGAGTGCAAAATTTATGGTCACAAAGGCAGACCGGTGCTTTTTATCCCGTGCCAGGACGGAAGATTTTTTGACTTTGAAAATTTCCATATGACAGACACCTGGAGTCCCTGGCTGGAATCCGGTGAGGTGATGGTATTTTCTATTGACACGATCGACCAGGAAACCTGGTCAGATACAAATGGCGATCCATACTGGAGGATCCGGCGTTACGAACAGTGGCTTCAGTATATCACGGATGAGATGATTCCGTTTATGCGCGAGATGGTCAATGAGAGGAACGGTTGGAGTGGATATCCGGGAATTATGGTGTTTGGCTGCAGTCTCGGTGCGACGCATGCGGCAAATCTGTACTTTCGAAGACCGGATCTGTTTGACCGGCTGCTGGCACTGAGCGGACTTTATTCTGCAGGTTATGGTTTTGGCTCCTATACAGATGAGGTTGTTCATCGGAATTCTCTGGTGGATTTTCTTGGTGATATGTCAAAAGATGATTCTAGGATCACGCTTTATAATCTTAAGAAAGCCGTGATCTGTGTTGGACAGGGACCGTGGGAACTTCCGGATTCCACAAGACAGCTGTCTCATATCCTGGAGGAGAAGAACATCCATGCGTGGGTGGATTTCTGGGGTTATGACTGTGCCCATGACTGGTACTGGTGGTATAAGCAGGTGGAATATTTTGTCCCATACCTGCTCAAGAACGATTGAGATAAGACGAGAAGAAAAGAGTGATATTATGAAAAATTTTCTGTTTATTTCCCCTAACTTTCCTGAAAATTACTGGATGTTCTGCCGGGAACTTAAGAAAAACGGGCTGAACGTTCTGGGAATCGGGGATCAGCCGTATGAAGAACTGAGTCAGGGCCTGAAGGACAGTCTGGATGAATATTATAAGGTGAGCAGTCTGGAGAATGAAGAAGAAGTATACCGCGCAGTTGCATTTCTGATTTTTAAACACGGCAGGATTGACTGGCTGGAGTCCAATAATGAATACTGGCTTGAAAGAGATGCAAGGCTTCGTACAGCATTCCACATCACAAGCGGATTCCAGGAGGATGATATTCCGAGGATCAAATATAAATCCAGGATGAAAGAGTATTATGCGCGGGTGGGAATTCCTACCGCGAGATATCATCTGGTCGATACGATGGAGGGATGCAGGAAGTTTATTGAAGAAGTGGGATATCCCGTTGTTGTAAAGCCGGATAATGGCGTCGGAGCAAGTCACACTTATCGCCTTGAAAATCAGGAACAGCTGGAGGAGTTCATGCAGACCAAAGAAGCAGATGTTTCCTATATTATGGAAGAGTTTGTCTTTGCAGAAGTGAATTCTTATGATGCGATCATTGACTCTCATGGAAATCCGATCTTTGAGACGGGAAATGTATCCCCGGTTTCGATCATGGACATTGTAAACAACGAAGACAATGCGATCTTTTATATTGTGAAGGAGCTTGCCGGAGATACGCGTCAGGCCGGTCGTGCCACGGCAAAAAGCTTCAATGTCCGAAGCCGTTTCGTTCACTTTGAGTTTTTCCGCCTTCAGAAGGATCAGGAGGGACTTGGAAGGAAGGGAGAGCTTGTCGGTCTTGAGGTAAATATGCGTCCAAGCGGCGGATTTTCTCCGGATATGATGGATTTTGCCTGCACAACGGATGTTTATAAGATGTGGGCAGATATGATCGCATTTGATAAGACAGAAATGCATCCGGGTGAAAGACAGTACTGTGCATTTGCCGGACGAAGAGATGGCAAGAGGTTTGTCCTAAGCCATGAAGCTGTTATGGAAAAATATCGCCAGAATATCCGCATGGAGGATCGTTTGCCGGAGGTTCTGGCAGATGCGATGGGCAATCAGATTTACATTGCAGTATTTCCGACCAGGCACGAAATGGAGAATTTTTTTCAAGATATCCTAAAATCTGAGTAATAATGACAAAATTACTTAAGTTTTACTGGACTAACAAGAGGTTTTATGAGAAAATACTGTCAGGTTGTTAGTCTATCTTTTAACAACATTATAGTAAATCTATACTTGAAAGGAGTTTTAACATGATTTATTCACGCGAAGTAGAAGAAATGTGCCCAGTTGCACAGGGTGTCCATCACGGCGCCGCTCCAATCCCGGAAGAAGCAAAATGGGTTCAGGCTAAGGAAGTGAAGGACATTTCCGGTTTCACACATGGTGTAGGCTGGTGTGCTCCGCAGCAGGGTGCTTGTAAGCTGTCCCTGAACGTAAAGGAGGGTATCATCCAGGAAGCACTGGTTGAGACAATCGGATGTTCTGGTATGACTCATTCTGCAGCTATGGCATCTGAGATCCTTCCAGGACTGACTGTTATGGAAGCGCTGAATACTGACCTTGTATGCGATGCTATCAATACTGCTATGAGAGAACTGTTCCTTCAGATCGTATACGGACGTTCTCAGTCTGCTTTCTCTGAAGACGGACTTGCAGTAGGTGCAGGACTTGAGGATCTTGGTAAAGGACTTCGTTCTCAGGTTGGTACTATGTACGGAACACTCAAAAAAGGTCCTCGTTATCTGGAAATGGCAGAAGGCTATGTTACAGGTATTGCTCTTGACGAAGATAATGAAATTATCGGTTATCAGTTCGTAAGCCTTGGCAAAATGACTGATTTCATCAAAAAAGGTGATGACCCGAATACTGCATGGGAAAAAGCAAAAGGTCAGTATGGCCGTGTTGCAGATGCTGTTAAGATCATCGACCCACGTAAAGAATAATTATACCGATTATAATTTCAGGAGGATAAGTAAATGGCTTTATTTGAATCATATGAGAGACGAATTGACAAGATCAATTCAGTTTTAAACAGCTATGGAATCGCTTCTATCGAAGAAGCAGAGAAAATCACTAAAGATGCAGGCCTTAACGTATACGATCAGATCAAAGGCATTCAGCCGATCTGCTTCGAGAACGCTTGCTGGGCATACATCGTAGGTGCAGCTATCGCAATCAAAAAAGACTGCAGAAGAGCAGCTGACGCAGCAGCAGCTATCGGTGAAGGCCTTCAGGCATTCTGTATTCCTGGATCCGTTGCTGATACACGTAAAGTAGGTCTTGGACATGGTAACCTTGGTAAAATGCTTCTGGAAGAAGAAACAGACTGCTTCTGCTTCCTGGCTGGACATGAGTCCTTCGCAGCAGCTGAGGGTGCTATCGGTATCGCTGAGAAAGCAAACAAAGTTCGTAAAAAACCTCTTCGTGTTATCCTGAATGGTCTTGGAAAAGATGCAGCTCAGATTATCTCCCGTATCAACGGATTTACATATGTAGAGACTGAGTATGATCCATACAAGAACGAAGTTAAGGAAGTATTCCGCAAATCCTACTCTGAAGGACTTCGTGCAAAGGTTAACTGCTACGGTGCAAACAGCGTTCCGGAAGGTGTTGCTATCATGTGGAAAGAAGGCGTTGACGTTTCTATCACAGGTAACTCCACTAACCCGACACGTTTCCAGCATCCGGTTGCAGGTACCTACAAGAAAGAATGTAACGAAAAAGGAAAGAAATACTTCTCCGTTGCATCTGGCGGTGGTACAGGACGTACACTTCACCCGGACAACATGGCAGCAGGTCCTGCTTCCTACGGTATGACCGATACACTTGGACGTATGCATTCTGACGCTCAGTTCGCAGGATCTTCTTCCGTACCGGCTCATGTAGAAATGATGGGTCTTATCGGTGCTGGTAACAACCCGATGGTTGGTATGACAGTAGCAGTAGCAGTTGCCGTACAGGAAGCTGCTGATGCTGGCAAGTTCTAAGAAATACCGAATTTTAGCCGATTTTGGTAGTATAAAATAGGGCTAAAAGGTGACAAAAAGTGTGTTGTTTGACCACTGTTTGACAACTTATTGCTAAATTTATAGGGAGCTGTTCTAAGCGAGCAGTTCCCTTTTCTATTGCATTTTTTCCAAATCTTCACGCAGCCATTCGACGTACATCTTTAGCTCGCATAAGCTGATAGGTACAGACAAATACAAGACTACAGCTGATAGGCGTCCACTGATTCGAATGATATTAGACCAGATATTAAAGAAGCAATTGATAGCTACGAAACTTTCATGAATGATTATTGCGATTTTATGACAAAATACTCAGAGTCAGATGACGTGGTATCAATGATGGCGGATTATGTCGATTATATGTCAAAATATGCTGATATGGCTAAAAAGTTCGATGATCTTGAAAACGATAATTTGAACGATGCTGAATTATCTTACTATCTTGAAGTACAAACAAGAATCACTCAGAAATTGGCGAATGTGCCAACAAATTAAATAATAATTTCCAAAAGGGCTTATGTTACTGACATAGGCTCTTTTTTTCATTTTTGGAGGATATTATGAAATACTATTACAACAAGCCTGAATATTACACATCCATATATGGTATGATTTATCAATGTAATCACCCTATATATACCAGATGTACTTTATATAAGATAGGACAAAAAGGTTTAGCGGTTATTCAGCAACGTTATATTTCGGACTCAAAATCCACTTATTGGACTGAAATAGAGCCATGGCTTGTGGACTATTTATATTTGAATCCCAAATTCAAAAAATTCTTTGATGAGCGTGCCGGAGAATGTGTTGAAGGATTGTATCTGACAGTATCTATACGTCAGATTATGTGGGGTCTTAGGGTGAAGCCACTGAAGCGGGAACGCTGGGAAACCTGTTTCGATCGTAAAAATATTTAGCGAAAATTACATTTGCTATTATGAAAGGAACTTCCTGATAAGTTTTAGAGGAAGTCGGATATCGTTTCTTTGAGCCATTATTAGTAAGAATATTATCCCAAACAGTTTTACCAGCTTGGAATACAATTCCAACACCAAGAAGTCCAAGAAGAGCTGGAGCAATGGAACTTAATACTGTTAATAGTCCGGAGCCTGCAGACTTTATTCCGGCCATTAAACCTGCACCGCCAAATAATGATCCAAGACCTCCAGAAGAAGCAGTCGTATTAGAATAAGTAGCGGCGACCTCTTCAGCAGTATGTGTTTTGTAAGCGTTATGCAAAAATGATCCGGCAATATTCTCGGTAAGATATCCATCAGAATCTACTTGTTTTAAATATTTTGCGGCAATATTTAAGTCTCCAAATGAACCAAGAGCGGTTGTCAATCTCGTTGCGTCCAATGGATTGGTTTTATATGCTTAAAAAGCTTTTGTCAAATTTCCGATTTTACTTAATGACACTGTATAAAAACATGCTATAATTAATACATATAAAACGGGAGGATAAAGCAATGACTCTTTTAAAATGTCCGAAATGTGGTTGTGACCATGTATGGAGAAATTCAATATGTTCATCTTGCAGTTTTAACACTCGAACATATTTGGAGCAACTAATAAAAGAAACAGAAAATATGGACGATGACACACGGAGAAAGTATATTAGTGATACAATTTTATATAAAGAAAATAGTGATCAAATGATTAGTGATATTTTAATGAATATGGACTTAACTGCTAAAAAATTAAAAAAAGATAAAGAGAAGCAACTATATAATCAACCAATAATTCCATGTCCAGCGTGTGGTAAAAATATTTCAATAGAATCAGATGTTTGTGTACATTGTGGTTATCCATTAAAAAAGAAACTTATTGAAAATGGGATTTTAAATCCCTTGCCATCAACTCCTTGCCCTCGCCCCTCAACTCCAACCAACCAAGTCCGTTGTCCAAAGTGTGGATCTACATCAATCGCAACAGAAAAAAGAGGTTTCGACCTCATGTGGGGATTCTTGGGATCCGAATGGGTTACATACAATGTATGCCAGAAATGTGGACGCAGGTGGAAGATAGGAAGATAGGAGAAAAATATTATGGGAAGTCATATATGGGGTAATATATATCTATATTGCTGGGAAAATAAAATTGATTTTCGACAGGTGTTCAGAAAGCTTTTGAATACTGAATTAGAGATGTATAAAAAGGGATGCGAACAATTCTTAGTCCCTTATACGCACAATAAAAATAATCTATTTAATAAAAGAAAGCTTGTTGGTTCTACATTAGAACTTGATGTGGATGTGTTAACTTCACATTTTCATATTCCTATTGAAGAAATTTTTAAATCTCAAAATTATCTTAAAAGGTTAATAGAACTGATGAAAACAGTTGCGTATGATTGTAGATCAGATGCAGAATATGAATCTTTGCAAAATCTATGATCGCCTACACAAATCTGGTTCATCAGATATATTTTCACAGTTGAACACAGAATCTATTTTTAAAGTATACGGTTATACGGTTGATGTAAATGAGGGATTATCAGATAAAGCTAGGCATAATCTTTTGGACTTCCTTATTAATAGAAAAATTGTAACAGTATTGCAAACATTAAATTTTCTATAGTGGCTCATCAACAGTAGAAAAAATAACTCAAATATGTATAATGCTGTACAAAAATGGGAGAATGATTTTTCTTATATAAATGAAAAGTATAATTCTTTGCAAAATGTTATTGTTGTATAAGCATCCGACTTCATACTGGGATATCCGTTATCCGGACAGTATTTTTCTTCAACTAGATCACAAATAAAGTTCTAATCGATTGCCTTATTAATCGTAGCATATGATTTAAAGGTACCATGTCATCCATGGAAAACATCATCAGTTGTTTTCTTTTTTTATCTGCATTTTTTGTCATCAGAGTTGAAGGAAGTCATAAAAAAGACTATCGTGTAACACTGTATTTGGGACAGTGTTCTTCTACAGGAAGGTTTCAAGTTGTGCATAAGAAAAAAGTATATGCAAGGGAAACAATTGTAGGGGTTGTATTTCCAGATAAAATACCGATAATAGATCCAATGGCAGCAGAGATTATAGAGAGAAAAGGGCTTAATGCATTTCGGAAGGCGAGAGGAAATATGGCTAAGTCGGAAAGCATAGAGCTTCATCATGTAAATGGATATATAAGAGCGAAGAATATGAGAGAAGCATTTAAAAATATGAAGGAAAATTGTAATCCTAAGTACATAAGATTTTTACAGGCACAGGCACATGAAGTTTTGAGTCGGATAGGAAATCATCCAGGAAATCTTTATAATGGAAATGAAACATCAGAGGACATTAAGAATCTTGGGCGAGCAATAACTGCTTCTGGGATAGAAGAACCATTGACGCATTTGCCAGGAGAAAGAAGAAATACTGGAGATATTTGTAGCACATCAGATGTTACATTACAAAATGGGACGAAGATGAATATATATGATTTTGTAAATGCATTTCTTGCCGGAAAGATTGACGGAGAAGGAAATATTTTGGAAAGACCTGCTCAGGTAGTTGCGACGAGAATAACAACAGAAAATTAATTAGAATTTAAGCCTAAAGAGAAAAGCCTGGATAGCAGAAATATTCCATAAACTACTGCTATCTGGGGTACTTATAACGGAGAAGGGGTTTTTATTTTGGGGTATTTCCTAGATCTGGTCTAGTTATACACTGGGAGCTTATGCGATTAATTAATGGTGACTGATATTTATATCCTCTCCGTGGAATCCAAAAAATGAGTTGCCGAAACAGGTTTATCCATATTATAATGGAAGTATAAGAAAATAAAGTTTGTAAAGATGAACAGGAGTGAGAGTAATGCCAGAGATATCGTTGTTTTATGGGATTCGTGTTACCATGTATTATAATGATCATATGCCGCCGCATTTCCATGCAGAGTATAATGGTAAAAAAGCATTGATTGATATTGTCAATATTCAGGTTATAAAAGGGGCATTACCGAATAAGCAGCTTCGCCTGATCTTAGCCTGGTGTACGATCCATCAGGATGAACTGATGCAAAACTGGGAACTGGCAAAAGATATGAAGCCATTAAACAGAATTAATCCACTTATCTAAGGGGGGAATCATATGAACGAATATTTTCCGACGGTAGTACAGGTGATACCACTGGATAATTTTCATGTACAGGTATTCTTCGATGACGGCAAGATTGTAGATTATAATGCTACAGAAGATCTGAACGCAGAGATATTTAAACCATTAAGAGATATCAATGCTTTTAAAGATGCATGTACTGTCATGAACGGTACTCTTGCATGGGATATTTCTGGTAACAGAGATGAATCCAGTTGTATTGATATTGATCCATTTACTATATATGAGTTAGAATCTATCAATAATTTGATTGCCTGAGGAGGTTGTTATTGACAAAAAGGAAAACAGGTTTTATTATTAAACGTAACACATGGGAAATTGGAATGACGTGTGCGGTTATTTGGAATTTGACGTGTCTAAATCTTGATTTTCTTTGGAAAAAGCCGTATAAGTACCGGCTCATGTAGAAATGATGGGTCTCATCGGTGCTGGTAACAACCCGATGGTTGGTATGACAGTAGCAGTAGCAGTTGCCGTACAGGAAGCTGCTGACGCTGGCAAGTTCTAAACATACTTTTAACAGAGAGATAATATAACAAGAAAGTACCGTAGTTCCAGGGACTGCGGTACTTTTCACTTTTTCACTTGATTTATATTCGTTGCACCAGCCTTGTATATCATGCAGGAAGAAAGAGATAACTATGGTATTACTAAAAAAAGTTAAAAAATCCTTACGGAAAATAGTTCCGGCAGGAAGAACCTATATAGATAAAAAATTCGAAGATCAAAAAAAGAACATTTTCAGTGAAATAAAAGAACAGAACATCGCATTGGAGGATGAACTCAGGAGTTCTCTGTCAGAATCGTATACGAAACAGCTGAAAGAGATGGAAAAGAGAATCCTCAGAGAAATGGAAGATTATTTTGAACAGCAGGAAGCCAGCCATGAGCTTCAGCAAAAAAAGACGCTGGAGATTCAGGATCAGATTGGGCGATTTCGTAAGGGAATGGAAAGAGAATTTGACCGAAGAGATAACTGGCAGAAAATGGCATCAGAAGTTGAACGGCTTGCAGAGGGACGTCAGGTTTGGGTGATAAAATGTCCTGCGACAGAGGGAATACTGAAATACCATTGGGGAGATTATTATTATGCACTGGCATTACAGAAATATCTGGAGCGAAAAGGCAGATATGTGATTCTGGATACCAGACAGGACTGGGGCTGTGATGAGGGTGCAGATGTAGTTCTTGTTTTACGTGGAAAATATTTTTACCGTCCAGACAGAAGAAACAAAAAATGCCTGTATATTATGTGGAATATCAGCCATCCGGATCAAGTATCCAAAGCAGAATATGAACTGTACGATGTAGTATGTGCAGGTTCCAGATATTTTGCAGAAAAATTGAAGAATAAAATAAAAGTTCCGGTAGTTCCGTTGCTTCAGTGTACAGATACGGAATTGTTCTGCCCGGAAGGCAAGAAGGATGAACTTCACAGCGATCAGTATATCTTTATAGGAAGTACAAGAGGTGTGATGAGAGATTGTGTTCTCTGGGCTGTAGAAGATGGAATGCCGTTACACGTGTGGGGCGGTGGATGGAAGGAAATGATTCCGGACCATACCGAAATAATAGAGGGAGATTTCAAAGAAAATGAAAAGCTTCCGGAATTATACAGGGCCGCAAAAGTAACTCTAAATGATCACTGGAAAGACATGCTGGAATATCAGATTATTAATAATCGGGTATTTGATGCACTGGCATGTGGACTGCCTGTTATTTCGGATGGTTGTCCTGAAATGAAAGAGATATTTCCGGACGCGGTTCTTTATTATGAAACCAAAGAAGAATTTGATGCCTGCGTTCAGAAAGCAGAAAAAGAATATTCCTCTTTAAAAGAAAAGGCACTTGAACAATTTGAAATGATAAAAAAAGAATATTCCTTTGAACGACGGGCAGAGGAACTGATAGAGATTGCAGAGAAATATGGAAAGAAAACAGAAGTATTATAACATAGAATTTCTTCGTTTTGCTTTTGCCATATGTATTGTGTATTTCCATCTGCTTCATTCATTTATGATGGATTATACAGGTGGATGTGATTTGTATCTGAGGCTTGCAGAGCAGTCGAAGTATGCGAAATATATTGTGGAATGTTTCTTTATCATATCGGGTTATTTCCTTTATCATACGATACGGAAACATCCGGATATGACAACGCAGAGTTTTGTTATAAGAAGAGTGATCCGCTTATGGCCTGCACTGGCATGTTCTATTATTATTTCGGCAGTATTTTTTGGAAAATCCATTTATGCATCTTTTGTAGACCTTTTGTTTCTTCAGTCCAGTGGACTTGCAACTGACTGGCAGGGTCTGAACTGGTATGTGTCGGCATTTTTTGTTGTAGAGATATTTTATTTTGTATTATACAAATGTTTTCATAATTCTTCAAAGATGAAACTTCTGATCTGTATGCTGATCTATTTTGGATATGAGATCAATATCAATGCCATGGATGGTGGATTTGGAAGGACAATGTTCCACGGTATTATCAATCTCGGAATGGCGCGTGCTGTGGCAGGAATCGGTCTGGGGTATATGTTTGCAATAGAATGGACGGATATTACAGAGAGATGGAAACAACAGAAATCATCGAGGGAAAGGCCGGATAACAGAGGATTCTGGATTATTTCTGCTCTTGAAATCCTGACGTTATCCATGCTGCTGGTTGATTTCTTTTACAGCAGGAAGGCGTACGAGAATCAGTTTATTGTGGTAATCCTTTTTCCGATATTTCTGGCCTGCCTTCTGACAAGAAAAGGCATCGTTTCCAGACTGACAGATTATAAATTTGTTGGCTTTCCGGGAAAATATGCATATTCTATTTATGTCATGCAGGAAGTCGCATTTGCGATTCTTAAGAGAACACTCTGGAAAAATACAGATTTTCTCTATGATTATCCGGTAGCAGCGATTGCAACGTCTGTTTTTTTGACAGCAGCATTGGGAATTCTGACTTACTATCTGGTGGAACAGCCCTCCGCCAGATTTCTGAAAAAAACATTACAGGATTATTTTTGAAAAAATCCTGCAATCTCCAGAATTAATCTTGGCAGATTGCAGGACTTTTTAAATTTATATTTGTTGCCTCTTTAAAAATAATGAATCGGAGTCAACACAAAATTGATAGGAGTTTTTGGAGGAGGACAATATATCCGGGAATCCTGGCTCGTCGCGGAGATTTTTAAATATTACGGAATGCTCATCACATGTCATACAGAACTGTAAGCGGGTTTGTCTGCGGAGCAGCCGCAGAGGAATTCTGACTTCGAAGTTCAGGAACTGAGACAGAAGAGTCCCGTCAAAGATAAAATCAGAAGATGTATCTGCAGACCAGTCACAGGGAAAAGTATGAGTCTTCAGTAAACCGTGCAGCCGGACATAAAGTGCAGAAGGATTTGGAAATCTTCTGTTGAATTTTACAGCACCTGTAAGTTTTAAATTGTTGTCTGAAATTTCAGCATGAAATAATTTCAGAAGGTAGGAGGAGGCAGGATAAAGCTTTAAACAGTCATACTGGAAAAAAATATCGTTGCTACAGTGTTTCAGGCTGCCTTTGCCGTGTTTGAGGGATATAATATAATCTTTCTGTTCGCGGGAAAGATTTCTCTGCTGTAGAATGATCTTATCATCAATGGATCGGAGAATTTCTCTCAGAAGCGTTCGGAATTCTTCATGTTCATCTGGTGACAGGATGGATGCAGGTATTTCAGGCACACCAAAACGACTCTGAAGATCATACATGACATTATATTGTACAAAAAGCGGAATCGAACCATATTTCTGTCTGGCAGTCTGAAGAGCCCACAGAAGATAGTCTTTCAGGCAGTCCAGATACCATTCTTTGTGCAGTTTTGTTCCGTTCAGGGCAGAATTCTGTGTGTTTCGGAAACGATAATAATAGCAGCCGGAAGGAACGATTCCATAGTATGGGTGTTCCAGAAGAAGCTGCATGATTACCTTCGCATCTTCTGCATAGCGAAGTGAAGTGTCGAAGGAATGTTCATTAAGTACTTCGCGTTTTATAAAAGAAGAGGCAATAGACATCTGTACATAAGAATACTGGGTATTCAGATTTATGATCTGGTTTTTGCCGTCTTTGTATTTGTAATTCAGCCGATGAGCAGTTTCTTTTTTTTCAAAAAATTGGATAGGAACAGATACAAGGCTGATCTGATCATCGACTGTGGAAAAAAAGTGATATACTGCAGACAGGGTGCAGGGAGAAAGTTTATCATCTCCATCCAGAAAATTCAGGTACCTTCCGGATGCAAGGGCAATTCCAGCGTTTCTGGCAGAGGCGGCCCCTCCGTTTGGCTTGTGCAGTACTTTGATATTATCCGGGTATAAAGTCTGATAGTGATCGCAGATTTTACCGGAAGAATCAGTGGATCCGTCATCAACAAGAATTAATTCAACAGAATCCTTAAAACCAATATCCTGACAGAGGATGCTTTCGATGGCTTCAGACAGATAGGAAGCCACATTATATACAGCGGTGATGACAGAAAATTTAAAAGAATATGTTTCAGATTTATGGTTCATAATACGATCTCCTCGTTTAAGATATCTGTATCATATCATAAAATGTTGAAATGAACCGGAAAATTATAAAAACATAAAAGATATTTAATATTGTTCAGAGATTCATAAATAAATTGTAAAATGTATACAGTCTATGTTATACTATATACACCTATATATAGAAAAAGCAAGGAGAGATCTATGAAGGACGAGGAGGAAAGGGATAATAAACGAGATATTTCCGTTATTATTCCTGTTTATAATGTCGAAAAATATATTGATCAGTGTCTGGACAGTCTTCAGGCACAGAGCTTTGACAATTTTGAAGTAATCTGTGTAGATGATGGTTCGCTGGATCACACAGTCGACAGAATCCGGGAACATATGAAGACAGATCCGAGGATCAGACTGATAGAGATGCCGCATTGTGGCCTGGCGGGAGTTATGCGCAACGAGGGAATTAAGCGGGCAGAGGGGAAATATTGTCTGTTCCTTGACGGAGATGATTTTTTTGAGAGAGATATGCTGAAGAAGACCTTTGAAAAGGCTGAAGAAGATCAGGCAGATATTTGTCTCTTTGATGCCAGACTTTATAATGAGAGAACAAAGGTATATAAAGAGATTGATTACATTATCCAGAAAGATTATCTTCCGGAAAGTATTCCGTTTAAGGGCAGAAGTTTTCCTTACATTTTGAATATCACCACAGGATGTCCGTGGAATAAACTGATCAGGAAGAGTCTGATCGATGAATATCAGCTTCAGTTTATGCCGCTGCATAGAAGCAATGATGTTTATTTTATCTTTATGGCATTGGCACTTGCAGAAAAGATTACAGTCGTGCAGGAGGTGTTTGTAAATTATCGGCAGTCGGGGAGCAGTCTTCAGGCAAATAATGTCAAAAGTCCCTGGGACTGGTATGAGGCATTAAAGGCATTGAAGCTTAAATTCGAAGAACTGCAGATTTACGAAGAACTGCGAAGCAGCTTTCGGAACCTTGCGTTTGGTGTCGGAATCTATAATTTGTGCTCCCTGAAATCAGGGGAAGCCTTTTGCAAGGTGTATGAACGGATGAAGCAGGAATTTTTTGAGGAGTTTGATCTGACAGATTTCAAAGAAGAAGAGTGCTACTCCTATAACAGCAAAAAATACGAAATCTATCGGAATATGATGCAATGCACAGCAGGAGAATATCTGTTTCTGGAGGTTCAGAAACTAAAACAGGAAAAATCATACTGGGTAGCCAGAGCCAAAAACGCTGAAAAAGAAAATAAAAATAAAAATCCGAAAGAAAGACTATCCTCACTGGCACATAAAGTGATGAGAAAATTCGGACGATAAGAATGCTTCTGTTCTCAAAATAAATATAATGTGATATCATGGTGAGACTGAGAACAGAGATTGTAGAAAATGAATGTTTGGAGGAAGGAAAATGGCAGTAAAAGTATCGGTGATCATTCCGGTATACAATGTAGAGAAATATCTTCGGGAATGTATAGACAGCATTCTGAATCAGACACTTCGAGATCTGGAACTTATCTGTGTAGATGACGGGTCGACGGATGGATCTCTGGAAATCCTGCATGAATATGAGAAAGCGGACAGCAGAGTCAAGGTGCTTACACAGCACAATATGGGAGCAGGCGCAGCAAGAAATAAGGGGCTGGCAATTGCGACCGGAGAGTATCTTTCATTTCTTGATTCGGATGATTTCTTTGCGTCAGGACTTCTCGAGGAGAGTTACAGAAGGTGTCAGGAAACAAGGGCAGAAATCTGCATATATCAGATTATGCGTTATAATGATACAACGCATGAGACATATTTTGACAAGGGATCTTTCCGGAAAGAAAATGCTCCCCGCAAGGAGGTTTTTTCTTACAAAGATATGCCGGAGCATATTCTTGATTCCTTTCAGAACTGGGCATGGAACAAACTTATCAGTCATGATCTGGTAAAACGGAATGGAATCAAATTCCAGGAAATTTTCAGAACGAATGATCTGTTCTTTGTTGCATCCTGTATGATGCTGGCAGAGAGAATTACGCTTCTCGAGAAAAAACTGGTATATTATCGTATAGGAATCAAAAACAACTGTCAGTCTACAAATTACAGATTTCCACTGGATTTCCTTAAGGCATTTTATGCAGTGCGTCAGTTCCTTGAAGAGCATGGAATGTATGCGGAGGTAGAACGAAGTTTTGTGAACAAGGCTGCATCCGGATGCGTATATAATCTGGCTTCCATCAAAGATCCAGAGGCCAGAGAATTATTATATAATGAACTGAAAGAAACTGGTTTTGAGAAGCTTGGAATTAAAGGTAAAGAAAAAAGTTATTTTTACGATGAAAAAATATATAAAAAATATCAGGAGATTTGTATGAACAGTTTTGAAGAATTTGAGATTAAGAATGGTTCCAAACCGGAAAAGAGAAAATATTTACAGAAGAAATTCCTTGTAAAAACAGAAAATCCTAAAGTTTCTATTATCGTGCCTATATACAATGTGGAAGATTACCTTGAAGAATGCATGGAAAGCATAGTAAGACAGACTCTGGAAGATATTGAGATCATCTGCATCAACGATGGTTCAACAGACAGTTCCATGGAGATTCTCAGCAGATATGCAGACAATGATTCGCGTATCATTGTTGTTGACAAGAAAAATGAAGGTTATGGGATTGGAATGAACATTGGTCTGGAACGTGCAACCGGTGAATATGTAGGTATTGTCGAGCCGGATGATTATGTTCCGCTTGATATGTATGAAGATCTGTATCTTAAAGCAAAAGAATATGAGCTTGATTTTGTAAAGGCAGATTTCTTCCGTTTCAAGACAGCTCCAAATGGAAATATGGAACTTGTGTACAATCATCTGACAGGAACAAAAGAGGATTATAATGTTGTATTTAATCCAAGCAATACACCGGAAGCTCTTCGTTATGTCATGAATACATGGAGTGGTATCTACAAAAATGATTTCCTGCGAAAATACAATATCCGTCATCATGAGACACCAGGAGCTTCTTTCCAGGATAATGGCTTCTGGATCCAGACATTCTGCTTTGCTTCAAGAGCTATGATCCTGGACAAGCCGTATTATATGAATCGAAGAGACAACCCGAATTCCTCCGTAAACAGTCCGGAAAAGGTATATTGTATGAATGAGGAATACAAATATATTAAGGGAATTCTGAGCAAAGATCCTGAATTGTGGGACAGATTCAAATACCATTATACATTAAAGAAATTCCAGAACTATATCTTCACATTAAACAGAATCAATGTTCGTTTCAAAAAACAGTACGTGCAGGATATCTGTGATGAACTGACAGAGGCTGAGAAAATCGGTGAACTCGACAGAGATATTTTTACGAAGGCAGACAGAGAAAAACTGGACTTGCTCCTCGCAGACCCGGAAGTTTTCTATATGACATATTGTTCAAATACAAATGTTAAAATGAAAAAGCGTGTAGAAGAACTGGAAAGTTCAACAACCTGGAAGGTAGGAAAGGCAATTATGTATCTTCCAAGACAGGTTAAGATCAGATTAAAGAAGAATAAGAAATAATTATTTTTCGTATTCAGGAGATGGCAGATGTAATATGCAGATGCAAAAGGTGTCTGCATTATAAATTTCACAGGAGGATTGGTTTCATGAACAAACATTACGATTATCTGGTAGTAGGAGCAGGTCTTTATGGCGCTGTATTTGCGCATGAAGCGAAAAAAGCAGGCAGATCAGTACTTGTTATCGACAAGCGTCCAAACATTGCCGGAAATGTATATACAGAAGACATGGAGAAGATTCATGTGCATAAATATGGTGCACATATCTTTCATACCAACAACAAAAAAGTATGGGATTATATCACACAGTTTGCGGAGTTTAATCGTTTTACAAACAGCCCGGTAGCAAATTATCATGGAGAGTTGTATTCCCTTCCGTTTAATATGTATACTTTCAATAAAATGTGGGGTGTGGTGACACCACAGGAGGCAGCTGCCAAGATTGAAGAGCAGAAGCGTGAAGCAGGTATCACAGAGCCAAAGAATCTCGAAGAACAGGCTGTTTCCCTTGTGGGAAGAGATATCTTCGAAAAACTGATCAAAGGATATACAGAGAAGCAGTGGGGAAGAAGCTGTCAGGAGCTTCCGGCTTTTATCATCAAGAGACTGCCGGTACGTCTGACCTTTGATAACAATTATTTTAATGCATTGTATCAGGGAATTCCGATGGGTGGATATACGAAGATGGTTGCGAATATGCTGGAGGGCATTGAAGTCCGTCTGGAGGAAGACTATCTTGAGAAAAAGGATGAGTGGGATGCACTTGCCGATAAGGTGGTTTACACAGGACCGATCGATGCATACTTTGACTATCAGATGGGATATCTGGAATACCGTTCTGTACGATTTGAGACAGAACTTCTTGATACACCGAATTTCCAGGGAAATGCAGCAGTCAATTACACGGATGCAGAAACTCCGTGGACCAGGATCATTGAACATAAATGGTTTGAATTCGGCAAGGATGATGAGGGACAGGATATCCCTAAAACAGTGATCAGCCGGGAGTACAGTTCTGAATGGAAACCGGGAGATGAACCGTATTATCCGGTAAATGACGAGAAAAACGGAACATTGTATGAGAAATACAGAGGTCTTGCTGCGAAGGAAGAGAAGGTAATCTTTGGCGGTCGTCTGGGCGAATACAAATATTATGATATGGATGCGGTGATTGCCTCTGCACTTGCGATGTGTGAGAACGAACTCTGATTAGCTTACGGCAATGGAGTGAACAGTAATAAAATGTGACAAAAATATGAAATTCTAATGAAAATTATATTGCAACCATTCCGGAAAGCTGTTATAGTAAAACTCGTAAATAAAGGAAGACTATGATTTTTATGGATGAAACATAAGTAAGGAGTTTTTTTATGAGAAAAGCCACGATGAACAGGTGGAAAGGAATTGTTTTTTTAACGTTGTTGTTCGGAATTCTGTTTCTGGCAGGCAGCAGACCGATGTCAGTCGAGGCTGCTAACACGAAGAAATGCAAGGTTGTCTTTGCAAATTCCAATGGTGTAGTTTCCAATGATACGTTCCGTAAATGGGCCAAAACCGTAGACAAGGGAAGTTATATAGAACTTCCTAAGGTAACACGTTCTGGTTATAAATGCGTGTGGGTGGAGAAGAACGGAAACAAAGAATTGAAGTATTCTGTTGGAAGACGCGTTAAGATCACCAAAAACACAAAGTTCTGTCTGCGTTATTATAAGCTTTATACAGTACGGTATTATACCATGAATGGAAACAAGGAGTATGTCAGTCTTCGGGAACAGGCATATAAGGGGCAGATACTGTCAGCACCTTTGTATCCAAATGCAGTCGGATATAAATTCCTCGGCTGGAGTACATCCGTGAATGGAAAGAAAGTCATAAAAGAGGGAGATAACATACGTGTAAGCGGCAATATGAAATTTTATATTGTCGGAAAGAAAATCTCCGGGGTTAATCTGCGTAAATATGATGGAACGATGTGGAAGGTTATGGATACCAGTTCCGGAAATGCAACTTTCCCGGCAGTGAACCTTAACAGTGCGAATATGTGTCTGGGCTGGTCACGTACGAAAGGAAAGACAACAGATCCTGAATATAAGGCAGGAGATAAGATTCCTACCAAAACAGGAAATTATTATATGGTTATATTTTCCGTGAAACAGGATCGGGCACCGTCCTCTATCAGAAAACCAACGAAACATGAGATGGTTTATTTTGTAGGCGACTCAAGAACTGTTTTTATGGAGAGGGCTCTGGGAAATTCTGCTCCTTCAAATGTAGATTTTGTATGCGAAACCGGTCAGGGACTCACCTGGTTCAAAGAAACAGGATACAGAGAACTGGTACGTAAACTGGCCAGACAGTCCAGAAATACCAGGAAAGCAGTAATCATAAATCTTGGAGTCAATGATCTGCAGAATATTAACGGATATGTGAGCTACATGAAAGCCGTGGCAACTAATCTGAAGAAGAACTATAACTGTGAGATGTATTATCTGTCAGTGAATCCGGTAAACAGTGCTGTGATCAGAGCAAATGCAGGATATGTGCGGACAGAAGCACAGATTGCTTCTTTTAATAAGACAATCTATCAGAAGTTGTGTAATGGCAGCAAACGTTCTTTCACTTACATTAATACCTGTACAAATCTGCAGAAATATGGATGGATCAGCAACCGGTTTAATACAGGTGTGAATGACGGACTTCATTATTCAACGGAAACAACTCTTCGTATTTATGACTATTGTATCAGGAAATTAAATTCCTGATCTATCATTGAAATCAGAGAGGAATCTTATAACATGAGACGAGTAATCACATACGGAACGTTTGATCTGCTTCATTATGGACATATTAATCTTCTGCGTCGTGCCAGACAGCTTGGAGATTATCTGATCGTTGGCCTTTCTACAGATGAGTTCAACTGGAACGAAAAGCAGAAGAAATGTTATTTTTCCTACGAAAAACGAAAACAGCTTCTGGAGGCAATTCGATATGTGGATCTTGTGATTCCGGAAGAAAACTGGGAGCAGAAGCGTTCCGATGTAAAAGAATATCATGTAGATACGTTTGTCATGGGAGATGACTGGGAAGGAAAGTTTGATTTTCTTAAGGAAGAGGGCTGTGAGGTTGTTTATCTGCCGCGTACGCCTGAGATTTCCAGCTCTCAGATCAAAGAGGATCTTCATACAATCGAAAAACAGAAATAATGACTGGCCGGGGATCATACCCCGGTCAGTTCTTTTAAAGAATGAAACTCATAACCCATTTCTTCCCATTTGGTAAGAAGTTCATCCAGAATTTCGGCATTGGTGGAAGAAGTGTTGTGAAGGAGGACAATTGCTCCGGGATGAATGCGCGTCAGCAGTTTCTGAAAAGCTTCTTCTCTGGAGGGCTGCTGATCCTGGATCCAGTCGACATAGGCAAGACTCCAGAAAAAGGTGGAGTATCCCAGTTCTTTTGCCATCGAGAGGTTTTCTGTGTTGTAGATACCGCGTGGAGGACGGTAAAATTTTGTCATAGCCTCCCCGGTCAGCGAGGTATATAATTCTTCCACATCCTGAAGTTCTTTTTGGAAAGCGTCCATTGAGGAAATCTGTGGCAGATCGGGATGTGTCATAGTGTGATTCCCTATGATGTGGTCGTCTGCCAGGATGCGTCTGATCAGATCAGGATTATCTTTTATAAAATTGCCGACTACAAAAAAGACAGCAGGTGCCTGATGCTTTTTCAGTGCATCAAGGATTGCCGGAGTATTTCCGTTTTCATATCCGGCATCAAAGGTCAGATAAATGATTTTCTGGTCTGTATCACTGGCATAGTAGGCATTGTACTGTTTAAGATCATCGATGGAGGCGTTTCCGGCAGGACGCTTCCCCTCCTCCTGAAAGCTTAATCCCCAGCCCGTGGACTGAGCAGCAGAAGAAGTTTCTTGGGAACGGGGAATTTGCCCGGTGAAAACACCCAGCATACTGCCAAGAATAAAGGCAGTGACCATCAGAAGAAGAAAGCGAAGAAAAAAGGAGTTTTTCAGGCGGCGAAGGAAACGAGAAACATAAGATAGCATGGAAATCTCCGGCGGACTTTTGATTTAATATATGCGCAAGGGCAAAAAAATAGAGCCATCAGATGAATGATTTAATCTGGTGGCTCTTTTACTGTTCATTGTCCAATGGAACGTACCTCCTGTTTTTTTATAAAACTTCTGGAATTGTTATAAGATTATGTTTCTGGTGGTCCGTACCTCACTTTCTTAAATTATGATGTATTAAGATTTACGTTTCTGGTGGTCTGTACCTTCCTTTCTTAAAATAGGGTAGTTCATTTAAGTTTTCGGTGGTCTCACGCCTTTCTGTTTGTTTTTTGTTTTCGTTCCTTTGTTTTATGTACTTAATATAACAGATAAAACTTGAAATGTCAACAATAAAAAATAAAAATTTTAAATAAAATATTTTGTATACTGCAAACAATAAAAATAAAATGCAATTATCAGAAAATACGCAAGGAATAAAACAGGATGGCTCCTGCATAGAAACAGAAGTCTGAGGGAAAACTATCCGTATCATTTAATGAAGGAGGTATTCTCATGCTGCGTTATTTACCTGTACGCAGGATTCATGCAAGACAGATTCTGGATTCCAGAGGAGTTCCTACCGTAGAGGTGGAGGCCACTGTAGGAGAGGGAATCATTGGAATTGAGGGATATACGGCGAGGGCGATCGTGCCTTCCGGGGCATCGACGGGAAGGTTTGAAGCAATAGAACTTCGGGATGGAGAAAAAGGCTGCTATCTTGGCCTTGGCGTACAAAAAGCAGTGGAAAATGTAAATACAAGACTTGCAGAAGTGATTGTAGGAGAAAATGCACTGGATCAGGTGCGAATCGATGAACTTCTGATACGGGCAGATGGAACAGAAAATAAAGCAAGTACAGGAGCCAATGCTGTACTGGGAGTATCCATGGCAATTGCAAGAGCGGCGGCAATGGCGTTGAGGATCCCGCTGTATCAATATCTGGGAGGCTGTCATACGAAAAAACTCCCTGTTCCTATGATGAATATTATGAATGGAGGAAAACACGCGGATAATACCGTTGATCTGCAGGAATTTATGATCATGCCCTGTGGTGCCGGAAGCTTTGAGGACGGGATTCGAATGTGTGTGGAAATCTATCAGTTTCTAAAAATCCTTCTTCGAGAAAAGGGACTTTCTACAGCAGTCGGAGATGAAGGCGGTTTTGCACCGGACCTTAAAGACTCCGAAGAGGTTCTGAGAATGATTGTGGAAGCGGTTGAAAAGGCAGGATATGAACCAGGAAAGGATATTTTTATCGCTATAGATGCAGCTGCAAGTGAACTGTACGATGAAGAGCTGGGAGTATACCGCTTCCCGGGTGAAAGCAAGATGAAAGACAGGGAGATTCTCAGGGATGCGAAAGAAATGATAGAGTATTATGAGAAACTGCTGGAAAAATTTCCGCTCATATCTATCGAGGACGGTCTTCAGGAAGATGACTGGGAAGGATGGAAGACAATGACAGAGCGTCTTGGTTCCAGAATCCAGCTTGTAGGGGACGACCTTTTTGTGACAAATGTCAAGAGACTTGCCTGTGGGATCAGGCTTCAGGCAGCGAATGCGATTCTGATCAAGGTAAATCAGATCGGAACATTAAGCGAAGCGATCGATGCTGTCAAAATGGCTCAGCAGGCGGGGTATCGGACGATCATCTCACATCGATCCGGGGAAACCGAAGATTCGTTTATCGCGGATCTTGCGGTGGCAGTCGGAGCAGGACAGATCAAAACCGGTGCACCATGCCGGTCGGACAGGAATGCAAAATATAATCAGCTTCTCAGGATCAGTGAGATGCTTGCGGAAACTGCAATTTATGAAAATCCATTTCCAAAAGAGAAATCAGAAAGCTGAAATGGATATTACAGGGATCAGATTGTAACTGTTCACAGGCAGAGTTGCTGTGAACGGAGTGAACAGTAACATCCGATTCTGTCTGCAGAGCACAGAATCGGATTTTTTGCCCTGAAACTTATTCGAAAACGGTTGAAATTCAAAGGGCAGTATGGTACAATATTTTGCAGTTGATTAGGAGGTGTAACCGAGGTGCAGATTTTAAGAACGATACTGACTATTATTTTTGCTATAGATTGTATTGCACTGACTGTTGTTGTCCTGATGCAGGAAGGCAAGCAGCAGGGTCTGGGTGGAACAATTTCCGGTGCCGCAGATACATACTGGGGAAGAAACAAGGGACGTTCCATGGAAGGCGGACTTGTGAGAGCAACTACGATCATGGCAGTGTTATTTTTTATACTGGCAGCTGTTTTAAATATGAATTTTTAGAAATCAAGTAACTATTCAGAAGGTAGTATCCCACGAGGTGTTTTGGCGTATTTTTTGCCAAAATCCCGAGACATACAAGGCAAAATGCCATCACCGAAGGTGATTTGGAATGCATTTTGACTCGTGACTGTGAGGGTACTGAACAGTTACGAAATCAAAGGAAACACTCTTGTATAAATTACAAGAGTGCTTTTTTTTCATAATAGAGGAGCACATAAGTGGGCAGAAAGAAAATCTGGGAAAAGAAAAAGAAATTTTCCAAACAAAAAAAGACAGACAAGAATAAATTTAAATTAAAGAAAAGAGATCTCAGAGAACTTGAAAAGAAAGGTCTGGTTAAAGAGGGAATGTTCATCGGCAACCAGAAGGGCTTCGGCTTTGTAGAGCTTGAGGATGAAGAGGATGATATCTTTATACCGGCAAATGCGGTGGGAACTGCTATGCACCAGGATACGGTGCGGGTTCTTGTGAAGGAAAAAAACGGCGGAGGGAAGCGTCAGGAAGGCAAAATTATTGAAATCCTGGAGCGTGGCACGACAGAGGTCGTCGGTACCTTCCAGAGAGAACGGGATTATGGATTTGTGCTCTGTGATAATCAGAAATATGCAAAGGATATCTACATCGCGGCCAAGAACTCAAAGGGAGTCCGTGATGGAGATAAGGTTGTTGCGGAAATTATTGATTACGGTGATGAGAGGCACAAGCCGGAGGGCAGGATCAAGGAGGATATGGGAAGTATCAATGCTCCTGGAACGGATATCCTGGCAATCGTAAAGAGCTTTAATATTCCGTCTGAATTTCCACCGAAGGTGATCACACAGGCACAGCGTGTGCCGGATCACGTACTCGATGCTGACCGGGATGGCAGAACCGATCTTACACATCTCCAGACAGTAACCATTGACGGAGAGGATGCAAAGGATCTTGACGATGCGATTTCTCTTTCAAAAGAAGGGGATATTTATCATCTCGGAGTCCACATTGCAGATGTAAGCAATTATGTTCAGGGAGGAAGCGCACTGGACAGAGAGGCTCTTAAGAGAGGAACCAGTGTCTATCTTGCAGATCGCGTGATCCCGATGCTTCCTGAGAGACTGTCCAATGGCATTTGTTCTCTGAACCAAGGAGAAGACAGACTGACTTTAAGCTGTCTTATGGATATTGACAGGAGCGGACAGGTGGTTTCGCACGAAATCTTAGAAACGATCATCCGTGTAGACCGCAGGATGAGCTACACACAGGTTCGCTGTATTTTAGAGGATGGAGATACAGAGACAAAGCGTGAATATGAAGAATTTGTACCGATGTTTTTCCTGATGAAAGAGCTTTCAGAACTTCTCAGGAGCCGGAGACATCACAGAGGTTCGATCGACTTTGATTTCCCGGAGAGCAAGATCACACTTAATGGTGCGGGCAGGGCAATCGATGTGCAGCCGTATGAAGCAAATGTGGCGACAGAGATTATAGAGGATTTTATGCTGATGGCCAATGAAACGGTAGCCAGGGAGTACTGTCAGGGTGATTACCCGTTTGTATATCGTACCCATGAAACACCGGATCCTGAGCGTGTGGAAAGTCTTCTGACACTTCTTCGAAATCAGGGTGTTTCGGTACAGAAGGCAGGGGAAGAAATCACCCCAAAGGAAATCCAGGAGATTCTGGAAAGCATCCATGGTCTTCCGAACGAAACCATGATCAGCAGACTAACTCTTCGGACAATGAAGCAGGCAAAATATACGACGCAGTGCAGCGGACATTTTGGTCTTGCAGCGAAATACTACTGTCATTTTACATCTCCGATCAGAAGATATCCGGATTTACAGATTCACCGTATCATTCGTGATAATATAAGGGGAAGACTTCAGAGAGAGGGAAAGACAGAGCATTACAGGGAAATACTTGAGACCGTTGCCGAACAGTCCAGCGTATGTGAGAGAAGAGCACAGGAGGCAGAGCGGGAGTCAGACCGCCTCAAGAAAGCGGAATATATGTCCTACCATCTCGGGGAAGAATACGAAGGTATTATCTCAGGAGTAACCGCTTATGGCTTCTATGTGGAGCTTCCGAATACAGTTGAGGGACTGGTTCATGTGACAAGTCTTAGAGATGATTATTATTCCTATAATGAAGAGACATATGAGTTAAGCGGAGAATTAAGCAAAAAGGTCTATCATCTTGGACAGAAGGTCAGAGTTCGGGTGGCCGATGCAGATGCTCTGAGAAGAACGGTAGATTTTACCGTTGTCGAGTAAAGGAGGATTTTATGGCGAAAACAACAGGAATCAAGCTGATTGCCAACAACAAAAAAGCCTTTCATGATTATTTTATAGAAGATACCTATGAGGCAGGTATTTCTCTGGCCGGAACAGAGGTAAAATCTCTTCGCATGGGTAAGTGCAGTATCAAGGAATCCTTTATCCGTGTGGAGAGGGGCGAGGTATATATTTACGGTATGCATATCAGCCCTTATGAAAAGGGAAATATTTTTAATAAGGATCCGCTGCGTGTGCGCAAACTGCTCCTGCACAGATATGAGATAAATAAGATTGAGGGAAAACTTCAGGAGAAGGGGCTTACCCTGGTCCCTCTGAAGGTATACTTCAAGGGAAGCCTTGTGAAGGTTGAGATCGGCGTGGCACGTGGTAAGAAATTATATGACAAGCGACAGGATATTGCCAAAAAAGATCAGCGCCGGGAAGCAGAGAGAGAGTTTAAGGTTAAAAATCTGTAACTTTAAAAATTGTATGAATTTTGAGACATTTGGTTGACAAGAATCTGAGACTCTGTATAATTAAAGATAACTGTAACTATATGAAGATTTGGATAGATGAATCATGACATCACAGAATAATGCGTAATAGGAAACAGGAGGGATAGATATGTTTAAAAAACGTTATTTGGCCATTGCAGGATTTGCTGTACTGCTTATAGCAGCAACAGGATGCGGCAAGAAGAACACAACAGAACAGACGCCAGTCCAGGTAACGCCTACTGAAACTCCTCAGGCGACGCCTACAGTTACGATAGAGCTTGTAAATATGGAAGAAACGACGGAGAAGAATGTAATTGGTGAGAAGACTGCGACAGCATCTAAGCTTGCCATTGTAAACCGCACCGGTTCAGAAATCGCTGCTATTTATATTCGAGAGACACCGACAGATGCCTCTGAGGATGAAGACGAGGATGACAGTACAGATGAATGGGGCAATGATCTTGTAAATGGCATGTTTACACTGAAGAATGGTGAAAATGCGATTTATTATTATCAAAAGCCGTCCTCAGCAAAAACAACTTATGATATCCGCATTACCTACACCGATGAGGATGCAAACGAGTGCTTCTTCAGAAATCTTCCGTTGGCATCCATAAAGCAGATCACTTTGCGTATGGATGGAAAGGGTGAGGATGCAATTCCGTATGCAACTTATCTTACAACAAATGCCACGAAGGAAGTTTCTACATTAAATGAGGTTAAGAAGAGACTGGGACTGGATTCAGACAGTGAAGATCTGACTCCGACTCCGGAGCAGGACAGTGAGGATCCGACCCCGACCCCGGAGGCATCAGATCCGGAGCCAACACAGGCACCTTCAGATGATGATAACAATAACAACAATAATAATAACGACGGTGATGATAACACAGATACAAGACCGACAGATTCTACGATCCAGACTGCAGAAGACTATATCGGCAAATCTCTGGATGATCTGATTTCTGCAATCGGGGATTCGGTTTCCTCAGAATATGATGAGGATCCGGACAATGGCACAAGCGGATATTATTATTATAATAATTTCACGGTTTCAACAACTGTAGATCCTGACGGAAACGAAATCGTTACAGGTGTATGGTAAAGAACAGTAGCGGTTCGCTCAGAGAAACGTACAAAGAAATACTGGTGCGGATGCATCGGGGGAAAGGATAAACAATATGAAGAGAATTTTACTGAAATTAAGCGGAGAAGCTCTGGCGGGAGCAGAAAAGAAGGGATTTGATGAGGCTACAGTCATTGCCGTTGCAAAGCAGATCCGTACGATCGTAGAAGAGGGAACACAGGTAGGAATCGTTATCGGTGGAGGAAACTTCTGGAGAGGACGTACCAGTGAAACAATCGACCGTAACAAGGCAGATCAGATCGGTATGCTGGCTACAGTTATGAACTGTATCTATGTTTCCGATATCTGCAGATATCTCGGACTTCGCACAGAGATTTTCACACCGTTTGTATGTGGTGCATTTACCAGCCTGTATTCAAAGGATGCAGTGGAGGAAGGATTTGCACAGGGTAAGGTTCTGTTCTTTGCAGGCGGTACAGGCCATCCGTATTTTTCTACAGATACAGCAACGGTACTTCGTGCTGTTGAGATCGAGGCAGAGGCAATTCTTCTTGCCAAAGCAGTGGACGGAATCTATGACAGCGATCCGAAGGTGAACCCAAATGCTGTAAAATACGATGAGATCAGCATTCAGGAGGTTGTTGACAAGAAGTTGGCAGCTATGGACCTTACAGCTTCTATCATGTGCCTGGAGCAGAAAATGCCGATGCTTGTTTTCGGACTTGAAGAAGAAAACAGTATTATCAATACTGTTCACGGTAAATTCAACGGTACAAAAGTAACTGTATAGTTCTTTAAACGGAGTGAGCAGTAACACTGTATAAGTAACCGTCAGTGAACAGAACAGTTAGCTGTATAAAATAAATCATCATAAAAGGGAGATTTGACAAATGGATGAAAGAGTTCAGAAATATGAGCAGAAGATGACCAAGACACTGAAAGGCTTTGAGGAGGAGCTGACAACGATCCGTGCAGGACGTGCGAATCCGCATATTCTTGACAAGATCATTGTAGATTATTATGGAAGCCCGACACCGATCCAGCAGGTGGCAAACATCACTGTACCGGAAGCACGTATGATTCAGATCCAGCCATGGGAAGCAAGCCTGATTAAAGGAATTGAAAAAGCAATCCTTACATCTGATCTTGGTCTGAATCCGAACAATGATGGTAAGCTGATCCGTCTGGTGCTTCCGGAACTTACAGAGGAGCGTCGTAAAGAACTGGTAAAAGACGTCAAGAAAAAAGGTGAGGCAGCCAAGGTTGCTGTCCGCAATGTTCGCCGTGATGCAAATGATGCATTTAAGAAACTTGCAAAACAGGATGTTTCTGAGGATGAAATCAAAGATCTTGAGGATGCTGTACAGAAACTGACAGATCAGTTCATCAAGAAGATCGATGCTGCAGTAGATACCAAAGCAAAAGAAATTCTGACTGTATAATCCCGGTCAGGACTGAGAGGAGAGGGAGAGCCGGCAAAAGGCTCTCTTTCTGTTGTATAAAATTTACCAGAGAAAAAGAGGAGAATCTTATGAAAGTACCAAATCATATTGCCATTATCCTTGATGGAAACGGCAGGTGGGCAAAGGCAAAGGGAATGCCCAGAGGATACGGACATATTAAGGGATGTGCAAATCTGGAGACGATCTGTGACGATATCAAAGATCTTGGTGTAAAATATCTGACAGTCTATGCTTTTTCTACAGAGAACTGGAAACGTTCCAGGGAAGAAGTTGAGGGACTTATGAAACTGTTCAGAAGTTATCTTAAGAAGTGCATGAAGAGTGCCGAGAAGAATCATATGCGTGTCAAGATAATCGGCGATCCGTCTGCTTTTGCACCGGATATCCAGGATAAGATCCGTCAGTTGGAAGAATTTTCCAAGGATTATGACGAACTTTATTTTCAGATCGCACTGAATTACGGAAGTCGTGATGAGATTGTCAGAAGTATCCGTAAGCTTGCGGCTGATGTGGCAGACGGCAAGGTTGCACCGGATGCGATCGATGAGTCCTGCTTCGAAAACTATCTGGATACTGCCGGGGTGCCGGATCCGGATCTTCTGATCCGAACAAGCGGAGAGCAGAGATTATCTAATTTCCTGATGTGGCAGCTTGCATACACAGAGTTTTATTTTACAGATGTTCCGTGGCCGGATTTTCATAAGAAAGAGCTGATCGAAGCGATTGAGAAATATAATGCAAGAGACCGGAGATATGGCGGAGTCAAGGAGGAGTAATTATGTTTAAAACACGACTGATCAGTGGCATCTTTCTGGTAATTGCAGCGCTTCTGACGATCATCAGCGGAGGATATGTGCTCTTTGTGACTCTGCTCTGCGTTTCTCTTCTCGGGATCCAGGAACTTTACAAGGCTATGGAAGTCCATAAGGATGGAATCGGACTTCTGGAAATGGCAGGATATCTGGGTGCAGTTTTGTATTATGCATCTCTGCTTCTGGATTTTGAGAGATATGGAATGATGGCGGTTCTTCTGGGGCTGGTGCTTCTGATGTTTGTATATGTATTCACATACCCCAAATATGAGGCAGACCAGGTGATGTCAGCGTTTTTTGGAATCGTATATGTGGCGGTCATGCTGTCTTTTATCTTTCTTACCAGAAATCTGGAGGGAGGAAAATTTATTGTATGGCTGATCTTCCTTTGCTCCTGGGGCTGTGACACCTGTGCTTATTGTGTGGGAATGCTGATCGGAAAGCATAAGATGGCACCGGTGTTAAGTCCAAAGAAATCCATAGAGGGAGCTGTCGGCGGTGTTGTCGGAGCAGCAGCACTTGGTGCGATCTATGCGGCAGTCACTCATGGACCAGGTGTGGAATATGCAGTGATCTGTGCAGTTGGAGCTCTGATCTCCATGGTAGGAGACCTGGCCGCATCTGCGATCAAGAGAAACAGGGGAATCAAGGATTATGGCAAACTGATACCGGGGCACGGAGGAATTCTGGACCGGTTTGACAGTGTGATCTTTACTTCTCCGATCATCTTTTATCTTGCAAAGATGCTTCTTGGTTTATAAATTTCGGATGGAAGGAGGAATTTTGTTATTATGAAAAAAATAGCAATCTTAGGTTCTACAGGCTCTATTGGAACACAGACACTGGATGTTGTTTGTGCAAATAAGGATATTGAAGTTCTGGGTATCAGTGCGGGGAGGAACATTGAGAAGCTGGAAGAGCAGATCAGGGAGTTTTCTCCGAAGCTGGCAGCTGTCTGGGATGAGAAGGCAGCAGAAGACCTCGCACAGAAAATCCAGGACACTGATACAAAAGTAGTGTCAGGGATGGATGGACTTCTTGAACTGGCGGCCATGCCGGGAACAGAAATCCTTGTAACAGCAATCGTAGGAATGCTTGGTATCCGTCCTACGATCGAGGCGATCCGTGCGGGTAAGGATATTGCTCTGGCAAATAAAGAAACCCTGGTAACTGCAGGACATCTGATCATGCCGATGGCAAAGGAGTACGGAGTAAAAATCCTTCCGGTTGACAGTGAGCACAGTGCGATCTTTCAGGCTCTGAATGGAGAAGACAGCAAAGAAATACATAAGCTTCTGATCACGGCATCCGGAGGTCCGTTCCGTGGCAGAAAGAGAGATGATCTTGAAAAGGTGACTCTTGAGGATACCCTGAAGCATCCGAACTGGGTAATGGGACAGAAGATCACAGTAGATTCCGCGACTCTGGTAAATAAAGGCCTTGAGGTCATGGAAGCCAAATGGCTTTTTGGGGTGGATCTTGATCATATTCAGGTGGTGGTCCAGCCGCAGAGTGTGATCCATTCCATGGTGGAGTTTGAGGATGGTGGCATCATTGCTCAGCTTGGAACACCGGATATGCGCCTTCCGATCCAGTATGCACTCTATTATCCGCACAGAAGATATCTTGCCGGCGACCGCCTTGATTTTGCGAAGCTTGGCCAGATAACTTTTGAAGAGCCGGATATGGAGACCTTCCTGGGACTTCCGATGGCAATCAGGGCTTCCAGAGAGGGCGGCTCCATGCCGACGGTATTCAATGCAGCAAATGAGCTTGCAGTAAAGAAATTCCTGCATCGAGAGATCAGATTCCTGGATATTTATGATATCATCGGGCAGGCTATGGAAAGACATAAAAAAATCGAATATCCAAAGTTAGAGGATATTCTTGCAGTAGAAAACGAGACTTATCAGTGGATTGAAAGCAGGTGGTAAATTGAAGATTCTGATTGCGATCATCATGTTCAGTGCAATCATTTTGATACATGAGCTGGGACATTTCCTTCTGGCCAAAATAAATGGAATCAGTGTAACAGAGTTTTCACTTGGCATGGGACCAAGGCTGTTCAGCATCCAGAAGGGAGAAACACGTTATTCCGTGAAACTGCTGCCTCTGGGCGGTTCCTGTGCGATGGTCGGTGAGGATACCGCGGAGGAAGAGCTTCCGGGATCTTTTAATGTAGCCCCGGTCTGGGCGAGAATCTCTGTTGTGGCAGCAGGACCGGTATTTAATTTTATTCTTGCATTTATTCTGTCCGTGATCATTGTAGGATTTGTCGGTTATGATCCGGCAGAGATCATGGATGTCCAGAAGGACTCGGCAGCAGAGACGGCAGGGCTTGAAACCGGAGATGTTATTACAGAGTATAATGGATATCATGTGGACCTGGCGAAGGATCTGTATGTTTACAGCTATCTGAATGAACTGAAAGAGGGGGACACTGTCATACTGAAAGTGCGCCGTGACGGCGAGACAAAGGAAATCCAGTATACACCAGATGTATCTGTGAGATATCTCCTTGGATTTAACCGCTCGGATGCTTCTTCCATGACAGTAGAATCTCTGATCGCGGGAATGCCTCTTGAAATGGCCGGTCTGCAGCCGGGAGATACGATCACGGCAATCAACGGAACGGAGATCGCAGATGGAGAAGCATACGATGCCTATCTCAAAGAGCATCCACTCTCTGATGAGCCGGTGGAGATTACCTATGTGCGTGATGGACTGGATTATACGGCGACGATCACACCGCAGGAATACCGTACACCACAGCTGGGCTTTTCTTACAATCTTGGTTACGAGAAAACCAGTGGACTGGGCGTGCTGAAATATGGTGTTCTGGAAGTGAAGTATATGATTCGTACGACACTTCTGAGTCTGAAGCAGCTGGTTACCGGAAGCCTTGGATTTAAAGATTTGAGCGGACCGGTGGGAGTTGTTGATGCGATCGGAACGACTTACGAAGAGAGTAAGAGCGAGGGTACACTGATGCTCTGGATGAACCTGTTGAATATGGCAGTATTTCTGTCAGCAAACCTTGGGGTTATGAACCTTCTGCCTCTTCCGGCACTGGACGGAGGAAGACTGGTCTTTCTGGTCATCGAAGCAATTCGAAGAAAACCAATCAACCGGGAAGTAGAAGGAATGGTCCATTTTGCGGGGTTGATGCTTCTGATGGCGTTGATGGTTGTGGTCATGTACAATGACATCCTGAAAATTTTCTGACATCCGGCAGTCTGACAAACTGCCGGATATACAGTGACGGCGCAGGTTTTGACTTAATAGTTGGGAATAAGAAGTGAATTGGAGATTATGAGATATAAATATATGGCAGCGGTTGTATTCTCGGCTCTGCTTCTGGGTGGCAGTATCTGCCATCCGACAGGGGAGATCCTGGCGGCAGAACAGCAGGAGAATGCAGAGGACGACCTGAATTATGAAACCGATACCCTGAAAGTAAATATAGAACAGAAAGATACAGGATATACGAAATACTGGATCGCTCATGTGCAGACATTTAGTACAAAGCAATTGAAATCTGCCTTATGCGGAGGAACCTATGGAAATCCGCGAAAGACAACTTCAGAAGAACTTGCAGCCCACGATGGAATCATTGGTATTAACGGAAGCGCGTTTTCCTATGGCTCAGGGGAGCCGGCACCAGGCAAGACGATGATCAAAGACGGTCGTGTCTACAATGATGTCAGCTCAAATGGAAACATTTTCTGTGTCACAGAAGATGGAGGGATGTTTACCGCGGCAGCAGGAATGACAACAAAAGATCTTCTGAATCGTGGTGTGCAGGATACCTATTGCTTTGGACCGACTCTTGTAGAAAATGGCAAGGCCTGTGAAATTTCAGGACAGTTTCACCAGACTGCCCGATATCAGAGGGCAGCTGTTGGAATGGTAAATCCGGGAGATTATTATCTTGTGGTCGTAGACGGTAAGGGATATGGCGGTTCCCAGGGAATGACTTATCAGGAATTGCAGCAGATTTTTCTGGATGTGAACTGTGATTATGCCTATAATCTGGACGGCGGCGGTTCGGCAACTCTGGTTTTCCAGGGAAAAGTGCTGAATATGCTGACCGACAAAGGAAAAGAGAGAGCCTGCGGAGATATCCTTTATTTTGTGGATGCAGGCAGCGGCTCAGAGGGGAAAGACATTGTCGTACATGAAGAGGAAGGAATGATCCATTCTGCCGGAGATTCTATATGGTGATTTTTTGATGTGATGATGAGAGGGAAAGAGTTTAAAGCTGATAAGCTTTGAATTCTTTCCCTTTTTATGTTCAGTGTCTCTGCATTGCAGGAACATTCAGTTATTGCCAGGTGTTTTCTGCTTCGTTGAGCTTTTCTTTAAGAATCTGCTCAAGGCCAGTGAATGCAGGAAGAAAGCTGTCACGGATCAACATGATCATTTCATCAATTTCTTCTTCGTTATATATATGAACGGATGTGTTTCTTTTTTTCAACATCAGTAACCAAACTGCGGAGTCATTCAGAAAACCGATTTTGTAAGCAAGCTGCAAAATTTCTCTTGGAGAACCGGTCACAGAACCTTCAACACCATGGAGTTTCATTATTTCCTGCAGAGCTTTCCAGGCAAGTTCAAAAGTCAGATTAAATTGTCCTATGATGCCTGTTCTGTAGATATCATTCGTTTCTGCAAGCTTAAAATCAGCATTTCTTAATATGGAAAGACAGTTTGAGAAGTTATCAAGCTTTTTCATAAATAACAACACCATCCTTTTTGATTTCTTTCTCCAGTTCATTTGAAATGAATCCATCTGCCTGTACAATATCAAACATCAGAAGAGAGTTTGTTTTTTCTTTTACATCCCAGTAAAAACTGTCAAAATCTCCCCCATATACAGCAATGTCTACATCGCTTCTTTCGGTATTGGTGCCTCGTGCACGAGAGCCGAATAATATGATTTTATCGATGGAATATTTTTGCGCAAAAGAAGATAGTTCTCTTAAAATCCGGTCCGGCAGATTATAGTTCATTGCAACAACCTCCATGTTTAATACAGAATAAAAAGTGCAATCAGGATTCTTTTTTCAGCATAACATATTTTTGGGGGATAAACAAGCGTTGAAAAAGTTTGTGATCGCACTGAATCTTCAGATTGATGAAAATATCTGTTCCATGTATGACTATTTTGAGATATTTCTTGACAGAATGATGTTCTGCAGAAAATTAGCAGAGATCATCCGGAACAGGGAGAAGTGATATGCTCCCACCACTTAAATTATAAATTTTGAAGTGGGGGCTTCTTGCTCAATGGCTCTATTGAGCCAAGTATCTACAAGCTATCCTCGCGTACCCCGCGATTTTTATAAGTCCGGATACGGACTTTGTATTGTGCTGTCATGCACATTCTGCAAAGATTCTTTTTCCCTCATTCATGAGGTTCACTGCTGCATTTACATCACGGTCCATTCTGTTTCCGCATTCACAGTAATAAAGCCTTTTAGATAAAGACAATTCGGCTTTTTTCTTTCCGCATACACTGCAAATCTTACTGGATGCAAAATAACGATCTACTTTTATCAGATATTTTCCTCGTTCCTCCAGTTTATATTCCAGCATAGNGTGACATGCTCCTACCACTTAAATCATAGATTTTGAAGTGGGGGCTTCTTGCTCAATGGCTCTACTGAGCCAAGTATCTACAAGCTATCCTCGCGTGCCCCACGATTCTTATAAGTCCGGATACGGACTTTTTATTGTGCTGTCATGCACATTCTGTAAAGATTCTTTTTCCCTCATTCATGATGTTCACTGCTGCATTTACATCACGATCCATTCTGTTTCCACATTCACAGTAATAAATTCTTTCAGATAAAGACAATTCGGCTTTTTTCTTTCCGCATACACTGCAAATCTTACTGGATGCAAAATAACGATCTACTTTTATCAGATATTTTCCTCGTTCCTCCAGTTTATATTCCAGCATAGACAGGAACAGGCCATATCCATTATCATGTACGCCTTTTCCAAAATGAAGTCCTCCTGCCATCCCTTTCAGATTCAGATCTTCCACGCATACTGCATCGTAGTTCTCTGCAAGACCTGCACTGAGTTTATGCTGAAAATCTTTTCTCTGATTTCGGATCTTTTCATGACACAGTGCAACCCGTTTCTTCTGTTTTTCATAATTCCGACTGCCTCTCTGACATCTGGACAGTTTCCGCTGTTCCCGTGCAAGCTTTTTCTCTGTATTCCGGTAGAACATCGGATATCCGGCTCTTTCACCGGTAGAAAATACACACATCCCATGCATGGCAAAATCAATCCCCAGAAATTTTTCTGCNGATTTTGAAGTGGGGGCTTCTTGCTCAATGGCTCTACTGAGCCAAGTATCTACAAGCTATCCTCGCGTGCCCCACGATTCTTATAAGTCCGGATACGGACTTTTTATTGTGCTGTCATGCACATTCTGTAAAGATTCTTTTTCCCTCATTCATGATGTTTACTGCTGCATTTATATCACGGTCCATTCTGTTTCCGCATTCACAGTAATAAAGCCTTTTAGATAAAGACAATTCGGCTTTTTTCTTTCCGCATACACTGCAAATCTTACTGGATGCAAAATAACGATCTACTTTTATCAGATATTTTCCTCGTTCCTCCAGTTTATATTCCAGCATAGCCAGAAACAGGCCATATCCATTATCATGTACGCCTTTTCCAAAATGAGGTCCTCCTGCCATCTCTTTCAGATCCAGGTCTTCCACACATACTGCATCATAGTTCTTTGCAAGACCTGCACTGAGTTTATGCTGAAAATCTTTTCTCTGATTTCGGATCTTTTCATGACACAGTGCAACCCGTTTCTTCTGTTTTTCATAATTCCGACT